>NZ_OX579588.1:0-725000 GCF_951229915.1 Candidatus Ornithobacterium hominis | reverse complement strand
TAAACATGATTTAATAATATTCATTAAAATCATCATCATCAAAAATATCATCGCGTTTTGGAGATATTTCATCCTCATTTTCCTCTATAAAGAAATCCATAGTATCCTTCACAGGGGCTTTATCTGGCATTTTACCGTAAGAATAAACGACCGCTGTAGCTGCTTCTTTTTCATCACGTTCAATCGTTTCACAAAAAAATGTCCACATATTAAAGAAATCATAGACATAAATCATTCGCCTTCCGACTTGCCCCATAACTTCATTGAGCTGAATTTTTGCCATCGTCTCACCTCCTTCTTCATCAAAGATATTTTCTAAAGGAATTTCACTTCCCTGAAACCAGTTTTCGTTCGACAAATAGAACGACGCCATTTCTTCTCCTTCTAAATCAAAAGCTTCTTTTACAATACGATGAAATGACAAAAGATTTTGTTTTCCACTTATTTGAATGTCTCGAAATACATCTTTCTTGGCATCTAAAATAACCCTAATTTTCAAATTCATTTTTTACGATTTCTGATATGTTTTAGCAAGTTTTAAGCCTAATTCCCCCCCCTCTTTTTCCATAAAAACTAGCGCAGCATTTCTCTCATTTTCAATTTTGCCATCTAGAATTGCTTCTTTAATTTTATTCTTTAAAACTCCCACCTCTCTACACGGCTGAATATCGAATAGCTGCATGATATCTTCTCCACTAACGGGTGGCTGAAAGTTACGGATTTGGTCTCTTTCCTCTAAATCTATAATTTTCCGCTCTACTTTTTCAAAATTCTGCTGAAAACGTTGCTGTTTTGCCTTATTCTTGGTCGTGATGTCCGCTTTACACAGCAGAAATAAATCTTCTAAATCATCTCCTGCATCAAACAAAAGACGTCGCAGAGCTGAGTCACTCACCTCATCGCTTATCAACGGAATCGGGCGTGAGCTGAGCATCACCATTTTTTTCACATACTTCATCTCCCCCCCCATTGGCAATCTCAAACGCCTGAAAATGCCTGGAATCAATTTACTCCCCACAAATTCATGATTATGAAAAGTCCAACCTATTTTTTTATCAAATTTTTTGGTCGGAGCTTTGCCAATATCGTGTAACAAAGCCGCCCAACGTAGCCAAAGATTTCCTGTCGTTTGGCTAATATTATCTACCACTTCTAGCGTGTGCCAAAAGTTATCTTTGTGCGTTTGTCCGTCTATTTCTTCAATGCCTTTGAGTGCTAAAAGCTCTGGCAAAATAAAATCTAGTAAACCTGATTTTTCCAATAATTTCAATCCGTAGGAAGGTCGCCTTGTCAGCATAATCTTATTAAATTCAGCCATGACTCTTTCCTTTGACAAAATTTCCATTCGCTGCGCATTTTCTTTTATCGCTTGGAATGATTTTGCTTCAATATCAAAGTCAAGCTGAGCAGCAAACCTGATAGCGCGCATCATGCGTAATGGGTCGTCTGAATAAGTGATTTCTGGGGCTAGCGGTGTGCGAATAATTTTATTTTCCAAATCTTGAAACCCGCCAAACGGGTCTATAAATTCCCCGTAGTTGCTTTCATTAAGCGAAATCGCCAAAGCATTGATTGTGAAGTCCCTGCGCATTTGGTCATCTTCTATACTTCCATTTTCTACCGCAGGTTTTCGGCTATTTTCGCTATAGCTTTCTTTGCGTGCGCCAACAAATTCCCAATCAATATCTTTGTAACGGAACATCGCTGTACCAAATCTTTTAAAAACTTTGACCTTAGAGGAACCTGGTAAATTTTGAGCTATCTTTTGAGCTAATTCTATGCCGCTCCCTTCTATCACTATGTCTACATCCTTTTTATCTCTTCGGTTTAACAAAAAATCTCGTACAAAACCTCCAATCACAAAAACAGGAGCATTCATTTCTTCTGCGATTTTAGAAATTTCTTTAAAAACCAAATTTTTTAAAGCTTCTTTCAGATTCATAATGCAAAGTTAATCATTTCAAATCCGTTTTTTCCCTTTTGGTTTTAAATGTTTTTTTTTAAGACTTTTATTTCTTTTTCAATCATTTGATTTTTAATAGATTGAGATTTTAGCAATTAAACTTTAAATATCAAATAATTGCTATTTTTTCAAGCGCGCAGCACTTTTATCTCTCCCGTTTTAGATAAAGAGATAATACTTGACGACTCATATTTGGGGGTAAAAAGAGGCGCTTCCGCGGCTATATAGTCCACTCCTTTTTTAATTTCTTCTGAAATCTCTTCAAATTGCTTGGGTGATGCCTGTCCTGATAAATTTGCTGATGTAGAAAGCAACGGTTGCCCCACTTTCTGAATGATTTTGATTAAATTTTGGTCTCTAGTCAAGCGAATACCAATGCTTCCTTCTGGAGAAAGTAAATAATCTGGAACTTCCAAAATGTCATCATAAATCAACGTGACTGGCTTCTCTGAATAATCCATAATATCCCACGCCAAATCTGATACGTTGACCAAACGCTGCAATTGCGCTTCGCTCGCCACTAGTAGCAAAAAAGTTTTTTTAGGGTCTCTTTTTTTTATACCTCTCAACTTAGTAAAGGCTTCTGGCTCAAAAGCCAAAGCACTAAGCCCAAAGGTGGTATCCGTAGGCATCAAAACAATGCCATTATTTTTTAAGGCTTCAATTATTTTTTGCATTTATTTTATTTTTTGGAAAAATTGATAGAAATCTGATATTGTGCCTTTTACATTTAATTCTGTTTGAATTTTTTTCTCAGCATTTTTACCCATATATTCACGCAAAGAAGGATTCTCTGCTAGTTTTTGAATTTTTTCAGCCAAAGCATCTTCTGCACCAATCGGGACAATATAGCCGCTTTCATCAGGGTCTACAAGTTCGGTGCAACCGCCAGCATCTGTCATCACCACAGGCTTCCCCATGGCAGCTGCTTCGCTAATGGCCCTTCCTAAACCTTCTGATAATGAAGTTTGTACATAAACATCAGCTCCTTTGATAAGTTCTGGAGCATCTTGGCGGTAACCTAAAAAATGTATATTTTTTAAGCCTTTAGAAATTTTTTGAAAATTTTGCTTTTCCAATCCTTGCCCGACTAATATAAAATGAATATTCTGCATAGGCTGAAGTTTCTCTGCCGCTTTCAAAAAAGTCGGAATATCTTTCACTTTATCGTTTCTGCCTACTAAAATTACTTTGATGGTTTCTTTTGGAATATTTAAACTCTGATAATCAAAAGCTTGAACCTCTTTAAACCATTCAGCATCATAGCCTTTATAAATTTTTAAAGCCTTAGATTTTTTCCACAATTGTTTTCTGACGTGCCGATAAACAAAATCACTATTGCAAATGATATAATCAACTTTGGGATGTAAATAAGAAAGGTACGCCGAAGGGTCATGCCAATGTAAACTACCAGATCCATAGTAAGTTACAATCTTGAAATTTTCTTTTTTGATGAATAATATAATGCTTCTCAGGTATTTACCAATTCTGGCATAGAGAATGTTTATTTTATTTTTTCGAATAATTTCTTGAATTTTTCGAGTAAATTCTTTGTCAAATTTTCCCTTAGGTTTTATGTTGTAAAACTCAATCTGACGTTCTTTAAAATACTGCTCCACCTCTTGTGAAGCTTCTCCTGCAACGGCTATTTTTTGCCCTTTTTTTTGCAAAGCAGTAAATGTTTCTAGTTCAGAATAAAAGACATTTCCTGCGGCGTTATAACTTCCTAGTATTAAGATATTTGCATTTATCGTATGATTTGCCATTTATTCTAATTTTCTCATGAATTTAAGGTTTATTTATTTTTCATGGAACTTCAAATTTAAGCCAAAAAATAGAATGCCATATAAAAGAGCTGAAATAAAATCAATATTTTTGTTTTTGTGAGTAAGCAAGTAAGCATTATTATTAGCACTTATAATCAGCCAAAATGGTTAGAAAAAGTGCTTTGGGGTTACCATATTCAGTCTTTTGGCAATTTTGAATTGATTGTGGCCGATGATGGTTCGGGCGAGCAAACACGGGCACTGATTTCGCAAATCAAACCTTTGTTAAACTATGAATTGAAGCATGTTTGGCATCCTGATGATGGATTTCAAAAAACTAAAATTCTGAATAAAGCGATATTAGCTTCTGCGGCTGATTATCTTATATTTAGCGATGGTGATTGTATTCCTCGCAAAGATTTTGTGGAAACTCACATCAACCAAAGAGCTGAAGGGCGATTTTTATCTGGCGGGTACTTTAAACTTTCTATGGAAACTTCACAAATGATTCAAAAAAAAGATATTTTCAGTCAAAATTGTTTTGACTTGAATTGGCTGAAAAATAAAGGTTTAAAAAATTCTATCAAAAATTTAAAGTTGATTAAAAATAAATTTGCATTAAGCATTATGAACACTATCACAAGCACCAAACCGACTTGGAATGGGCATAATTCTTCTGGTTGGAAAAAAGATATTCTTGCCGCTAATGGATTTGATGAGAGAATGCAATATGGGGGTGAGGATAGGGAATTGGGTGAGCGTTTGGAGAATGCTAAAATTAGAGGAAAGCAAATCAGGTACAAGGCGATTTGCCTGCACCTAGACCATGCTCGTGGCTATGTAAACCAAAAAAGCTGGGAAATCAACGAGGAAATCAGGAAAAGTACCCGAAATCAAAAAATAACTTTTTCGCCTTTCGGGGTAGAGAAGTAATCAATTTAATTCTTTTTTATGAAAATTACCCAAGTCATAGACCAATTAGGAATCGGGGGAGCAGAGCGAGTTTGTGTGAATTTATGTAATCTTTTTGTGAGAAATGAGCATGAGGTCAAATTAATTGTATTTGATCAAATCGGTCAGCTTTTTGATTTGCTTGATGAGCGTGTGGACGTAGTGATTCTGGATAAAAAGAAAAGTAAATTTAAGGCTTATAAAAAATTTACTCAAGAGGCACAAGATGCTGATATTGTGCACGTTCACATGAGGCAGGTATACAGATTTGTGCAAAAGGCTTTCCTACTATTTGGGGGGAAAAGAAAAATTGTTTTTCATGACCATTATGGTAAAATTGCCGTAAAAAAACATGTCCCTATGTTTTATCGTACGATTTTTAAGCCAAAGGTGTATATTGGCTGTTCTGCATTGCTCACAGATTGGGCGATTAATAATGTGAAAATGAAGCCTGAGAATGTGTTTATGATTAATAATTTCGTGGCACAATATGCCACAAATTCTGGTGAATCTGCCCAAGGCTGGGTGATGACAGGAAATTTAAAGCCTGTGAAAAATCATGAATTTGCCATCCGCTTTGCTGCTGAGGTGGGGAAAGAACTCAGCATTTATTGTGCAGAAACCGAAGGTGAATATTACGAAAAACTTTGTAAACTAATTCAAACCTTGAATTATGAAGATAAAATTCATTTCAAAACGGGTTGCTTTAATGTTCAGCCTGAATTGAAACGTTATGAATTTGCTTTATTACCCTCGATTTCTGAAGGGGATCCGCTGGTAATCGTAGAATATTTAGCTCAGGGAATACCTTTTTTGGTTTCTGATGTTGGCGAATCGGTAAAAATTATTCAAAAACATTATCCCTTCTTGGTTCAGAAAGATTATAACATCGAAAATTGGAAAGAAAATTATGCAAAAGCCATTCGGTTAAAAGATACGGAAATCAAAGCTTTATACCGAAATTATTTTTCTGAAGATTTGTTTTTAGAGAAATATATGAGCGTTTATCAGAAAGTATTATCCTAAAAAGTTCATTCAACAGCTCTTGCAAGTGGCGTTATAATTTAAACTTTATTACATTATTACAAGTAAAATCCTTACAATGAATGTCTATAATCATTTTTTTCAGCCATTTGTGCTCGAGCTTCATCTCCAGAATCTAATGCTTCTGCATAGATTGCTTTCAAAATAATTTATTTTTCAAGGCTTAAAATTTTTCAAGGCTTAAAAAATTTATACCGCCACATGGTGCGTTCTCAAAGCATCGTTCAATGATGTTTTTTTGTCGGTAGATTCTTTTCTTTTCCCTATGATTAAAGCACATGGCACTTGGAATTCTCCTGCGGGGAATTTTTTGGTATAACTTCCTGGTATCACTACTGAACGTTCTGGAACATAAGACTTTAACTCTCTGGGCTCATTGCCCGTTACGTCTATAATTTTGGTAGAAGCCGTCAGTACCACATTTGCTCCTAAAACTGCTTCTTTGCCCACTCTTACGCCTTCTACAACGATGCATCTAGAGCCAATAAACACATTGTCTTCTATAATCACAGGAGCTGCTTGCAAGGGTTCTAAAACACCGCCAATGCCTACGCCTCCGCTCAAATGAACGTCTTTCCCGATTTGGGCGCAACTTCCCACTGTAGCCCAAGTGTCTACCATGGTGCCGCTATCTACATATGCTCCGATGTTCACGTAAGACGGCATCATTATCACACCTTCTGCCACAAAAGAACCGTGCCTTGCAATTGCGTGAGGAACCACTCGAACGCCTTTTTGGGCATAATTTTTCTTTAATGGAATTTTATCATGAAATTCAAACGGCCCAACTTCTATTGTTTCCATTCTGGCAATAGGGAAATACATTACCACGGCTTTTTTTACCCATTCGTTCACTTGCCAGCCATCTTCTGCTGGTTCTGCCACACGTAAGTTCCCTGCATCTAATTGATTAACAACTTCTTTTACTGCGTTTTGAGTCTCCTCTTGCTGCAAAAGCTCTCTGTTTTCCCAAGCTTTTTCTATAATAGATTGTAGATTCATGATTTAATATTTTCCTCAAAGTTAAAAATTTATTGTCTTTATTGTCTTAACTCTTTCTCTGTATACCAAAAAGCAGGAATTAATAACAATAATAAAACTGGCTGAATCAGAATTCTACGAATATAAAAACCTGCCGTAAACCCCCACTGAAATTCGGTTATAATGAAATAATAATAAAGGCTTAAACAAATTAAGAAAATAATAGCATACATCAAAAAAGCTATTTTGATAAGAGGCTTTTTCTGAAAGATTAAATATAGAATCGCTAAACTCACAAGGCTATTGAACCAAAACCGAAGACTAACGCTCCACAAATGATGATGTAAATTGAATTCTGGGAATAAAGCGTTGATGAAATCCTGCTTGAAAAAATTTAACAATGGGTCGTAAAATAGTTTTTCCTCAAAAAAGCGAATCGACGCCAAAATAATTATCAATAAAAAAATGAGAAGATATTTCGATTTAAATTTCATCGTCTTTCGTGTTAATTAAAAAATATCTCACCCAAATCAACCAAAGAATAATTACCATTCCGTAAATGATAAGCGGAAATAAAATGTCGTGCGAAAACTTCTCGTATTGCGGATGGTATGTGAAAATATAATTTAGTAAAGAAATTCGGAAAAGGTTGGTTATATGCAACAAAACAAGCCCTAAGAGAATGTATAAAAACGTGGGCATAAATTTTTTGCCAAAAGCTACCACAAAAGAGACAAAAATAATCATTACTGAAATGGCATTACAACCTTCGTTCACGCTTGAGCAATAGAAGCCATCGAGATAGAAGCGGCGAAAAGCTTCTCCTTCTATTTGGTGATTTTCAGCATCAAAGCCTACAAGCCGCATGAGATACCCTACAGAATCTGATACCCAGCCAGTGAAAGGGTCTGCGATTTTCAAATCTGTGAGATAAAGATTGAGATACCAACTGTACAAAAGCGTTAAAATCAAATAGGTGAAAAAAAATTTACCTATCAGCAAAATCAATATCTTATATTTTTTCCAAAGCTCCATTTGGCAAGAATTATTTATTTTTGACAAAAATTGAAATGATGGATAAAATTAATAAAAGAATAGATATTATCATTAATAATTCTTCTTCGATAGATGAAAAATTACTTAAAATCTGCCAGCTGCTCAAGAATGAAATCGACGGATTTGATTGGGTTGGCTTCTATTTTCAAGATAACGAACAGCAAATTCTAAATCTAGGCCCATATGCTGGCGCCGCTACTGAACATACTAAAATCCCGTTTGGCAAAGGAATTTGTGGGCAAGTTGCAGTCTCCAACAAAACCTTCATTTCTCAAGATGTTGCTGCTGAGGATAATTATTTGGCTTGCAGTATAGATACGCAGTCTGAAATCGTCGTTCCAATCTTTAAAAATGGTGTAAATATTGGGCAAATTGATATTGATTCGCATCAGAAAAATGCTATTTCCCAAGAAAAAATAGCTTTGTTAGAAAATTTAACCAAAAAAATATCAGCTATTTTATAGGCTGAAAATATTGGAAAATCAAGCTTGATATTACTAAATTTGCCAAACAATAAAAGCTAGAACAATGAATAAAAAAGTCCTTTTAATGATTTTAGATGGCTGGGGAGAAAGCATAAACCCTAAAGTTTCTGCCATTGCTCAAGCCCAGACTCCATTTATAGACAATTGCTATATCAAATATCCACATGCTAATTTGACGACTTTTGGACTCGCTGTAGGCTTACCAGAAGGGCAAATGGGAAATTCTGAAGTCGGACACATGAACATTGGTGCTGGCCGAGTGGTTTATCAAAATTTAGCTAAAATTAATTTAGCAATTCAAGATAAAACTTTAGGGCAAAATAAGGAACTACAAGCAGCGTTTGAATATGCTAATCAAAATCATAAAGACCTGCACCTCATCGGGTTAGTGAGCGATGGCGGAGTGCATTCTCATATCAATCATTTGAAAGCTTTATTGGACGAGACTCACGCAGCTAAAGTTAAGAATTGCTACATTCATGCCTTTACCGATGGCCGCGATTGTGACCCTAAAAGTGGTAAAAAATTCATCGAAGACATCATAAGCAAAGCAAGCCAAGCCAATGCTCGCCTTGCCAGTATTGTGGGGCGATATTACGCCATGGATCGTGATAATCGCTGGGAAAGAGTAAGATTAGCCTATGATGTAATGACCAATGCTGTGGGTGAAAAGACAGAAAAACCATTAGAAGCTATTCAAAAATCTTATGACAATGATGTGACCGATGAGTTCATCAAACCCATCGTTTGTACAAATCCTGACGGCTCACCTGTTGCAAAAATCAAAGATGGAGACGTCGTTATTTTCTTTAATTTCCGTACCGACCGCCCACGCCAAATTACGGAAGCCTTATTTTTAACTGCCTTCCCTGAGCAAAACATGCATCCGCTAGATTTGTATTTTGTGTCGATGACAAAATATGATGAAGCCTTTGATAAAGTTCATGTTTTGTATGATGAAGACAAGTTAACCAACACCATGGGAGAGGTTCTAGCCCAAAATCAAAAGAAACAAATCAGAATTGCTGAAACAGAGAAATACCCGCACGTGACTTTCTTCTTCTCTGGCGGAAAAGAGGAAGCATTCAACGGTGAATCTAGAATTCTCTGCCCATCGCCTAAAGATGTGGCAACCTATGATTTGAAACCAGAAATGTCAGCTTTTGACATTCGAGACAAAATCATTCCAGAGTTGAATAAAAAAGAAGCTGACTTCATTTGTCTAAATTTTGCCAATGCTGATATGGTGGGGCATACGGGTGTTTTTGAAGCTGCAATGAAGGCTTGTGAGGTTGTAGACCAATGTGCCGAGGCTATTTGCAATGTGGCCTTGGAAAACGACTACGCTGTAGCCATCATTGCCGACCACGGAAATTCAGATTTGATGATTAACGAAGATGGTAGCCCCAATACACAACACACTACCTCTCCTGTACCTTTTTTCTTTTTGACGAAAGAAGATGAAAATATTAAATTAAAAAATGGAAAATTAGGTGATTTAGCACCAAGTATTTTAAATTACATGGGCGTGGAAATTCCTAAAGAAATGAATGGAAACATCATTATAGAGAAAATATGAAACTCGAGAGTAAAATTATAGCGGTTGATTTTGACGGGACCATCGTAGAGGATGCTTACCCAAGCGTTGGGAGAGCTAAAATGTTTGCTTTTGAAACTTTAAAAAAACTACAAGAAGATGGGCATCGCCTAATTCTGTGGACTTATCGTCATGGCAAAACTTTAGATGAAGCCATAGAGTTTTGTAGAAAAAACGGCATAGAATTTTACGCAGTGAATAATAGTTTTGAAGGAGAGAATTACGATCCTTCAGAAGCGAGCCGGAAATTAAATGCCGATTTATTCATAGATGACAGAAATCTAGGGGGATTCCCAGGCTGGGGAGAAGTGTATCATATCATCAAAAACAAGGTTGAATTTTCATTAAACGACGACGGGCTAGAGGCTGAAACTAAGAAAAAGAAAAATTGGTTTGGTTTTTAACTGATTTTTTTATCTAAAAAAAATTAAGCCTTAGAGAAAAATTTTTTAAGGCTTAAAAAATTTTTCTCTAAGCCTTTAATTTTAATTGATGATTTTCTGATTTTAAATAAACGTTTAATTACTCTTAATACAACGCACGCTAAGCCCTTCAGATCGGTAGTTGAAGTCGATCGTACCGCTGCCAGGGAGGAAGTACATGGCGTGAGCGTAGCTACTGTCGTCGTAAGCAGAGCTACTCCAGTAGTACCCGTGAGAACCCTCGAGGACCAGCGTACTGTCACGGTGATGGATGATGCCAGCAGCTACAAGGTTTGGCAACTTATTCTGTGTATACATTTGATTATTACTTCCTACAGCATTGAGTAATTCCTTCCACTCCTCCATAGTCGGAACATGGTAACCTGACGGGCAAGGGTTATTAACTCTGTCTGCTCCTCCTTGCCACAAGTTAAGGTCTGGTGAAGGATTACTTACCCAATGACCATCGTCAGAAGTAATAAACTTCCCTGCTGCTTCGTCTGTTTCTGTCCAACTTGAGGCTTTTTTATCGGTAACTTGTGAACCCCTAAACTCATGCCCATCACTCGCTCGCTGCCATTGGTATAATGAACCGTAGGTTTTAGCCTCATTATGGGCATCTGTGCCTGTTTTACTAACGGTAGGTTCAAAATGAGGACTATGGATGTTGGCGTATTCTGCACCAAGGTTGAGGTTGAGCCATGTTCTTTTGTATTCTTTATCGTTCACTTTACCAGTTACAATTGTAGCGCAATACACAAAATCATGCTTGCCATTATCTTTCCTAAATAATTTATCATATACTAATCTATCTTCAGGGCATTTTCTTATCTTTTCTATGACCTCATTTGGATTTTTTACCGCACCCTTAATGTAATCAATTATCTCTCTATTTTTTATATCCCACTCTATGTCTTTAATCGACATTTTTCTTACCTTTTTGTCTTTTTCATCCCAAGTCAGAATCCAATCAACTCCGTATAATCTATCAACACCTTCTATGCGCAAGTCACCTTCTTGTTTGCCTTTTGCGCTGATGTCTAATGTCGCCTGTGGAGTATCTGTGTTAATGCCCACCTGAGCGGTGACCGCAACCGCTGATAATACGGCTAAAGAAAATAATAATTTCTTCATTTGTTTTATTTTTTTGGTTAATATTTTATTGATTTATTCTTTTCTTAATTAAATTTTTGCTGTTTTTTTTCAACTTTTTTTTGCTTCTTCATTTAGAAAGAGCCCCAACCCGTGAGGCTCTTCTTTTTTGAAGAAATTACTACTTTCACACAGGTGAAAATAGAAAAACCGCACAAGATTTTCTTGCACGGCTTTGCGGTTCGCTCCCACGGGGAAGCAAAAATTTATTATAAGTTATTGATAATGAGTTGTTTAGCTCATTACTTGTGTGTGTGTGTGTGTGTGTTTACACTTTATTTTGAAACTCACAAATTTCATTTGTTAAAATTTCGTTATTTTTTTGTTAAAATTTTCCGTTGAGATTTTTCACCTTTCTCAACCTGCCCGCAAATGTATTTTACGTTTTTGAATTACGCAAATTTATTTTTTTTGAGGCAGAGGATTTTTTAAGGCTTGTTCTGAAACTTCATCTTTTGATGTGCGTATAAGATGTTATGGCGGTAAAGTATCTTGACAATCTGGTTATAATTGACGCCTATTTTTCTAAATTGAGCGTTTAACTCGGTGAGTTTGGTATAAAAATCAATGGCTGTTTTATCAATTTTTACCGTTTTAATTTCTCTATTGAAAAGAACTGAAGTAATAAAATGGGCTTTATACTTCATTCCCGATTGTTCAAACAAGGATAAAAAACTTTGCATTTTCTTCATCATTCAATCGAAATACATAGCGATGCTTGCGAGGATTTAATTTCTCTGGACGACTTTATTAAGGAATTTGTAAAAATAATAGAAGTATGAGAAAGAAAAGAAACCCCATCAACGAAAGCGAGTTAATGGAGCTAATGGCAGGAAAAATTTGGGCACTCCGTACAATCTTTAAAAAGCTTCAAGTCTATCTTTATAATTACTATATTTTTTATTCAATCCGAAGCTAGGTAATTTGAATCGAACCATTTTTGGTCTACCTAATTTATTAACTTCAGTTGGATGCTGATAGTTATAATATATATACCAACGTCCTTTTTTAGGTTTATAAATTTTCGGTTTAGTCCATTTCATTTTGTACTCGCTTTCGTACTCGCTTAGAATCATTTCTTCAAAAAAAGCCATTGAAATCTTTGCTTTAAACACTGATTATCAATGGCTTTGAAAAGTAGCGAGGAGCAGAATCGAACTGCCGACCTCAGGGTTATGAATCCTGCGCTCTAACCATCTGAGCTACCTCGCCGTTTAAAAGGATTGCAAATATATGAATTTTCTGTTAAATCACACAAAACTTTTTTCTTTAAAATCACAACTACCCGAAGCGCCTGAAAACGATTATCAAGGGGGGGGGCTTTTGAAATTTAATAAGAAATTAATTATTAAAACCTGTTGTGCATTTAGGAATAAAAAAAGAAAAAAGATTGTCCATTTGATTAAAAAATCGTATATTTAATTGACTACCAAATAATTAAATAGATGAATAATCTTATTCAAAACTACAAAATTATTTTAAAAGAAACCTATTTATTAACTTTGTGAAGATTTTATAAAATAATAAACATGGCAAAAGCAGAAATCATCATAAAGAGTATAGACGAACTGAAACTGATGCGTGAAAGTGCTTTGTTAGTCTCTAAAACTCTAGGCGAAATCGCAAAAATCATTGGCCCAGGCGTCACCACACAGCAGATTAATGATTTAGGAGACGCCTTCATCAGAGACCACGGTGCTTATCCCGCTTTTCTTGGTATGTATGATTTCCCAAAATCGCTGTGCATCTCGCCAAACGAGCAAGTGGTACACGGTATCCCCAACGATAAACCATTGCAAGAAGGCGATATCGTATCGGTGGATTGCGGTGTCTACATGAATGGATTTTATGGCGATCATGCTTATTCGTTTAAAATCGGAGAAGTCTCGCCAGAGGTTGAGAAACTCTTGAAAGTAACGAAAGAAAGTTTATACGCTGGGATCCGCCAGTTCAAGAAAGGAAATCGCTTGGGCGATATATGCCATGCCATTCAAATTTATAACGAAAAAGAAGGCTATGGTGTAGTGAGAGAACTCTGCGGCCATGGCTTGGGGAGAGATATGCACGAAGAACCACAAGTGCCGAATTATGGCAGAAGAGGCACAGGGAAAGTATTGAAAGATGGAATGGTTTTAGCAATTGAACCCATGATTAATATGGGTACAAA
This sequence comes from Candidatus Ornithobacterium hominis, assembly GCF_951229915.1. GTDB lineage: Bacteria > Bacteroidota > Bacteroidia > Flavobacteriales > Weeksellaceae > Ornithobacterium > Ornithobacterium hominis. Next base: position 711,416 of record NZ_OX579588.1, on the reverse strand, counting down.
ACGAGTGAAATTTCATAAAGATGGCTGGACGGTAACAAGTAAAGACAATTCCTATTCAGCTCATTTTGAGCATGATGTAACCATGATTGATGGCAAACCAAGATTGCTTTCTACGTTTCAATACATTTATGATGCTTTGGGCATTGAAAGTGATGAAGAAAAGGAGTTTTTGTTTGATGACGCTTTTGTAGATTGAGTTTTAAATGATTGAAATTCAGTAGAATTATTTATTTTTAAATGATGACAATAGAAATTAATCTTAATTACAAACAACTTTTGACGTTGGTGAAGCAATTGCCTCAAGTAGAATTGGCTAAATTTAAAGAAGAAATTTCTCAGGTTGAAGTGAGTGAAAATACATCAAATACTGAATCTAATCAAAAATCACTTTGAACCATCGATGATTTATCATTAATTCACTTATAATGAATGAATTGCTTAAATTTATTTTAAATTTCGTGCCCCGCCCGTGGTTGATTCGTTTGAGCTTTTGGGTGAAACCTTTACTTATTTTTTATTATCGTGGCAATCAGTTTGTAGACCCGATTGATGGAAAAAAATTCAGGAAATTCCTGCCATACGGCTATGGAAAATCAAGAGCGAATGCACTTTCTCCATCCACACTTTCACTGGAAAGGCATCGGCTAATGTGGCTTTACCTCAAAAGAGAAACTGATTTTTTTTCTAAGCCTTTAAAAATTTTACACATGGCTCCAGAGCAAAGTTTTTACAAAAAATTTAAAGCCTTAAAAAATTTAGATTACACCACTGCCGATCTTCATAGTCCGCTAGCAGACGTGAAGGCCAATTTGCTCCACCTTCCTTTTGATGATGAAACCTTTGATGTGATTTTCTGCAACCACGTGCTGGAACACATCGAAGATGATACTCGGGCTATGCAAGAATTATATCGGGTGATGAAAAAAGGCGGCTGGGGCATCTTGCAAGTGCCAATGAAAAGTGATTTAGAAAAAACTTACGAGGATTTTACCATTCAATCTCCCGAAGAAAGAAAAAAACATTTTGGGCAATATGACCATGTGAGATGGTATGGAATGGATTATTTTCAACGGCTGGAAGATGTGGGATTTGATGTAACGAAAGACTTTGGTTCTCATCAATTTACGGAAGAAGAGCAGAAGAAATATGCTCTGATGAAAGGTGAAGTGCTACCCATTGTGAGAAAATCGGTATAGTTTAACAATGGGTTTGATAAAAGTTATAGAAGCCGTGCATCTTTATACTTTTATAGACTTAACCACTTCATTTCAGGAAGCTTTTATAACTTCTTATAGTCATTTAAAAGCTTGATCCCCAAACCTAAAGGAATTAGATCTTTTAAGATAAAGAAGTCTGTAACAGGTACGCCATCCACACTTCTCCACACTCCTGGGGTGGTGAAGATAAAACTGATGGTAATAGTAAATGTTAAGATGAGTAAAGCTCCTGCGTATTTTAAAAGTAATTTAAAATTTAATCCTAAAATAAGTAAAATTGCCGTTACGATTTCTACAATACCGATGAAGTTAGAAACGCCTTGTACCCCTAAGATGCTGTACATCCAAGATAATAATGGTTGATTTTGCATCAGAGGTTTTATTGCTTCAGCTTCGGTGGGTGTAAACTTGAAAACTCCTATCCATAATAAAATTAATGCAGTTCCCAAAATCATTACAATCATGCCGATATCTTGCTGTTTTTTATCCGCTGTTTTCATAATTATAAATATTATAGATTAAATTTAACTCTATTTGACCAATTTAAAAAGTCTTATAACTTTTTTTGATTTCAGGTAAAGACTTAGTCGCTTGGCTAATTTTTAATTTTATTGATTTTTATTGAAAATCTCAATATTGCAAATATAAATCAATTTACTTCAAAAACTAGTTAATCTGATGAATTTTCTGTAAAAAACTGAAAAGGAATGGATTAACGAAATAATATGTTGAAGAAATTATTTTTCATCTAATTTTCCATGATTTTTTTTAAGGCTTTAGAAATTTTGCAGTAGATGGTGTAACTTGTAAATAAACCTTACATTTGTGCTATAAATATTTTTATGAATTATATAGAACAAACAGAAGAAATCCGTTTAAATGACGGGCGTTCCATCACCTTAGAGACGGGTAAATTGGCTAAACAGGCCGATGGATCTGTGGTGGTGAAGATGGGTGGTACCATGTTACTTGCTACTGTGGTGGGTGCAAAAGAAGCTAGAGAGGGTGTTGACTTTATGCCTTTGACTGTGGAATATAGAGAGAAATTTACAGCTGCGGGTAAAATCCCAGGGGGGTTCATCAAAAGAGAAGGGCGCCCAAGCGATGATGAAATCTTGACAATGCGCTTGGTAGACCGTGTTTTGCGTCCGCTTTTCCCTGATGATTACCATGCAGAGGTTCAGGTGATTATCAATGTTTTATCTTACGATGCTAGTGTTTTGCCTGATTCTTTGGCTGGGCTCGCGGCTTCTACTGCATTGGCTTTGACTGATATTCCTTTTAAGAATCCGATTTCTGAAGTTCGCGTGGTGCGTGTAAATGGGGCGCTATCCATCAACCCCGATTTAGAAACTCTGAAAAAAGCAGATTTAGACATCATGGTGGGAGCTTCTAAGGATTCTGTGGTGATGGTAGAAGGTGAAATGGCTGAGGTCTCTGAGCAGGAAATGCTTGAGGCTATTAAGTTTGCCCACGAAGCCATCAAAGACCAAATCGAAGCACAGGAACGCTTGGCTGAAAAAGTAGGGAAATCTTTCCCTAAACGCACTTACTGCCATGAAGTGAATGATGAAAAGCTTGAAAGAGAAATCAAAGAACAGCTTTACCAAGAGCTTTATGATATTGCAAAAGAACCGAGTGAAAAGCATGAAAGATCAGAAAAATTTGATAAGGCTTTAAAAAATTGGAAAGAAAAATATAGTGAAGAGGAGCTGACCGAAATCGAACCGTTGATTGATAAATACTTTGGTAAAGTTAAAAAGAATGCCGTTCGCCAAATGTTGCTCAACGAAGGGGTGCGCTTGGATGGGAGGTCTCCGCAAGAGATTCGCCCAATTTGGTGCGAGGTTGATTATTTACCAGCTACGCATGGTTCTTCTGTCTTTACGCGCGGGGAAACTCAATCTCTGAGCGTGGTGACTTTAGGCTCATCGCTGGACGTTGACCGCATTGATAGCATCATCGAAGAGTATGATAAAAAATTCTATTTGCATTACAATTTCCCTCCGTTCTCTACGGGCGAAGCTAGACCAATCCGTGGAACTTCAAGACGAGAAATCGGGCACGGGAATTTGGCTGAGCGTGCATTGAAGCGAATGATTCCTGCGGATAATCCGTACACCATTCGTTTGGTTTCTGATATTTTAGAATCTAATGGCTCATCTTCTATGGCTACCGTTTGTGCTGGGACTTTGGCGCTGATGGATGCAGGTATCAAAATTCAAAAGCCTGTCTCTGGAATTGCCATGGGGTTGATTACTGACCAAGAAAGTGGAAAATGGACTGTCTTGTCTGACATCTTGGGTGATGAAGACCACTTGGGCGATATGGACTTTAAGGTAACAGGAACAAAAGATGGCATCACGGCTTGCCAGATGGATATTAAAATATCTGGTCTATCTTACGAAATTCTAGAAAAAGCACTGATGCAAGCGAAAGATGGCCGCCTTCATATTATGGATAAAATGCTGGAAACCATTGCTGAACCAAATCCTCAATTAAAACCAAACGCTCCTAAATTAGTGACTTTGATGATAAAAAGTGACTTTATTGGCGCCGTGATTGGCCCAGGCGGAAAAATCATTCAAGAAATTCAAGCTAATACAAATACTGAAATTTCTATCGATGAGAAAGACAATATGGGAATCGTAGAAATCAGCGGGAAAGACCAAGCTGGCATAGATGAAGCCATTCGGCGAGTTAAAGAAATTACCTTTGAACCTGAAATTGGTGAAACTTACACAGGCAAAGTGATTTCCATCAAACCTTTTGGCGCTTTTGTGGAGCTGAAAAGAGGTACCGAGGGGCTCGTTCATATCTCTGAGCTGGAGTGGCATCGTGTGAATAATGTGGAAGATGTGGTGAACATTGGTGACATTATTGAAGTAAAATACCTCGAAAACGACAAGAAAACTGGGAAAATGAGATTAAGCCGAAAGGTTCTGCTCCCAAAACCAGAGAAGAAAAATGAAGAATAATTTTTCTAAAGCTTAAAAAAAAAAAGGGACTGGATTTTCAATCCCTTTTTTTATACTATTTTTTTAAAGGCTTAAAAAATTTTTGAAAAAAGCTTATATTTGATTCATCAGTTTAGAATAAAAATGGAAGTAAAAACAATGGCTCAAATGTTTTCTGAAGGCAAAGAACCTGAAGTCTTATTTTGGGTAGGATGCGCTGGAAGCTTTGATGATAGGGCTAAAAAAATCACGCGGGCATTTGTAAAAATACTGAATCATATTAATGTGAATTTCGCCGTGCTCGGGACCGAGGAAAGCTGCACGGGAGACCCCGCTAAAAGAGCGGGAAATGAATTCGCATTTCAAATGGCTGCAGCTACAAACATTCAGGTTTTAAACGCTTACAACATAAAAAATATTGTAACAACCTGCCCACATTGCTTTAATACCTTGAAGAATGAATACCCAGACTTAGGGGGGAATTATAAGGTGCAACATCATTCAGAATTTTTGCAAGAATTGATTGATAACGGTCGCTTGAAGATTGAAGGAAAAGCTTTCCGCGGTAAGCGAATAACTTTCCACGACCCTTGCTACTTGGGGAGGGGAAACAGCGTTTACGAAGCGCCCAGATACTTAATCAAAAAACTGGACGCCGAATTAGTAGAAATGAGAAGATGCAAAGCTCAGGCACTGTGCTGTGGCGCTGGTGGAGCACAAATGTTCAAAGAAGCGGAGTCGGGGAATAAAGAAATCAATATTGAAAGAACCGAAGAGGCTCTGAGAACTCAACCTGAAATCATCGCAACAGGATGCCCGTTTTGTAATACGATGATGACAGACGGCATTAAACATTTTAATCGTAACTTAGCAGTTAAAGATTTTGCAGAATTGATAGCAGAAGCAGAAGAATTATAGAAAAATGGAAAAGATTTTTAGCCACTTTTTATCCTTTGATGAAAACAGTAAAGTTTGGATTTTCATGGCAGAAAATCCCTTGCAAGAAGAAGTTTTAGAGCTCGCTCGTAAAGCCTTAAATTCATTCATCTCGCAGTGGCAAGCCCACGGAAGTGATCTACATGCTGGGTTTGAACTGCTAGAGAGTCGCTTTATTGTAATTTGCGTAGACGAAAGCAAGGCTGGCGCTTCTGGCTGTTCAATTGATTCACTAATGAGATTTATGCAAGGTTTAGAGAGAGAAATAGAAAATCCCTTAACCAACCGAATGCTGGTCGCATGGAAAGCTACCGAAAACTCAGAAATAAAAGTAGAAAAACTGCATCAATTTAAGATGATGCTTAAAAATGGAGAAATCAATTCAGATGCTTTGGTGTATGATAATAGCATTTCAGATTTATACCAATTCCGCCACCAATGGAAGCGAAAGTTGAAAGATAGTTGGGCGAGTAAATTCCTATGATTTTTTTTTAAGGCTTTAAAAATTTTCATTTGTTTTAAGGAATTATTTCTTCTAAACTTTTTAAAAAACACTATAAAATGAAAAAACATAAGCACGATTTACTTTCATGCTTATGTTTTTTTAAGATTAAAGTTTTATTGCTTTTATCTTAATTTTGATAAAGTTAAGGCTCGCAATACCTTCTCTTAATCCTTGAGGCAACGCACGCTGAGCCCGTGAGCTAGGCTGCTGCTATTGTCGCCCGTATCACTGCCGTCACGGTGGAAGTAGAAGTTGTCAGCCTTGTCACTGGCGCGAGAAGAGCTACTCCAGTAGTACCCGCCAGACTCCGCGTAGTACAGTGAACCATCGTTACCGTAATGGTAGCCAGCAGCTGCAAGGTTTGGCAACTTATCCTGTATCCACATTTGATCAGTAGAAACAGCAGAAGTGCTACCCGTTGTTACAGCCTGATAAAATTCATACCACTCCGGCGCAGTCGGAACATGGTAACCTAACGGGCAAGGGTTATTATCTCCTCCTGCTTGCCACAAGTTAAAGTCTGATGAAGGATTACTTACCCAATGACCATCGCTAGAAGTAATAAACTTCCCTGCTGAATTGCCTGTGTATGTCCAACTTTGGACTTTGTCTAGGGTATTTGGTTGATTCCTAATCCTAAACTCATGCCCATCACTCGCTCTCTGCCATTGGTATAATGAACCGTAGAGATTTTTGTCACCGTGGATAGTTTCTCCTGTTTTATTAACGGTAGGGTTAAAATCAGAACTATGGATGTTGGCGTATTCTGCACCAAGGTTGAGGTTGAGCCATGTTTTATTATAATTAGTACCAGTTACAGTTGTAGCGCAATACACAAAATCATGCTTGCCGTCGACACCAAATAATTTATCAAAAATTATGTTTTCTGGTGCACATTGCTTGATTTTATTGATGATATCATCTGCTCTGGCTGGCTGCTTATCTCGGATGTGCTTTCTTTTACCATCATTTTCTAATTCCGATTTAATCCTTGAAATCTCTCTTGAAAGGCTTGTGCGCTTCACCTTTTGGTCTTTTTCATCCCAAACTAAAAACCATTGGATAGATTTTTCCTCAACATCTTGTATGCGCAAGTCTCCTTCTATGCGCAGGTCTCCTTTTTGGTTGTCTTTTTTTCTGATGTCTAATGTCGCCTCTGGAGCATCTGTGTTAATGCCTACTTGGGCGGTGACCGCTACCGCTGATAATACGGCTAAAGAAAATAATAATTTCTTCATTTGTTTTAATTTTTTGGTTAATATTTTATTGATTTATTCTTTGTCTTAATTAAATTTTTGCTGTTTTTTTGCAACTTTTTTTTGCTTCTTCATTTAGAAAGAGCCCCAACCCGTGAGGCTCTTCTTTTTGAAGAAATTACTACTTTCACACAGGTGAAAATAGAAAAACCGCACAAGATTTTCTTGCACGGATTTGCGGTTCGCTCCCGCGGGGAAGCAAAAAATTATTATAAGTTATTGATAATGAGTTGTTTAGCTCATTACTTGTGTGTGTGTGTGTGTTTATACTTTATTTTGAAACTCACAAATTTCATTTATTAAAATTTCGTTATTTTTTTGTTAAAATTTTCCGTTGAGATTTTTCTCTTTTCTCAACCTGCCCGCAAATGTATTTCACGTTTTTGAATTACGCAAATTTATTTTTTTTGGGGGCTGGGGATTTTTTTTTAAAGGCTTTAGAAATTTTTCCAGTTTCTATTTAATGCGTTCAGCTTGCTATTTAAAACGTCACTTCTTAGATTTTTAGACTTTTAGATTTTCATAAAATATAAAATGAAATTCTTAAGTCCTTTAGTTATTAGGTTCTTTGATGCCATGCTTTAGCTTTATTAAAAATTGAAAAGCCTCTAGCGGTGTAGATTTTTCTATTGCAAATTCATCTAAAAGGGTGCAGATTTTATCTTTATAACTCCCATCTATGCTGGGTCTTTTTTCCTCTAGCATGAGCCCCTCTTTTATTTGTATCAGTGGCTCTTCCCATACTTTGTAGTGATATTTTTTCTTCCAGCGGCATGCCACTAGGCGTATGTATTCTGCGGTGTCTTCCTCTATCTTTGCTTTAAATTCCTCTTTCACCCAATCTACATACTTCCCTACCGAGCGCTCGGGGAAGCCTATAGCATGAATATATTTTTGCACGTTTTTATAAAATCGGGTATGGATTTTCATCATCTTCACGTTTTCTACAAAAAACATGGCATGCTCATTATAGCACTTCCTGAAATTCCCTTCTTTGAATAATATTAAGCTATTGTACTTATCTTGATCTATCAGGTTTAGTTTCTCTTGCGTATTCATAGAAAAGAAATAGGTTTTTTATGGGAATTCTGATGCTTTAGCATTGTTTTACTATCGCTTTCATTTGTTTTTCAACATCATTTAATTCAAAGAAAACATAAGAAATTTGCTTGAGTGATACCAAACTATATGTTTGTGCTAATTTAAAATAAATTCTTGACCTAAATGCTCTCTTTTGAGCTTTTTTAAAATATTTTAATTTTTTTTCTTTTTCTTTTTCCACCAGCGCCAATTCTATATTTACCCACAGCTGGATATTATTTTTTCGCATTCTAGCGCCCAGTGTATAGTGGTATTTTTTGGGGAAGGCATCTACCAAATCATTCACGTATACGTGGAATCTAAAGGCACTTCTATAAATGGGTAAATGAGTAACACTCACGGGTGTAATTATTTTTAATTTTATAAGCAGATTTCAAACTCGCTTTCATTTGCTGGGTTGCTTCATCATAAGCTAGATCCATGTATTTCTTCAAATTTTGAGGCAATCTATCCACCCAAAGTTTTGTCCACTGGTAGGTATTGGCTTTGGCTAATACACCGAAATACGAATTTAATTTATTTTCTACCAACTGCAATTCTTTTAGTTCCTTTTGTCTTGGTAATGCAAAATAAGCTTCTAATTCTTTTTGGAAGATAAAAATATGCTTCTTGAGCCTGCGGCTGATGTAGCAACAGCCTGGCTTGATGTATTGCCCCAAAAAATAAAATCCCTTGCTGTAGTGTTGCAAAACGATCTTGCCTGGGTGGAGCTGCAGTCCAATCTCGCCCAGCCATTGATTCACCATAGGAATCACCGCACGCAGGGTTTCTCTATCTTGGTGCATCAGCAGCATATCATCTACATACCTGCCATAGTGAGAGATGTGTTGCTTGATGCGGTGGTCTATATCATTCAAAAAAACATTTGAAAACAGCTGGCTTGTGAGTGAGCCAATGGGCAATCCGCAATCAGACGCCGTGTGAAACAAACTTTTGCTCCGTGGTATTGTATCCCAATAGTGTAAGGGTGATTTGCGAATGGCATTTTTTGTCGAGTCGTGCAAGGTATTGACTTTCAGCAAATATTCTAAACTTTTTTGCTCTGTTTTCGTTATATCCAGTGCGGTGTAATCTATCATTTGCTGCAATTTTGCATAGAGTAATTTCCTGTTGATATTCATAAAATAGCCACTAATATCTAACTTTAGCACATAGGCATCTTGTGTATAATTACGGCTTACTTTCCGCATAAAACTTTTAGCCCGTTCGATGCCGAACATCGTCCCTTTGCCAACTCGGCAGCTATAGCTGTCATAAATAAACTTTCTGTCTAAGTAATCATACAAATAATTATAAATCAAGTGATGAACAACCCTGTCTCTAAACTGCGGTGCAAAAATCTCACGGTGCACAGGCTTGCGCGTCACAAAAACGTTGGCGGGCAATGGCTCATATTGTTGCGTAGCAATTAGCTGACAAAGCTCATATAATTTAGCATCATATTCATACTCAAAGCGCAGCTGTTCTGGCTTGGTTCTTTTGTGCTTTCTTGCACTGTAATAGGCTTCGTGCAATTTTTTATAAAGTAATCTGATAAGCTTTCTTTGTTTAGTTTTAGCAAGAGCATAAAGCTCTAAAATATTAAATTTAAAATTCCTTTTTGGAATTCCCTTTGTCTTCTTAGTATATCTTAGTATATTCTAATATATTCTAAGTCTTAATTTCTTCTGAGTATTTTTTTTATACTCCTTTTGATGCATTGAGAAATACAAATTATTCTTGAAATATTGAAAGATAGAAATACCATTGCATTTCATTAAAATTAACTTATGGTTTTACCCAAAAAGTGAGATTATTCCTTGAGGCAACGCACGCTGAACCCGTTAGCTCGGTTGTTGTTGTTCATATTGCTGTTGCTCCTGTTGAAGTTCATGTTGTGAGCGTTGTTACTGTCGTTAGCAGAGCTACTCCAGTAGTTCCCGTTAGAACGACTGTCGTTCAGTGAACCATTGTTATAGTTATGGTAGCCAGCAGCTGCAAGGCGCAGCCAAGCAGCGACTGGCGAACACCGCCACGCAAAAAAAGCCTAATTTCACTACTCAGCCACGTATGTTCTGGTAGCGTGTGCATTCCCTGCACACCTATACCACCCCCTAGGGGGATGGTTTAGGCTTGGATTAATACTCTATTTTTTGGAAGATTATTCTCCACATTACCCTAGGGCTGCACAACACTCCGCCACCTTACTCAGCTATCAGGCTGCCGCACTAGCTCATGCTGTTTCAAGCTTCTGTTTTACATACCCAGATGTAGCATCATACAGTTCTCAAAGAGTAAAAAACATAATTTTAAAATCCCTCAATATTTCAAAGAACAATTGGTCTAGTGATTTTTCTGCCAAGCGCCTTTTGCGGCGGAGCCGTTAAAGGCGGGAATACGCTTGACATTTCCCTCACCTCCCGCTTGCCAGCCGACTTGCCTGCGGCGGGTCGGCTAGCGATACCCTCTCTTAATCCTTGAGGCAACGCACGCTGTTACCGAAAGCTCGGTCGCTGTTGTTGAACATACTGCTGTAGCTCCCGCTGAAGTACATGCGGTGAGCGTAGTAACTGTCGCTAGCAGAGCTACTCCAGTAGTACCCGCTAGAACGCTTGCTGCCCAGCGAACCACCGCGAGAGCGATGGTAGCCAGCAGCTGCAAGGTTTGGTAACTTATTTTGACTCCACACATTACTTCCTACAGCATTGAGAAATTGCTGCCACTCCTGCACAGTCGGAACATGGTAACCAGATGGGCAAGGGTTATTAACTCCTCCTGCTCTCCACAACAATAAATCTGAACCTAATGCATTTTCACCATTCGCTACCCAGTTAGCGCTTCCAGTAATAAACAAATTGCCTGCGTTTGTCCAACTTGTGGCTTTTTGTGAGGTAGTTCCTTGACCCTTAAACTCATGCCCATCACTCGCTCTCTGCCATTGGTATAATGAACCGTAGAGCTTCTCATCTTTGTGGATAGCTTCGCCTGTTTTATTAACGGTCGGGTTAAAATGAGATCCATTGACTTTGGCATATTCTGCTCCAAGGTTGAGGTTGAGCCATGTTTTATTATAACCATTTGCTCCTGTAACGGTAACGGGCAAGTAAACAAACTGGTGACGTAATTGTCCGTTGGTTCTTTTGCCAAACATCCTGTCTGGGATACCGCCTATCCCTTTGATGATAACTTTTGATGTACTCCCGTTTATATCAATATCATAAGTTGCAATGTCATAATCTTTCCCTGGCGCCATCTGCTTAACTTGGTAACTCCCATCTACGCTTAGCGTCGCAGTCAACTCGCCCTGCACTGCAAAGTTCCCCGGTGGGATACTAAGCGTGATTTGCTTGGTTGCATCTCCATCTTGCCCTGGGGCGGCAGTTTTTTTAATGCTTACAGCATCATAACTTCCTTTTCCATTGGTGTAAGGAATTTTGATGCGAACTTGGTTGTCCCCATTGTCTATTTGACCTTGTATGGTCGTGCTACCATGGACAAACGACACGATATACTGCTCTTTGTTTTGCAGGTTTGCGTTTCCTTTGCCTACCGTCAATTGCTGCTCTGCACTTAATCTTAATCTGTTAAATCTAGCCGTAAGCTCACCTGCCTGCGGCGTCCCGCTAAGCGTATACGTCAAAGTTTTGCCTTCTCCTCCATCTAGGCTAACGCCTTTGTTGGCATCGCCATTTACTGTTATATTTCCCTCTCCATTTTCTACCGTAACGGCATCAGATAAGTCAAGATTTTTAATTTCAGAGAATCCATTGTTGGTAATTTTGAAGCTTACGCTGGCGTCTGATAATGCCACGCCTCCTATAAATTGCCCGCTGAAACTTGCTGGCGATACTGCTACGCTTTGTGATGATTTGTTCCCTACATTGGGGATGCATTCCCATTGGTGGGCACCGCTTTCCACCCCAAGGTACATCTCAAGGCACTTCTTATCGGTATTATATATCATCATTCCTTCTCTCACATCTTCAAATTTTGAGCGCTGCGCTGTGCTAACATTCGGGAAGTGAACGCCCTGAGGAGTTTTAGCGTTTACCCGTCCTGCACCCTCAGGAGCTTCCGGATCTATATAAGCTACATCTAAGCTGCTCCTTGGCTTGTCTGTATTAACGCCCACCTGAGCCATAGCTAAAGCCCCTGGCAATACAACGAAAGAAAGTAATAATTTCTTCATTTGTTTTATTTTTTTTTGTTAATATTTTATCGATTTATTCTTTTTCTTCATTAAATTTTTGCTGTTTTTTTTTGCTGTTTTTTTGCTTCTTCATTTAGAAAGAGCCCCAACCCGTGAGGCCCTTCTTTTTGAAGAAATTACTACTTTCACACAGGTGAAAATAGAAAAACCGCACAAGATTTTCTTGCACGGCTTTGCGGTTCGCTCCCGAAGGGAAGCAAAAATTTATTATAAGTTGCTGATAATGAGTTGTTTAGCTCATTATTTGTGTGTGTGTGTGTGTGTGTGTTTACACTTTATTTTGAAACTCACAAATTTCATTTGTTAAAATTTCGTTATTTTTTTGTTAAAATTTCCGTTGAGGTTTTTCTCTTCTCAACCTGTCCGCAAATGTATTTCACGTTTTTGAATTATGCAATTTTTTTTTTTTTGAGGCAGAGGATTTTTTTTAAAGGCTTTAGAAATTTTTATTTATTTTATCTCAATCAACGCTAGTAGACCAACAATCACTTTTGCACTAATTGCTAAAAAATCACTTCAGTAATTCCAAAAATTCCAATTCGGTTAAAATTTGAACGCTGCCTAGATCTTGTGCTTTTTTTAATTTTGAGCCAGCTTTCTCGCCCACGATTAAAAAATTTAAATTTTTAGTCACAGAAGATGCTATTTTACCTCCGTTTTCTTCTACCAATTGCTTGGCTTCATCTCGCGTAAATTCAGCCAATTTCCCAGTGAATAGAAATGTTTGATTTTCAAATTTATTAGACGTTAATTTTTTTTCTGCTGCTTCAAATTGCAATCCTTGATTCATCAAATCTTCCAGCATTTCCATGTGCTCTTTTTGGCTAAAATAGTCTACTACGCTTTTAGAAATTCGCGTACCGACGGTATCGACTTCTTCTAGCTCTTCTGGCTTTGCATTTTGTAGTAATTTTAAATTTGGGAAGGCTTCGACTAATTTTTTTGCAACGGTTTCTCCCACAAAACGGATGCCTAGGCCGTAGAGAACTTTCTCAAACGGAATTTTTTTTGATTTCTCAATGGCATTAATGATGTTTTCTGCTGATTTTTGTGCCATTCGCTCCAGCGGAAGCAAATCTTCTACCTGCAAATGGTATAAATCTGAAATTTTCTGCACTAATCCTACTTCATAGAGTTGTGCAATTGTCTCGCTACCAATGGATTCCATATCCATCGCTTTTCGGCTAACGAAGTGTTCTATTTTCCCTTTAATTTGTGGTGGGCAGCCGTCTTCATTGGGGCAATAATGTACGGCTTCTCCTTCTGCACGCACCAATGGCGTTGCACAGGCAGGGCATGTTTTTGTAAACTCCACCGCTTGAGCATTGGCTGGGCGGTCTTCTAAACTTACACCTACAATTTTGGGTATAATTTCACCTCCTTTCTCTACATAAACCATGTCCCCCAAGCAAATTTTTAGATTTTTGATAATATCAGCATTATGTAGCGATGCACGCTTTACGGTAGTCCCAGCCAACAAAACGGGTTCTAAATTTGCCACGGGAGTCACCGCCCCTGTTCTGCCCACTTGGTAAGAGACTTTGTTCAGTCGTGTTTTGGCTTGTTCTGCTTTGAATTTATAGGCGATTGCCCAGCGTGGTGATTTGGCGGTATACCCCAATTCGTTTTGTTGAAAAAATTGGTTAACTTTTATCACCACACCATCTATTTCATAATTTAAATCATGCCTTTGCTTGTCCCAAAATGCAATAAAGTTAAAGATTTGCTGTTCAGATAAGCAAAGTTTTGCTGAATTTGGAATTTTGAAGCCCCATTTTCTAGCTGTTTGCAGCATTGTCCATTGATTATCAAAAGGAAGATTTTTGCCATAAATTCCATAGATAAATGCTGATAATTCCCTTTTAGCCACTTCGGCAGAATCTTGTAGTTTCAAAGACCCACTTACCGTATTTCTCGGGTTCATAAATGTTTCTAATCCTAATTCTTCTCGTTCTTGATTGATTTTATGAAAAGCTTCATGCGTCAAAATAATTTCACCACGGGCAAAAATTTCATTGGCTTCTGCATCTTTTAATTTTAGAGGAATACTTTTGATGGTCTTCACATTGGCGGTAATTTCATCACCTTGGTAGCCGTCGCCTCTTGTTACCGCTTGTGCCAAAGTGGCATTTTCGTAAGTTAAGCTAATGGACGCTCCATCGAATTTTAATTCGCATACAAATTCAACGGCTTCGCCCAAATCTTTTTTTACTCGCTCGATCCATTCTTGCAATTCTGCAATTTCATAAACATTGTTCAGCGAGTACATCTGATATTGATGAACAACGGTCGGGAAGTTTTTAGTGATTGCCCCGCCAACCCGTTGTGTCGGTGAATGAGGGTCTGCAAATTTCGGGTACTCATTTTCTAATTCTTGCAGAGCTTTTAATTTCATATCAAATTCAAAATCAGAAATTTCAGGCTGATCTAGCACATAATATTTATAATTGTGCTCGTCTAATTCTTGAGATAATGCTTTGATTTTTTGCTCTATGCTCATAAAATGATTAATAAAAAACAAAGATAAGCAAAACAAGAAAAAGGTTTCGATCGGCTAAACTGAATCACTTGGTTAGATTTTTTTGATGATTTTTTTGAATCAATTCTAAATCAATTGGTTTCGGGAATAATTGGTTTGAAAATAAAATTTCTCATTTTCTGAAATTGTGCGTAATTCTTCCAAAATTAATTTGTAAATTGCCTCAAAGTCGACTGTAATAGTATTGCGCTCATAATCAATATCATCTGTTTTATTTTAGTATTTTGAGCAACTTTTTTATAATGCACTACGGGTTTACAGCTTATCTTTGTAGAAATGGTTGAAAAATTTAAATCAGGTTTTGTAAATATCATTGGAAATCCTAATGTGGGGAAATCAACGTTGATGAACAAGTTGGTGGGCGAGCGCTTGTCTATCATTACATCAAAAGTGCAGACCACACGCCACCGCATTTTGGGTATTGTAACTACGCCAGAGATGCAGGTTGTTCTCTCAGACACGCCAGGAATTTTGAACCCCGCCTACGAACTGCAAAATCGAATGATGAGTTTTGTAGAAGAAGCATTTAAGGACGCTGATGTGATTTTGTATGTAGTTGAACCAAACCAAAAGAAATTAGAAAATGAACTGCTGAATGAGAAACTTCACCGCCTGAAAATCCCTATCATTATTCTTGTGAATAAAATAGATTTGAGCAATCAAGCAGAAGTGGAAGAAACGGTAGACTACTGGCACATGCAGCTGCCCGAAGCTGATGTTTTGCCTATTTCTGCACTTAATCATTTCAATATTGATTTTCTGCTAGAGAAGATTAAAGATTTACTGCCCGAAGGACCTATGTACTACCCTGAGGATCAGCTGACTGATAAAAGTGAGCGATTCATCGTGAATGAAATCATCAGAGAAAAAATTTTAGAAAATTACGAGCAAGAAATTCCTTATGCGGTGGAGGTCGTGACCGAAAGATTTATAGAAGAAGAGGATGTGCTAAGGATTTATGCCGATATTTATGTGGAAAGAGATTCTCAAAAAGGAATTTTAATCGGCCACCAAGGGAACTCTTTATCTAAAATTGGGCGAGAAGCAAGGCTGGAAATCCAAGATTTCTTTCAGAAAAAAATATTTTTAAAGCTTTTTGTAAAAGTGAAGAAAAATTGGCGGAAAAATAATCGTGATTTAGAACATTTTGGGTATTAAAGCTTGTTTGAATTTTTATAGTTAAAAAATTTTTTAAGGCTTAAAAAATTTTTTTTGCTTTCGTTTTCAACGCACTGATTATGTGGTAAATAAAAGGTGAATAGCGTCTTTTTTTAATGATTATTTGATAATTATTTAATAATTATTTTTGAATTACTTCAAGCCTTTTTAGAATCCTTTGATAAAGTGCTGGGACGGCGTTGCCATTGATTTTTTTTAACTTTATTCTAAATTTAGCACAGTTTTTTCTTACGAAAAGCTGAAAAATGAAATTAAGCTTTTTTATATTTGCTTTACTATGATTCAAATTGACGATACCATTATCAGTACAGATGTTCTAAAAAAGGAATTCGTTTGTCATGTAGAGAAATGCAAGGGCATTTGCTGTGTAGAGGGCGATAGCGGTGCTCCGCTGGATGAAGATGAACTGAAGATTTTAGATGAAATTTATGAAGAAGTAAAACCTTATCTTCGCCCAGAGGGAATTGAAGCTATTGAGGAACAGGGGAAATACGTTAAAGACTTTGAGGGCGACTGGACTACTCCGCTGGTTAAAGGTAAAGAATGTGCTTATGTGGTCTTCAATAAAGATGGAATTACCCAATGTGGTATAGAAAAAGCTTATGAAGACAATAAAATTGATTTCAAAAAACCTGTAAGTTGCCATTTGTACCCTATTCGGGTGCAGAGGTACAAAACTTTTACCGCTGTGAACTACGACCAATGGTCTATCTGCAAAGATGCTTGTAGTTTGGGCGAAAAATTAGGTGTTACCGTTGCTGAATTTACCAAAGAAGCTTTGCTGAGAAAATTTGGCGAAGATTGGTACAAGCAGCTGATGATAGCTCAAGATGAACTTTATAAAAATAAATCAAAGTGATAGGAAACGCTGCCTCTGCCCGAAAATCGACCGAAAGTATCGAGCGTATTTATATCACCATGCGGCATCTGTTTTATCGAGGTTCGTTCAAAGTTACTGGGACTTCTGGTATGGCTTTGCGTGAACTTTTGCTGAAACTTAACCCAGAAATTTATGGTTCTATTGCTGAACCCAACCGAGTAGAATTGGAAGGCTTGCTCTATGTGCTAGACCGCCTCCCACAAGGGATAGAGGAATGCAGTTATATTAATTTAACTTCGGATGAAGGTTACCAAAATTCTTCTTTTCAGCCCATTGTTCCGCTCAAGAGAAGACGGAACTGCTATCGTATTGATGAGGAGCAAATGAATATTGAAGTAACTCGCGGGCGAAGTGAGATTTATGATATTTTGACACATTTAACTTTTTTCTATAACGAAGCAGATAAAATTAGGAATAACGCATTCGGTTCAAACCCAAAGAAAATGAACCGAACTTGGCAAAAGTTAGAAGAATTCGTCTATAGCGAAGAAGAGATACCTGAAGCTGATATAGAGGTGGTTTTAACCTATTTAGCACAAATTTTAGGGCGAACTTTTGAAGAAACGAAGTGGGCTTACGAGGCATTTAGTTACCATGAAAACAAGCATCGTCTCTTGCACGTTGTTTACTGGATGGGTAAATTGAGTTATCAAGATTTTAATGGGCTACTAAGCCGTGAGATTCTGTTTACTTCTACATTGATTTCCACCATTGGGCATCATATCACGGGAGAAAAATGGGCTAATCATATTAAAAAAACATTGGTGGAACACCAGTTGCAAAACCGCCCGTTGCATATTATCAGTTCCAATATGCACAGCGTGATGAATATGCTTTACGCTCACCAAAGTTTGAAAGGAGAATATCTGCCCAATTTAGAATTTCAGACGTACGAAGAGCTTTCAGTTCCGAGAAACAAAGATTTGAGAGATCATGTGATGAATTTTGCTCAGCAAAATGGCTTACTTTATATCAAAGATAAATCGGGAGCAAATATTAATGTTCAAATCATTGATTTAGAAAAATATCACTGTAAAAAAGGCCCTTTCCAGAATGTGAATTCTAATGATGTGCTACTGGTGATGGATTATGCTTTTGGTGAGCAGGCATTTGAAGTCATGGATGAATTATTAAAGCCTTATAAAAATTTAGAGAATGGTTTTACAATGCAAGTTAAAAGCATCTCAATTATGGGGAAAGCTGGTATTTTAGAAGGGCGCAAGGGAGATATCATGATTCCAACCTCTCATATTTTTGAAGGAACAGCAGATAATTACCCTTTCAAAAATGAGCTTCAGTTGCAAGATTTTCAGTATGAAGATTTGAAATCCTTTAGCGGAATGATGGTAACGGTATTAGGTACTTCTTTGCAAAACAAAGATTTATTGCATTTCTTTAGAGACACCAGCTGGGAGGGAATAGGTCTTGAAATGGAAGGTGCGCATTACCAGAAGGCAATTCAGATTGCTAGTAAAATCCGAGCTCATATTGCAGAAGATGTGAAGGTGCGCTACGCCTACTACGCTTCAGATAATCCGCTGGAAACTGGAGGCACGTTAGCTTCTGGAGGCTTGGGACTTACAGGAGTAAAACCAACATACCTTATTACATCTAAAATTTTAGAGCAAATATTGAAGAAGTAAAAGCAAGTTTTAAGAATCTAAGGTTAGCTACTTTTGATGCAAGTCAAAAATTTAAAGGCTTATTTTTTTTTCTTTTCATAAAAACAAGCAATTCTTTACTAAAGTAAAGACTGAAGACGGTAATTTCTTTTTCTTTTAGTAAAATTGAGGCATCAGTGGCTGGTGTTTTTTTGATAAATGTTTACTAAATAAATAGACGAAACAAATAAAAAACATTCATAATGACATCTGACATAGTATCCAATCTCAAAATAATTGAAAATAGAATCAATCAAGCTTGTATTCAATCCAATAGAAACCCCGATGAAGTGAAATTGCTTCTAGCAACTAAAACGGTTTCTGCTGAAAAAATCCAGCAAGCGATTGCCGCTGGCTATCTGCTAATCGCTGAAAATAAAGTGCAGGAATTGAAAAATAAATATGAAAAGTTAAAAGATACGCCACATATTAATCATTTTATTGGGCATTTGCAGACAAATAAAGTCAAAGAAATTTTAAAGTATGATGTAACTTGTGTGGAGTCTATCGACCGTCTAAAATTGGCAGAAAAACTTCAAAAAAGATTAGAATTTGAAGATAAAACAATAGACGTTTTCATTCAAGTAAATACCTCTGGAGAGAAAAGTAAATTTGGTGTCTATCCAGATAAAGCTATCGAATTCACACAGCAAGTAGCCCATTTAGACAGGCTGAAAATCAAAGGATTAATGACGATTGGTTTATTTAGCGCCGAAGCAGAAAGAGTAAGGAAATGTTTTCAGCTTCTGAAGAATATTCAAACCAAAATACAATCTTTATCTATCCCCAACGTAGAAATGAATGAACTTTCTATGGGCATGAGCAATGATTTGGAAATAGCAATAGAAGAAGGAGCCACTATTGTGCGTGTAGGAACAGCAATTTTTGGCGAAAGAAAATATCCTGATAGTTACTACTGGAATGAAGGCTAATCTCTAATTATTTAATTTAAATATTAATAAATAAAATACAAAGAGCTCTTTTATTCATTTGATTTGTCTATCTTTGTACAGAAATTTAATGAAAATGCTAGAAAATATAACTCAAGGACATCCTGTACACACGTATTTATTAGAGACTCAGTTGATTCACGAACTGGTGAAAGAACTAGAAAATGTAGATGTGACAAATGATTACCAAAAGTATTATAATATATTCAATCATCTTTCTACCGTAGAGAAAAGATTTGCTAGAAAGGAAAATCAACTTTTCCCGTTTTTAGAAAAAAGAGGATGGACTAATCCATCACAAAATATGTGGTCTTTTCATGACACAATTCGTGATATATTCCGCCTTGTGAGGAAAAATTTGGAGGAACAAGATGTAGCCGCCGTTAATAGAAATACAGAATTTTTGATAGATAATCTCCTAAGGTTATTAGAAGTCGAGCAGAGAGTGCTCTTCCCAAGGGCAATGGAAATATTGACAGAAGAAGATTGGGTAAATATGCGCCAAGGTGAGGAAGAAATAGGCTGGATGTTACACAAAGAACCAGCAAAATACCCAGCAGAAGAAGCTAAAGAAGATATAAAAGAAGAGCCAGCTTATGTGCACCCGTCTCAAGATACGCAACGCCGAACAGACGTTAAGTTTGCAGAAGACGCTCACCATTTTGATGAAGGCTATATGACGGTAGAGCAAGTGAATTTATTGATGAGAACTTTGCCATTAGATATTACCTATGTAGATGAAAATGACAAAGTTATATTCTACAATCGTGGTGATATTCGTGTTTTCCCAAGAAGTGCAGGAATCATCGGCCGAGAGGTTAAATTCTGTCATCCACCCAAGAGTGTAGATACAGTTTTGAAAATAGTTGAAGCATTCAGAAGTGGCGAAAGAGATGAAGCAAATTTTTGGTTCGATTATAGAGGAAAATTCATATACGTTCGCTATTTTGCGGTAAGAGATAAAGATAAAAACTACCGTGGTGTCATAGAAATGTCTCAAGAAATCAATCACATCCAAGAAATTTCGGGAGAAAGACGCCTTTTAGAATGGGATTAATAGAATTTTTTTAAGGCTTAAAAAATTTTCAAGCTTTTGTGAGTTCTAGAACGGTGATTTCTGGCCAAATGCCCACTCTCCCTGGGAATGCCAAGTAGCCAAATCCACGATTGACGTAGAGCTGACGTCCGTTTTTCTCATACCATCCTGCCCAGTTATGATAGCGATATTTGACTGGACTCCAGCGGATAAGCCCAGGAATTTCTATGCCAAATTGCATTCCGTGTGTGTGACCAGATAGAGTTAAGTGCAGCATTTTTTCAAACTGAATAACGTTGTCGTGGCCAGGCAAATCATGGTCAAAATGTGAAGGGTCGTGCGATAAGAGGATATTAATATCATCTTCTTGCACGGCTTGAGTTGCTTTTTTCAAATCACCTTTTTTGGGGAAATAATCGGCGTTGCCCCAGTTTTCTACGCCAATGATATTGAGTTTTTTTCCATTTTTTTCGATGCTTTTCATTTCGTTGTTCAGAGGTAAAAAGCCCATCTCTCGCTGGAAATTTTGTAAGCCTTGAATGCTTTCCTTTTTCTCTGCTTCGGTAAGCTTGCCATAATCTCCGTAGTCGTGATTTCCCAAAACTGAGAACATGCCTTCTTTGGCATTAAGTTTCTTCAGAATGGGCAAAATCGGCTCAACTTCTTTGTAATAGTTGTTGACCATATCTCCCGTGAAGACTAAGACATCGGGATTGGTTTCTGTAATTAAATCAATCCCATACTCTACTTTTTTTAAATTATCAAAGCTCCCAGCATGAAAATCTGATATTTGAGTAATTTTAAAGCCTTCAAATTCTGAGGGTAAATTCTTAATCTTGATTTTCTTACGGATTATATGATAATTGTATTTCCCAATGAATATACCATGCAGAACGCCTAAAAATGGAATGCTCGCAATACCGATTGCCAACCAAGAGACGGCTTTTCTTCTTCCTGAGATATTTTTTTCGACGGAATTTGATTGAAGTTGTTGCGTGAGATAAAGTCCAATTCTGAATAAATCTTCGAGAACCAATGCTATGGCTAGAAATATTTTTGGCACAATCACCAAGCTTAGCAAAATAATGGTTTTCTTAAAATTAGATGATGAGAATCCGCTTGATGTCGAAATTTGGAAGTAAATCAAAGTTCCATAGAGTAATAAATGAAATGCGATATAAATGGCTAAACCCCGCGAGCTCTGGTGAAGAGTCCTAAAAGCTTGATAGCTATAAAATTCAATAGCTAAAATCAGAATCCAAAAATAGATTTTCATATTCATCCCGTGAGATAAATGCATGAGAAATCGAAAAAACACCATATCCGTCAGCGTAAGAAGGACGATGAGCGGGATGATGAAAGTCCTGATAAAAATCATTCTGCTGGGAAGTGATAAAGTAAAGCATTGATATTCATTCCTGCACCAACGCTTGCTAAAATAATTTTATCATCAGGGTAAAACTGGTGATTCCCCAATTGATTTTTTCTTACCAAATCAAACATCGTAGGCACAGTAGCTACGGAGCTATTACCAAAATCTTGAACCGTCATTGGCGCAATATCTTTTGGAGCGTCTGAGATGCCGTTTAGTTTATAAAAACGCTTCACCATAGCGTGATCCATTTTAGCATTGGCTTGGTGCAAAAGAATTTTTTTGATTTCTTTTACATCAACCCCAGCTTGTTCTATCAAACGGTGCATCGCTGCTGGAACTTTTTTCAGTGCATACTCATAGACTTTTCTTCCCTTCATGCTTACACTCTTGGAGGCGCCTTTGTACTCGGTATTGAGAGAGGGGCCGTTGGTCAAATAATCCAATTCTTCCAAGTTGTCTGATATTGTCAAATAATGAAGAACACCACATTCTTGGTCGCTTTTTTTGTTTTCTAAAATGACGGCACCAGCACCATCAGCAAAAATCATAGCGGTGCGGTCATATGGGTCAACAGCACGAGAAATCATATCAGATCCTATAACTAAAATCTTCTCTGCTAAGCCAGCTTTGATGAATTGCGTGGCTAAAATCAGTGCTTCGTTGAATCCTGGGCAACCAAAAGTCATATCATAAGGTCTGCACGCATTATTTTTGATGCCTAATTTGTTTTTTACTCTTGCCGACATACTGGGCATGACATCCGCTAGGCCTTGCCCGTGAGAAATATTGCCATAGTTTGATGCTACAATGACGTAGTCAAGCGTTTCTTTATCTACACCAGCGTCCTGCAGTGCTCTGCCACCTGCAATGGCAGCCATATCTGAGTTTTGAAGCTCTGGTTCTGCATATCTTCTCGATTTAATTTCGGTAATTTCTTCAAATTTTTGAATTGTCTCTTGATTAGATTTTTGAATTTTCTCACCTTTTTCATCAAAAAATGTATGATTTAAAAAATAATCGTTTTCAATAATGTTTTCGGGCAAAAAATGTCCTGAGCCAGTAATTACAGCATTCCGCATTTTATCAATTTTTGAGAATACAAAGTTAAAAAAAAGAATGGCAATAAACACCCCACTTTTTCACATTGAATTTTCTCTTCCATAATCTACCGTGAATTATAGTGTATTACCTGATTTCAAGTAAAAAACACTTGCTCCTGTTATTATTTTTTTTTAAGCCTTAGAAAATTTTATTGATTGTTTGTCGTAATGTAGCTTGCAATTTTTTCTATCAAGTGAATTCTATCATAGCCATACACATTATGCTCATGCATAGGGTATTCAAAGAAGTCAATCGGGATATTTTTTGTCACGGCTTCTTGCATCATACGTAGGCTATGCTGAGGCACCACTACATTATCTATACTGCCAGTAATTAGCATTAATTTCCCTTTTAAGTTTGTGATATGATTGGTCAAATTGGAGTTTTGATAGCCTTCAGGATTTTCTTGCGGCGTATCCATATAGCGTTCACCATACATCACTTCATACAAGCTCCAGTCTGTGACTGGCCCTCCTGCAACGCCTGTTGTGAAAACGCCTGGCTTCTTCAGCATCAGACTGCTCGCCATGAATCCTCCAAAACTCCAACCATAGATAGCCATTCGGCTGGAATCCACATATTTGAGTGATTTCAAATATTCTACTCCTTTCATTTGATCTTGAATTTCATTTTCGCCCAATTGACGATGAATGACACTCTCAAATTCAAAACCTCGATAAGCTGAACCTCTATTGTCTAATGTAAATACTAAATAATCTTCTTGTGTCGCAAAAGCAGAAAACCACATGTCCGTTCCGCCTAAAAATGAATTGGTTACCAGCTGTGCGTGCGGCCCACCATAGACATAAACTAGGACAGGATATTTCTTATTTTCATCAAAATTGGCAGGTTTGATTAAATTAGCATAAAGCTTCGTTTTCCCGTCTGCGGCTAAAATCTCCACTGGGTCGATTTCTCCTAATTTATACTCTTTTAGCGGATTTTCAGCTTGATTTATAACCTTTCTAGCTCCTGTTTTCACATTTACAATCTGAGTGATGCCAGCAACATCGTAACTGGAATAGCTATCAATCAGATACGTTCCGTTATCGTTGAGCACGGCTTGATGAGTTCCTGTTTCGGGCGTGAGGTTTGTAATTTTTTTACTCTTTAAATTTACTTTATAAATATGATTTTCTCTTCCGTCTTCTCCCGTTCCTTCAAAGATGACTTCATTCCCGTTGAAACCTAAAATATCTTTAATTACCCATTTAACTTTGGTTAATTGCTGAATTAGTTTCCCATTGATATTGTAGTGATAGATATTGTTGAACCCATCTCGCTGACTGATGAAGAGAAATTCATTTTTCCTGCTAGGGATAAAGAATGAAGTATGCTCTGGCTCTACCCAGCGTTCATTTTCTTCAGAGAAAATAGTTCTGATTTTT
This sequence comes from Candidatus Ornithobacterium hominis, assembly GCF_951229915.1. GTDB lineage: Bacteria > Bacteroidota > Bacteroidia > Flavobacteriales > Weeksellaceae > Ornithobacterium > Ornithobacterium hominis. Next base: position 687,146 of record NZ_OX579588.1, on the reverse strand, counting down.
TTCCCCGATTTAGCATCGTATAAATTAAAATCAAAACGCGTGGTTGCTCGATTAATTTCAGCCAATAAAATGTGTTTTTCATCTGGTGACCAGCCTAAATTCGTCAAATAATGTTCATCTTCGGTATTGATGTCTAGGTAGATTAATTTTTTATTCTTCAAATCATAAATTCCAACTTTCGCCTTTTCGCTGCCTTGCCCTGCCATCGGGTACTTAATGTTTTTGAGACGCGCAGGCGTTGTATCAATGTCTACCAACGGGTAATCAGTCACTTGAGTTTCATCTTTCTCATAAAAGGCTAAGTAGTTCCCCTCAGGGGACCAAAATGTCCCTTTATGAATTCCATATTCACTGCGATGAATCGCTTGCCCGCTGATGATATTTTTATCTTTATTTTCTTTTACAACCAAAGTTTGATTATCAAACTTTTTAATGTATAAACCATTATCTACCGTGAAGGCTACTGCTTTTGATTTTGGGCTAAAGTCTACGTTTTCATAATTTTGGCTTAAATTTATCGTTTGTGATTGCCCATTGTTTAAATTAATGACAGAGAGAAACTCCCCACTCTGTATGGTGAAATTTTCTTCATCAAAATTTTTCATACTCGGAATTCTGTTCAATTTCGGGAATCGCTTCTGAAATTCTGCTAAAGTGATTTCTTTATTATTCGGATTTTCCTTATCCGCATCTACGATGATTAATTTATCATCATCAGTGTAGTAATAGCGATTTGAGTTCTGTACCCAATTCAGGTTTTCCACACCAAGAGGGTAAAGCCCATTGTAGTAGCCCATAACCGCATCTGAAATACTTAATTCCTTTTGCTGAGCGCTCAAGAAAGAACCCAATAGAATTAAGGTGAAAAAAACATTTTTCATACCACTAAATTTATTTTTGTGAAAATTCATTTTAGAACTAATTTTATTTAATATAAATGTTTCAATTTTTTTAAGCCTTTAGAAATTTCAAGTCACTTTCTGTTTCAATTTCATAAGGCTTTTGATTTCTCAGAAAAATTCGTGCCGAGAATTTACCCTTCAAATGTAGCTCCTCTCCCACTCCGCGTATCCATGAGCCTTCTCGCAGCCCAATGACTGGGGTTTCGTTTTGGCTAAGAAATTCCAATATACGGACTTCACGCGTTTCGCCATTGTGCGTAGAGTTTGGGTCGGGGTCTAGATAATGTGGGTTGATGTTGAACGGGATAATCTTCAGTGCTTCAAAACTTGGTGGGTGAACTATTGGCATATCATTCGTAGTTTTGATGTTTTGCCCCGCAATATTACTGCCAGCACTTGTGCCTAGATAAGGCGTTTTGTCTTGAATTTTCTGGCGTAAAGTTTCCATTAAATTTAATTCATACAAAGTTTTGAGCAATAAGAAGGTATTGCCTCCCCCAGTAAAAATAGCTTCAGCATTTTGTAAAGTCTCTACAGGATTTTGAAATTCATGCAATCCTTTTACTTTTTTTTCTAAGCCTTGAAAAAATTTTGCAGCCGTTTTTGTGTACTCATCATAAGAGATTCCCAAAGGGCGAGCAAAAGGAATAAATATAACCTCCTCTATATCAGATAATAACTCTTCTAGTGCAGTCGAGAGATAAGCTAAATAATCTTGCCCAAACATCGTGGAAGTGCTGGCTAAAATAAAGTTCATGCTTTTTTCTTTGTGTTCAAAGATAATAGAATTAATTTTGAGATTAAATTTCTGCTAAAAAAAATCTTTATGGGAATCAATACTCGCATTTTTAATTCAATCTTAGATAACGATTTTTATAAATTTACAATGCAATGTGCTGTGGTGAAGCTCTTCCCAAATGTGAAGGCAAAGTATAAATTCATCAACCGTGGGAAACATGAGTTCCCACAAGGTTTTGATAAATTACTGAGAGAAGCGGTAGATAATATGGCACAGCTACAGTTGACAAAAGATGAGAAGCATTTCATCATTCGCACTTGCCCGTATTTGAACCCAGCTTACATAGATTTTCTAGAAGGTTACCGCTACGACCCATCTGAGGTGCACATCAAGCAAAATGGTAACGACTTGGAAGTGAAGGTGGAAGGTTTCTGGTACAGAACAATCTTGTGGGAAGTTCCTTTGCTTTCATTGATTTCAGAATTATACTACAAAGCAACTGAACAAACCAGCTGGGATGATGAGAAAATTATAAAAAATACCTTAGATAAAGTTAAACTATTCAACGATTTAGACGTTCGCTTCGCTGAATTTGGTACTCGCCGCCGCCATTCTTACCACGCTCACCGTTTGGTTGTTCACACCCTAGAAACCTTCAATGGCAAAAGTTTCATCGGCTCGAGTAATGTTCACATGGCAATGCTTTACAACACAAAACCGATTGGAACTCACGCACATGAATGGTTTATGTTTCATGCAGCAGAATATGGCTTCAAGATGTCTAATACAATGGCGCTGGAACATTGGGTAGATGTTTACCGTGGAGATTTGGGTGTTGCGCTTTCAGACACTTATACAACAGAGGTTTTCTTCAAACAATTTGATAAAAAATTCAGTAAACTTTTTGATGGTGTACGTCACGATAGCGGAGACCCGATAGAATTTGCAAATAAAACCATAGAACATTATAAGCATTTAGGCATTAATCCTCATTTTAAATACATTATCTTTTCAGACGGATTAAACCCAGAGAAAGTCGAATCCATCACCCATGCAACTAAAGACAAAATTGGCATTTCTTTTGGTATCGGAACTAATTTAACCAATGATGTCGGTCTTCGCCCAATGAATATTGTCATCAAATTAACCCAAGTACTGACCAGCGACAACGAGTGGGTGGATACCCTAAAATTATCTGACGAAAAAGGTAAACACACGGGAAATCAAAAAATGATTGATTTAGCCAAAGAAATCTTAAGAATAGAACAATGATGAAGAAAAGTCAAAATAAAATCATAGAATTTCGTGATTTGGGAGCCCACCAAGCCTATCAAGAAACTTGGGATTTTCAAGAAAAAATCTTGAGTGAAATTGTAGATTTAAAGATGAGCTTCCGACAACTGGAACGAGCTTATTCAGCAGAAAAGGATGAAGCTAAAAAACAAGACTTAGCAGAAAAAATGCAAAAAATCCAAACGCCCAACTATCTTTTTTTCTTAGAACACTCGCATGTCTATACACTGGGAAAAAGCGGAGATGAACATCATTTGCTAATCAATCAAAAAAAACTGAACGAAATCAATGCTACCTACGTGAAAACAAATCGTGGCGGAGATATTACCTACCACGGCCCAGAGCAATTGGTGGGGTATCCGATTTTAGATTTAGACAACTTCCAGACTGATATTCACTGGTATTTACGTAATTTAGAAGAAATTATCATCAAAACCTTGGCCGATTATGGACTAAAAGGTGAGAGATCAAAAGGTGAAACTGGCGTTTGGCTAGATGTCGGGAAACCCTTCGCCCGGAAAATTTGTGCCATGGGAGTAAAAGCCTCTCGCTGGGTCACGATGCACGGATTTGCCCTAAACGTGAATACTGATTTACGTTATTTTGAATACATCGTCCCTTGTGGCATCAAAGACAAAGCAGTGACTTCTCTGCAACGGGAATTAAACAAAGAAGTAAATATGGTAGAAGTAAAATTAAAAGTTGTACAATATTTTGAAGAAGTCTTCAATGCTGAAATCAAACGACTAAAATAGATTTTCACTACTTTTTTTAAGGCTTAAAAAATTTTTGCACTTTCCGTTTTAAATTTTTGTCCATTTTGTTTTGCGGATTATAATTTAAACCTAAATTACCCAAGTCAGCTAAAATAATTTTGAATCACTAAGCAGATAATGATTTCGTTTACAACGATTTATAAAAAAATCCATGAAAATGAAAAAAAAACCCGAAAAACATTTGTAAACAAAAAAAAAGGTTTTATATTTGCATCCGCAATCAACAATGAAGTTGATTTAAAAAAGTTCTTAACAAGAAATAAAAAATATTGATCCGGTAGTTCAGCTGGTTAGAATACCTGCCTGTCACGCAGGTGGTCGCGGGTTCGAATCCCGTCCGGATCGCAGAAGCCTAGCACATAAGTGTTGGGCTTTATTTTTCATATTACATTTATATTATCATTATATTCATAATATTTAGACACCTGAAGATCAATTAAATATATAAACTTCCAGATTTTTGAGCAACTTTTTTTTATAATACATCTTGGGTTATAAATTTTAATGCATTTAAATATTTTTTTTATTAAAAAATTCTCATTAAATTCATCTAAATTTGTAAGTAAAATCAGGGGGTATTATGCATCAGCTAAAAATCATTCAGGAAGATCCGTATTTAAAAAATTATGAACGCCAACTCATTAATCGGATTGAGTGGTATCAAAACACCAAAGATTATATTGAAAAGCATTTTGGGACGCTTTATAATTTTGCCAATGCACATCTGACTTTTAGTTTCAATTATGATGAGAAAAATAAAGGATGGTGGTTTCGTGAATGGCTTCCGCACGCACATCAAGTTTTTTTGATTGGTGATTTTAATGATTGGAATAGAAGTTCACACCCGCTCAAGAGAGGAAACTTTGGCGTTTGGGAAATTTTCTTGCCAGATGTGGAGTACAAAGATAAGCTCGTGGCTGGGTCTGAAGTTAAAATTCATGTAATTGCAGACAATGGCGCACTCGATAGGATTCCAGCTTACATCAGAGAAACTTCTGAGGATGAAAATCATAATTTTAATGGGGTTTTCAGTGGGTTTAATACCTTTAAATGGACAGACGAAAATTTCCGAAAACAAAAAATTGAAACACCTCTGATTTACGAAGCACACATTGGCATGGCTACCGAAAAAGAAGAAGTGGGTAGCTACCGAGATTTTGCTGATAAAATCTTACCTCGCATCAAAAATTTGGGGTACAACACAGTTCAGCTCATGGCAATACAGGAGCATCCCTATTATGGCTCTTATGGCTACCAAGTTTCTAACTTTTTCGCGCCTTCTTGCCGTTTTGGCAAACCAGATGATTTACGCTACCTTATCAACAAAGCACATGAGATGGGGCTAGCTGTGATTTTGGATGTAATTCACAGTCATAGTGTTAAAAATAGAAATGAAGGATTAATTGAATTTGACGGGACGTCTTTGTATTTCACGGGCCATCACCCAGAGTGGGATTCAGCCATTTTTGATTATGCCAAACTAGAAGTCAAGCGATTTTTAGCTTCCAACCTACGCTACTGGATGGAGGAATTTCACTTTGATGGCTTTCGGTTTGATGGAGTAACAAGCATGCTCTATCACCACCATGGTTTAACGGCCTTCACAGAATATCATCAGTATTTTGAGCATGTTAACAATGACGCTGTGATTTACCTTCAGCTTGGGAATGATTTGATTCATGAAATCAACCCCAATATAATTTCCATTGCAGAGGATATGAGCGGGATGCCTGGGATTTGCCGCTCTGTGAAAGATGGAGGATTGGGATTTGATTACCGATTGGCAATGGGGATTCCTGATTTTTGGTATAATTTATTAGAAAATAAATCTGATGAGCAATGGCATATGGGCGACCTCTATTGGCGATTGACCAATCGTAGGCTAAATGAAAAAAACATTGCTTATGCCGAGAGTCACGACCAAGCAATGGTAGGTGATAAAACTTTGGCTTTTTGGCTGATGGATAAAGAAATGTATACAGCCATGGAAAAAAGCCAAGAAAATATCATCATTGACCGTGGAATAGCTCTTCACAAGATGATTCGTCTCATTACCGCAACACTGGGTGGAGAGGCTTATTTAAACTTCATGGGCAATGAATTTGGCCACCCTGAATGGATTGATTTCCCAAGAGAAGGGAACAATTGGTCTTACCATTATGCTCGCCGACAGTGGTCGCTAGCTGAGGATAAAAATTTAAAATATGAGTTTTTACTTAATTTTGATCAAAAATTAATTGATTTTATCAAAAAAACAGCCTTGCTGAATCAAAAAGATGATTACAAAATTTTAGAGAATAATGAAAATAAAATTTTAGTATTCTCTAAAGGCTCACATCTATTTGCATTTAATTTTGGAACAGAAAGTTTCTCTGATTTTGCTATTCCGCTGAAAGAAAAAGGAAATTATAAAATTTGCCTGAGCACTGATGATGAGCCGTTTGGCGGTTTTGAGCGAATTGATAAAGATTTAGTTTATAAAACACAAAAAAACAATGATTTACTGATTTATCTACCAAGCCGAACTGCTTTGGTTTTTGAGAAAAAATAATTTTTCAAGGCTTATTAAAAATTTATTTACAAAAAAAGTCAAAAGCTTCAAAGCTGGAGTTTTTGACTTTTTTTTAAAGGCTTAAAAAAATTTTATAGATTGATAAAAATTTCAAACCCATGAGCTGGTAAAGAAAAATTTAGCTTTCTATAAATTTGCTCTACAGGCGTGAAATAATGAGAAGAAAATCTGTTGAGAACTTATTTTGATGCCAATAAGCTACTCCATCTATCGGGAAATTTTTAAAGGCTTTAAAAATTTTCTCTTTATTTCCCTGATAATCAGAATTCAAACTTAAGCCTAAGAAAACATTCATCTTCTTAAGATGTGATTTGCCTATCAAATTTTGCCCAAAACAAAAGTGTCCTAAAAAAATTAGGACACTCATCAAGAAAGATTAATTTAAATTATTTTTTTTCATCTTTTACAGGCGATTGAGGTTTCATTTGTTCTGGAAAGATATATATTTTATGATATTTCACTAAATCATCAATCGGTTTTTTCACAATATTCCCTACGTGTAAATTATATTTATTGGCTACAGATTTTAGCGTACTCTCGTAGTAATGTGCGATAGAACCGATGAAATTGATTTCTGCATCTGCTTTTTCTTTGTATGGCATCACGTGATAAAGGAAAAACTCCTCTAAGCAATTAAAAACCAATTCTTGAATAAATGGCTCGTATTTGTGATCTGATGCAAAAACACTAAATGATGCTAAATATGCATTAGCAAACTGATTGTTGTATACTTTTTCTTCAATGTCTTTTTCGGTTAAATTATATCTTTCTTTGAATGTTCTCCTCAAATGTGTAGGAAACTTACCGCAAAAATAAGCCCTAATCAACTGACGACCAATATGATTTCCGCTACCTTCATCCCCTAAAACATAGGATAAAGCTGGTGTTTCTTCTTTAATGGTTTCACCGTCAAAATAGCAAGAATTAGACCCAGTTCCTAAAATACAAACAATTGCAGGTTTACCGTTATATGCAGCGTAAGCAGCCGCTTTCATATCATGGTCTATCAAATTAGTTGATTTTGAAAAGAACTCATCAAAAGGTTTTTTAACGACTTTTGAAAAATATTGGTTATGAACTCCAGCTCCATAAAAATAAATTTTATTGATTTTATCTTTTAGTGCTGTTAATTCTTTATTTTTCTTTAATTCCTTCAATATATCTTCTTCTTTGATAAAAAAAGGATTAAACCCAATCGTTTTTGCACGTTCTATTTCTTTCCCGTTTGATTCGTCTAAAATTACCCAATCAGATTTTGTAGAGCCACTGTCTATAATTGCTATCATTTTCTATAAAATTATTTAACATCATAAATTTACATAAGCATTTAGGATTTTACAAAAATTCTTACGTAATTTTAGTCATATTTTATTTTTTAAGGTCTAATAAAGTTTCAAAATACACCTAGAATCTTAATAAAACGCTTCCCCAAGTGAATCCGCTACCAAAAGCCGTTAAACACACTAAATCGTTTACTTTTATGCGCCCCTGCTGTTTGGCTTCAGATAAAGCGATGGGAATAGAGGCTGCTGTTGTATTTCCGTATTTTTGGATATTATTAAATACTTTTTCATCTGGCAAGTTAAGCTGTTTTTGAATAAACTGACTGATTCTGAGGTTAGCTTGGTGCGGTATAAATAAATCTAAATCTTCTCTAGTATAGCCGCTATCTTTCAAAACTTCAACAATGGATTCAGAAAATCTTGCCACGGCATGCTTGAATACGAAATTCCCGTTCATATAAGGATAAACCAAATGCGTATTTTCTTTTTCGGCTGCATCTATCAGTGACTCAATCCAACCATATTTAGGCCCTGGAAATGCCATCATTAGTTCCTCGGCATATTTTCCTTCCGAATGTAAGTTTGTAGCTATAATTCCTCTGTTCGCTTCCTCGCTTGCTGATAAAACTACTGCTCCCGCGCCATCTCCAAATATAACGGAAACTCCTCGCCCTCGCGTCGTCATATCCAAGGCAAAAGAATGAACCTCAGCCCCTACGACCAATATATTTTTATACTTCCCTGCTTTGATGAAAGCATCTGCTGTGGCTAATGCATAGACAAATCCAGTGCATTGATTTCTTACATCAAGTGAGCCAATGGTATCTAGCTCTAATTTTTGCTGAAGCAATACACCGCTCCCTGGGAAGTATAAATCTGGACTCAGTGTAGCGAAGATAATGAAGTCTATTTCGGTTTTATCTACTCCAGCATCTTTTATAGCTTCTAATGCCGCCTGATAGCCTAAATCTGATGTTGTTTCTTTTTTTTCTGGGTCAACGTGTCTTCTTTCTTTGATGCCAGTTCGCTCGGTAATCCATGCATCATTGGTTTCCATAATTTTTGATAAATCATCGTTTGTTACCACATTTTGAGGCACGTAATGTCCTACGCCCAATATGATTGAATTTTTTAATCTCATAATTTGTTTTTGATTTTAAAAATGTTTTTTGCAACCAAATATTGATAGAATAAATAAAATAAATACCCCAAAATACTTCCAACGATTGTTCCTACCAAAATATCTAAAAAATAGTGCACGCCTAAATATACTCTGCTGTAGGCTACAAAAATCGCCGTTATTAATAAAAAAATATAAAAGCCTTTTATTTTTTCTCTAAAAATATAGCTTAAAAAAACTGCTATACCGAAATGATTGGTCGCATGACCAGAGAAAAAGCCATACTGTCCACCACAAACACCTTCGACTGAACGTAAAAATTCTGCAACGCCAGGTTGATGACACGGGCGCAAACGCTGTACAATGACATTTTTGAACAGAAGAGAAATTTGGTCTGTGCAGGTAACTAACAGAGCTCCCGCTACGGCAGCGTAGATTAAGTTTTTTAACCCAAAAAATTTATAAATCAAAAATAAGCATACCGCATACAGTGGAAACCACGTATATTTATTGGTGATTAGCAGCCAAAAATCATCCCAGCTAGCTGAGCCTAAATTATTTAAATCTATCAGCAACTGCTGATCCCAGTGAATTAATTCTTCCAAATCAATTTCTTTTTATTGGTCCCATCGCATCGTCTATTTCTTTCTTTGCTGATGAAATTTCGTTTTCTATACTCTTTTGCACTTCTTTGATTTCGCCGCTTGGGTCTATACTTTCAGCACTTTTCATTACTTCTCTTTTGATTTCGTCAGTGGCATTTCGCATAGCCCTTACACCTTCGCCCAATCCACGTGCAATTTCCGGTATTTTATCCGGACCAAAAATCAATACTGCAATGATTAAAATTACTGTAATTTCTTGGAAACCAATAAATGCAAATATAACTGAATAATGCATAAGCCAAAGGTATAAATATTCAAAAAAAGTCTTTATAAATATTTATTTTTTTTTTTAAGGCTTAAAAAAAAATTGTGCTTTGGTATGTAGTGTTTTAGCAAAATGAATAAATGCTTGACACTCATAGGTAAAATAAATGAAGACCGCCGAGTTTGATTGAAAAACCAGTTAATAAAAAACGGTGATTTAATAATGATTGTTTTTTCTTGAGGAATAATAATCGTAATAATTACCTAAAAGTTTAAAACCTGCTTAAATTCTAAATATAAAATTTAAGCAGGTTTTATTTTTTCTAAGGCTTATAAAAATTCCTTATTATTTTTTGTTTTTCTTATCCATCAAGTCATAGAATAGGTAACTCGCTACAAATACTGACGAATATGTACCTACTCCTACCCCTACTGCTAGGGCAAACATGAAGCTTCGAATGGTTTCTCCACCTAAAATTAATATGACTAAAATTACAAACAAAGTCGTCATAGAGGTATTGAGTGTACGAGTCAAAGTCGTGTTTATGGCTTTGTTGATTAAATCTTTTAAAGACATGGATGGAAATTCTTTCAAGAATTCTCTTATACGGTCAAATACAATGACGCTATCATTGAGTGAATAGCCAATCACCGTCAAAATTGCTGCAATAAATGCTACATCTATCTCTAAACTGAATGGCACAAACCCATGAAGTAATGAGAATAATCCTAAAACAATTAAGGAATCGTGCATGGTTGCTAGTACTGCTCCAACACTAAATTGCCACCTCTTAAAGCTTAAAATCAAGTATAAGAATACTAAGCTTAATGCTATGGCTAATGAGTAGAATGAATTGTAAGTAATGTCATCTGCTATAGATGGACCTACTTTCCTGTATTCTATCAATCCGTAAGCACCTTCTTTGCTCTCTCCTACATTCACAAATTGGTCAAAATTTAAATCTGTAAAATAAGATTTCAAGCCTTCATAAATTTTTTCTTCTATCTCTTGGTCAACTTCTTGGCTATCATCATTACTTTTGTATTTTGTAGTGATTTTCACTTGATTAGAAGTTCCTGCTCCTATGCTTACAACGTTGGGTTGATAGGAGTTTCCTTCTTCATCTATAAAAACTTTGGCTAAGTCTGAAGCTATTTCATTGGATTGTATAGGCTGATTAAATCTGACTTTATATTCCCTCCCGTTTTGGAATTCAATTCCAAGATTTAGTCCACGTGTAAATAATGAAATTAGTGAAATTATAACTAAAGTTCCTGAAATGATATAAGAAATCTTTTTGAATTTAAAGAAATCAAGATTAGTGTCTTTCAAGAAATTGAGTGACCATTTATTTCCTAATTTTATATTCCCGCCATTCTCTAATCTTCTGTAAATAAAATACATACACAACAAAACAGAAGTGAAAAATGTTGTAAATACACCGATAATCAATGTTACAGCAAAACCTTTAATCGGTCCATTACCAAAATAGAATAAAACGATTGCAGTAATTAAAGTTGTAATATTAGCATCAATAATTGCAGAAAGAGCTCCTTTCCACGTATAGGCTATGTCAACAGATGGGCGTAAAGATTTACCTTTTGCCATTTCTTCTTTTATCCTTTCATAGACAATCACGTTAGCATCCACTGCCATACCGATGGTCAATACTATACCTGCGATTCCCGGTAGCGTTAATGTAGCTCCAAAAGCGACTAAGATTCCTAATAGAAATAGGATGTTTACGATTAAACCTATTACAGATATAATCCCTGCTTGGTTGTAGAAGAAAATCATATATGCAAAGACAATCACTAAAGCAATCAAGAAAGAAAAAATCCCGTTTTGAATCGATTGTTTCCCCAGAGATGGCCCCACTACATCTACTTGAATGATTTTAGCCGAAGCGGGTAAGCTACCTGCGGACAAAACACTGGCCAAGTCTTGTGCCTCTGCCATGGTGAAATCACCAGATATGCTTGATCGGCCACCAGAAATCGGTTCATTGATATTTGGTGCGCTGTATACTAAATTATCTAGAACTATGGCAATGGGTTTATTTTGATATTTTTTTGTAATTTCATACCACTCTCTTCCTCCATTTGAATTCATCTGCATAGAAACCATAATATCGTTACCAAAAGTCTGAGTCAAAGTTTCAGCAGAAGCGTCTGTCACCGCTCCGCCATCTAGCAAAGCCATGTTTCTTGCATTTCCTTTGATGGCATATAAGGGTAAAAAATCTGTTTCTTGCCCGCCTCTGTTTCTAAATGTTTTATTCCCCCACAAAAACTTAACACTCTTTAGCCCTGCTGGCAATAATTCTTTCCCCAGTTTACTGCTGAATGCTTTATTAACTTCTGCTGTATCCTTTAATTGAACAAAAAATGTTGCATTAGTTTGTGATGGAATTAGTTTTGAAATCAATGAATTGCTCTGCGCCGCCGAATCTTGTGGGTTCATCAAGCGTTGACTTAAATTTGTAGCGTAATTTGAAAGCTGTTCATCTAGTCTTAAAGCTTCCCAAAATTCTAACTTAGCTGTTGATTGCAATAAATTTTTAACCCTATCAGTATCTTTCACCCCAGGAAGCTCTACCAAGATTCTACCGCTACCTGCTTCTCCCACTTTTTGCACGTTGGGTTGCGTAACACCAAACTGGTCGATGCGCGCACGGATGACCTGAAATGCAGTATTAATCTTATCAGTTATATGTTTATCAAGAATTTCTTTTACTTCATTATCAGTTGAATTAATTGAAATTAATTCAGCATTTTTCCGATTTCCAAACAAATCTGGAGATGCTAAGAGTAAGTTCGATTCCTTTTCTGCCTTATACTTATCATATTGTGCAAAAAAATCGTTGATATAATCTGCATTACTACTTTTTTGGACTTCATCAGTTCTATCTAAAATATCCTTTAAAGCTGGTGAAGCTGAATGGTCTGAAAAATCTTCAATCAAATCTCTTACTGAAATTTGCAAAATCACATTCATCCCTCCTTTCAAATCTAGTCCCAGCGCCATTTCTTTCTCTTTTGCTGAGTTATAATCATATCTCACAACACCTAAGTCTAGTGTGTCGCTGGCTAATCGACTGATAATTGAATTTTTAAACGTGTTTTGATATGATTCACGCTCAACAAAACTTAAATCTGGTGCTGCAGAATCCAATGAATCCATTCTCTGAACCAGTTCACGATCAGCCTTGCTTTCTATGATGTTGGTATACCACGTAAAACTTAAATAGTAAATACTTAAAATCCCGAGTGCAATGGCAAACGTTAGTATTAATCCTTTTCCTTTCATTCTCCGATTTCTAAAAATACGTTAATAACGGGCAAATATAAGCTTATGAAAATAATTTTCATAAATTTTAGGCATAAGTTTTATACATAGTCTTAACAAATTTTATTTTTTTGTTTTTTAGAGCTTAGTTTTTTTGAGTAGATATCAACTTTTTAACCTCAAGATTTTATTTCCATATTTTTTTTAAGCCTTTAAAAAAAATGATTTCAACTCTTTCTTCTCTCTATTTCAAAATAAAATCTCTCAAATTTCATTCAATAAGCATGGCATAATTCAACAAAAATCCATTATTTTGCTAATTTATATTTAAGGTAAAAATGAAATATTTTCTCATCATTTATTTAGCTTTCGCTTGTGTTGCCCAAGCACAAACCACCGATTCTATTTTGGCAAAAGAAATACAAAATAAAATAAGCGCCATGCCTTATTATTCCTACGGCAAAGGAATCGGAATCACTTCACCAGATAGTTTGTATCAAATGAATATCCGCTTTAGGATGCAAAGCAGAATCACGGCTTTGGGAAAAAATGATGAAACGGGGTATAAAGCTACCGTGAGGCGCCTAAGACTGCGATTTGATGGCTTTGTGAGCGACCCAAAGTTTCAATATGTAATTCAGCTTTCCTTTCCTCACGAGGATATGGGGACCACCAAAAATAATACTGACCCCAATGTTGTACGCGATGCAATGTTCTTCTATTTACCCAATAGACATTGGCAAATCGGTGTAGGGCAATCCAAACTCCCTGGCAATAGGCAGCTGATCAATTCCTCTGGCGGACTGCAACTTACTGATAGGTCTATCAATAATTCTACGTTTAATATTGATAGAGATTTTGGAGTTCAGGTCTACTATTTAGCCAGAAAAAAGCAAGGATTTGATTATAACATAAAGACCGCCATCAGCACAGGCGAAGGACGAAACTTCTTGCATGAATCTGATAACGCCTTGGCTTATACAGCAAGGCTGGAACTATTCCCACTCGGTGCATTTAGCCAAAACGGAGCTTTTTACGAAGGTGATTTAGCTCGAGAAATTTCGCCTAAAGTCATGCTTTCGGGTAGCTACCAATACAATCAAGATGCTTTGAGAAGCAACGGACAACGTGGTGATTTACTGGATAATGCGCAAGATATTCGCAGTCTATTTCTGGATGCCATTGCAAAATACCAAGGCTGGGCGTTGATGTTAGCTTATATGCAGAAAGATTCAGAAAATCAAATTCCAGCCACTTTTTCAAATCCAAAGGATTTAAAATATGTATTTACAGGGTACGGCATTGATTCTCAGTTAAGTTATCTTTTCAGAAATAATTTTGAAATCATCGGCAGATATTCTCATCAGAATCCGACGAAAGACGTTTGGGTTTTGAACCCAAAACAAAACCAATTCAGCTTGGGGGTTACCAAATACATTTCTGAACACGCCTTTAAACTACAAACTGAAATCACCAAAACCTACGCTGAATATTTTAACGGCACCAGCGAAGACACTTGGTTTATCCGTTTTCAAATAGAATTAGGGATTTAAAAAGTTGATATTTTTTTAAAGGCTTAAAAAATTTTTAATCTAAATTTAAATTACTTTTAAATATTCTTAAAATCAGATTAAATCAGACCTAAATTCTCTAAAGCTAATTTTAAATTAGTTCCTGAGGGGCAATGAATCGTTTGGAAACCAAGTCTCTCGGCGGCTTCTATATTTTGTAAATTATCATCAATGAAGAGACATTCTTCTGCTTTTAGCTGATAGCGTTCTAAGAGAATTTTGTAAATTTTAGATTCAGGTTTTATCGTTTTCTCCTCTCCTGAAACCACAATACCATCAAAAAGCTGAAACACACCATAACGCCTGAATGCGACACCAAAAGTTTCTGCAGACCAGTTCGTTAAACCATACAACGGGTAAGATTTTTCTTTCAATTTCCCAACCAAATAGGTGTTTTCATAGATGTCACTTTTCAGCATTTGTTCCCATTCGCTGTAGTAATCTCGGATGTGTTTCTCATATTGAGGAAACTTTGCCACACGCTCTTCTGTTGCTTCTTGCAACGAACGCCCTGCATCTTGCTGAATGTTCCAATCATGCGTGCAGACATTCTCTAGGAAATAATCCATCGCATCTTTACTTTCAAACTTATCTTTGTAATAATACACAGGATCCCAATCCATTAGCACTCCACCAAAATCAAAGATAATATTTTTAATTTCCATATCGTTACATTTTTACGGGCGTTTTAATTCCCAATAAGTTTAAACTTCTTTTTATTTTTTCGCCCACTTTCTTTATCAGTTGCAATCTGAATTGCGTTATATTTTCATCATCATTGCTCAAAATGGAATGATTTTGATAAAATCCATTGAATAATTTCACCAAATCATATGCGTAATTAGCGACCAATGCTGGATTTAATTCCTCGGCCGCTTTGCTCACCACTTCATCATAATCATTCATTTGTTTCACTAAATTTTTCTCTATTTCGGTCAATTCAGGAGAACGGAATTCACCTGCCACTGGCGTTTTTTTTCTCAGCACTGACTGTATGCGTACGTAGGCATATTGCAAAAAAGGCCCTGTGTTCCCGTTAAAATCAATACTTTCTTTAGGGTCAAATAAAATTCTTTTTTTCGGGTCAACTTTTAGAATATAATATTTCAGTGCCGCCATCCCGATTGATTCATAAAGTTTCTCTTTCTCGTCATCGCTCATTCCGTCCAATTTGCCAGCTTCTTTCGCAATTTCTTTGGCGGTAGCTTTCATTTCGTTCATCAAATCATCAGCATCTACCACTGTCCCCTCACGAGATTTCATTTTCCCGTGTGGTAAATCTACCATTCCATAAGATAAATGATGCAAATCTTCTGCCCAATGAAAGCCTAATTTCTTAAGAATTATAAATAAAACTTTAAAATGATAATCTTGCTCATTACCAACCACATACGTTAATCCATCAATATTAAAGCTTTCAAAACGCTGTACCGCTGTACCTAAATCTTGAGTGATGTAAACTGATGTTCCATCTGAACGTAAAACCAATTTCTCATCCAGTCCATCGTTGGTCA
Source organism: Candidatus Ornithobacterium hominis (assembly GCF_951229915.1). Classification (GTDB taxonomy): domain Bacteria; phylum Bacteroidota; class Bacteroidia; order Flavobacteriales; family Weeksellaceae; genus Ornithobacterium; species Ornithobacterium hominis. Next base: position 671,218 of record NZ_OX579588.1, on the reverse strand, counting down.
AATCAATCCAAACGGAGCCGTCTTCTTTTTGATAAAAAACATTTTTTTCTAAGCCTTTAGAAATAATGTCTTTTCCCAGCAGATAAGTTTCGCTTTCATACTGAATGCTATCAAAATCAACTCCCAATCGCTGATAGGTTTCCTCGAAGCCATTATAAACCCAAGCATTCATTTTTGCCCAAAGTTCCCTCACTTCTGGTTTCTCATCTTCCCAATCTTTGAGCATTTTCTGTGCTTGATTCAGTAGGGGAGCTTCTTTTTTCGCTTGCTCGGGGCTCATTCCTTTTGCTACCAAATCCTGAATTTCTTTTTGATATTCTTGGTCGAATTTCACATAATAATCACCCACCAAGTGGTCTCCTTTTTTGCCAGAAGATTCAGGCGTTTCATTTTTTCCAAATTTTTGCCAAGCCAGCATAGATTTACAAATATGGATGCCTCTATCGTTAATTACCTGTGTTTTTAAAACTTCGTTGCCAGCTTCTCTCAAAATTTCAGCCACCGAATAGCCCAAAAGATTATTCCTAACGTGCCCTAAATGCAGTGGCTTATTGGTATTAGGTGAGGAATATTCTACCATTATTTTTTTTGAAGGCTTAGGATATTCTTCCGTTTTTTGGTATAAGAAATTATAAAAAGCTTCGTCTGTCAAGCTCAAATTCAAAAAGCCTTTTACAACATTGTACGATTTAATTTCAGGAATTTCCAGTAATTTTTCACCAATTTTCTCTGCGGCTTCTTCGGGTTTTAATTTTAAAATTTTCACAAAAGGAAAAACAACCAAAGTGTAATCGCCTTTAAATTCTTTTCGCGTATTTTGAAGTTCTATTTTATCATCCTCAAGCGCCAAAAAATTTTTTAAGGCTTTAAAAATTTTTGATGAAATTTCCGTTTTAATATTCATAAAATGACTTTTCTAAAAAAAACAAAAATAAGATTTAAAAAGGATTTTTTAAACCTTACTGAGAATAGAATTTACAATGGCCGTAGCATGTTCTATCGAATTTTCAATAAAGTATGTGGACGTATGGTTTCCCCCGCATACAACACCTGCTACGTATAAATTTTCAATTTCAGTTTCGTGCGTATCTGGAGAGAAATTAGGTCTGTTAAACTTATTGCTATCACAAGTCACGCCTATTTTATTCAAAAATTCGAAATCAGGATGGTAGCCAATCATTGCTAGTACAAAATCATTTTTAATTTCAATCAGCCCTTGTGGTGTACTGATTTTCACACTTTTAGGATTAATTTCAGCCAATTCAGAATTGAAGTAAGTGGGAATTTCTTGATTTTCTATTCGATTTTCGATATTGGGTTTAATCCAATATTTAACGTTTGGTTCTATCTTATTATCTCGTACGACCATCGTCACATTCACACCCGCTTGGTGTAGCTCTAGAGCGACTTGAGTAGCGCTATTGCCTGCTCCTACGACTACAACATTCTGATTGATGTACGCATATGGCTCGTCATAATAGTGTTTTACTTTAGGTAATTCTTCCCCTGGGATATTCAGTCGGTTTGGCTGGTCATAAAATCCTGTTGCTATCGCAATATTTTTAGCTGTGTAGTTCCCTTTGGCTGTTTTGACCTGAAATAAGTCTTCTTTTTTTTCTATGCTTTCTACTTTTTCATACAAATGGAGATGAAGATTTAGATGCTCTACAACTCGGCGGTAATATTCTAAAGCCTCGGTTCTTTTAGGTTTTTCATTGATGGAAACAAAGGGAATTTCACCTATTTCTAACTTCTGAGAGGTAGAAAAAAATGTCATATTCTTGGGGAAATTAAAAATACTGTTCACCAAAGTTCCTTTTTCTAGAATCAGATATGAGAGTTTATTTTTCTGAGCTTCAATGCCTATTGCTATTCCCATTGGTCCTGCCCCAACAATAATTATATCATAAACTTGCTTCATTTTTTTCTTTTTGATTGTTCTTTACAAATTTCTTGCTTTGATTAATTCTAATTATAAAAAAATGTCTACAAAAAGCAAGCTCTCGTTAATTATTTACTTTTTTCTAAAAAATGGTATAGACCAAATGGAAGGCTACAATCATCATTATCAAGAAAAACAGTGCTGAGGCAAAAATTCCTACGGTAAAAAAGATGATTGATTCATTTTTTAAAATAGATTCTCTTAAGTTTTCTAAATCCTTTCTCATTTCACGTCTTTCTCATTAGTTAATGATATGAAAGTAAGAAAATTTTAGATTAAAACCAATTCTTTAAACTTTATTTTTAAATTTCAGCAATTATTTTTTTCAACCCATCAAGTTAATCTTATTTGAAGCTCTGCTCTAAACCTTTCAATTTCTGGAATAATTTAGCTTGTGTTTCATCATAATCTTCTACACTGTTTAATGTTTCTTTCACAGAGAAATAGAATTTAATTTTCGGCTCCGTCCCGCTGGGTCTTACACAGATTTTTGACCCATCTTCTAAATAAAATATTAAAACATTTGACTGAGGTAAAGTTAATTTTTCTGCTGTGTCATCAAGCATATTTTTTGCAATTCCTACTTGTACATCCATTAATTTCACAACTTTAATTCCATTGATTGTTTCGGGGGTTCTTTCTCTAAAGTCACTCATCAAAGTTTTTATTTCATCTGCTCCTGATTTCCCAGGACGCACTAGAGAAACCAGTGCTTCTTGGTAGCAAGTCAGCTTCTGATAAATTTTCAATAACTCTTCGTAGAAAGAGCTTCCTTCATTTTTTGCTTTGGCAGCAATATGACATGCCAACAGAGTAGAGGTCACCGAATCTTTATCTCTTACAAAATCATCTACCATGAAACCAAAACTTTCTTCTCCTCCACATACAAATTTCTCATTTTCTTCTGCTTCTCGAATCATTTTACCAATCCATTTGAACCCAGTGAGTCCTGTTTTGCAATTTACGCCAAAATGTTCTGCCATTTCGATGAAAATATCTGATGTCACAATAGTTGAGCCGATGAAGTTTTTGGAATTTATTTCGCCTTTTTCTTTCAATTCATTGAGCAGAAAATGGGTTAAAACCGTATTGGTTTGATTCCCATTAAGCAAGACCATTTCTCCTTTTTTATTTCTCACTGCTACGCCCAGCCTATCTGCATCAGGGTCTGTTCCTATTACGATATCAGCTTGATTGAGCTCAGCTAATTCCATTGCCATTTTGAGCGCGGCGGGCTCCTCTGGGTTTGGCGACTCTACCGTTGGGAATTCTCCGCTAGGTTTGGTTTGCTCTTCTACTAAAAAAACATTTTTGAATCCCGCTTCTTCCAAAGCCTCAGGAATTGATGCTATTGCCGTTCCGTGGATAGGCGTGAAAACAATTTTTAAATCATCATAGCCTTTTTTATCATTTCTTGAGCCAAATTGAACGCACTTTTCAATAAAGGTTTGGTCTATTTCATTAGATAAAACGTGAATCAGATCAGGTTTTGCTGTGAACTGAATGTGTTCTGCCTTTACTTGATTGACTCTACGGATAATTTCTTCGTCGTGAGGTGGCGTCACTTGAGCTCCATCATTCCAGTAAACTTTATAGCCGTTATATGCTGGCGGGTTGTGCGATGCAGTCAGTACAATACCTGCATTACACCCCAAGTGTCTTACTGCAAAACTGAGTTCTGGCGTTGGTCTAAAGCCATCAAAAATATAAACATGAATATTGTTAGCGGATAGAACGTCTGCTACAATTTGCATAAACTTTCGGCTATTGTTTCGCACATCGTGAGCTATGGCAACTTTAATTTCTTCGCCTTGAAATTGCTCGTTTAAGTAATTTGCTAAACCTTGTGTCGCTGTGCCCAAAGTATATTTGTTTAGTCGGTTAGTCCCCACCCCCATGATGCCACGCATTCCACCAGTACCGAATTCTAAATTTTTATAAAAAGCGTCTTCCAACTCCTTTGGGTTAGAGTCAATTAATTGCTGAACAGCTTCGCGCGTTTCAGCATCATAACTGGGGTTTAGCCAAACTTTAGCTTTATCAATTATTTTCATATTTCAATTATTCTTTTACGACCTGTGCATGGTCTTTTACTTCTATATTTTTCTGTGGATTGCCTGTGTAGCGGATGACTGAATTGTCTAAAACCCTTCCTTTAATTTCATCTTCGATGCTTGCTTGCACTTCTGCCTCACCTGCTAAATCTAAGTCTACCACACGAGCTCTCATTTCTGTTGCATTGATTTGAGCTTGATTTTTTGCTTTGAATTTAGCATTTTTTGCCAAGCCTTTTATCCTTATGCTTGAAGAATTTTCTGCTCGTAGGCTTAGCTCTTCCGTTTCAATATCAAAAGCATCAAATTTAGCATCGCCATAGGCTTTTAATTCTAATTTATCTTGTATTATTTTATCTGCAGGTTCACAAAGGACTTTTTCTTGGATTTCAACCTTCTTTAAATCATTGTAGTACAAATAAACGACATAACTCTCAAAAGAAGAAACGGGTTGCTTTTCCTCGATATGCAAAGTTCCTCTCTGAACGTAAATATTGATATTCTCAATCAAATTTTGGTGTGTCTGCACGCTTACGTAAGCGCTATCATTTTCTATCAGCAAAAGCTTGAATATACCTTTTGCTTGTACATCATTGAATTTTTCGAGCATGAAATCTTGTGCTATTCCTGCCTCTCCTTCTCCTCCGATTTCTTTCTGACATGAACTGAAAATAAATAAAATAAATAGCAAAAAAATTGAGCTGTACTTCATCTTTAAATTTTCAATAAAATTAAGCATTTACTCAAAAAAAAAGAAAAGTCTTTATAATATTTTTAGCGACTAGCTATTAATGCTTTGCTATTATACCTCATCGCAAGCGCATCACAATAATTTCCCCTGAGGTAAATGGGAGTGTATAACGGAACTATTTACCATCTATTTTTTTAAGGCTTAAAAAATTTACTCTTTGTATACCCGTGTCAAGTCCAGCATATTGATAGGGCTATTTTTAAAGCCTTTAATATTTTTTTGTAAAAAAACCGAAACTTGGTCATAAAATATAGGAATGACTGGCATTTCCCGCATCACTATTTCGTCCATTTGCCAGTAAAGCTTTATTCGCTCCTCTATTTCTGTGGACTGTAAAGATTGGAGATATAATTCATCAAACTTTCTGTTTCTAAAGTGAGAATAATTAGGCCCTTGGGGGGCAAAATTCTCTGAATAAAAGAGTGAAAGATAATTTTCAGCATCGGGATAATCTGCTCCCCAATTTGCCCGAAAGAAATTAAATTTTCCATTGGCTTTTCCTTCGCGCAAAGTCGCTGGGTCAACATTATTGATTTCGATAGCTAAGCCTACTTTTGCCAATTCTGATTGCACAAATTCACACATATCCACATATTCTTGCGTGGTGACCAAACTCAGCTTTGGCAAAGCCTTTTTTTCTTTTATTTCTTGAATTATTTGATGTGCTTTCTGTGGATTATAGCCACTGCCCAAGCTATCTCTATACCCAGGTAAACCTTTGGGAATGAATCCCCCATTTGCTGCAAAACCAATATTATTTCGTAAATATTTTATCATTTTTTCTTTGTCTATCGCTGCATTGATAGCACGTCGCAAATCTTCTGAAACAGACTTATCTCCACCTAAATAGAAACACAAATATTCTGTATTCAGGTATGGTGATTTCAGCATTTGGAGCTGGTGAGTGTATTTTTTTTGCAAATCGCCTATTTCATCTATCAATTCATCTTTGTAGGAAGGATCAAGACTTGCCATAAAGTCTATTTTACCCTGAATTAATTGTAAAAACTCACTATGTTTCTCGGGCAGAAACAGCACGTTTACGTATTCTAAATATGGTAATCTCTCTCCTTTGGAATCAAAATGATAAAACAAAGGGTTCTTCTTTAATACTAATTTTACATTCGGCTCCCAAAACTGAAACTGAAAAGGCCCTGTCCCACTCGGGGTAAAACCAGATTCACCTGCATGCTGAAAGACTTCTTGTGGCACGACGGAACAATATTTCATACACAATAAGCCTAGGAATGGTGGGAATGGCTTTTTTAATTTAATCTGAAAAACACTGTCATTCAAGGCCTTAAAGCCTTCCACATTGTTCAATACAAATCCGCCCGAGGAATTCAAATTTGGGTCTCGCAGCCGCTCAAATGAATAAACTACATCTTGTGCCTTAACAGCTCGTGTTTTTTTTTTGCCAAAATATTTATTGGGGTGAAAAAATATATGGGTGTTTAAGTAAAAAGTATACGTTAATTTGTCTGCTGCAATATCCCAAGATTTTGCAATTTCTGGCACAATGTTTAACTCTTCATCAAATCCTACCAAACCTGTGTACATCAAATTAGCCACCCAATTATTAGATTGGTTCCGTGCAAAGGCAGGGTCTAGAGAGCTAATATTGTCATAGCGATTGAGCCGAAAAACTTTCTTATCATCAACCTCTGGAGCTGAGTGGCAAGCAAAAATGAAAATATAAACCACAAATAGTGGAGTTTTTTTTAAAGCCTTAAAAAAATTTAAATTCTCAAAAGCTTTATTCATCATAATTTCTTTCTCCAAAAATTTTACTCCCGACACGCAGCATATTTGCTTTTTCTTGTAGTGCGATTTCATAGTCGCTACTCATTCCCATTGATAAAATTTTAAGTTGTGGGTACTTCTTTTGTTGAGCTTCAAAAAATAAACGAAGTTCAGCAAATTCGTTTTGAATTTTTTCATCATCATCGGTATTGGTTGCCATCCCCATCATGCCTACGGGGCGCACAAAAGGGTAGTTTCCTAACTTACGAAGCCAATCTTCTGCTTTTTGAAAATTCATTCCAAATTTTGAATCTTCATCAGCAATTTTCACTTGTATTAAAACTTCGATGATGCGCTTTTCTTGCTCACCTCTTTTATTGATTTCCTTGATGAGTGATTGGCGGTCTGCACTATGAATTAAATGGACAAAATTAGCGATGTACTTGACTTTATTAGACTGTAAATGACCGATCATGTGCCAACGTATATCTTTGGGTAGCTGCTTAGCTTTTTCAGTTAATTCTTGAACTTTGTTTTCACCAAAGTCACGCACACCAATTGCATACAGCTTCTCAATATCCTCTATCGGTTTGGTTTTAGAGACGGCGACCAGCGTAACGTCTTTGGGTAAGGAATCTTTTATTTTTTGATATTTTTTTTCGATGCTCATCTTCTTAATCAGTCAAGTCAAATGTCGTCAAGGCAGAAAGAAATTTCGGTTCAATAAAGGTGCTTTTTGGCGGCATCATTTTATTTTCGTCAGCAACCAAAATTAAATCATTTATAGAAACTGGGTAGAAACCAAATGCGGCTACAAATTCACCACTATCTACCATTTCTTTCATGGCTAAAATTCCATCAATATTACCTGTTCCTTTTTTAAACTTTATCCGTTTGCTTTTTCTGGAATTTTCAACTTCCAAAATGGGTTTCATGATGTGTTCCTCCCACAAATACGTATCTAGTTCGCCTAAGGCTTTGGGGATGCCTCGGTATTCTTGATTGACGTAAAGTGCATAAAATTTACCATCTAAGTAAAGGCTAATGTGATGTTTCCCACTAGGGTAGTATGGTTTTTCTTTTTCTATAACGCTAAAGACTCCACTGATTTTCTCTAGAAATTCAATAGGCGTATAGCCATTTAAATCTTTGATTAAACGATTATAATCTTTCACTTTCAAAAAATTCCCAGGAACAATCACAGCCATTGCATAGTTAAACGCTTCTCCACCGAAGAAATCTGGTTCCTGCTCTCGCATATAGTCGGTGTATAGTTCTAAACTCCCTAGGCGATGATGCCCGTCTGCTACATACAAAGACGGTAGTTTTTCTATCGCTGATTTCAATTGCTGCATGATTAGGCGATCTTTGACCTGCCATAGCCTGTGGGTATGGTCATCTGCCCCAATGAATTCTAAAGTTGGCGTATGGCGGGTTGTCATCGACATAATTAACTCTATACTCTGATTTTCTGGAAAAGTTAAAAGTATGGGGTCTGCCTGCATATGAATTGCCTTCAAGTGGTTGGCAAAAATTTCTTCTCGCTCGCCCAAGGTATTTTCATGTTTTTTTATTTGGCTATTTCTCACATTATCAATTGAAATAATGCCAATCACTCCTATTGTCACAGCTCCATTGGCATCTTCTTGCTCGTAGATATAGTAAGATTTTTTGTCCTTTAATAAAATTCCTTCTTTTAAAAATTCCTGAAAATTATGTCTTACTTCGTGGTATTTTTCTTTATCAGACCATTCTTTGTGCTCTATGGTTGGTTTTAGAATGTTTAAAAACGATTCTGGTGTATTGTTGAGTTCATGTGAAATTTCCTCTTTCAGATAATAGTCTAGATTTTTTGTCGTAACCGTCGAAGCTTTATTCTTTGCAGGTCGAACGCCGCAAAAGGGTTTAAATTCTATCATTTAAAATTTTTTTAGGAATTGATGATTTCACTCAAACTACAAATTTACAAAAGCTTAGCCATTATTAAAAAAATGTGATTTTATAAATAATACAAGTCGATTTATTTCATTTTTTTTTAAGGCTTAAAAAATTTTAACTTTTAAAAGCCTGTTTGAAGTCAAGATTTCAACAGGCTTTTTAATTTTTTGTTTATAAATGATTTAATTCAAAAAAATGAATGATTAGAATGATTAGAATGATCAGTAAATTTCTTTTATCTCTAAACTTACATTTTTCAAACTTAAAGAATCTCCTACTTTTTTACCTAAATTATCTTCAAAAACAGGAGCTTGTGGCGATACTCCGAAGATTTTCTTTTCTTCAAAATCCACTGGTGTGAATGCGTAACCAAAGAAATAGTAATCTTTTTCTGTAGCTATGAAGGCACCGAGCTTCACCTCATCTGCCGTTTTATTTCTCAGAGCTTCTATATTTAGCAAATCGGCTCGTTCCATTTCTAATTTTTTGTTAGTTTCTATCTCCAGCCCTTGCAAATTAGATTGGTGTGAATGCGCGTCTAAATCTCGCGTCATTTCTTCATCTAAATCCGTCGTAGTCGATAGTGTTTCTAGGCTTGCCTCTAGATTTTGAATTAATTTCTTTTGACTTTCTATAATGGCATCAAAGAGTTTTTCTCTCATTTTTTTCAGTTTTATTATTTTAATTTACAAATTTTCAATCATTTTTTTCACACTTTCAATCAAGTTTCTCCTTTTTTTTAAGGCTTATATTTTTTTAATTCAAGCCTCTCGCTTCTATCATGTGCTCTACTTCTGCATCTCTACCAGTAAAGGCTTTGTGCATTTCTTTATAATTTTGGGTATTCCCTTGAGATAGAATCATATCTCGGTAGCGTTGCCCCGCTTGTCTATTTAGGCCTCCATTGGCATCAAATCCATACTCTCACTCTACTGCCGTTACACCAATGACGGATAATCCTGTGGCAAATCATCACATTCATCACACTCTGCCCTGCCTGTCATGGCATTGATGATTTTGGGTTTGGGGGTAGGTTTTTGAGCGATAAGCCCAAGCATCGCCATGAGCCTATCATCATTAGCTTGCGATTGGTTGGTTGTGGTCAAAAGCTTGTCACCATAAAAAAATGAGTTTGCCCCCGCCATAAATGCCAATGCCTGCTCGCCGTCCGTCAGACTCTCACGTCCCGCTGACAGTCGTACATAGCTTGTTGGACAACAAATGCGAGTTACCGCAATCGTGCGTATCCACTCAATGACAGACAATCTGCCTTCTTGTAGCACTTTATCACCCAGTGGTGTGCCTTTGATGGGGACGAGTAAGTTCACAGGAATGGACTGGGGCGGTATGGGCATGGTGGTGAGTTCATGCACCCAATCAATCCTATCATCACGACTCTCCCCCATGCCCACAATTGAGCCGCTGCATACATTAATGCCTGCATTACGCACATATTCTAGCGTTTCTAAGCGGTCATCATATGAACGGGTGCTACTTACTTGACCATAATAATTACGAGAGGTGTCAAGGTTGTGGTTGTAATAGTCAAGACCAGCATCAGCAAGCGTTTGGGCTTGGTCAGGTTTTAGCATGCCGAGCGTCATGCACGTCTCAAGTCCCATTGCCTTGACCTCACGGATAAGCTCCACAAGATAAGGCATATCCTTGGCTGATGGATGTTTCCACGCCGCTCCCATGCAAAAGCGAGATGAGCCTGACATTTTGGCACGCTTGGCTGATGCCAAAACCTTTTGGATTTCAAGGCGTTTTTCGGCGACCAGTCCTGTTTTATCACGATGATGTCCTGACTGTGAACAGTAGCCACAGTCCTCAGGACAATTACCTGTTTTGATGGAAAGTAATGTGCTAATTTGTACCTCGTTGGCATTAAAATGCTTGCGATGAACGCTCTGGGCTTGCATGAGCAAATCCATGAGCGGTAAATCAAACAGATGAGCGATGTCCTGACGAGTGATTGGCTTGGCTGGCAACATGATTTCTCCCCAATCATAGTAATCTTTTTCTGTAGCTATGAAAGCACCGAGCTTCACCTCATCTGCTGTTTTATTTCTCAGAGCTTCTATATTTAGTAAATCGGCCCGTTCCATTTCTAATTTTTTGTTAGTTTCTATCTCCAGCCCTTGCAAATTAGATTGGTGTGAATGCGCGTCTAAATCTCGTGTCATTTCTTCATCTAAATCCGTCGTAGTCGATAGTGTTTCCAGACTTGCCTCTAGATTTTGGATTAATTTCTTTTGACTTTCTATAATGGCATCAAAGAGTTTTTCTCTCATTTTTTCCAGTTTTATTATTTTAATTTACAAATTTTCAATCATTTTTTTTCACACTTTCAATCAAGTTTCTCCTTTTTTTTTTAAGGCTTATATTTTTTTAATTCAAGCCTCTCGCTTCTATCATGTGCTCTACTTCTGCATCTCTACCAGTAAAGGCTTTGTACATTTCTTTATAATTTTGGGTATTTCCTTGAGATAGAATCATATCTCGGTAGCGTTGCCCCGCTTGTCTATTTAGGCCTCCATTGGCATCAAACCATGCATTGGTATCTTCTGCCAGCATTTCTGTCCAGAGATAGCTATAATAGCCACTTGCGTAGCCTCCGCCAAAGATGTGAGCAAAGAAGTTTGAAAGATAACGGGTAGGAATATACGGATCATACAAATTTTCTTTCTCAAGCTGTTTTTTTTGAAAATCTAGCGGGTTTCTTATTTCGCTCAGTGCAGATAAGCTTTTATTATGCCATTGCAAATCCAAGTTGGCAGCTCCCATTACTTCTGTTAGGCTAAAACCTTGGTTGAATGTTGCTGCATTTTTAACACTTTTTATCATTTCAGCTGGAATAATTGCTCCAGTTTTGTAATGTTTTGCATAATTTTTTAAAACTTCATCATTCAATGCCCAATGCTCATTAGCTTGCGAAGGTAACTCTACAAAATCTCTCGCTACATTGGTTCCACTAAGTTTCGCATACTTTTGGTTTGCAAACAAACCGTGCAAGGCGTGCCCAAATTCGTGAAACAGTGTTGTTACTTCATCATAAGAAATAAGTGCTGGTTCACCATCAGCAGGTTTTGCATAATTACACACATTATATACCACTGGCTTGTTTTTAAACAAATGGCTTTGTGCTACAAAGTTGCTCATCCATGCACCTCCTCGCTTACTAGGTCTAGCAAATAAATCAACGTAAAATAGAGCTAATGGCGTTCCGTCCTCTTCAAAGATTTCAAAAACTCTCACATCTGGATGATAAACAGGAATGTCTTTCCTTTCTTCAAATGTAATCCCGTAAAGTTTATTTGCAGCATAGAATACGCCTTTTTCTAAAACGTTATTAACTTCAAAATATTCTCTGAGTAAATTTTCATCTAAATCATATTTTTCCTGACGTACTTTCTCCGCATAGTAAGCCCAATCCCATGGTTCTAAATCTCCTGTAAAACCATCTTCGTGCAGTGATTCTTTCAGTATCTCGGCTTCTTTTGCAGTTTTATTCCTTACTGATGGAATGAGCTGAGCGAAGAAATTCTGCACGGTTTCTTTATTTTCCACCATTGTATTTACCAAACTCCAGTCAGCATACGTATCGAACCCCAGCAAATTAGCTTTCTCAGCTCTTAGTTCCGCTATTTTCACGATGATGCCATTGGTATCATACTCACCCCCATTAGTTCGATTGTAAGAAAGTTCAAACAGTTTTTTTCTTGTTTCTCTATTCTTCAAAGAACTTAGTAACGGCTGCTGAGTTGTATTTATCAGCTTAATTTCATAGCCCGAGCCATCTTCCTTTTTCAGTGACTTCAGTAGACCTTCGCTCAGGCCTTCCAATTCCTTTACCTCATAAATTTCTAATTTTTTATGATTGATGGCATCCAGCAAAGTTTGATTAAACTCAGTCTGAAGCGAAGCTATTTCGGTATTAATTCTTTTAAGCTTCTCTTTTTTATCTGAACTGATTTCTGCACCGCTTTGCACAAAACTTTTATAATACTCCTCAGTCAAGATTTTATCTTCTCCACTAAGTTCATCTTTATTTTTATAAACCTCTTTTATACGTTGAAATAAATCTTCATTTAGATAAATAAAATCCGTATGCGCTGCCATGAGAGGAGACATTTCTTCTTGTATTTTCCGTAGCGTGTCGTTTGTGTTCGCACTAGTTAAGCCATAAAAAACAGATGACACTCGGCTCAATTCAATTCCACTTTTTTCTAGTGCCAAAACCGTATTCTCAAAGCTTGGTTTTGCTTTATTTCGGGCTATTTCTTTCACTCTTTCTTTTTGAAGCCCCATCGCATGTAGTAAAGCAGGGCGATAGTGTTCATTCTTTATTTGCTTAAAGTTTGGTGCGTGGTAAGGCAACGTGCTTTTCATCAATAAAGGATTGCTACTCATATCTTTATTTTCTATTATCTTATTTGTTGAGCAGGCGTAAAACGCTAAACCTGCGGCTAACAAAACTCCTCCTTTTTTAATTTTATTTATCATTTTTCTAATTATATATCTTAAAAAATTTTTTAAGGCTTTAAAAATTTAAATTGTTTCACCTTACTTCTTTAAATTTATCCTATTCTGAGCTTGAAAACTTAAAAATACAAAAAAAAATTAAACCTTCATTTCTTTAATGAATTTTAAACTTAAAATTTCTAAACTCTTTGAATTTTATACCTGATTTTTTTAATCTATTTAGAAAAATCCCAATAAATTTATAAAAATTTGTTTTTTAAAACCTTTCAGATTGTTTACTTTTAAACTTATGAAGCACATTAGCGTTTTTGATATGTTAAAAATTGGTGTGGGTCCATCCAGTTCGCACACGCTAGGTCCTTGGCGAGCTGCTCAGGAATTTGTACAAGAATTGAAAGACAAAAACATCTTTTATCAAACAACAGATATTCAGGTTGAGTTGTACGGTTCTTTATCGTTGACGGGGAAAGGACATGCCACAGATTTGGCCATAATGCTGGGCCTGAGCGGGAAAGACCCTGTCACGATTCCCATAGATGAAATCGATACCACGATTGGGCATATCAATACGCGACAATACTTGGAACTTGGTGGTGAAAAGACGATCCCGTTCTTGCCAGAGCAAATTCACTTCAAACGAGATTTTTTACCATACCACGCCAATGGGATGCGTTTCTGTGCTACTATGGGAAATGAAGAAATTTATCAGTCCACCTTTTATTCCATCGGTGGTGGGTTCATTACCAAGGAATCTGATGAGCAAATTGTAGATTTATCTGAAAATGACAATTTTCCTCACCCTACAGCTTCTTCTGAAAATATCATTCAACAAACGGTAAAATACGGACTTTCAATTTCTCAGTTGGTTTTGGAAAATGAACGGAGTGTGCGAAGTAAGGAAGAAATCCACTCGCAATTGGACGCTATCTGGGCTGTGATGCTAGAGAGCATTTATTTAGGTTGCCATACAGAGGGATTTTTACCTGGTGGCTTGATGGTGCGCAGGCGTGCCTTTGACATGTACCAAAAATTGAAAAATCCTAAAGATCAGTATCAAAGTCATGCTGAATGGATTAAAAGCCTTCGCAATACCAAAATGCATTATCGTGAAATCTTTAAATGGGTTTCAACCTTTGCTATCGCTGTAAATGAAGTCAATGCTAGCTTGGGTCGTGTGGTTACCGCCCCTACCAATGGTTCTTCTGGTGTTATACCCTCGGTTATTTTATTCTATTTAGCAATAGAAAATCATAAAGCAGGGAACGATGAAATTAGAAAATTCCTCTTGACGGCAGGTGTCATTGGCAGTATTTTCAAACGAAATGCAACGATTTCTGCAGCGATGGGTGGCTGCCAAGCTGAAATTGGTGTTTCTAGTGCAATGGCCGCCGCAGGTTTGACTGAGCTTCGTGGAGGAACACCAAGGCAGTGTCTAAATGCGGCTGAAATTGCCATGGAACATCACCTCGGGCTAACTTGCGACCCAATAAAAGGTTTGGTGCAAATCCCTTGTATCGAGCGAAATGCAATGGGAGCCATCAAGGCAATCAATGCCTCTGAATTGGCGCTAGAAACAAATCCTGAACATGTGAAGGTGTCGCTTGACAATGTGATCGAAACAATGTGGCAAACGGCTAAAGACATGAATTCTAAATACAAAGAAACTTCTGAAGGTGGTCTAGCTGTAAGTGTGAAAATCGTTGATTGCTAATTTTTTCTTAAGGCTTAAGAAAATTTGTGTCTCTAAATTTTTTATCTCAATAAAAAAATTCATTCCGTTATTTCAATCCCTTATTTAAACAGAAGGCTAGCTTTGTAAAGCTGATAGAGCAATGCTTCTGCTCACAAAATATGAAACAGCGGTTCCTATAAACAAAACACTGAGAATTGCAACCAAATAGTTCTGAAGCGTGAAGCGAACGGGAAATGCCATAAACATATTGATGCTGACAAGCCCAAACTCTTGCTGCAAAAAAATAACTAACGTACCGATTAGCAAACCCGTAAACAAAGCATAAATAGTGATAAGAACACCCGTGTAGAAGAAGCTTTGCTTGATTTTACCCCGTGGCATTCCCAAGGCTCTTAGCGTCAAAGATTGTTTTCTTTTGTTAAGAATAAGAATAGCAACAGAACCAGCCAAATTGAAGCTAGCGATGATTAATATCAAAAAAAATATCAGGTAAATAATGAGGTTTTCAGTATTCATCATTTTGGTGAAAGCAGCATCAATTTCTTCTCTTGATTTGATTTGAAAATCATCCCCAATGATTTTTTTTAAAGCCTTTAAAAATTGTTTAGAATCAGCCGTAGCCGATTTGATTTCTATGGCAGATATTTCTCCTTTTTGGTAATTTAATAGATTTTGCACCAATTCTAACTGAGCAAAAACGTATTCGCTGTATTTATCATTAATGCTAAAAATGCCCGTCCCGTAAGCTTCTGTTGTATTAAAAGCCTCTTTTTTGCTCGTTATCAAACCTTTGCCTGGCTTGGGAACATACAAAACAGCAGGAGTCACCTCATCCATATACAGCGATAGCCGTGAAGAAACTCCTTGCCCTAAAATAATGTCTCTAGGATATTCCGTTGAGAGAGGCTTTCCTATTTTTACCATTGAGTCTAGTCCAAAAATTTGATTAAAATTTTGGTCAACTCCTTTGAGCATGACAATATGATTTTTATGATTGTAATCGATGAAAGCACGTTCTTCAATGACTTTACTTGCCGCCTTCACCTCTGGCAAAGCTTGAATTTTCCCCAGCAATTGCTCTGAATTTTCGATGACTTTACCCGTTTTGGGAGTAATTTGCGCATCGGGGTTGATTTCGCTGTAGAATTGAATATTAATTTTCTCTAATCCGCTAAAAACTGATAAAATAACTATCAAACAAGCAGTCACAAAACCCAAAGCGATAAAAGCAATCCAAGAAATGATATTGACTTCTACTGCATTTTTGCCTGAAAAAACATATTTTCGAGCAATGTAAAGCGGTAAATTCATTCAGCCTTACAATTCAGGATTATTCCCTTGCCCTTTGAGTTCTCTTTCTATAGCATCTACTCGGTCTAAAGAGTCATCAGTAAAAAAGTGAAGCTCGGGGACGATTCGCATTTGTTTACCAATTCGCTCGCCTAATTTTTTTCTGTAATAGGGAACATTTTCATGAATTGCATTCATCATTGAATTACGATATTGGGTGGGGAAAACACTGATAAAAATTTTTGCAATAGAGAGGTCTTGTGCTGTTCTTACCTCTGTTACAGAAATTAAAAGACCTTGTTTAATTTTATTGGCTTCTATTCTAAAAATATCGGCCAATTCTTCTTGCAAAAGTTGATTGACCCGCTGTAATCGTTTACTATCCAAAACAATATTAATTTAAAAATTCAAAAATAAGAGATTTAAATGAAAAAATACGAATCTCTTACATTAAAAGAAATTTCATCAAAAAGAGATGGAAGTGTAACTAAAATAGTTTTAAAGATAAAATTTCAGCAGCCTTTTCATATGAATTTTTTTAAGCTTAAAAAAATTTAAAAAAAGCTTACTTTAATTAAAAATTATTTTATATTTGCATTCCAATAAAAAACTGGTCCTATAGCTCAGTTGGTTAGAGCACCTGACTCATAATCAGGTGGTCCCTGGTTCGAGCCCAGGTGGGACCACAACTTTAATAATCAAGCACTTACAGCAATGTTGGTGCTTATTTTTTGGTCTTCAAAAAAACTTCCTTGTACAATAATGATACAATAAATCGTTGTTTCAAAGATAATTATTTATTTGAAAATATTGGTATTTTAGTGATTATATTTTGTGTTTTCTCGTTCAAATGAGCATCCAGCTCTGCTAATATTATCGCCTACGATTGCTTTGTAAAAGTTGTGATTTTACCACTGAAAACATGAAGGTTAACAGACTTATTTATAGATAAAAATCACTATAGAACTAAATAAAAAAAAATCCACCCAATATATACTATAGAAGTTCAAATTAATGTACTTTGTTTAAAGCTTATCAATTTCCGTGTGCGAACGACTGCCATGGCAAACAATATTTGAATAAAATCTTGGGTGGAAAATTGATGTTATAAATTTCCATCATTTTATGGTTGCTTTAAAATTCTTGGTTTAGTGTATATAGGGGGTTCAAAATATCCAATTACAGACACGCCTTTCAGCCCGTGTTCCAGCCATGGGCGTATGGCCTCTGCTCGGCTAGCAATTTCCTCTGCCCAATCCTCTGGTCTCTGTACTATGATTTGTTCTGCATCCTCTGGAGCGTGTGGAAATTGAAGGTGTGTGGCATCTACTACAAACTCTTCATTTTGTAACCATACAGATGTGGCAGTGTGATTAAATGGAAAATAATCATTCCCCCTCTTCTTCCAATAAGCAAGGGAGTAGCCTCTGCCTGTATTGTATCCCAAGGTTCGTAAATTTTGTAAAACTTTTGCAGAAACGCTTGCACAACTTCCAGATGATGCCGTGGCTAAATCTGCAATATGATCTTTCAATACATCAATTTCATTCAGTAGCTCCGTCGCTTGATGAGCATCTCTACCTTTTATAAAAAGATCTCTTCGAGTGGATTGATTAGGTTTTAAATAATCTTTACCTCCGTAGGTCTTCCAGCCCAATACTTTCCCGTCGAGTGGCACAAACTCCGTCCAAGCAGGCACTCTCACATCCAACTTTTCTCTGCCTATAGCTACGGATAAATCTAGCAATTTATTCTCTGTGACTTTCAAAACAGGAATATTGGTGAGCTCTGCTATATTTGGGAAAGGCGCATGAATACCAGCTATAGGGCGCAACGCAGTGGGCGGGGTTATGATTAAAAACTTTCCTGAAGAATCATTTATAAGATTGAACTCTCTTATGGTTTGCTCCACATTTGCATAATAGCTTTCATATATATCTAGAGCGCTAGATATAATGCCATCATGCCCGCCTGTGGGTATCACATTTATTTTAATTTTTTTTGCCTCTCTAATCAGTGCTCTGTATAAATCATGCCCGTGCTCTAGTGTGGTGAGTAATGCAGCATTTAAGCGATCTGTCATGTTCTCACCTCTTAAGTAGAGTGCTATATCTCTTTTTAACAATCTGTGATTTAATCTCCTGACAAAAATATTCCTGATTCCTTCTTCATAGAAAGTTTCTAGATTTTCTGTAATAAATCTAAGTGATTCTGCTGAATCATCAAAAGCTACACCCATAGATGTTGAAACAGCTGTAGATATGGCAGAATTGGTTGTTTCTTGATTTTTCAGAAATTCGATATAATTTTGATTTCCAGGAAAATTATTATCCCAAATTGAAAAATCATAATTATCTGATATTTGAAAGGCCGTTTCCACGGTATTCATACGTTTTTCCACTGTGTCTTGATAGTATTTAGCAGAGGAATATACGTGCATCAATCCCTTTTCTGGAATTCCTTGTCCTTTTATACTTCCCAGTTCTTGTAGCATTTGTATAAATGTGAGGGGATACTCACTATATTGAGTTTCCTCTGCACATGAAAATGTGGAAATGATTTGATTCAGTTCTTCAAAATTATAGCCAATATATAATTTGTTATCTATTTCTTCTATTTCAGAAAGTAAATTTTCTGATTTTATACGTTCTATTGTATATTTCAGCACATCAATATTATTATCAAATCCCAGCCCTTCGAATAAAGAATCGTTATAATAAGCGTGTTCAAGTATTGAAAATTCACTTGTTTCTGGTATCACATAGTAGGGCGTGAATGATAGTTGTGTAGGCAGTTCTTCTGCAAATCCAGCAAAGGGATATGTGGTATAATTATTTTCTGCAAATAATACCAGTGTACCAGTTTTTCCTATATCTATGCCTTTGATTTCTTGCAATACAGATTTATATAGTATGGATGTGGCTTCTGCTCCTACTTTATCTAGCATTTTGATTAAATTCTTTTGCAGATCATTCATTCCATCTGTAAACAGAGCTCCCTTTAATTCTTCTTCTAATGAATCAAAAGCAGGGATACGTCTAGATTCTGGATGTTCTATTTTGTATTTTCTGATTAGGTGGATTAATTCAAATGCTGATTTGGATTTTTCTTCAAATGTGGTAATTGTGTGCCAGTGATCTAATTTTTCGATAATTTTTTTATACGACTTGCCAATAGGTTTCCCTAATACAGCAGCTTTTTTCCGTAAATCAGCCACAGACATAACGGCTGAAAAATCCAGTTCTAGAGGGCTATATGGTGCTCCTCCCTTTAATCCGCTTCTCACATACACCATTTTTTCTAAATTTGAGGAGTATACTTTTGAAATTAATTCACCTGGAATTTCTTCGTGCGTAGTGGGATTTAATCTGATATATTTATTCCCTGCAAGGGGTTTAAATACCACTAATTCATTATTTTCATCTGCTAATCGAGCTAAAAACGTTTTGCCAGCGTCTTCGCCTTCAGGCGTAATGGCGGGAGTATCTATCAATACATCCTCTGCAGATACATTAAAATAGGTTTTTATTACCTCTTCTTCATTTGAGTATTCTGGGATTTTTTTCAGATCAAATTGTTTCATGTAAGAGATAGCTTCAGCGAAGAATGGGAGCATATTTATTCCTAGGAATAAAAAAGAAGTTACGAATTCACCCACACCGTATTTTCTCTCTTCATAGGTATCCCCATCCACCATTTTATCCACGCTCAAGCCTAGCGCTGTGAGAGATAATGTCAAATTCAAAGGGATTAAAATTTCTGGTACAAGTGCTTCAAAATAATATAATTGGGATAACATACCATGAATGAAGTTATAGACATGATCCCTTGTTAACTCTGAATCTGATTTTATCTGCACATCACCATCTACTTGCATTCTTTTTTGCGTTTTATCTGCCACTGTGGCAAATAAATTCACACTCAGCACTGTATGATGATCAAAATCAATATACCCAATATCCCAAGTATCCTCTGCTATACCTTTGAGTGCTGTGTCCACACCTGAATATTCCAACCCGTCTTGTCTTTCATATATAGAGAAGTGATTGGCAAATGAATTACGCAAAAAAGGATCTTCTATATGCTGTTTAATCCAATTTCTGCAATCAGAAGATGTTAAAAATTCTATGAAAGGAAACCTAGCACCAGGAATATATAAAATCAAAAGCCCTGTTGCATCTTTTAAATCCCTAATAATCATTATATCTGTAGATGCATAGCCATATATTTTCAGAAATTTAGCCTCAATATCATCTTGATGATTATAAACCTTGCGAATTATAGAAAAAGCATTCTCTGATAGCATTTTATTCTTATACTGTACAACGCCAGATAATAGAAAATTATCTTCCAAATAATGCATATATCTATCTTTATACTGCTGCCAAAAATTCTCCACTTGGCGATTAAACTCCTTGTAGATAGGATAGTAATAAAAAATATTAAATATCTCTATAGGCATAATAGGCACAATATTATGTGCTCCCCAAGAATCAGCCGCCGAACCCTCTGTGTATAGCCCCACAGACACGTCTGAATATAAAATATCCCAATCATCATAATAATACTTGCCCAGTACATTCATCAAACAAGCATCAGTCAACTTATAGCTCCAAACAAGAGAACCACTCCCATGATTGTAATATTGCTCATCAGAAGATTTATCAGCTTGTCCAAATTTGTTTAAATAAACCGCATCAGGATCTATTGGCTGTAATCCTTTTTTCTCTAACTCCCTAGCTAATATTTCTTTCACTATTTTTCTAGGTTCAGGCATAGAATCCAACATCTGGGCAAAAGACCGCACATACTGCTCCTGCCAGTCTTTTTGATTTATAGAAAAAGCTTTATTTCTATCATTTAATAATTCAGCAAAAATTTGTGAAACAGATTTTCCCTTAATCTGATAATCTGTGAAATAAGTGTTAGATAATTCCATTTGAAATAAATATTAAAAATACCTATAATATATTATGAAAAAGTTACTCAAAACATTAAAATTTAGTATACCGTACCAGCTAATAGTATATACAATGGTTGCAACTTTTAAACAAGTTACAAAATAGTTTTAAATCAATTACAAAAAACATCAAATTCAGAAAACTTTTTCATACCCGATGTGCATTTGGTATATAAAAAAGTTACTCATTAAATCACAAAATTCATATAATTATATGATAGTCAATTAAAAATACAAGAAACTTTCTAATGCAACTTTTCTAAAACTACTCATTTTATTTGTACACAACTAAAATTATTTTCCTTTACTCAGAAAAACTCCAATCTGTGATATCATATAGCGCAGGAAAGCTTAACTTCTCTATTCGAAATGAGAAGAGGTAAGTCTTGCATAAGCAGAATTTGTCATTTTTTCAAGCCTTAAAAAATTTTAGATAAAATTCTTGTAATAGAACTTCGAATAGGGTGATATAATCATCTAAATAAAAATTAAAAAGCGAACAAAAGGAGGGAGGAAGGAATCAATTAGGGTATAAAACAAAAACCTGCATAGTATGTTACTATGCAGGTTTGTAATAAAAAACTGGCGACGACCTACTCTTCCACGATATGCAGTACCATCGGCGCAGGCAGGCTTAACTTCTCTGTTCGGAATGGGAAGAGGTGAGCCCTGCCGCTATAGTCACCCTAAATCTTTGATTGACATGTTTGATAGATAGATTAAAACTTTTTTTTATAAAAAAGAATAAAAACAAACAACCGATCCTCTCGCGGTTAGTTAAATCTACGGGTAATTAGTACTACTCGACTATGACATTACTGCCTTTACATCTGTAGCCTATCTACGTGGTCATCTCCCACGGCCCTTTAAAGAAGTCTCATCTTGTGGCAAGTTTCGCACTTATATGCTTTCAGTGCTTATCTTAACCGAACATAGCTACTCTGCGGTGCACTTGGCAATACAACAGATACACTAGCGGTTCGTTCAACTCGGTCCTCTCGTACTAGAGTCAAGCCCACTCAAACTTCTAACGATCGCAACAGATAGAGACCGAACTGTCTCACGACGTTCTGAACCCAGCTCGCGTGCCACTTTAATGGGCGAACAGCCCAACCCTTGGGACCTTCTCCAGCCCCAGGATGTGACGAGCCGACATCGAGGTGCCGAACCTCCCCGTCGATGTGAGCTCTTGGGGGAGACTAGCCTGTTATCCCCGGAGTACCTTTTATCCTATGAGCGATGGCCCTTCCATTCAGCGCCACCGGATCACTATGTCCTGCTTTCGCACCTGTTCGACTTGTAGGTCTCACAGTCAAGCACCCTTATGCCATTACACTCTACGCACGGTTACCAAGCGTGCTGAGGGTACCTTTGAAAGCCTCCGTTACTCTTTCGGAGGCGACCACCCCAGTCAAACTACCCACCACGCAATGTCCTCCTCTCGGAGTTAGGCTCCAAGTAAACCAAGGGTGGTATTTCAACAACGACTCCTCAACACCTAGCGATGCCAATTCACAGTCTCCCACCTATCCTACACATGGTTTACCCAAAGTCAATACGAAGCTATAGTAAAGGTTCACGGGGTCTTTTCGTCCCGTTGCGATTAACCGGCATCTTCACCGATACTACAATTTCACCGAGCTCATGGCTGAGACAGTGTCCAGATCGTTACACCATTCGTGCAGGTCGGAACTTACCCGACAAGGAATTTCGCTACCTTAGGACCGTTATAGTTACGGCCGCCGTTTACTGGGGCTTCAGTCAAAAGCTTCGCTTACGCTAACCTCCTCCCTTAACCTTCCAGCACCGGGCAGGTGTCAGACCCTATACATCATCTTTCGATTTAGCAGAGTCCTGTGTTTTTGATAAACAGTCGCCTGGACCTCTTCGCTGCGGCCCCAATCTCTTGGGGCGACCTTTCTCCCGAAGTTACAGGTCTATTTTGCCTAGTTCCTTAGCCATGATTCACTCGAGCGCCTTAGGATACTCTCCTCGACTACCTGTGTCGGTTTACGGTACGGGCTGCTTCACTCGCTATTTCTTGGAGGTCACTTCATAAGATTATCACGCCAGCCGTAGCCTTTGTGTACTATCCCCACGTTAAATGGGTTCAACGTACTATTCCGTCAGTACGCACTTATTACTTAACCCCGTCACTTCCTCTGTGAGCAGGTACAGGAATATTAACCTGTTTGCCATCCACTACCCCTTTCGGGTTCATGTTAGGTCCCGACTAACCCTCAGCTGATTAGCATAGCTGAGGAATCCTTAGTCTTGCGGCGTGCGGATTTCTCATCCGCATTATCGTTACTTATGCCTACATTTTCTTTTCTATACAATCCACCAAGCCTTACAGCTCAACTTCTACTCGTATAGAATGCTCCCCTACCACTGTATCTACAGTCTATAGCTTCGGTAGTATGTTTATGCCCGATCATTATCCATGCCAGATCGCTCGACTAGTGAGCTGTTACGCACTCTTTAAATGAATGGCTGCTTCCAAGCCAACATCCTAGCTGTCTGTGCAATCCAACCGCGTTTTATCAACTTAACATACATTTAGGGACCTTAGCTGTTAGTCCGGGTTCTTTCCCTCTCGGACATGGACCTTAGCACCCATGCCCTCACTGCTTAATATCATTTACTAGCATTCGGAGTTTGTCAGGAATTGGTAGGAGGTGAATCCCCCGCATCCTATCAGTAGCTCTACCTCTAATAAACTTATTTAAACGCTGCACCTAAATGCATTTCGGGGAGTACGAGCTATTTCCCAGTTTGATTGGCCTTTCACCCCTACCCACAGGTCATCCGAAGACTTTTCAACGTCAACCGGTTCGGTCCTCCACTGTGTGTTACCACAGCTTCAACCTGCCCATGGGTAGATCACAAGGTTTCGCGTCTACTCCTACTGACTATATCGCCTTTTTCAGACTCGCTCTCGCTTCGAATACAGTGCTGAACACCTTATCCTCGCCAGTAACAGTAACTCGTAGGCTCATTATGCAAAAGGCACGCCGTCACATCTTACGATGCTCCGACCGCTTGTAGGCGTACGGTTTCAGGTTCTCTTTCACCCTTTTATTCAAAGTGCTTTTCACCTTTCCTTCACAGTACTTGTTCACTATCGGTCTCACAGGAGTATTTAGCCTTGGAGGATGGTCCCCCCTTCTTCAAACAGGATTTCTCGTGTCCCGCCCTACTTAATACGTAATCTACTCATTTCTTATACAGGACTCTCACCTTCTTCGGTATACTTTTCCAAGTATTTCTAATATTTGTAAATTCTCGGCTAATCCCATTTCGCTCGCCACTACTCTGGGAATCTCTTTTGATTTCTTTTCCTCCGGGTACTTAGATGTTTCAGTTCCCCGGGTTCGCCCCATCTCTGGTACTATGCCTTCAACATAGTGGGTTGCCCCATTCGGATATCTGCGGATCTATTCTTATGTGCAAATCCCCGCAGCTTTTCGCAGCTTATCACGTCCTTCTTCGCCTCTGTGAGCCTAGGCATCCGCCATACGCCCTTAACGATTTCTTCTAACCGCGCTCTTTAATCTCGGTTATTTGTTTTTACCTTCTATTTTATTTCTTTTAGATTCTTCCCTCTCTATAAATCTCTCAATCTATAATTCAAAAAAAATCCTACTCGTTATCATTTCTCGTTTTCTACTTCAAGTTTCTTTTCCCTCTATATTATTAATCCCTTAATCCTATAGAGAAAAACTTGCTATCTATCATGTCAATGAACTTCTTCTCAATTGTACATCGTAACCTAAACAATGTATAATCAATGATCGTGGAGAATATCGGAGTCGAACCGATGACCTCCTGCGTGCAAGGCAGGCGCTCTAGCCAGCTGAGCTAATCCCCCATTATCTTAATTAAAAATTATAAAATGAAAAATTATCGCTCACCTCCTAGTATTCTTCTACTATATTAAAAACCACCAATTAATGATTAATCCATAATTCTTAATTCATAATTCTTAATAATTCAACCCCCTCTTCCTTAGTGTAGTCTCGGGCAGACTCGAACTGCCGACCTCTACATTATCAGTGTAGCGCTCTAACCAGCTGAGCTACGAGACTCTATCCATCCCTCCTTCTACGACTAGGGGCTTATTTATCTTTATATCAAAAATACAAATCATCTGATAATTTAGCAAATGAAAAAGCCAGTGCCTATTCTCTTAATTTGTTTCTTTTCGTCGTTTATTATTCTTAACTCTATAAAAGAGATGTTCCAGCCGCACCTTCCGGTACGGCTACCTTGTTACGACTTAGCCCCAGTTACTGGTTTTACCCTAGGTAGCTCCTTTGACGGTCACCAACTTCAGGTACCCCCAGCTTCCATGGCTTGACGGGCGGTGTGTACAAGGCCCGGGAACGTATTCACCGCAACATGGCTGATTTGCGATTACTAGCGATTCCAGCTTCATAGAGTCGAGTTGCAGACTCCAATCCGAACTGAGATCGGCTTTCAAGATTCGCACCTATTCACATAGTAGCTGCCCTCTGTACCGACCATTGTAGCACGTGTGTAGCCCAAGACGTAAGGGCCGTGATGACTTGACGTCGTCCCCACCTTCCTCTCAACTTGCGTTGGCAGTCTCTCTAGAGTCCCCGTCTTTAAACGCTGGCAACTAAAGATAAGGGTTGCGCTCGTTGCAGGACTTAACCTAACACCTCACGGCACGAGCTGACGACAGCCATGCAGCACCTTGCATCCTGTCCGAAGAAATACCCCTTTCAGGGTACGTCAAAATGCATTTAAGCCTTGGTAAGGTTCCTCGCGTATCATCGAATTAAACCACATGCTCCACCGCTTGTGCGGGCCCCCGTCAATTCCTTTGAGTTTCATTCTTGCGAACGTACTCCCCAGGTGGCTAACTTATCACTTTCGCTTGGTCTCCGAAGTTCTTCACCCCGAAAACGAGTTAGCATCGTTTACTGCGTGGACTACCAGGGTATCTAATCCTGTTCGCTCCCCACGCCTTCGTCCATCAGCGTCAGTTAAGTCTTTGTTACCTGCCTTCGCATTCGGTGTTCCGTGTAATATCTATGCATTTCACCGCTACACTACACATTCCAGCAACATCAAACTCACTCAAGACTAACAGTATCAATGGCAATTTCACAGTTGAGCTGTGAGATTTCACCACTGACTTATTAGCCCGCCTACGGACCCTTTAAACCCAATGAATCCGGATAACGCTCGCATCCTCCGTATTACCGCGGCTGCTGGCACGGAGTTAGCCGATGCTTATTCGTATAGTACCTTCAACATCCTATCTCGTAAGATGATTTATCCCTATACAAAAGCAGTTTACAACCCATAGGGCCGTCTTCCTGCACGCGGGATGGCTGGATCAGGCTTCCACCCATTGTCCAATATTCCTCACTGCTGCCTCCCGTAGGAGTCTGGTCCGTGTCTCAGTACCAGTGTGGGGGTTCACCCTCTCAGGCCCCCTACAGATCATCGCCTTGGTAGTCCTCTACACTACCAACTAACTAATCTGACGCATGCCTATCCTTATCCGATAAATCTTTTAAATATTTATGATGCCATAATTATTATTATGGAGTATTAATCCGAGTTTCCTCGGGCTATCCTCCCGATAAGGGCAAGTTACATACGCGTTACGCACCCGTTCGCCGGTCTCTCTAATCCGAAAATTAAATACCCCTCGGCTTGCATGTGTTAAGCCTCCCGCTAGCGTTCATCCTGAGCCAGGATCAAACTCTCCGTTGTTATTCCTTAATTATCTAATGTCTTAAATAATAACTATAACTGAAAAGCTATCCCCAAACTCATCAAATTGACACTTGGCTTCTTTTTGCTTATTTTGTCTTCTAATTTGTATCTTATTTCTATCTTTATGAACTCCTCTACCCTAAAAGGGCTGCAAATATATAAATTCTTTTTCTTTTAATCCAAAAAAAATTTATCCTTTTTTTTATCAAACTTCCAAATAACTCTCTCACTCTCAAAAGGACGGCAAATATAAATACTATTTTTATTCCCTTCCAAATTTTTTACCATGTTTTTTTATAACTTTTTTTTAAATAAATTATAATTGATTGATTTACAAGTGAATGGACTTGAATTATTTTTGCGTTTTTTTGACTATCCGTATCTAATATATTGAATGAAATTATAACTAATCTCTATTAATGATAAATTAGTGTTCGCATGGTGGACGTTTTGACTATATTATGAACGCTTTTCTCTTCTTATTTTTTTTAAGCCTTAGAAAATTTAGCTTGATGTTTTTTTTTAAGGCTTATTTTTTTCTCTGATGATGATATTGATATTGAATCATTCCATCGGCTAGACCGATTTTAGGAACATGGATTTTCTTTGCTTTGGCGTAACGCATTACATTGGTGTAAATTTCTAATGCGGGAATAATAACGTCTGCTCTATCGGGTTTCATGTTGTATAATGTCAATCGGTCGTCGAAGTCTAAAGCACTCAATATTTTTTTTTGTTTGTTTAAGTATGCATAAGATAAGGGGTCTCCTTTTTTCTTTCCTGATTGTTTGAATATATGGTTGATGTTTCCTCCTGACCCTATTAACTCTATATTATTTATGTTATTACATTGTTTCTTGACCCAAGGGCGAATTTCATTTTTTAAGAAATCTGCTCCTACTTTTCCGTTTAGCCAACGAACGGTTCCTACTGGAAATGATTTTGTGACAACAACTTTACCATATGCTAAAAGGGTAAGTTCTGTGCTTCCACCGCCGACGTCAATGTAAAGATAGTTGTTTTCATCATGAACGTATTCTTTTAATTCTGTTGCAAAAATAATTTGTCCTTCTTTTTTCCCGTCTATGATTTGTAATTCTATGTCTGATTGTTTTTTTATTTTTTTTACAATTTCCTGATTTCCTGCAAGTTCTCGCATGGCAGAAGTTGCAAAAGCGCTGTAATCTTCTACTTGATATACATCCATCAACAATTTAAATGCCTTCATCGCTTTTAGTAGTCTTTTTTCGTTTGCTTTGCTAATGTTTCCGTTTAAAAAGGCGTCTTGCCCAAGTCTTATGGGGACTCGAACTAGGGATGTTTTATTAAATGTTGTTTTGTTTCCGTCATCATATATGGTGTTGATTAAAAGTCTAACGGCATTTGAACCAATATCTATGGCGGCTAATTTGGATGTTTTCATTGGTATAAGTTTTTGTAATAGTTGTAAATACTTACTTGAGATCGATTTGGCGGGAGTTCATTTTCTTGATAAATTTCATCTAAGGTGTTGTTATGAATTCGTCCTTTTACATTATCGGTAAAAGATAATTCAAATGTATTCATAACTTCTTTTTTCAGTTGTGGATCTAAAATCGGGCATCCGACTTCTACTCGATGGTCTATATTTCTTGGCATCCAATCGGCTGAGGAGATGTAAACTTCATCTTCTCCTCCATTCTTAAACCAATAAAGTCTCGGGTGTTCTAAAAATTTATCGACAACACTTATTGCCTTTATATTTTCACTCAAGCCTTTAATTCCTGGAATTAAACAACAGATTCCTCTTACTACCAAGCGAACTTCTACCCCTACTTTATTTGCTTTGTAGAGCTTATCTATCATTTTTTTATCAGACAAGCTATTTACTTTTATATTAATCTGAGCTGGAAATCCCTTTTTCTTATTTTCTATTTCTCTGTTGATTTTTTCTTCAATTTTATATCGCATCTCATGTGGCGAAAGAATCAAATGCTTGTATTTTTTTACTTTATAATTTGATTCAAAGAAATCAAAAACTTCACTTACTTCTTCACTGATTTCTTTGTGAGAGGTCAAAAGTGTATAATCGGTGTAAATACGGGCTGTCTTCTCATGAAAGTTCCCAGTACTGATGAAGGCAATTTTTTTCTTTTCTTCTTTTTCCCGATAAGTTACTAGGCCAATTTTTGAGTGAACCTTTAAATCTGCAACACCAAAAATAACTTGTACGCCTTCGTCTTGTAAGATTTTTGACCAATTAACATTATTTGCTTCATCAAAACGTGCTCTTAGTTCCAAAACGGCTGTTACTTTTTTTCCATTTTTGGCTGCATTGACTAGTGCACTCATAATTTGCGATTCACTCGCTACACGATAGGCTGTAATTTTAATGGATTCTACCTTGGGGTCTATCGCTGCTTGCCTCAAAAATTTAAGTAAAATCGAAAAATCAGCATATGGAGCATAAATCAAGTGGTCTCTTTTCTCTATTTCTCTGATGTAACTTTTCACATTTCTCAATGCAGGCGGAACCAAAGGCTTTATTTTTTCGTACTCTAAATGCTTTTTACCTAAATTAGGAAAACCAATAAAGTCTCTCTTATTGTGATATTTACCGCCTGGCGATAAACTATCGTAGCGGTCGATGTGAAGGATTTTCTTCAAGTAATTGAGGGTGTCTTCTGCTATATCTTTATCATAAACCAACCTTACTGGCTCACCTCTTCTTCGCCCCTCCACGCTTCTTGAAATCCTATCCATAAAGCTTCTTTGTACATCTTGGTCTAAATCTAATTCGGCGTCTTTTGAAGCCTTAAAAGAGTGTGCTTCAATCGTGTCAAATTCAAAGATTTCAAAAATTTCTTTCAATTTATAGCGAATCACATCCTCTAGCATAATGATATAATCTTTCCCGTCTTTTTTAGGCAAAACAACAAATCTGGAAAATAAATGGGTCGGAATTTCAATAATAGCATACGTATTTTCTTTAGAAGATGTTGGTAAAGCCTTAACCTCTGCTGAAAACCATTTTTTCACTTTATTTATAAAATTTTCAGACTTTGGTTTCTCATCTCTTTTATTCCCCAATTTTACCACCAAATAGTTAGCTTCATCTCTCAACTCTGGAATTTTTTCAATATTAGGCTCCCATAAATAAATGGCAATCGTATGACTTAGCTTATTTTGATAAAAATTATCCAAAAATTCAGCAAAATTTTCCTCAACTTCTGTATCGTCCAAAAAATAGATGTTTTCCTGCTCCATTTCTTTCAAAATCTGCTCATATGTATCGTCATATGATTTCTGCTGCATTTCTACTACATCTTGAATGTCACTCAAAAGACTCTTTAGCGATTGCTCTTCTATGATATTAGAATAAGCAGCGTGATCCAGCTGCAAGGCTCTCAAAACCGTGGCATAACGCACCTTGTAAAACTCATCTAAATTATTGGAATAAATCCCAAGAAACCTCAGCCGCTCCAATAATGGAACGGATTTATCTCGAGCTTCTTGTAAAACACGTGCATTAAATTTCAGCCACGTTATTTCTCTATTGATGTATTTTGGTTTTGCACTCATTTATAATTGTATCTTCTGTAATTATTTCTTCCTTCTTAGCATTCTCTTTTGCTTCCCTCCTTTCATCATTTTAGATGGATGCTTGCTGGAGCACAAGGTTTGATGACGATGTTTTTAAGTTTTCACCTATTTATACCCCCCCCGTAGTGCCTTATAAAAAAATACTCAAAATATTAAAGTCTAACATATGAAGTTGATTACCAATAAAATACAACAATAATCAACTTTGAGGCAAGTTACAAAATAGTTTTGAATGAATTTATAAAAAATATCAAGTTCAGAATACTTTTATCTCAAATCAATAGATTCTGAACATCAGCTATTTATAGAATTGAAAGAAAGGCCACAGTTTTATCAGTTCAAACAACTTCAGAAAATAAGTATAACGAAGTTATTCGCCGTAACTAATCGAAATCTTATCTCCCCCCGACTTTGTGACCAGTTTATGATTATAGGATGTAAGCTAAAACTTTTGGGGGATTTAAAACTTTCATTTTCAAGCAAAATCAAGCATAAAATTTTCATCATACAATATGAAATTCTGACAGAAAAATTGTATATTTAGAGAGTAAAACTTAAATTAAAATGAAAATCGTTCACGTTTCTGCCGAATGCTTTCCCGTCGCCAAAGTTGGTGGTTTAGGAGATGTTGTGGGAGCTTTGCCCAAATACCTCAATCAAGTAAAAGACATCGAAGCTATGGTGGTGATGCCTTATATTTACAATCAATTTACTAAAAGTCATGATTTAACGATTGATCACAAAGCCGTTTTGCCCTTTGGTAAATCTTTACTGGATGTGACTATTCTCAAAAATGATGATTTAGATTTTCCTTTGTATTTAGTTCAGATAGAAGGTTTCTCTCATCGCCATCAGCCGTATGGTTATGATGATGATTACCATTTTTATATCGCATTTCAGACCGCAGTTTTAAACTGGATTCATCAATGGAAGGCGTTGCCTAGCGTGATTCATTGCCATGATTTCCATACAGGGTTTATTCCTTTTATGATGAAGTATAGCCACCAGTTTCCTAAATTTAGAGAAATAGCTAGTGTTTTCACAATTCATAATGGGGAGTACCAAGGCATCATGGGTAAAAATATGGCAGATTACCTACCTTGGTTTGATGTTTGGCAATTCCCGCTATTGGTATGGGATAATGATTTAAATGCTATGGCATCTGCCATCAAATGTGCTTGGCGTGTGACGACGGTTTCCCCGCAGTATATGAAAGAGCTAATGTCTCAAGGTCGCTCCACAGATGATTTATTTCGGCAAGAAGCATCAAAATGTTTAGGAATTCTGAACGGAATAGATGATCAAGTTTGGAACCCAGCCACAGATGAAAATTTAGTCAAAAATTATACGGTAAAAAACATTAAATCAGGCAAAGCTGCAAATAAAGAACATCTGTGCCAAAAGTATGGGTTTAATCCTGATTACCCTTTGATAAGTTTCATCGGAAGATTTACAGACCAAAAAGGAGTTGATGTACTAGCTGATGCGATATGGCAAGCAATTTCCATTTTTGATTTACCTATAAACTTTTTAGTTGTAGGTAGTGGTGACCTAGAAATGGAATCTGGGCTAGAAGAGATGAATAATTACTTAGATGAACGTTACAACACCTACATTGGTTACAACGAAGCCTTCGCTCGGCTGGTGTATGCTGGTTCAGATTTTATGGTAATGCCTTCTCGTTTTGAACCTTGTGGGCTCAATCAGTTTTATACCCTGCGCTATGGCGGCGTACCAATGGTAAGGACTGTGGGTGGTTTGCTGGATTCCATTATTGACTTTGGAGATGAAGGCGGTACAGGCATCAGATTCATTCATTTGTCTTCGGAAGATTTATTACATGCCTTCCAGCGTGCGATGCATTTGCATGAGGATGAAAAAAATTTTTTAAGCCTTAAAAAAAATAATATGAAAAAAGATTTTTCATGGCAAAAATCTGCAGAAAAATACATAAATTTATACCAAGATCTTATCAACTAAATAAAAATCTCATGGACCATAAAAGAATATTAGCTTTAATTTTAGGCGGCGGTAGAGGTACAAGATTGCATCCACTTACTTGTGAGCGCTCAAAGCCAGCCGTTCCCTTAGCAGGAAAATACCGTTTAGTCGATATTCCGATTTCTAACTGCTTAAACTCTGGTATAAACAAAATATTTGTACTCACGCAGTTTAACTCTGCTTCGCTCAACCGTCATGTGAAAAATGCTTTTTCTTTTGATTTATTTAGCAAAGGTTTTGTAGATATTTTGGCCGCTGAGCAAACAACTCAAAACGCTAACTGGTTTCAAGGTACGGCCGATGCTGTAAGGCAATCATTAAGCCACTACAAATCGATTGACTTTGACTATATGTTGATTTTGAGTGGAGATCAACTTTACCAAATGGATTATCGAGATTTGTTGAAAAATCACTTGGATAATGATGCGGAGTTGACCATTGCTACTATTCCTGTAAAAGCAGAAGAGGCTACCAGCTTTGGCATTATGAAAACAAATCAAGAGAATCGTATTACCTCATTTATAGAAAAACCTTCTGCTGAAGAGTTAAAAGATTGGTCGTCTGAGACAAGTGATGAAATGAAAGCTCAAGGGCGAAATTATCTCGCATCTATGGGTATTTATTTGTTTAACAAAGAAATTCTGTACAAACTTCTCAGTGAAAATGACGGGACAGATTTTGGTAAAAATATCATTCCGCAATCCATCGAAAACCAAAAAGTCAACAGCTATCAATTTGAAGGATATTGGACAGATATTGGGACGATCAAGTCATTTCACGAGGCGAATTTAGATTTAGCCAATAATTTACCACAATTCAATTTATACGAAAATGAATCCCAAATTTATACCCACGCCAGGATGTTGCCCCCAGCAAAAGTCGTGGGCACAACGCTAGAGCGCGTAGTTTTGTCTGAAGGCGCAATAGTGTACGCCAGCCGTTTAGAAAACACCGTCGTAGGAATCCGTACAAGAATCGGTATTGGGTCTACCATTGTCAATTCTTACCTGATGGGTAGCGACTACTATGAAACTTTGAAGGAAATTGAAGAAAATCGCTTCAAAGGAATCCCTCCTGTGGGGGTGGGCGAACGCTGCTACCTCAATAATGTGATTGTAGACAAAAATGTGAGAATCGGGAATGATGTAAATTTATACGGATTCCAAGATAAAGGCGAAATTGAAACCGATGAATACAAAATTGTAGATGGCATCATGGTCATCAAAAAAAATGCGATTTTAAGAGATGGATTCACACTATAATTTCATCATCTAAATCTTTCAAAAACTGATTCCAAATATCAGAAAGTTCACCATAAGGCAATAAGCCTGTTTGCCTTAGATGGACTTTCTTTTTGTGAATAAATAATAAATTAGGCACCGAACGAACTCCAAACATGGAAGCAATTTGTGGATTAGCATCCAAATTTACTTTGCAAATCTTCCCTCGAGAATCACCGCGCTCTTTGGTTAACCGAGAAATCAAAGATTTCATCACCTGACAAGGCTGGCACCAGTCTGCATAGAAGTTTAACAATATAGGCTCTTCTGACTCAAAAATTTCTTGATTGAAATTGAGCGACGAAATTTCTAAAGGCTTAATTTTTTTTTTCTTACTAAAAAACATAAAATATTTTAAAACTTAAAGGCGTAAAATTTTGGCAAAAAACGAAAGATAATTCATCTTTGCTTTGTGGAATTATTACTGCTACAAGCAAATATAGGGAAAGTACCCTTTTCTACCATCATAGAAATTTTGGGCACCATATCTTTTGCCATGTCGGGGAGTTTTGCTGCCATGCAAAATAAGCTAGATCCCTTTGGCGTCCTCATCATTGCCTTCGCTACAGCTGTAGGTGGGGGCACAATCAGAGATTTGCTGATAGATGCACCTATTTTTTGGATCTATGATATGAGGATGTTTTCAGTCATCGTCGTGAGTTCTATTTTGGCCATGATATTTAAATCGATAGAAAATAATTTTAAGGTAACATTTTTTATATTCGACTCACTTGGGCTTGGCTTATTTACCATCGTCGGGGTAGAGAAAGGCATTGCAGAAGGATTACACCCAGCCATTTGCGTCACTCTGGGCACAATAACGGGCTGCTTTGGTGGTATCATGCGAGATGTTTTAGTCAATCGAGTCCCATTAGTTCTACGAGAAGAAATTTATGCCACAGCCTGCATTCTTGGAGGAGCATTCTTTGCTGGGTTATCCCCGATCTTGGGCACAGAAAACGTTTTTTTACAAATATTTACAGTGGCTACGGTCTTTTTTACACGTCACTTTTCTGTGAAATATCACCTAAATATACCCAAATTCTACCTGAGCTCCGAAGAGAAAATGAAAAAAAGTGTTTCTAAAGTTTTGAAGCAACGACAAAAAAAGAATGAATAAACAGTAAATTTTATAAACCTTAAAAAATTCAATAGTTTGGTAAATTCGTGTTCTAATTAATAACCTAAAAAAACCAATCTCGTTTTATAACACATCACGGGTTTGATATTGTTTTTGAATAGTTTATGGCAAATGGTTAATTATCATTAATTAAAAAGTCGTTTCAAAATATTTTGAAACGACTTTTTTTTTGAATATTCATTCTTAATTTTCTAACTCTACTTTTATTTAATTTTGCAAATAAGCGATTTATTTTTGTAACTTATTGATTATCAACCTTAAATTATATATTTTGAATTGCTTTTTTACTATTTTTAAATTTAAATGGGTTTTATCATTTACTTTTCATAGGCATCAGCATGAACTTTAGAAACGGCACGTCCACTTGGGTCATTCATATTTTCAAAAGCTTTATCCCATTTGAGTGCTGTCGGCGTACTGCAGGCCACTGATGGAACTGATGGAACCGTAAGCGCAGCGCTCTCTGATGGGAAGTGTTCTTCAAAAATACTTCTGTAGAAATATTCTTCTTTTGAGGTTGGCGTCTGCGTGGGGAAACGATGTTTTGCTTGAGCCAAATCGGTATCGCTCACTTTCTCATTGACCATTTCTTTCAAAGAATCAATCCAAGAATAGCCCACACCGTCAGAGAATTGTTCTTTTTGTCGCCAAATAATTTCTTTGGGCAAATCCGCTTCAAAAGCTTTTCTTAAAACCCATTTTTCCATACGTTCACCGTCTATCATCTTATCTTGTGGGTTGATATTCATAGCAATATCTATAAATTCTTTATCCAAGAAAGGTACTCTCCCCTCTATCCCCCAAGCCATTAATGATTTATTGGCACGTAGGCAATCGTATTTGTAGAGGTTATCTAATTTCCGAACGGTTTCTTCATGAAATTCTTTGGCATTTGGTGCTTTGTGAAAGTATAAATAGCCTCCAAAAATCTCATCTGAACCTTCACCAGAAAGCACCATTTTAATTCCCATTGATTTGATGACACGTGCCATCAGGTACATTGGTGTGCTGGCTCTGACTGTGGTGATATCGTAAGTTTCTAAATAATAAATCACATCTCGTATTGCATCCAAACCTTCTTGAATGGTAAATTCTATCGAATGATGTACGGTGCCAATGTAGTCAGCTACCTTCTGTGCAGCAGCTAAATCAGGAGAACCCTTTAGCCCGATAGAAAATGAATGTAAACGTGGCCACCAAGCTTGTTCAGCATCATCGCTTTCTATTCTTTTCCCCGCATATTTTTGGGCAATAGCAGAAATGATGGAAGAATCTAACCCGCCTGATAGAAGGACACCATAGGGCACATCAGACATTAGCTGACGATGCACGGCATCTTCCAAGCCTTTTTTAATTTTAGCAATATCTGTTTCGTTATCTTTCACGTGCTCATAATCTCGCCAAGCTTTTTTATACCATTGCTTGATTTCACCCTCTCTACTGTCTAGATAATGCCCTGGAGGAAAAACTTCAATGTGATTACAATACCCCTCCAGCGCTTTCAGTTCAGAAGCGACAAAAAAAGTGCCTTTCTTATCCCAGCCGATATACAACGGAATAATGCCCATATGATCTCTCGCAATGAGATATGAATTATTTTCTTTATCATAAAGCGCAAAACCAAAAATTCCGTTTAGTTCTTCTAGAAATGTAGCTCCCTTCTGTTGATAAAGAGGTAGAATTACTTCACAATCAGATTCTGTTTTAAAAGAATAATCAGGAAATTGTTTTCTCAAAGCTCTGTGATTGTAAATTTCCCCATTTACTGCAAGTACCAAATTTCCATTTGGGCTAACCAAAGGCTGTTTGCCTGATGCTGGGTCTACAATAGCCAAGCGCTCGTGTGCAATAATGGTATTCTCATCGTTATAAATTCCACTCCAGTCCGGCCCCCGATGGCGTACACATTTAGACATTTCTAGTAATTGTTCTCTTAAACTTTGGCTCGAACTTTTCAAATCAAAAGCAGCAACTATTCCACACATAAGTATATATAATTTTTAAAATTAAACAAGCTAAAAAAACTCTTGCCTTAAATGGACAAGAGGTGAAAAAAGTTCTTCAAACGCAAAGAATCTTGTCCCTTCTAAATAGAAGAAAAATTAAGATTGCTACGATTTGAGTTTGAAAAAACTATCATTACTCTATTCTATAATTAATGTCAAATTTAGGAAAAAAACATAAAAAAACCTCTAATTTCAAAAAAAATATTAGCCCATAGGGGTTAAATTTAGATGTTTTTGTGCTAGATTATACATTTCTTCTGCATTGTCAGAAATTCCACTAATGTAGCGGTTGGATAAAATGATAATGGTAAAATCATCTTTGATATATCTAGAAAAAATACCCTGATAGCCATGCCACCAGCCAGTATGGTAAACATATTTTTCGCCATTGGGGTAGCATTTAATACGCCAACCCAAACCATAATTTTTCTTGACAGACCAACTACTGCGGGGGGTGAAGGCTTCTTCTAAACTTTCTTCTTTCAGAAACTCATGATTATGCAAAGCACGATCCCATTTGAATAAATCATTGACTGTAGTGAAAATACCTTTATCAGCATAAACTCCGTCTTGATGCGTGTTGGGGAAATCACTAAAATTAGATTTGTAACTACGCGCATATAAACCCTGAAATTCTTCTGCAGGATCATATACAAAAGAGTTTTCCATCCCGATAGGATTGAAAATATAACGCGTTAGAAAATTCTTGTAAGATGTCCCAGAAATTCGCTCAATCAATAAACCTAAGACAGCATAATTGGTATTACAATAATCAAACTTGGCTCCAGGGGTAAAGAGTAGACGAAATTTTTTCTTAGAAAGTAAACTTAAAAGTTCTGAATTATACATCGGGTCATTGGAATTCCAGTAACTAAAAGAATATTTTATATAATCTTGTAAACCAGAGCGATGCGACAATAAATTTTCTATCGTGATGTTCGCATACGGGAATTCCCATAAATACTTCTGCACAGGATCTTGAATATCTAGAAAACCACGCTCAGCAAGCCAAAGAATAGAAGTCCCAGTAAAAGTCTTGGTGATAGAAGCAATTTGTGTCGGGGTGTCAAGCGTATTTTTCAGCCCAATACTACGGTTGGAAACTCCATAAGAATCAGCAAAAATTAATTTCCCTTTATGTGCCACCAGCACAGATCCATTGAAAGAGGGTTTCTGTGCCCCGATGTTTATTTCAGATAATTCTTGACGCAATTTTGCATAAACACCTTGCACCGTGTCATGATAAGCAAGTGCTTTTTTAGAATAATTTTTAACTGGAATTTCTGCCCAAACAATTGAACCGAATATAAAATAAATAAAAGTGATTTTTAAAGAAAAGCTACTTAGCATCATTATAAATATTCTTTGAGTCTATTTTAATTTTGGAATCTGACTGATGTGTTTTTTGACTTTTGTTTTATGATTTATTCCAATAAATTTCCAAATTAAAGAATCCACCTAAAATTTTTTTTTAATACAAAATTTAAGCAAACGCTTAAATCAAACCCTAAAATAAAAAATATTTTGAGGAAATAAAAAATAAGATTAATCTCTTGGGTAGTTTTCTAAAAATTCCCCGACAATAAAGTTACTCCCTCCAATGTAAATAAAATCCTCCGCATTTGCTATTTTTTCCGCTGCAGAAAAAGCCTTTTCTAAATTATTGAAATAATAAGCCTCGATGCCTGAGGGAACTATTTTTTTTAACTCCATTAAATTTAAAGCCCTTGGAATGTTGGGTTCACAGAAAAAATACGTGGCATCCTGAGGCAAATATGTTAAAATTTCTTTCACATTTTTATCAGCAACAAAACCTAAAACAAAAAATTTTTTTAAGCCTTTAAAAATTTCCAATTGCTTTTGAATTTGCTTAAAGCCATCTGCATTATGTGCCGTGTCTAAAACCATGTAAGGCTTCTTCTGTACTACTTGCCACCGCCCTTGTAGACCCGTGTTTTTCATAACATTTTCTAAGCCTTTAGAAATATTTTCTGGAGTAGTAGAAAAACCTTTTTGATTCAAAATCTCTAAAGCAGCTAAAACAGTTTTTGCATTTTCTTTTTGGTAAATTCCTTTTAAATCTAAATCAATTTTGGAAGGCAAATCAAGCGGGAAGTACGTTTCAGCTTTTTTTTCTCTTGCGACGGATTGGAAAATTTCAATAAGCTGTTCTCTTTTCTCGCCAATGACAATGGGCGTATAAGGTTTGATTATCCCAGCTTTTTCTTGTGCAATTTGTTCTAAACTTTCGCCTAAAATATTTACGTGGTCTAGCCCAACATTCGTAATCACAGAAACTTCTGGATTGATGATATTGGTGGCATCCAATCGCCCACCGAGTCCTGTTTCGATGATGGCAATGTCTACTTTTTCTTGAGCGAAATAATCAAAACCCATCGCGACTACCACTTCAAAAAAAGAAGCTTGCAAATTTTTTATAAGGCTTAAATTTTTTTTGACAAAAGTAGCGACAAAGCTTTCGCTCATTTCAACTCCATTGATTTTATTACGCTCGGTAAAGGAAACCAAGTGTGGCGAAGTGTGCAAGCCGACTTTGTAGCCTGCCGTTTGCAAAACTGATGAAAGCATATGCGCTGTGCTACCTTTGCCATTGGTGCCAGCAATATGAACGCTCTTCCACTGATTTTGAGGATTTTTTAAGGCTTCACAGAGTTCTATAATATTTTTTAAACTGGGTTTGTAAGCTACTACGCCAGCATGTTGATACACTGGCAAATCGTTATAAAGAAAATCGATAGCTTTTGCGTAAGTCATTTACTTCAAGTTTACACGGTAAGAGCCACGGCGATTATCTTTCCCTGGGTATGCTGTAACGTATTGAAGAACCAAACTTTTAGCCGTTTGAGCAAGGCAATCGCTTGAGGAAAGTCGTGGAGTTGCTCTTTTTATCAAACCTTGGCTATTGACTACAATGTCTACAATTACAGTGCCGCTCGCTTGGCAATCATGATCTTGATTGGCTGGCACACGAGTTTTCCAGTTTTCACCGATGCGGTCACCTTGGTCAGAATTTCCTTTCGGGTCACCCACATTCCCATTTTGCGAAGCGTTTCCTTCTCCGCTACTTTTTTGGCTTCCTTTTCCACCTAAGATATTTTCTAAGGCTGACTTTCCTCGAGCATCGCCTTGTGGTGCTTTTTCAGTTTGTGTTTCAGCCTTTTGAGTTGATTGAGTTGAAGACTTTTTAGTAGTTGCTTCAGTTTTCGGTGGAATCTTTGGAGCAGATGTATTTGCCTGAGATTCAAGATTAAATTCTTGTGTCTCAGTCTTTGCTTTAGAGGAGCTGGTAGGGGGCTCAATATTTGCAGCTTCTGATGGCAAGGGCTCTACAGCTGTATTCCCATGAGATTGATTCCCGAAATTTGATTCGCTCAAATCAAGTTCAATCAGCATAGGAGCTACCTCTTTTTTTACTTCAAAAGAAAAAGAAAGAAAAAGCAATGAAATTACCAAAACGGCAGCAGTTGCTGTCACCCCGATGCTCATGCTTTTTATTTGGAAATTTTCCTTTTTCATTCTTGGTTTGGTTTTGTGGCTAGTGCCATTTTATATTGATTTTTATTTGCAATATCCATAACGTAAACGACTTCTTTAGTTGCTGTATTTTCTTCTGCTTGTACGATGAAAGATTTTTCAGTCTTATCGGCTAAAGCTTGCGCTAGAGTTTTAGCTAAGTTTTCTTTTAGAATAGGTTCTTTGCCCAAGAAATAATGGCTATCATTATCAATGCTTATCACAATAGGATTGCTTCCTACGG
This sequence comes from Candidatus Ornithobacterium hominis, assembly GCF_951229915.1. Lineage (GTDB taxonomy): Bacteria > Bacteroidota > Bacteroidia > Flavobacteriales > Weeksellaceae > Ornithobacterium > Ornithobacterium hominis. Next base: position 630,820 of record NZ_OX579588.1, on the reverse strand, counting down.
CATTGCCATCGGCTTGGGGTAGAGTCAAATCCAAGACATTGGTGGAAACCATGGTGGAGGTTAGCATGAAAAAAATCAATAACAGAAATACAATATCTGTCATCGAAGACATGCTGAAGTCTGGGCTAATTTTATTTCTACTGCTTAAATCCATTATCTTAATTTATGGGTTCATTCAATACATCCAAGAAATCCGTCACGGTTGATTCCATCTGATGAACAGATTTATTCACTTTCATTACTAAGAAATTATAAAAAAGATAAGCACTAATGCCTACAATCAAACCTGCTGCGGTGGTAAACATTGCGATATAAATACCTGAGCTTAAAAGTTTAGGATCTACTTGGCCAGCTGTGTTGGCAATTTCAGCAAAAGACATAATCATCCCTACCACTGTACCCAAAAATCCAATCATGGGAGCCGCTCCAGAGATGGTAGCTAGATAGTTGATATTTTTTTCTAATTTATAAACTTCTAGTTTTCCTCTGTTTTCAATAGAATCACTGATTTCCTTGAGTGGCCGACCGATGCGTAAAATCCCTTTTTCAATCATTCGAGCTTCGGGGGTGTGGGTGCGCCTACAAAGTTCTACCGCAGCATTGATTTTCCCGTCGTGCACCAAATCTCGAATGTTGTGTATAAAGTTGGGGTCGCTGTGAGACGATTTTTTGATGGATAAATAACGCTCTACAAATAGATAAATAGCGAAAAGAAATAGGATGAAAAGAATCACAAGAATGGTGCTACCAAACCAGCCTCCCTGCCCTATCATCTCGTAAATCGAAACTTCTTGTGCGGTAGAGGTAAGCATTTCCTGTAAAAGCTGTGTACTGTCTATATTCTGCATAAAATCAAATAAAATCAAAAGCAAATGTAAGAAAAGAAATTCTAAGACACTATTGCTTGAAAGAACAAATCTATTTTACAACTTTTTTAAGCCTATAAAATTCAGCCAAACTTCCACTATTGGGTGTGCCATCAGGGTTGAGATAAATCAATTCATTTTCATTCAACCTGAATTTATTAGACAATGAATCAAAATCAACCAAAGAAAGCGTTGTACTATCTTTGTGCCATTTAATTTTACCATGGTAACGATGAGTTTTATTTTCTTTAGGGTCGTCGTTCAGTGTTTTTATTTCCAAATTGTACTTACCAAAGGCACTGAGTGATAGCTTCATTTTCATTCCGATACTGCTGGCTGAGGGAATGTTGCCTACATAATCTCCCGCCCAAGACAATACATTTTTTGTTTTAGAACCGCCAATGATTTCACCGTTTGCCAATGTATCCAGTTTTACGGCTGTAGTCTCTGCTTCTCTCTTGGGATTGCAAGAAGCTATGATAGCCAAGGCTGAAAATAACAAAAATTTTCTAAGGCTTTTCATTTTTTTGTAAAATGTATTGTGCATTATTAGCTAATTTCATTTCTGGAATCGCTTTACTTTTCAATAGCCACAAGCGGTCTTCACCTACCATAAATTCCATTGCTTCTTCATTATCAAATAAAATATTATTAGCGTCTAACCAACTGAAACTTCCCTTCTCTTTCACTTCTGGCTCAGATGAATTGAGGTAGCTCATCTGCAGTGTATATTTTTTTTTAGGCTTTAAAAAAATAATGATTTCTATACCATCACAGTCTGAACAAGGAAGAATACCAGAGTAGCGACCTTGCCAGATTTTTGAATCTTGAAAATGAATCTTATCATTATCTTCATCCTCTATATTTGCATTTACATCCTTCTTGGTACTCATAGAAGTATTGGTTTTAGACACGATCAACTCTTCACTTTTTGACTCACAAGCAAAAAAAATGATCAGAATTAAAAAATTTAAAGTATATTTCATCATCAAAAACAATTCATTCCATCTCATTTGAAAAAAATGATACAAAATATAAGCCAAGTAGGTATTTTTTTAAAAGAAATAGGTTCTAAATAATGTTAAAGTTTCATCTCTTTATATCAGGCTTGTTGAGTTTTCTTTCAATTTCATCTTTTGCTCAGATAGATGAAGTTAAGATTCATTTCGCCATAGATTCTACTCAAAATGAAGGGACTACCCTTAAGGTAAAACAGAATTTCACTCTAGAACCTCAAGCAAAAGCTTTTCATTTCTATGCTTGGGCCAATGCTTATCGGCCAAACTCAGTTTTGAGCGAAATAAAATTAATGTCGCGAGATGATAAACTTAACTTTTCTAAAGTTAAAGATCGTGGAGGAATCAAAAACTTACGCTTTTTTGATGATAAAAATCAGGAAATTCCTTTTCAGTACGTGAATTCTGAATTGATAAAAGTTTCAGCAAATGCTGATACGAGGACGAATATTACAGCTATTTATGACCTTAAAGTTCCTCGAGACATTTTCACTGGCTATGGCTGGAATTCCAACGGAAATATTTATCTCAAATATTTATTTCTGCAGCCAGCTGTTTATGAAAATGGGCAGGTGCTAGAGCAGTTTTTTAAAGATTTCGAGTCGCTTACCGCCAATCAAACAAATTATACGTTGAGTTTCATTAAACCTAAGGGGACGCAGGTTTTCACCAATCTAACGAAAATCGACGATGAAACTTATTTGGGGCATGAACAAGCCTTTTTTGAAGTTGCAATTCACCCAGAAGAGCAATTTAAAGTTATAAAAACAAAATCGTCAGAAATAATCATTGGTTTCCCCATAGATTCAGCCGATTTACCTCAGATGACACAACATTTAGAAAGACAAATTTCATTTCTAAATCAATTTTTTGAGCCGCTAAAAGAGCCAGTCTTCACAACTCGCCGCTTGGCTGAAAAAATTGGCTATAACTATGTAGATGATGTGAAGATACCGCTGCTCGGGAAGTATAAAATCTTTGATGATGACACGCGAATGGCTCTTCAGATTTTACCCGTGCTATTCTCAGCTTACACAGAGCGTAGCATTCATGTGAACAACCGAACAAATCATTGGATTAAAAATGGATTGAGCACCTATCTGCAAATACGTTTTCTAGAAAAATATTATCCACATCTGCCCATTGCAGGGAATTTACTGAGAGACATTCATTTATTTCAATTTTATCCCTTAGATTTTTTTAAGGCTTCAAAAATTGAGTTCAAAGATCGCTTTTATTTTTTCTACAAAAATAGTTTGCAAGAGAATTACGACCAGCCACTTACTACTCCCTACGACTTATTAGGCAATGAGAACCAGAGAGTTGTAAGCTACTACAAAAGTGGTTTAGCCTTTAAATACTTAGAAGAATACATCGGGAAAGAAAAAATGGATGAACTCTTGAAAGCTTTTTTGAATATTCGGTTCAATAAATTATTAGAGCCTCAGGAAATTCAAAGCTTTTTTGAAGCCTATACACACCGTGATTTATCTTGGTTTTTTGAGGATTTAATTCATACAAATAAAAAAATTGATTTTGCCATTTCAAGTGTAAAACGTGAGGGTGGAAAGCTAAAATTACATGTGGACAATAATTCTGAATATTCAGGCCCGTTTAGGCTAAATGGGTATAATCAAAATGATGAAAAAATTTATACGGAATGGTTTCGTTCTCCACAAAAGTATTTGAGCCTATCTATTGCTGACTCGGGAATTACAAAATTTAGCTTAAATGATGATTTGCCATTACCAGAATATAATTATGCTCAAAATTTCTATGATACAAAGCATCTACTGAATCGAAAGATAAAATGGGGTATCTTGACGGATATAAAAACTCCACAGTATCAGCAGATTTTCGTTACACCGAGCGTGAATTTCAATAATTATGATAAATTTAAGCTAGGCTTTAATTTTAGTAACGAAACGCTTATGTCTCAAGCTTTTGAATTTGATGTTCATCCTGAGTATAGCTTTGGCACAACAAAACTTACGGGGGGAACTCAAGCTACTTATAATATGTTCCCTAATGGTGGCACGGTGCGCAAATGGAGTTTCTGGGGCGGACTTCAGTACAATCATTTTGATAAAAATTTAGCTTATTTCAAATACAATTTAGGAAGTCTTTTGCTTTTTCGATCACCATTTCGTAGCCTGAACCGCCATCACCTAATTTTGAATTTCAATGACATCAGAAGAAATTTGCCACAAAATCCAACCCCAATACAAAGAGAATTAAAACACTACCGTTTATTAAATGTAGGTTACGATTATTGGAACTTTCATATCATTCATGAGCGAAGGGCAAATTTTTTTGTGCAAGGGTCTAATAAATTTCAAAAACTTTTTGGCGAGTTCTACTACCGTTATCGATTTAGTAAAAATAGACGTTTGGGCGTTCGGCTTTTTGCAGGTATTTTCCTCAATCATAATTTGAAAGAAACCACATTTTATGATTTTGGTCTAGACCATGTATCTGATTACTTATATCGTTTCAATTTATTGGGAAGGTCTGATACCGATGGAATCTTTCATCAGCAATTTGTATTGGCGGAAGGTGGATTTAAATCAAACTTTAATGTAACGGCCAATCAATATTTATCTACACTAAATTTTGAATACCCCATTTGGCGATGGTTTGAAGCCTATGCAGATGCTGGAGTATACAAAAATAGGCAAGAGCCTTCTTCCTTTGTCTACAACACAGGGCTTAGCATTAAAATCATCCCTGATTTTTTCGAATTATACTTCCCTGTGCAAAGTAGCTTGGGTTTTGAGCCAATATTGCCAGGGAATTACTTCAAGCGTATTCGGTTTAAGCTGAATTTAGATTGGGCTAAAGTCAAGGAATACCGCCGAAGGGGTAGATATGAATAAAGATTTAATAAAAACTATCATATCATACTCTTTCAGTTATTCCTAGCTTTTTTATAAGGCTTTAAAAATTTTTATTCTTCTGAAACCAATCGGAAGCCCTCTCCATGAATGTTGGTTATTTCTACGCTAGGGTCATCTTTCAAGTACTTTCTTAGTTTAGCTATATAAACATCCATGCTTCTAGAAGTGAAGTAATTATCCTCATTCCAAATTCGATTCAGGGCGATTTCTCGAGGCATCAAATCGTTTTCAAAAACACAAAGCATCCGTAGCAATTCGTTCTCTTTAGGTGAGAGTTTATACTCGTGCCCATTCACATTTAAGCTGCGCAGCTTAGCATTGAATTCAAAATCTCCAATCTTGAATTCGTCTTGATTAAATTTCTCTTCATTGATGCCATTTCGCTGAATGATTGCTCTGATTTTATACAACAAAACTTCTGAGTCAAAGGGTTTAGTAATGTAGTCATCAGCACCTAATCTGTAGCCTTTTAAGACATCTTCGCGCATATTTTTTGCCGTCAAGAATATGATAGGAATATCAGAATCAATATTCTTCATTTCTCTAGCCATGGTAAATCCATCCATGCGAGGCATCATAACATCAGAAATAACTACATTGAATTTTTCATTTTTAAATAAATACAAACCTTCCTCACCATCGATTGCGTGGGTCACATCAAAATCATTGATTTGCAAGTAATCTTTTAGCACTGTGCCAAAACTTGGGTCGTCTTCAACTAGTAATAATTTTATATTTTCTACTGCCATTTTTTTAGTTTAAAGGTAATTTTATATAAAAAGATGTTCCTTTGTCTTTTACACTCTCTACAATAATTTCGCCATCATGCATATCAATAATTGATTTGACGTAAGAAAGTCCTAGCCCATGCCCTTTTACGTTATGAATATTACCAGTTTCCTCTCGATAAAATTTTTCGAAAATCTTATTCTGAACATTTTTACTCATTCCAATTCCTTTGTCAGAAATTTTTATCACGTAAAATTTATTTTCGTTATACGTCTGAATTGAGATTTGTGGAGCTTCTGGTGAATATTTATTAGCATTGTCTAAAACATTCAGCACCAAATTATTCATATGGAATGTATCAACGAACAACTCATCTTTATTAGCATCATATTTTTCAAAAATTGTGCCGTTCCTGTTTTCTACAATCAAGCGAATTGATTCCACGCTTTCTTGCACGAGTTTATTCATCGATGTTTTGGCCAAATCCATTTTCATTTCTCTACGTTCTAGCTGAGACATTCTTAGCACCATTTCCACTTGTTGATTCATGCGGCGATTTTCATTTTTTATCATCCCAGCGTAGTACTTAATTTTTTCTGCATTTTTGATAATAGACGGGCTTTTTAATGCATCGGCTGCGACAGAAATAGTCGCTATTGGTGTTTTAAACTCATGCGTCATATTATTCATAAAATCCGTTTTGAGCTGCGAAATTTTTCTTTGCCTCATCATGATGACAATAGAAAAAATATAGACCCCGATGATGAAGAGCGTAAATAAGACCGTCAGAATAAATAATGCTGAAAATGTAGAGAAAATCGTGTTCTTTTTGTTTGGTAAATAGACTGATAGCAAATAATTTGGCTCATTATTTCTGTCATAAAACAGAGCTGTTTGGAAGTTTTCTTCCCTTTTCTGGAACCCCTCCCTCTCAAGGGCTGTTTCATTATTTTTAGCATCAATAACGGCAAGAGAAAAAGGCGTTTCAGCCTTCCATTTGATTAATTTTCTATTAAAAACAGAATCCAAATGTGCCAAATTTATTCGTTTTGAAATAGGTTTATTCCCTGCATCTACACGTGCAAAGCGCTCTATTGTATAGCTCCCGTCAGAGAATTCTGAATTCAAATCCACTGGCAGTGGTTGAAAGCCCTTCATAGAACTATCTTTTTTGATTCGCATTGTTTTGTCAGAAGAGTAAAGCTCAGTCACATTCAGCGAATCATGATATTTCCCGCTCAGCGGAACTTGAATTTTATCTACCATAATGCGTGCCATGTAAACATACTTGACACTGGCCGAGTCACTCTCGATTTGAGAAGAAATAATCTGAGATTTCGGATCTGCCTTTTGCAGCGTATTTCTTGTTTTTTCAAAAAAACGATAATATTGGTCTAATTCCTCTTGGTTGATGATTTGCACAGTCTCCTCCAGCGCCTTATACAGTCGGCTATTAAACTCATTTTCTTTAGCTTCAAAAGCTTGGTTTAGCCAGTACATCTGCACAATTCCCAGCCCAAGAATAGAAACTGTCATTAAAACGATTAATATTTTGAAAATTCTTTTTTTCATATTTTTAATTCCATTTTTTACTCAAAAAAAGCAAAAATTCACCCGTCACTTTTTCTAAATCTACTAAACTCCCATTGTTCCACAAAATATAATCCGCTTTTTCTTGCCTTTGTTGGCTACTCCATTGATTTGCCATACGTTCCAAGACTTGTGCTCGGGTAAAGTGATTTCGCCGCATCACCCGCTCAATTCTTAACTCTTCATCTGCTTCTACCGTCACATTAAAGTCAGAAAAACGGTAAGAACCTGATTCAAATAAAATTGCAGCTTCTTTAAATACAAATTCCTGTGTCTGCTGTGTTTTCCACCGCTCAAAATCAAGGAAAATCTCTGGGTGCACAATTTTGTTTAAATTTTCTAAGGCTTTATTTTTTTTAAAAACAATAGAAGCCAAGAGAGATCGATTTAATTGATTTTTTATATAAATTCCCTTGCCGTATTCTTTAATTAAATAAGCCTTAATTTTTTCTGATTCGTTCATGATTTCCCTCGCACGGTCATCTGCAAAATAAACTGGATAGCCCACTTCGGTAATGAATTTAGAAACCCTTGTCTTCCCCGAGCCGATGCCTCCTGTGATTCCAATTATTTTCATCAAATTTTTTTTAAGCCTTAAAAAAATATTAAAGAACAAACCCAAAACTCCATAGAACCCTCAAATTCAGCCCATTATTACTCTTCCCAAACCCTGGGATGGCAAATGCATCAAAATCCTTTTCATTCAAATCCATTGCCAGTATATTGAGTTGCACATTTGAATTGACATAAAAACGCGTATCGCCCAAATTTACTCTTGCACCTACCACGGGCGCTACCCAAAGCGCGTGTGAAGAAACCTCGCCTAGTGGCATAGAAAAGACCTCGCCTCCTTGATTTTTAATGGGTAATTCGTTGATTTTTAGTTGATACGGACTGTAGCCTATACGTGCGCCAAGGTAGTAGCCGTTGTTTAAGTTTTTGTGGTCGGAATCCACATACCAGTCAAAGCCCACTCGTGCAAAAAAACCACTTAAATCAATATTCCAGCTGTTTTGTTCATATTTATTTTCTTCGTAGCCGCCCTCTGCTATAGCTTGCCATTTTTTATAAACTGGGACTGAAACTGAGGCTTCATAGCCTTTTTTATCACTCAAAAATTGAATGGCAGGATTGAGCAAATCTATTCCGATAAAAATCTGATGCGGAATCGGCTTGGGGCTCTTAATTTCTTGTGCCAACATCGGGCTAAGAAGACTAATGAGAAAAGCGGAGATGAGGAGCTGCTTCATGGTCTAAAACAGGTTTTAAAACTTCAACTTTTTTAAAGAAGTTTGGCTTGAATTTAACATTTAAGGAATCATACAAAACGCGATATCCACAGGCTTTGGAAACGTAATTTAATTTATAATTGTAGCCTACGATGAATTCATCTTGAATGATTTGATTTTTTTGATAAATTTTAAAGGTAAATTTAGTAAAGGGTGCTTCTTTCAGTAACAGAGGAATTTTATACTGCTGACTCAACGTGCCTTTATAAATCATAGAATCTTGATTGCCTTGATTTCTAAAAATTTGAACAGAATCAATCGAGATAGAAGCTTGGCTGGTGTTCACCGTTTCTATAACCAGTCTCGGCGTTGAACCCTCTAGGCAAATGTCTTCTTCTTCGCAAGAAAAAAATAGAAGGCTGATAAAAAATAGGATTAATACTCTCATTTTTTTAAAGTTAATAAGGCAACATTCTCTACATGATATGTCTGCGGAAACATATCGACTGGTTGAACTTTTTTTAGGGTATATTTCTCTTTTAATTTCTCCAAATCTCGCGCTTGTGTTGCAGTATTACAACTTACGTAGACGATTTTTTCTGGAGCAATATTCAGAAGATTTTCCACAACTTTGGGGTGCATACCATCGCGCGGCGGGTCGGTCACAATCACATCAGGATATCCATTTTCTTGCACAAAGGCATCGGTAAAAACAGTTTTCATATCACCGACGTAAAACGTACAATTATCAATTTGATTAAACGCCGCATTTTCTCTAGCTGCGACAATAGCTTCTGGCACAGACTCTACTCCAATAACTTTTTTTGCTTTTTGAGCAATAAATTGAGCAATAGTTCCCGTGCCGGTGTACAAATCATATACGATCTCAGATCCATCTAGGTCAGCAAAATCTCGTGTAATCTGATACAAATGCAAAGCTTGCTGAGGATTGGTTTGGTAAAAACTTTTGGGGCCGATTTTGAATTTCAAACCCTCCATTTCTTCTGTAATGAAATTTTGACCTTTAAAGTTTAATATTTCCAAATCATAGATGGAATCATTGCCTTTCGGGTTGATAGCGTATAGCAGAGAAGTAATTTCAGGAAATTTTTGATTCAAAAAACCTAAAACTTTTTGAATATTTTCTGGTTGATTTTCAAAGAATTGAACCAACACCATGATTTCCCCCGTTGTCGTCATCCTTATCATCAACGTTCGCAGTAAGCCGCTTTGTTCCGTGGGGTCAAAAAAAGCTAATCCTTGCTCATCAGCAAATTCTTTCAGGCTTCTACGAATTTGATTAGAAGGCTCTTCCTGTAGCCAACATTTTTCTATATCCAAAATTTTGCTCCACATCCCTGGGATATGGAATCCCAAAGCGTTACGGTTCTCAATTTCACCCTTTTCTTTGATTTCTTCCTCAGTCACCCAACGCTGATTGCTAAATGAAAATTCCATTTTATTACGATACCAGAATTGCTGTTCAGAGCCCAAAATCGGTGAAAATTCCTCTGGTTGTATTTTAGCGATACGCTCCAAATGGTCACGGACTTCTTGCTCTTTGTAGAAAAGTTGCTTCTCATATGTCATATTTTGCCATTTGCAGCCACCGCAAATTCCGAAATGTTGACAATTTGGCTCAATTCGGTCAGCAGAAGCTTTTTTAATAGTAACCACTTTCCCTTCCAGAAATCGTTTTTTCTTTTTCACAATTCGTACATCCACCACATCTCCAGGAACGCCATTGCGCACCATGATGGTTTTTTGCCCTTCGGGTTTTGCAATTGCAGCACCTTTAGCTCCTGCCGTCAAAAGGTGGACGTCTTCAATAATCCAAGCTTTATTTTTTGCCATAATGCAAAGATAGATTTAAATTAAGCAATCGAAAATTAAATTGATATGGCTGAATTTAATTTTTCAGATACTAGAAGAATTCCAAAGCGCATTTGCCTTATGAAATGTTAAAAAAAATTGGACAAAGAAAATCCGTGGGTGGATACCAATACTGGTGGCAAGAAAATATATTTTTTTAAAGCCTTAGAAATTTTTTAGATTAATTTTGCAAGGCTTGCGAGTATAGCCTTGATTATAGTTCGACTATAAATATAAATAAAGTTCAAAAACACCATAAAAGCCAAATTTATTTTAAATAAAATCTTGCAAGAACAATAAATTTATTTTAATTTTGCCGTCCGATTAAATAACCGCTGGCGAAGTACGTGGACGTTATTTAGTCTAAAAAATTAAAATCTTAACGATGGATCAATTAGTAAAATACGTAGAAGACAAATACGTAGCAAAAAAAGATTTACCTGAATTTTCTGCCGGTGATACAATCACTGTATATCAAGAAATTTCTGAAGGTGGAAAAACCCGTGTTCAGTTTTTCCGTGGAGTCGTTTTACAAAGAAGAGGTTCTGGCGCTACAGAAACCTTTACAATTCGTAAGATGAGTGGCGAAGTGGGGGTAGAAAGAATTATTCCAATCAATATGCCAAGCATCCAAAAAATTGAAGTGAATAAGCGAGGTAAAGTAAGAAGAGCAAGAATTTTCTACTTTAGAAAACTAAGAGGTAAAAAAGCAAGAATCAAAGAAGCTTAAAAGAGATTTATCTATTTGTGTAAAAAATCCTATTCAAAATTTTGAATAGGATTTTTTTAGCCTATAAAAATTTAATAATAATTCACAAAATCGCTTGCCAGAGCGTCTCCTCTGGTGGTGGCGCTTCGACCAAAATTTTTTCTTTGCTCACGGGGTGAATAAACGCTGCACTTCTCGCGTGTAAATGAATTCCTCCATCTCTATTAGATCTTGAAGCTCCATACTTCAAATCCCCTTTGATGCTGGCTCCAATGCTTGCTAGCTGAGCTCTGATTTGGTGAGAACGCCCAGTTTCTAGTCTAATTTCGTACCACCAAAAGTGATTTAATTTCTGCTTGAGCTCATAGTGCAAAATGGCTTTTTTTGCATCTTTGGTCGGTTGATGAAAAACTGAAACAAAATTCTTTTTACTATTTTTTTTCAAGTAATGTTCTAGTGTAGCTTTTTCAGGAATATTGGGATTAGCAGGCTCTGTTATCGCCCAATAAATTTTATCAACTTCTCGATTTTTAAACATTTGGTTCATTCTACTCAAGGCTTTACTCGTCTTCGCAAAAATGACTACTCCGCTGGTTGGGCGGTCTAATCTATGCACCAAACCTAAATAGACATTCCCAGATTTATTATCTCGAATTTTGATAAAGGCTTTGATTTTATCCAACAAGCTTTCGTCTCCAGTTTTATCTCCCTGCACCAAATCTCCACAAGCTTTATTCACTATCATGAGATGATTATCTTCCCACAAAATTTCAGGTTTCCACATGAATGTTCTATCTATTTTCTTTTATTTTTTTTAAGGCTTAAAAAAAATTAATATTGTTCATTTTTATTCGGGAAACCGCCATCTTTCACATCTTTTACATATTGTGTTAGAGCTCCTGTTATTTCGTCATAAAGATTCAAATATTGGCGTAAAAAGCGTGGCTTAAATTCATGTGTCATCCCTAGCATATCTTGTAAAACCAAGACTTGCCCGTCGCATTCAGCTCCTGCGCCGATACCAATGGTAGGAATCGAAATCTTTTGAGTCACTTGCTTTGCCAAAGCTGCTGGAATTTTTTCTAAAACTAAGGCAAAACAGCCCAAATCATCTAAAAGCTGAGCTTCTTCTAGCAAAGTTTGAGCTTCTTCTTCTTCTTTTGCACGCACCTTATAAGTTCCAAATTGGTAAATACTTTGGGGGGTCAAACCCAAATGCCCCATCACGGGAATCCCCGCATTTATAATTTTTTTGATGCTTTTTTTAATGTTTTTCCCGCCTTCTAACTTAACGGCATGGGCACCACTTTCTTTCATAATGCGTACTGCCGAGTCTAAAGCCTTTTGTGAATCTGACTGGTAAGTTCCAAATGGTAGATCGACAACAACTAAGGCTCTTTCAGAAGCCCTCACAACACTCTGCGCATGGTAAATCATTTGCTCTAGCGTGATGGGCAGAGTCGTTTCGTGCCCTGCCATCACATTCGATGCCGAGTCGCCAACCAATATAGCGTCAACCCCTGAGGCATCCACCATTTTCGCTAATGTGTAATCATAAGCGGTCAACATTGAAATTTTTTCGTTCTCGTGTTTCATGGTGCGAAGCGTTTCGGCAGTCACTCGTTTATTTTTTTTATGAATAGACATTTTATAAGTTTTATTAAATTTAGCATCCTAAACTTACCGAATAAATTTGAAACGTAATAATTTAAAATTTAATTTCTTATCTCTTACCACAGGGGTAGCTCTATTGATTTTAGTCGCCATAACGAATCAATTGACTAAAAATCAATATTTTACACAAGAAATTTACCCGAAAATTTATCATAAAATTCATTCAAATTATTCTGGCTTTTTTGATTTTTTAAGCTTTTCGTTGGGTGATGTTTTGTATCTTTTTCTTATTGTATTTCTCATTTATAAAATTTCTAAAGGCTTGAAAGAAATAATTCAAAAAGAATTTTTAAAGGCTTTAAAAATTTTTAGTCAGATATTATTTTTTTTGATGAGTTTTTGGGTTATTTTCCATTGGGTATGGGGTTTTAATTACTATAAAAAACCCATCATTCGCTCAGCTAGAACAGAAATTCCTTTGGATGATTTGAAGAGTATGGCATTGCAGCATTTTGAGAGAGCAAAGAGATATTCTGAACAAAACTTAGACTTCATGCCTGATTCTTCGGTTAAAGTTTCACTTTTTTCTCCGCTCATGCGTTATTTTGGTGTGACGGGTTATTTCAATCCGTTTAGTGGAGAAGCGCAGCGCGTAGGCAAGATTCCTTTGCTTCAAATTCCGTTTACCAATGCTCATGAGCTAGCACATCAAAAAGGCTGGGCAAGAGAGTATGAGGCAAATTACATCGGGTATACAAATGCTTCTAAAGGAGATATACCAAGCAGATATTCAGCGGAATATGCGGCAATGAACTATATTTTGAGAGAAATTTATGCTGAAGATTCTATTTTTGTGAGAAACATCATCAATGAATTTCCACCAAAAATGCAAGTTGACCGAGCTGAAAGAATTCGTTTTCATGAAAAATACAAAGGCATCGCTGATGAAGTTTTTACAGAGCTCAATCACTATTTTTTGAAATCAAATAATCAAACGGAAGGAGTAAAAAGCTATAGCCGATTTGTAGAATTACTGCATCAAGATTATTTGAAATCAAAAGATTTAGCTCATTGACTTCTGCCCAAAAGTGGTGTTTTTTTAATCTACAGTTGCCAACCTCATCAGTCGCTTTCTTGAATTCTATGCGTCTCTCGCTCAATGCCAGAATATTTTTTTGATTTATTTAGCTTATTTTTGATTTATATTAGTAAATTTTTAAATTAAAGGCTAAAAATTTAAGTAACTGTAAAAATGAATATAAACGTAATACTCTTTCAGTCAATTTACGGATTAAGAAGAAAGAGCGTTTTTTAAAACGAGAATTTCAGCTAAAATTTTTTAAGGCTTAAAAAATTCAATAGCTTGATGTATTTGTATTTGATAGAAATATTAAAAGGCTAAAAATAAACCTCGTATGATAATAATGCACTGCGGGGCATTTCTCTCTCTCTTTTCACTCTTTAGCAAAATTAGATGGGAAGACTTGATTTCTTCTTTTTATAAAAATATCTTAACTTTACTTCTCACATCTTTGAGCCAAAATTATAAGCTATGTTCTAAAAAAATATAATGCAAGAAAAAAAGTTTCCATCCGTACTTTCTATTGCTGGTTTTGATGGAATTGGTGGAGCGGGCATCCAAGCTGATATTAAAACGATTTCGGCTTTAGGGGGATATGCCACCACTGTTCTCACAGCTTTACCTGTGCAAAACACAATGGGTGTAAAGTCCATATTAGCCATTCCGCCAGGCGTGGTGCGAGCGCAACTTGAAACCATAGCAGAGGATATTTTGCCTTGTGCTATAAAAATCGGAATGGTTCACAAGCCTGAACTTATTGAAATCATTGTTGATTTTCTGAAAGATTTCCCTGAAATACCAGTTGTTTTTGACCCAGTAATGGTGGCTTCGAGCGGGAAAAAATTATTCAGTGACCAAACTCATATATTACATATGAAAAAACTCTTCCCGAGAATATCTATTTTCACCCCTAATCTCGATGAGGCTTCTTTACTGACTCATCAAAGCATTCAATCGATAGAAGATATGGAAAAGGCTGGGAAATTGCTTCTTGAAATGGGAATACAATCTGTACTGCTAAAGGGTGGGCATTTGAAAGGGGAACAACTTACCTCGCTTTTTTTTGATATTGAAAAAAGTGTTCACCGATTTGATACTAAAAAAATTCATTCCCAAAATACCCATGGAACAGGTTGTACGCTTTCTTCTGCCATAGCTACTTATTTGGCTTTGGGTAAAACATCTTTGGAGGCAATTGCTCTCTCTCAGGATTATGTGTATAAAGCCATTTTTCATGCTAAAAAAATTTCATGGGGAAAGGGTAATGGTGCACTGCATCATTTTTTTAAAGAAATTTAACTCTGTTTTTTTATCCCATTAATTCCATCTTTTAAATTTAGAAATTTCATAGCTGAATTTTGTTGTTTTAAAAATTCAACGGCTTTGGCACTTCTGATTCCTTTGGCACAATACACGATTATGGGTTTCTCTTTAGGTAACTCTTGCCAGCGATGAGATAGTTCCTGTAGAGGAATATGAATTCCGCCTAAATTAAATGCTAAACGTTCTTCAAGTGTGCGGATATCTAATAGATTATAACGCTCTTTTTCTTTTTGATATGTTTCTAAATCTATTTCTTCATTTTGGCTTGAACAGTGCATTGTAAGAGTTTCTAATTTTTCAATTTGAATTTCGGGGTCTTTTTCAAATTTAAAAATGTTCATTTCTAAAGTAAGTAAATCAATTTTTAATAATTTATTTACTAAAACTTCGCCTATTTCTGTTACTATTTTTATGGTTTCGTTTGCCATTAACGTTCCAACCACACCAGGCAGTACCCCCAACACTCCCACTTCACTACAATTTGGCATATCTATGGTGCTCATTGGTTCAGAAAAAAGACAGCGATAGGTGGCACTTCCTTTATAATTATAGACAGATAGTTGCCCCTCAAACTTAAAAATTGAACCTAAGACAAAAGGTTTCTTTGCCAATACACAAGCATCATTTGTTAAATACTTTGTGGTGAAATTATCACTACCTTCCACAATTACGTCATACTTTTCTATGAGATAAAATGCATTTTCAGGATTTAATGTTTGCGTATAGCTTGTGATTTCTATAAATGGATTTAGCCGCTCTAGACGCCTCTTTGCTACCTCTGCCTTAGGTTTCCCTACGTCTTTATGGGTAAATAATACTTGCCGTTGCAAATTACTGATGCTTACTACATCTGGGTCTATTATTCCTATTTTCCCTACGCCTGCGGCAACTAAGTATTGCAAGACAGCACTTCCCAAACCACCAGCACCAATGACTAAAACAGATGATTTTTTCAATAATTCTTGTTTTTCTACACCTATTTCGTCCAACAACAAATGGCGTGCATATTGTTGCTCCTCTTCTTTACTTAATTTTATTACCATGCTTTTTCCCAGTCTTTCCAAACAGGTTGTATTTTATTTTTTTTCAGCATTTTATATATCTCTTCAGTAGATCGATCGTCAGAAATTTCAAATTGTTCTAATGATTGAGGTTCCACGGTATAGCCACCTGGATTGGTTTTGGATTCGGCACTCATCGACGTAATACCTAAATGAACAATATGATTCCTAAAGCGAGGACTTTCTCGTGTGGAAATTGAAAGCTCTACATCTTCGTCCATCAAACGATAGGCACAAATTAGCTGTACCAATTCAGCATCTGTCATAGTAACTTTTGGTTCTAATCCACCACTAAACGGACGTAAACGTGGAAAGGAAATGGAAAATTTGGTTTTCCAATAGGTTTTTTGTAAATACTTTAGATGCAAAGCTGTAAAAAAACTATCGGTACGCCAATCTTCTAACCCAAGTAATACACCAATGCCTATTTTGTGCAATTTTGCACGACCAATTCGGTCGGGAGTATCTAAACGAAAATCAAAGTTTGATTTTTTGCCTTTGGGGTGATGTTTCTGGTAAGTAGCTTTGTGATATGTCTCTTGATAAACTAAAGTGGCATATAAACCAGCTTGTTTCAAACGTTCATATTCGATTTGATTCAGTGGCTGAACCTCCATCGATATATTTGCAAAATAAGGGCGTAATAACTGAATGGCATTGCTAATGAAATCTACCCCTACGGTTTGATTGGCTTCTCCTGTCACCAGCAAAATATGTTCATAGCCTTTATTCCTAATAAATGTAGACTCTCTCAAAATTTCTTCATCAGTCAGTGTCTTGCGGGGTATTTTATTCGTAAAGCTAAAACCACAATAAGTACAAATATTATGGCATTCATTGCTCAAATACATAGGGGCATACATTTGCATAGTGCTACCAAATCGTTTGCGTGTTTTCTGGTGGCTTTCTTGTGCCATTTGTTCCAAATAAGGCTGTGCCGAAGGCGAAATCAGTGCTTTAAAATCCTCTAAATCTCGTCTCGGGTTTGCCAGTGCTTGGCGTACATCTTGTTCTGTTTTTTGATGAATACTTTGTAGTGTTTCCTCCCAATTATACTGTGCTAATATATCTTTAAAACCACTCATTTTTGAGGCTTTTTAATCGTATAAAAATTTAGTTAGCGGGCTACTAGCTGTTGCTTGATTACTGATTTTCCCTAATTTCGCCTCATACGCCATTCTCCCTGCCTCTACGGCTAATTTAAATGCTTGTGCCATTTCCACAGGATTCTCAGAAGTAGCAATAGCTGTATTCACCAGCACTGCGTCAGCACCCAATTCCATGGCATGGGCGGCATGTGAAGGGGCTCCTATCCCAGCATCTACAATTACGGGCACATTACTTTGCTCTATAATGATTTCTAAAAAATCCATGGTTTTTAAGCCTTTATTTGTTCCTATAGGGGCTCCCAATGGCATTACGCATTGGCAGCCAACTTCTTCCAATCGTTTGCACAAAACGGGGTCTGCATGAATATAAGGCATAACCACAAATCCTTTTTTCACCAGCTCCTCGCATGCTTTTAGGGTTTCAATAGCATCGGGTAATAAATATTTAGGGTCGGGGTGAATTTCTACTTTCACCCAATTGGTTTCTAAAGCTTCTCTTGCCATTTCTGCCGAAAAAACAGCTTCTCTAGCATCTCTCACGCCTGAAGTATTGGGCAATAAGTGAATATGCTTAAACTGAAGTCCTTGCAAAATAGCATCTTCTTCGTTATTGGCATCCACTCTTTTGAGCGCAACGGTAACCAATTCACTCTCACTGGCTAAAATCGCTTGTTCCATCAGTTTAGAGGAAGAAAATTTACCTGTTCCTGTGAATAACCGAGAATTGAATGTGCGGTTGGCGATAACTAATTTTTTATTCATACATTAAATTTTAAAATATGATTGAAGCTGAGAAATGGTCGTGGCTATATTTTCTTGCTTATGCAAAAAACCTGACAGTGCTACGCCGCTTATACCAATTTCAATAAGCTCTTCTATGTCTTCTAAACGAATACCTCCTATGGCTATAACAGGAATATCAATTTTACTTCCTTTCATTTTATTCATAATTGCTCGAAAACCCTCTATCCCGAGTATTGGGCTGAGCTTCTCTTTGGTTAAGGTAAACCGAAAAGGACCTAAACCAATATAATCCACTCGCATTTGGATAAGTTTTTGGCAATCATCCCATGTATTAGCTGTTCCTCCAATGATTTTTTTATTCCCTAAAAGTTCTTTGGCTGTTTGAGGACTTTCATCTTCTCTTCCTAAGTGAACCCCATCGGAGTTTAATAATTTAGCTATTTGAATATCATCATTTATGATAAATACGACCTGATTTTCATGGCAATATTCTTTTGCTTTTTGGGCAATATCTAAAATTTCATTTGCTGAGCTTCCTTTAATGCGAAGTTGCACCCAGTTTACCCCAGCATCTACCATTTTTTTAATATTTTGCAGGTGATCATTTGGTGTTTTCCCTTGGCTGATGTAATAAACCATAAATTAATAATTTAGTATCCAAATTTTGAGAAAGTTATATTTATTTTTCAAGAAATTTTTTTTCATACTGATTAAACATATTTTTAAAAGCCACCAAAGGGCTAGAGCATTGCCAAATGCTTCCCAAAACAGCCACTCCTGAAAACCCGTTTATTTTTGCTTTTTCTATATTTTTC
The DNA here is from genome assembly GCF_951229915.1 of Candidatus Ornithobacterium hominis. Lineage (GTDB taxonomy): Bacteria > Bacteroidota > Bacteroidia > Flavobacteriales > Weeksellaceae > Ornithobacterium > Ornithobacterium hominis. The sequence continues at coordinate 612,165 of NZ_OX579588.1, read as the reverse complement.
TGAGTAATTCCACCAAGAGCAATTATTGGTTTGCGAGGGTTGTTCAGCTGAAATATTTTGCCTTTATAATTTTTTTTTGACACAGAATCAAAAACAGGACTCAGCAAAACATAATCAAATTGGGTTTGACTTTCAGCCTCATTTTGTGAATGAAATGAAGCTGAAAGTTTTTTACCCCTCGCATGATATTTCTCTACTAAATGATTTAAATTTTCATCTTTTAGATGATTTTCTTTAAAATGTAATCCTTTTAGATTAAATTGTTCTATCAATTTATGCCCGGTATGCAACATCATTTTTTGATGTTGATTTTCATCAAATTGGCTCAGCCACTTCATCAAATCTTTTTCTCCAAAGAAAGGTTTGCGAACATGGATGCTGATTGGGAATCTTGCCATTTTTCGTATCAATTCTATCTCATTGGCTTTTGCCCTTTCAGCGGTAATAATGATGAACATTTTGATTTTTAATGATTACAGATATACCTCACTCCCTTTATCCTTGAATTCCTTGGATTTCTCTTTCATTCCTTCCTCAATGGCTTTTAATGTATCTAATCCGTTTTTCTCAGCATAATTTCTCACTTCTTGAGTAATTTTCATCGAACAGAAATGTGGGCCACACATCGAACAGAAATGAGCCACTTTTGCATTTTCAGCAGGCAAGGTTTCGTCATGAAATTCACGTGCTGTGTCTGGATCTAATGATAGATTAAACTGATCTTCCCAACGGAATTCAAAACGTGCTTTGCTGATCGCATTATCACGATGTTGAGCACCTGGATGCCCCTTAGCCAAATCAGCCGCATGAGCAGCAATTTTATATGTAATTACGCCTGTTTTCACATCTTCTTTATTCGGTAGCCCCAAATGCTCTTTCGGAGTCACGTAGCAAAGCATGGCACAACCATACCAGCCAATCATTGCAGCACCAATTCCACTGGTAATATGGTCATACCCTGGTGCAATATCTGTTGTCAACGGCCCCAAAGTATAGAAAGGTGCTTCGCCACACTCTTCCAATTGCTTATCCATATTTTCTTTAATCATATGCATTGGGATATGCCCTGGCCCTTCTATAATGCACTGCACATCATGTTCCCAAGCAATTTTAGTCAATTCACCCAATGTTTCCAATTCAGCAAATTGCGGATAATCATTTGCATCGGCAATACTCCCAGGGCGTAATCCATCTCCCAATGAGAATGCTACGTCATAGCTTTTCATTATTTCACAAATCTCATGAAAATGTGTGTATAAAAAATTCTCTTTGTGATGAGCCAAGCACCATTTTGCCATGATGGAACCTCCGCGCGATACAATACCAGTTACTCTTTTTGCTGTATGTGGAATGTATTTTAAACGAACCCCCGCATGAATGGTAAAATAATCAACGCCTTGCTCAGCTTGTTCTATGAGAGTGTCTCTAAAAATTTCCCACGTAAGGTTTTCAGCTTTTCCATTCACTTTCTCCAAAGCTTGGTAAATCGGTACAGTACCAATCGGAACGGGAGAATTACGCAAAATCCATTCCCGAGTTTCATGAATATTTTTTCCTGTAGACAAGTCCATAATCGTGTCTGCTCCCCAACGGCAGGCCCATACAGACTTCTCAACCTCTTCTTCAATAGACGAGGTTACGGCAGAGTTTCCTATATTGGCATTGATTTTCACCAAAAAGTTTCGCCCGATAATCATTGGTTCACTTTCAGGGTGATTGACGTTACAAGGAATCACAGCTCGCCCGCGTGCCACCTCATCTCGAACAAATTCAGGGGTAATCACATCGGGAATTGATGCACCAAAACTATGCCCAGCGTGCTGTTTTGTAATTTCCTTAATTTCTTGTAATTTTTGATTTTCACGAATGGCAATAAACTCCATTTCTGGGGTAATGATTCCCTTTTTGGCATAGTGCATTTGGCTTACATTTCTTCCTTTTTTGGCTTTCAACGGTTTACGATTTCTATTAAATCTCAAATGATTTAAACTTTCGTTTTCTTCACGTTTACGCCCATATTCTGAAGACAATCCAGCTAATTGCTCGGTATCTCCCCTATCGTCAATCCACTGCTGGCGAATCGGTTGCAGTCCTTTTCGCACATCAATTTCAATATTCGGGTCAGTATAAGCACCACTCGTATCATAAATCAATATCGGCTCATTGGGTGTCTTGATTCCCTTGAACTTATCTAAGGTATCGCTTAGCGTAATTTTACGCATAGGAACTTTTATATCTTTGTAAATACTCCCTTGCACATATATTTTTTCAGAATTTGGGAAAGGTTCTCGGCTGATGTTTTGTTCGCTTGGCTTCTGTTGTCTGTTCATAAACTGAAATTTGTTTTTTAATAATTAGCCTCCTTGTGTCGCCTTGATAATCAGAATATTATCATTTTCTTTGAGTTGATATGCCCCCCAATTAGAGCGATTGATCACTTGCTGATTTATTGCGATAGCAATACCCCTTGTTGTAATATTCTTCAACGCTACCAATTGTAAAAGACTGGTTTCTTTTGGGATTTCCTCAGTTTTGGAATTGATTTTTATCATAATCATAGGCTCGTTCTAATGCTGTAAAACCTTAGAAGATGCTAGGGACATCTCTGAGCCAAACTATAATTTTAGGAACAATTATAGCCAATTACTTTTCCCTACCGCAAGTACTAACTTGTTCAGGTTCAAAGGGTATTTCTCAGCTGAGCAAGTCAGCACCCCTAAAGCTTTACGTATTCATGAGCTAAAGTATAAAAATAATCAATGTAAAAAAAATAAAATTATTCAATAAATATTATTTATATTCTCTCAAAATTAAACAGAATATTTACCCACAGTGTATTTAATTTTTTTTAAGGCTTAAAAAATCTCATTGATTGTTTGCCATAAAAAAATCTGCTCGCAATTTACAAACAGATTTATCATTTCTTAAAAGACAAAGATTTTAGACCTACTTTATCAACTTCCTTTTTTAGCCCAATAAATCATTAAAATCTAAATGAACTACGGGTTGATTTATTCTCCTAAAATTTTTAAAGCCTTAAAAAATTTTTACCAACAATTTTTCCTGAACATTTTTTTTGGGGAGGGGGCGGCATTCACGGCTATCCATTCCAATTCCGCAGCCATCTGCTTACAAAAAAATAACGCCAAAAGAGTTCACACCTGCGTGTTCCACTCTTTGGCGTTTATTTTTTGTTGCCGCAGCTGCCTTTGCGGGATTTCCATTCCTATCCGTGCCGCAGTTTTAGCACATCATCCGTACCATATTTACCCAAAAGCATTTAGCACCCAAGTATACAAAACCAATGCACTTAGCCGTAAATCACCTAGGGCGTATTGCCCACGTGCTTTTCCACAACTAATTTTCCACTATCGCTTACCGTTATTCTCCAACTTTTTCCATCTGGGGAATCTAGAACAATGCCAGTAGCCTCTGGACCACTTATTCTTGGTGGATGCACATGTAAATTACCTTCCTTACTCATCGCAAGCAATGGAGCTTGTAACCGAGCAGATATCACTAAAGGAAATTCCTCGTTGGCTATGGTGCGATGTCCTATGGCTATTCCCCCCACTACTTCTGAGCTGGAGCCTTCCCCTATAGCAATACTATGGATAGCTTTAGCCACTCCATGTATAGCTATGCTATGGTCAGCAGTGGCTACGGCAGTTCCTATAGCTGTAGAATTATACCCCGTAGCTTCAGTGCCTAGCCCTATGGCAATAGCTCCATGATTTGAAGTATCTTTTATGCCTGCGGTGGCACCTCCTATAGCAATAGCATGCCCCCCATAAGCTTTAGAATTTGCCCCAATAGCTGTAAGGCCACTAAAACTACCAGAAGTAGGTTCTAACACCTCTGCCCCATAGCCAATGGCTACAGAATAATTACTCTTTAGTTTTACATCAGGCCCTATGCCTACACTATGTGCGCCAAATACTCCAACGTTATCGGCAGTAGACCTAAAAGGAATCGTCATGTCTATACCTCCCAAATTGCCGTAATTTTCTGTGTCACTATCTGCATTATATGTAATTAATGGTCTCCTTTTAGCATCTACAAAACCATAGCTGATGTATCTTGTTTCTCCACCATCAATTATATCTGTATCCAATGTTTTTTGCAATCCACTGGGTTCTAGCTTTACAAAGCTTTTCTCACCAGTGGTGCTATCAAAATTAAAGCGGTAATAGCCTGGTGCAGTCACATTTGCTATTGTAGGGTCTGGTAGTTGCTCTAAGTTTTCTTCTGTAATAGTAAAGGCAGGGGAAGTTACGTAAACAAGCATCCCGTTTTGCTCTGCCCCTAAGTTGGCCAGCATCGCCGTAAGGGCTTCGCCCGTTACTTGCGGGGTCAGTATACCCTCTGGCGTATTGCCACTGGTGTTTTTTGCTTTCACCTGTAATGTGGCTTTTGGCTCATCTGTGTTAATGCCTACTTGGGCGGTGACCGCAACCGCTGATAATACGGCTAAAGAAAATAATAATTTCTTCATTTGTTTTATTTTTTTTTGGTTAATATTTGATTGATTTATTCTTTTTCTTCATTAAATTTTTGCTGTTTTTTTTGCTTCTTCATTTAGAAAGAGCCCCAACCCGTGAGGCTCTTCTTTTTGAAGAAATTACTACTTTCACACAGGTGAAAATAGAAAAACCGCACAAGATTTTCTTGCACGGTTTCGCGGTTCGCTCCCGCGGGGAAGCAATAAATTATTATAAGTTATTGATAATGAGTTGTTTAGCTTATTATCTGTGTGTGTGTGTGTGTGTGTTTACACTTTATTTTGAAACTCACAAATTTCATTTGTTAAAATTTCGTTATTTTTTTGTTAAAACTTTCCGTTGAGATTTTTTTTCTTTTCTCAACCTGCCCACAAATGTATTTTACGTTTTTGAATTATGCAAATTTATTTTTTTTGGGGGCAGAGGATTTTTTTTTAAAGGCTAAAAAAAATCCCGAAAATTTTCGGGATTTTTTATTAACTATTTCAATGGCTCGTATTCAAAGTAAAGCGTAGAATTCGCTGGAATTGGCCCAGCTCCCTGTGTCCCGTAGCCCAATGTTGACGGAACGATGAGAAAAACTTTTGAGCCTTTCTCAAACATCGTTAGTGCTTCCATCCAACCTTGAATCAGGGAAGTCTGCCCTACTTTTACATTCAATGGTGAATTTCGCTGATGAGAAGAGTCAATAATGTTTCCATCAGCCAAATAAAGTGTATAATGCACTTTTAAGTCTTCGCCTTTTTCGGGTTTTGCCCCATCTCCTTTTTCCATATAAGCATAGCGTAAGCCGCTCTCGGTGGTCTGAGCTTCCTCGGTGTATTTTTTGATTAAATTTTTACGTTCTTCTTTTTCCATTTCTGTTTTTTTTCTTTGTTCTTCAATTTTTGCTTGCAGTGCTACCTTCCCATTTTCAAAGGCTTGCGTAGGGTTATAATTTTTAAAAGCTTCTCCTTTTCTGATGATATCTACATGCTTCAAAACTACATCTTCCACTGGCTTATCTGCGGCTTGAGTTTCCACCCCCGCAATGCTATCAATCACGTTATCGCCTTTTACCACTTCGCCAAAAATCGTGTGTTTATTATCTAACCACGGCGTAGGAACTTGCGTTATAAAAAACTGACTGCCGTTGGTCGCTGGGCCAGAATTAGCCATAGACAAAATTCCTTTTTTATCATGTTTCAATCCGTTATCTACCTCATCTTCAAACTCATATCCTGGGCTACCTGTTCCAGTTCCTGTCGGGTCGCCTCCTTGAATCATAAAGTTTTTTATCACACGGTGAAAAATAGTTCCATCATAGTAAGGTTCTTTTTCTTTCTTAAATTTATTTTCTTTTTTTCCTTCTGCCAAAGCAATAAAATTACCGACAGTCATCGGTGCTTCTGCTGGGAAAAATTTCACCAACATATCACCTTTGCTGGTTTCTAAATTTGCGTAAAGCCCATCTTCTAAGGCTTTGTATTCTTCTTTACTCATATATTTGGGTATTGATGTACAACTTGAAATGTAAAATGAGGCAACCGCCATCAAAATTATTTTTTTTATTCTCATTTAGATTGAATTTCTTTTAATTTAAGTTTGAAAACCAAAACTTCATCTGCTTTGATTTTCTTTCCATCTCCCTGCAAAGCGTAAGCCAAACCCGAAGGCAGAATGACACGCGCCGTTTCGCCAGGGGACATTCGCTTGAGAGCGTATTCTAAACCAATAGGAATCAAAGACTTACCTAATTCTATTTCTAAATTCCCGATTTCTTCTTCGTTGTAAATAATTTCTTTTTCTAAATTTTCAACCCTGTAGCGAAATGTTACCTCATCACCCTCTTGGGGTAAATTTCCGCTCAAATCAGTCGGTGTCATATAAAATCCTGAATTGGTCTCAATGAATTTTAAATTTTGATTTTTAATATAGGTTTTAATTTTTTGGTTCTCTGCATCATTCAAATTTCTATTGATTTGTTTAGAATATTCCATAAAATCATTTTTGGAATACTCGGTAGGGCTTTGAGCTTCTTTTTGAGTACAGCTGATTGTAAAAATCAACATCCAAAGAAATAATTTACAATTCGACCGCTTGCAGTTCATCTTTATAATTTTCCAGAAGCCTTAGAATTTTTTCTTTGGTTTCTTCTAAACTTAAATCAGACTTTCCGCCAGCGGCGTTCACGTGCCCTCCACCTTCAAAGTAGTTTCGGGTAAATTCGCTTACGTCAAACGTATTTTTGGAACGAAAAGAAATTTTGACCATATCTTTTTGGGTATCTTCTGAGAGATAAATCGACAAAACATTATTGGCGATACTGAGTCCGTAATTCACAAACCCATCGGTATCGCCTTTTTCAAAATTGTTTCTCTTCAATTCTTCTCTACTCATGGTAAAAATCGAGGTTCTCAGTTCTGGCAAATAGAGCATATTTTGTAGGAAAACACTCAGCAGGGCATAACGTCGTGGTGAGACATTATCTAAGATTTTATCTTGAATTTGGTAAGCATTTGCTCCTAATGCCGTCAACTCGCCAGCAACTTGGAACGTGGATTGCTTCACGCTGCTGTATCTGAAATTGCCTGTATCTGTCAAAATTCCAGTCATCAAATAAGTTGCGATTTCTGGGGTAATGTTTTCTTGCCAACCCAAGGCTTTTATGAAATGATAAATCAGCTCGCACGTTGCTGGCAAATCAGGGCGGGAGAACATCATATCAAATGTTTGTGGCTGCTGATGGTGGTCTATTAAAATTTTTAAAGCCTTAGAAAATTTGACGCATTCTTCCAGCTGATCAATTCTTGCTGCATCATTAAAGTCCAATAGAAATAGAATGTCTGCTTCGCTAATTTTTTCTTGAGCAAAATCAAGTTCTTTTTCAGCATTTATAAAGTCATTGATTCCAGGTAAAAACTTCAAAAAAATCGGAATATCATTGGGGCTCACAATCTCGGCATTCATCCCCAAGTCGTTGAGCAATATTTTGAGCGCAAAACACGAGCCTACGGCATCGCCGTCAGGGTTTTTGTGCGGGATGATGACAATTTTTTCTGCCTCGCTGAGCGCTGATTTAACTTTTTTTACTTCTTGGGGGTTCAATAACATTTAAATAAATTTCTGCTACAAATTTAAGGAATTCAATTAATTTTGTATCGAAATGAATTGTAAACTTCTTTTTTTAAGCTTTATTATTTTTAGCTTTTTTTTGTTTTCTTCCTGTTCTAAATACTGGTATAACGAAACAGATACGGTACAGAAACATTACAACCTCAGCTACGGGAAATCAGAAAGGCAGCGTTTAGATTTATTCATCCCTAAATCTTCTGAACGGAAAAATACCATTATTTTTATCGTGCACGGTGGCGCTTGGATTTTTGGCAAAAAATGGCATTTGAGGTCAATTCAAAATCAGCTCACAGCGTCTGGCTACACTACTGTAAATCTGAACTACCGATTGGCAAGTCGTTCCAAAAAAATCAACTATAAACATCAACTGAAGGATATTGAGGCTGCTTTTTCTTACTTCAATCAAAATTCTGAGAGATTTCATCTTCAGCCTGCTCAGAAAATCATTTTGGGCGAAAGCGCTGGCGGGCATTTGGCTTTGCTCTATGCTTACCAGAATCCGCAGCAGATAGATAAAGTCATTTCTTTTTCTGGCCCCACGGATTTCTATTCTGAAGATTATCAAAATTTAAAATTTTACCATTGGTACACAAAATCGGCTTTTTCTACGGCAACAGGTGATTTCTACCGCTGGGGTGAGGAAATCCCGCTAAAATTCAAAGAAGCGAGTCCGCTCTCGCAAGTGGCCGATGTGCCAACTTTACTTTTTCAGGGGACGTGGGATTTCTTGGTGCATCCGCAGCAGGCTAAAAGTCTAAATCAAAAATTAGAAGAAAAAAATGTGCCTCATCGCTTGGTGCTCATCAAAGGTGCTGGGCATTTACCTCGCTTCAATGCTTGGTGGAGGGGTAAAATAATTTTACCCGAAATCATAAATTTTATTGAAAATGAATGAGAATCAACAGAAACTTAAAATATTGATGGTGGATGAGAATCACGCTATTCTTACCGAATTGCTGGCGGAACATTTCAGCATCGAGCATGATTACCAAAGTACTAAAGCTGATATTCAGCATAAAATGAAGGATTTTCACGGGTTAATCATCCGCAGTCGATTCCCAGTAGATGAAGAATTTCTAAAGGCTTCAAAAAATTTAAAATTCATTGGCCGCGTGGGCGCAGGGTTGGAAAACATTGATTTAGAAACGGCTAAAAATCTCGGCATCCAATGCTACAATGCGCCCGAGGGCAATCGTGATGCTGTGGCAGAGCATTGCGTGGGAATGATGCTGAGCTTGATGAATCACTTCAAACGATGTAACTTACAAATTATCAAAGGCGAATGGAAAAGAGAGGAAAATCGTGGGGAGGAAATTAAAGGGAAAACGGTGGGTCTAATTGGCTACGGCAATATGGGGAAATCTACGGCAAAACGGCTTTCTGGCTTTGGCTGTGAGGTTTTGGCTTATGACATTCTGCCTAATTTGGGTGATGAGTTTGCCCAACAAGTGGAAATGGATGAGATTTTTGAGAAAACAGATATTCTGAGTTTTCATCTTCCGCAGACGCCTGAAACCATCGGTTTACTAAATCGAAGTTATATTGAGAAATTTTCTAAGCCTTTTTATTTTTTAAATACTGCTCGTGGGAGAAATGTTGTGACCAAAGATTTGGTTGAAGCCTTGAAGTCTGGGAAAATAAAAGCGGCGGGGTTGGATGTTTTAGAGTTTGAAAAAACTTCATTTGAGAATTTGACCTTGACTGATTTGCCCGAGGAGTATCAATTTCTACTCCATGCAGAAAATGTGATTTTAACACCGCACGTTGCTGGATGGACCAAAGAAAGTAAACAAAAATTAGCCGAAGTGATTGCACAAAAAATCATTGCAAATTTTGCTTGAAATTTTTGACTTTACCAAAATTCTATTCAATGGAAGATGATGCTAAAAATTTTTTAAGCCTTGAAAAAAAGGGAAATAAAATTTACTGTGCTGCACGGAAGATTTGGCTTGTCCGTACGCCCGAGGAGGAAGTGCGTCAACACTTCATTCTTTGGCTAAGTCAGGAACTGGGCTACCCGATAAGCCTGATGCAAGCTGAGAAAAAAGTTAATCAGCGGGTAGCGCATCGCTTTGATTTGTTCATTCAGGCTAAGCAAAAAATCATTTTATGCGAGTTTAAAGCACCTAAAATCATAATAGATCAATCGGTTTTGAATCAAATTATTCGCTATCAACCGCAGGTCAACGCTGATTATTTTTTGCTATCAAACGGTGTAGAAACACTTATCTTCTTTGTAGATAAAAAGCTGAGAAAAATTAAAGCTTTAGAAAATTTGCCAAATTATCATCAGTTGTGAAGTTCTAAAAATCATTAAAAAAAAGTCCTTTCCGACGAAGAAAAGGACTTTTAAAATTTTAATTAGATTTAATTTTAATTACTTTTTTGTAATTCTAATATCAACACGTCTATTCTGTGCCATACACTCTGGGGTATCATTGGCGGGGCAAATAAAATGCTCCTGCCCATATCCTTCGCTTTCTAATCTTGAGGAATCAATGCCTTTTTCTATCACACTGTTCATTGCGGCATTAGCGCGATCGTTTGACAGTGGCTGATTCACTTCTTGAGTCCCTTGGTTATCGGTATAACCTCCGAATTTAGCATGAACTTCTGGGTAGTTTTTTAAGATATTAGCAATGTTTTGTAATTGTTGTTCTGACTCGGCTGTTAAGGTTGACTCCCCAGTGTCAAAATAAATTCTATCTAAAGTAATCCAACCTTGTGTTTTATCATTGGATACCAGTGTATTAGAATCATTTAAGAAATTGTAGATTTTGGCTTCTGTACTGTTTTCGCCTACGCTTAGCCTCGTTCCGTCGGGTAATGTGAAATCACGGTTTTCACCGACGTTATAGATGTAAGCATCTCTCACAGAATCATATTCACCCAAAGCATATGAGCTTGCCGCTACAACTAGGTTTTTATCAATTTTAATTCTTTTCCCATCGGCGTCCATCACTCGATTTCCTTGTGCATCTACTAATTCATTCTCATTATTAATCATGTAAGTGCTCCCATCTACTACGATTTGATTTCCATTGTGATCTAGAACAGGTTCTCCAGTAGCATTTATCACTAAATTTTGCTCATTTTTAGCATAAGTAGCATAGGCAGCTATCAGCTCACAGTCGGCTACTGCTGCTTCATCTTTGCATTTCCCCGCCAAGAAATAAACCAACAAACCTAGGGCTACTAAACCCAACAAAGGCAAGAGCCATCTCATCTTTCCTTCTTCACTTCTCTTCGGCCCCATTGGTCTATCTTTCGCTCCTCTGCCTATTATTGGTTTTTCCCCATGGGTGATTTTAGTGGTGGTGCCTACTGTGCTAGATAAGTCTTTAGAGAAATTAGAAAGCCCTAAAGCACTCCCCAAAGTGGCTAATCCAGACGGGACTGCAGCGTAGATTTCATCTTTTTCATTATCAAAAAAGTTGCTCAGGCTTGATTCTGTCAATTTTTTTTCATCAATGAACTTCCCTACCTCATTTAACATAAAGGGAAGCACCGCCGCCAAAATCCCTCTGGAAGATTCTTTGCTGATATTGGCATGGCTGCTGATTTCTTTCTCAAAACCCTCTGCATGCTCACCAAAAAGTTCTGAAATCAAAACATTTCCTTTAGCTAAAAGTGCATTCCTATTCTTCTCAAAAGTTGTCTGCAAATCTGAGTCAGTAAAAAGAGCAGTCAAAGCATTGTCTGACGTTGCTGTGAAAATACTTTGTGCACCTTGCTCGCTGTGAGAGCGGTCTGCTAAAAAAGCTAAAACTGAAGGTACAACCGCAGAAATGCCATTACTAGTATCATTTCTGCTCTCCCCCAAGTAATTGCTAATTTTATCTAAACAAGCAGAAGTTATTCCTTGGTTAATCCTCTGAAGAAGTGAACTCATAATTTTCTATTTTTTATCTTTGATGTGTTAACTTTTCAAAAATCAAGCCAATATCATTTCTTGAACTTTAAGAAGACTTTAAACTATTTTTTGAATTTATTTTAAAAGATTTATCTTTAATTTTGGAAGATCCATGAAAAACCTTTTTCTCAAGCTTTTTTTAAATTTGTTTTCACACATCCCCCCACGCATTGCCTATTTCATTGCAGATATTCTTTATTTTTTTCAAAATCATTTGATTCATTACCGTAGAAAAGTTATTCTAAAAAACCTCCAAAATGCTTTCCCCGAAAAAAGCAATACAGAGCTTCAGCTTTTATATCAAGAATTCAATCGCCATTTGTGTGATTATATTATAGAATCTTTAATTTTCTCTCGCCTATCTTGGGATTACCTCAACAAAAGAACTCGTTTTTCTAATTTTAAAATTTTAGACAAATACTACCAAAAACAAAATATTTTATTCCTAGCTGGGCATATTTTTAATTGGGAATATGCAACGCTTTTTGCGCATCACCTGAAGATAAGAAATAAATTTGCAGTCTATAAAGCTTCTAAAAATATAGTCATTGATGAATTTATCAAAAAATCACGTTCCCGATTCGGTATCACAGCTTTAACGATGAGCCAAAGTGTCAAAAAATTCATTGAATCAGAAAATGATGGAAATTCTGCTTTTCTCATGGTTGCCGACCAAACGCCTGCACGCCCTAAAATTCGCTATGATTTGAAGTTCTTCCACCAAGATACGCCTGTTTACAACGGGTTTGACCAGTTAATTAGAAAATTTAATTACGCTGTAATTTATGTAGATATTCAAAAAATCAAGCGCGGCGAGTATCATTTTACACTCAAGGAATTAAAGCCTAAAAATGGAACTTGGCAGGCCAATGAAAGTGTTGATGCTTTTTTTAAAGCCTTAGAAAATAATATAAAAAATGACCCAGCGAATTGGCTCTGGTCTCACCGACGCTGGAAACATCAAAAAGGAAGAGATTTTTGAAAACAGCTATCGTCATACTTAATTGGAATAGCCAACAGTGGCTTAAGAAATTCTTACCCAGCGTGATAGAAAATTCACCTGATTATGATATTTATGTGATTGACAACGCCTCAACTCAAAACGATGTTAAATTCATTCAGACTAATTTCCCTGAAATTAAACTCATTGTAAACGATGAAAATTTAGGCTATGCTGGTGGCTACAACGAAGGCTTAAAAAAAATCAAGGCAGATATCTTCTGTTTGCTCAATTCTGATGTGGAAGTGACGCCTAATTGGATTACTCCGATTGAAAAATTATTTGAAGAAAATGAAAATTTAGCTGCCGTTCAGCCTAAAATTTTAGATTTCTATCAGCAAGATTTTTTCGAATATGCAGGTGCAGGCGGTGGTTTAGTAGATAATTTCGGTTACCCATTTTGTCGCGGGCGTGTTTTCTGGACTTTAGAAAAAGACCATGGGCAGTACGATGATACTCAGGCAGTATTCTGGGCAAGTGGTGCGTGTATGTTTGTAAGAGCAAAAGATTTTTTTGAATTCGGTGGCTTTGACGGAGATTTCTTTGCTCATATGGAAGAAATCGACTTGTGTTGGCGGTTTCACAATGCGGGCAAGGCTGTTTTCTACTGCGGGGAAAGCACTGTATACCACGTAGGTGGGGGCACGTTGAATAAAAATTCACCACAGAAAACTTTTTTAAACTTTCGGAACAGCTTGTGCATGCTCGTCAAAAATTTACCTAAACGGATGCTTTTGCCTGTCTTGCTAAGTCGCTTAATTTTAGATGGTATCACGGCTTTGGTTTTTTGGCGATACGAAGGGTTTTCACATCTTTCAGCTATTTTTAGAGCGCATCTGTCATTTTATTCTTTGCTTTTTAAAATGATTAAAAAGAGAAAAATAAATGTCCATACCTATGGGAGTAAATGTTTTGTCCCGTTTCAATATTTTATTCTAAAAAGAAAGAAATACCATCAGCTTCGCGATTGACTTTTCATCTTATCTCTCAATTTCTGACGTTAATTTTTTAAACATTTAGCGAGTTTATTCTTTTTTATTTTTTAACTTTAGATTTTGGTAAAGTCTATTTTTGAAGATGAAATTTAGACAGAATCTTAAAAAATTTTTAAAGCCTTAAAAAATTATTCATGAGAAGAAGACAATTCATACAAACTTCCGCTTTATTTGGCTCATCTCTTTTTGTCCCCAACTTGTTATCTTGCAAAATAGCTTCGCCGCTTCCAGCAAAAACCGTTCACCAAGGGCATTTTCCCAATATCATTATCGGCTCCGGCTATGGCGGTGCAGTAAGTGCTTTGCGATTGGCTGAGCGGGGGCAGCGTGTCTTGATTTTAGAAATGGGGCAGCGCTGGGACAGAACTCCCGAGCATGACACCTTCTGCAAAATGCTATCAGCAGACAGACGCTCTAGCTGGTTTAGCAGATGGCCTAATTCGCCCATTACAATTCCTATTCCACTCAGAAAATATGCGGGCGTTTTGGATAAATTAAAATACGAAAATATGTCTATTTTTGTGGGTAGAGCTTACGGTGGTGGTTCGATTGTAAATGGTGGAATTTCGATTCCGCCACGCCGAGAACACTTCAAAGAAATTTTCCCGTGGATTAACTCAAACAAAATGTATGATGAATTCTTCCCGCTTGCCGAAAAAGAATTAAAAGTACAGCGAATCCCAAGTGATTTCTACCAAAATACCAAATACTACGAATTTTCCCGAAGTGCCGAGAAACAAGCTCACTTAGCTGGGCTGAAAACCCAAATGTTTTCTAATACCTACGACTTCGATTATATGCAAAAAGAAGCTAAAAATGAAGTTTACCAATCTGCCTTGGGTGGCGAAGTGATTTACGGTAACAATGCTGGGAAGTTCAGCCTAGATTTAACTTATCTGAAAAAAGCAGAAGAGACGGGAAATCTGACATTAAAAACCCTGCGTAAAGTACATAAAATTACGCAAGAAATTACGCAAGACGAGAAAGGAAAATTCATACTAGAGGCGGATACCATAAACTCAGATGGCGATTTACTGCAACGCGAAATCTATAGTTGTGATAAATTATTTCTAAACGCTGGTAGCACAGGAACCTCTGAATTACTCCTGAGGGCTAAAAATGAAGGCGATTTGCCGCTGCTTAATGACGAAATCGGTATGCATTGGGGGCCAAACGGTAACATTATGACTGGGCGGAATTTCGTCAACAAAACTGGCGTGAGTCAATCTACAATTCCTGTAGCGGGCATCGATATGTGGAGTGATGAATTTGAATATAAAATTTTTGCAGAAATAGCCCCTCTCCCACTCGGCATCGAGACTTGGACTACACTCTTCCTCTCCATTTCAGACAATCGAGAGCGTGGAAACTTCTACTATGATGCGTCTAAAAAAAGCGTAAACCTTAACTGGAGAAAAGAACAAAATGAATATTCGGTAAAAGCAGCTAAATTTCTTCTAAAAAAATTAAAAGAAGAAAATGGAGGCACACGTTCGCGTTTGCTGTTCAACAATGGCTTTGGCGATGACTTTTGCTATCACCCGCTCGGCGGATGCGTACTAGGCAAGGCAACCGATGAATTTGGGCGCGTGAAAGGCTACAAAAATTTATATGTGCAAGATGGAGCTTTGATTCCTGGTAGCGCAGGGGTGAATCCGTTTGTTTTCATTACTGGCTTGGCAGAAAGAAATATGCAAACTATTGTGAAAGAAGATTTTACCTAATTTTTTTTAAGGCTTAAAAAATTTTTTAGATTTTAGAATAATTAAACTATAGACTAAAAACAAACTTCTTTAGTTGATAAAAAAGTGTTTTTTATAATTAAGGTAATAATGATGATTTCATAATAGAAAATGAATTACTGCCAATCACAAATTCTCAAAGACTTAAAAATTTATTTAAGAAAGGCTTAATCTTATTTTTTTTTCATTCAGTTTTTTATTATATTCGTTTCTAAATGATAAGAATATGAAAAAATTAATGAGTTTCCTGATTTTTAGCTTGTCTCTAAGCTTTATTATTTCGCAAGAGAAAGGGGAGAGTTTATTCATTAACTACACCCAGCAGATTGATATGGATATAGAAGAAGTTCTAAAAAATATTCCATCCCAATACCGCGCTCAAGCGGAACCAATATTACGTGAAGAGCTCAAAAATGGAATTACCAATAATTATGAATTAAAAACTAATGGTAAAGTTTCTGTTTATTCCATTGAAGAAAAATTGAACAATGCGCAAAGCACTGGAGGAATGATTGCGCAACAAATGGCTCAAGCGGATAAAGAACCACTCTATAAATATTTGAATGAAAATAAATACAAAAAACTGATCGACTTCCCAGGTATTGATAGGATTTTAATTTATGATTCGTTGCCTGATTATCAGTGGAAAATTCTACGTGAAACTGAGAAAATTGCGGGTTACGAAACAAGGAAGGCTACTGGCTTTTTAAATGATTCTGTGAGTGTTGAGGCTTGGTTTGCCCCCAAAATTCCTATAAATGATGGGCCTGCCCAAGTTGCTGGTTTGCCTGGTTTAATCTTGAAAGCTAGCTTCAAAATGAATGGAGCTGATGTGACGATAACTGCTCATCAAATCAAGGTGAGAGATGAGGATATTAAAATTAAAGAACCGAAGGCTAATCGTGTGATGAGACAGAAAGAGTTTGAAGAAGAAATGAAGCTCTGGACAGAAAAAATGAAAAAAATGCATGGTACTGGCGTAGATAAAGATTAATTTCTGAACTGGTTTCATTGATTTCATGAATTTATGATTTATTTAAAAAATAAAAATTAATTCCTCATATTTTCTTGACTTTTTTTAAGGCTTTGAAAATTTTAATAAAAAAAATATGAAAAATATATATGTCATCTTATTTTTATTGGTTTCTCATTTGAGTTTGGCTCAAGAGAAAAATTTGGTAGTTGAATACCAAGCGCAAACAACTTTTGAAAATACTGAAGAGCTCTTTCCTAGAAATTCTTCTTTCGGTCCAAATGCAGATATGGAAAAAGCTTTAAGAAATTCTATGGAAGAGATTCATAATTATAAACTACTCATAAACAAAGACTTAAGCAGCTTTGAATATCAACCTAAAATTAATAACGGGCAATCTAATTTTGGAATGAAAATTTCTCTTTCTGCTGGAGATGATTGGTTTATTGATCTTGAAAATCATACAAAATCAAGAGAAGCTCAGGCGGTAAATGGTGAGGCTTATTTGATTCAAGATTCCATTGAGAATTTGGATTGGAAAATTACCCGAGAAAAGAAAAAAGTTTATAATATTGATGCTCAAAAGGCTACTGCTTACCACGATTCTGTAGAATATATCGCTTGGTATGCGCCTTCTATTCCGCTCCCCCACGGGCCAATGGGCATTACTGGTTTGCCAGGCTTGATTTTGGATTTAAAAGTTTCTAAACCGCTGAAAAAGACGAAAATAATTAGTCACTTTTGGGTCTCAGGCTTAACTACTGAAGAAAATGTGAAAATAGTACGCCCGACAAAAGGGCAAATCATCTCCCTAAAAGAATTTATGGAATTGAATGATAAATTAATTGAAGAATTAAATGCTATGTACTCTGAAGGTGTTGACCGAGATTAATTTTTTTTAAGGCTTATTTTTTTTTAATGAAAAATATTTTTACCACTTTAGTCATTATATTATACGGCTCAACTTTTGCGCAAGAGAAGTGTACCTACCAGGGTATGCTCGTTGATTCGTTGAATTTACCTATTGCAAGAGCTTCCATCACTGCTTTTGATGAAAGGAATGAGTCCTCGGGCTATACGTTTAGTGATAATTATGGTGAATTTAAATTAGAAATGCCTTGCCCTGCTAAATATGAGTTGGAAATCGAGCATCTGAGCCACGCTTCCTTGGTAAAATCAATCGATTTAAAGAAAAATTTAAGAGAAAAAATTACGCTCAAAAAAGATGTCGTCAGTTTAGATGCCGTGGTGGCACAAGGGCGAATTCCAATTCAAGTCAAGGGAGATACGATAGAATATGATGCGGCATCTTTCGCTTCAGGAAACGAGGAAAATTTAGAACAGATTTTAAAAAAATTACCTGGATTGGTGGTAGAAAATGGGAAAATCTATTATCAAGGGAAAGAGATTAACTCCATTAAGGTAGAAGGAAGAGAAATCTTTGGCGGGAACCAAAAGTTGATTTCTAAAAATTTACCTGCCGATGCGGTGGATAAAATACAATTGAACAAGAAATTTAGGGCTAACCCGTTTGCCAATTCTTTGCAAGATGACGAGCAACCTGAGCTAAATATTGTACTGAAAGAGGATAAAAAAAATTTAAGCTTTGGGAATTTAACACTGGGTGGTGATGCGCAAAAACACTATGATGTGCAGAGTAAATTGTTTTACTTCTCTCGCAAAACCGATGCGACTTTGATTTCCGATTTCAATACTTATGGGAATGAAGTCTTTAGCACGCAAGATTATTATCAATTCTCGGGGGGCTATTCTGATTTTGCTGAAGAAGGCGGTGAGAGTTCTTTACGCAGTTCGATTGGTGATATTGGCTATAGCTCTGGCGGGAATGCAGCTCGCATGCAAAATCATTTGGGTGCTTTGCATTTGGGCTATATACCCAATCAACGGCTCACGGTGTCTGCTTTTGCTATGGCTACTGATAACGAGACAGAATATAGCTCGAGAAGTTGGCGTTACTACCCTGAATTTACGCAAAAAGACGTTAATCATAATTTGAATAAAATCTTCTCTTTCATTTCCCGAATCAAGATGGATTATTCGGCTCAAAATGGTGCTAATATTAAATATCGCGTTAATTTTAATCATCAAAATTCTGAAAGTTTGACTGATGCTTCTACTTTTTTAAATGATGAAAAAACGGCGAGTGTCTTCCGAAATTCTGCGGGCGAAAGAGATAATTATGCTATTAACCAAAAGTTATCTTACATCAAAAAAGTGGGTGACGATGATAATATTGGTTTCTACTTTTCGCACATTTACCAAAAAGTGAATCCAAATTTGAAGCTAATCAGCACAGAAGCTCCATTCCAGCAGTGGCTGAATCTTAGCAAAAAAGACAATCAATTTCAACTGAATCAAAAACGAGAATTGATGGCTAATCATTTGTATTTCTTGACGATTTATAATCATTTGATAACCAATCTTAGTAACATTAGAATTAAAGCAGGCATTAATTATTCTAAAGAAAATTTAAATAACACCATTTTTGATTACACAACTGCGATAAAAAACAAAAATACCCCAACCACCTCAAATTTTGACTTTAATGAATATTATTTAGACGCAACTTACACAAGAAAATGGGGAGGGTTGAAAGTTGATGCAGGGCTGGGTACGCACTACTTCAAGGCAAATAATGCTGTGAAGAATATGCAAAATACAGATTTAAATAAAATCATGTGGCTGCCACATCTCTCAGCAAATTATGAAATCTCGCCAAGCAATAGAATTTACTTTAATTATACTAAAGACTACTCTGTACCAAACATTAGCGATTGGTCTCCAGCCTATGAAATTACCAGCTATTACAATCTATACACTGGGAATCCAGAGTTGAATTTGAGTCAACAAAATAGAGTCAGCTTGGGCTATTTTTACAGTAATTATTTTAAATTCATCAATTTCGGAGTTAACACCTCCTATTCTTGGAGTCATGATAACATCAGAAATGGTGGATATTATAACCCAACAGCTCAATTTACAAGTTACTATAATGTACCTGATGTAGAAAAACAGATGGCTGCAAATATTCACTTCTCTAAGCGTTTCTCCAAAAATTACAACCTGCGCTTGAATGCTAATCTTAGCAACAGTGATTTCTATAGCTTTAATAATGGTAACTTCATCAAAGCTAGTTCATTCTCTCACGGGTACAATTTAAGAAACAGCATCAAATCCAATGAAAAAATTGAGTTTGACTTTGGAACTCGCTTAAATTTCAATGATTTTAAAAATGAAATTCGTCAGAATAAATTTACTAGTTTATCGCCTTATATAGAAAGCGCTTTTGTCCCGTCAAAAAATTGGCTGATAGAAGTTGACTATAGTTTCCCCAATACGTGGACTGATGGGAAGAAAATCAATAGCAATCACAACCTCAAAGCTTCGTTGCGGATCAAACCAGCGAGAAAGACTTACGTAAAACTCATTGCAGGTAACATTTTCGGGAATAACCTTATCGTCAATAACGGCACAAATGATTTCTACACCTATCTAAACGAGACCGAAATCTTGGGTCGATATTTTATTGCTCAAGTTCGCTATAAATTTTAAAATAAAGTCTGCTCAAATATTTCAAGCAGACTCTTAGATTTTTTTAAGGCTTAAAAAAAATTAATTCATTCCAGGTAATTTACTTCCCATCATTTTCATCATATTCTTCCCTTGGCTTGACTGCATAAACTTCATCATTTGCCCCATCTGAGAGAATTGTTTTAGCAACTGATTTACCTCTTGCACGCTCGTGCCAGACCCTTTTGCGATTCTTCTCTTTCTGCTAGCATTTATTATTTTAGGTTCTTCCCTTTCTGCTGGCGTCATGGAGTGAATAATTGCCTCAATTTGCTTAAACGCATCGTCATCAATTTCTACACCTTTTAAAGCTTTACCTGCCCCAGGAATCATTGATAATAAATCTTTCATGTTCCCCATGCGTTTGATTTGATTGATTTGTTTTAAGAAATCATTGAAATCAAATTTATTTTTAGCAATTTTCTTCTGAAGTCTTCTAGCCTCCTCTTCATCGAACTGCTCTTGCGCACGTTCCACCAAAGAAACGACATCTCCCATGCCCAAAATCCTGTCAGCCATTCGGCTCGGATGGAAAACGTCTATTTTATCTAATTTCTCACCCGTAGAGATGAATTTAATGGGTTTATCTACCACCGTTCTTATTGTCAAAGCCGCACCACCTCTAGTGTCACCATCTAACTTAGTCAATACGACACCGCTATAATTTAACACATCATTAAAAGCTTTAGCTGTATTCACAGCATCTTGTCCTGTCATGGAATCAACCACAAATAGCGTTTCTGTCGGGTTAATGGCTTGATGAACATCACGAATCTCAGCCATCATCTTTTCATCAACAGCCAAACGCCCCGCTGTGTCGACAATAATTACATTTTTATTATCTTCTTTTGCCTTTTGAATCGCATTTCTTGCAATTTCTACTGGGTTTTGATTTCCTTCCTCGGTGTAAACTTGCACATCAATTTGGCTACCAACTACCTTTAGCTGATCAATCGCCGCAGGACGGTAAACATCACCCGCCACCAAGAGTACATTTTTATGTTTCTTTTTCTTAAGATAATTTGCTAGTTTACCCGAAAAAGTAGTCTTCCCCGAACCCTGCAAACCTGCAATTAAAATAATGGTAGGATTGTCCTGAACATTAAGCTCCTTGGTTTCGCCCCCCATCAGTTCTGCCATCTCATCATGAACTATTTTGGTCATCAGCTCACCTGGCTTTAAGCTCGTTAATACATTTTGCCCCAGTGCTTTTTCTTTTACCGTTGATGTGAAATCTTTAGCCACTTTGTAACTTACATCGGCATCTACCAGCGCACGCCGAATCTCTTTAATGGTTTCTGCGACATTGATTTCAGAAATCTGCCCGTGTCCTTTTAGCGTATGTAAAGCGTTATCTAATTTATCTTGAAGACTTTGAAACATGAATGATTTGTTTTATTTGGATTAGCAAAAATAAGGAATTTCAATAACTTTTAATCAAAGCTGAAGCGAAAGTTGCTCCCAGTCTTTCATTGCTTGATTTAATTTTTCTTTTAATTCCTCGTAATTTTTTAATTCTTCTTTGGTTGGATTCTTTTCTGCAAAAGCTTTTTCTTGAGTCGAAGCTTCTTCTTCTAGTGTAAAGATTATTTTTTCTAATTTTGAAATTTCTTTGTTAATTACCTGATTTTCTGACTCTTTTTTGTCTTCAAAATTTTTAAAGCCTTTAGAAATTTCTTTTTTTTCTACTTTTTCAATTTCACGCATATTCTGCGCTTTTCGGTATTCTAGATATTCATCAATATTACCAAGAAATTCTTTCACCTTACCATCTTTGAACTCAACTATTTTCTCTGCCAAACCTTGTAAAAACTCTCGGTCATGAGAGACTAAAATCAAAGTTCCTTCGTAATTATTCAAGGCATTTTTCAGGATTTCTTTGGACTGAATGTCCAAATGGTTGGTTGGTTCATCCATGATTAAAACATTGGACGGGTGCAGTAGTAATTTTGCCAAAGCTAAACGGTTTCGCTCTCCTCCCGACAAGACTTTCACTTTCTTTTCCACATTTTCTCCACTGAATAGAAAAGCGCCGAGTATATCTCTCACTTTCAGCCTTGTAGATTCCGTAGCGGCATGTTCTGCTTCCTCTAAAACCGTATGATGATCTTGCAAAACATGATGCTGATTCTGAGCAAAATAACCCACTTCCACATTATGCCCGTGCTGAATTTCCCCAGCAAAATCAACTTCATTTACCATGCAGCGAGCCAGCGTAGTTTTTCCCTGCCCGTTTTGTCCTACAAAAGCTACTTTTTCACCTCTCACAATTTCTAAATTCACATCGCTAAAAATTTTTTTATCACCATAAGATTTAGCTACATTTTCCATTTGAAAAATCACTTTCCCTGCACGTTGAGAAGGCTCGAATTGAATATTCATTTTATGCACATCAACATCTTCGATTTCAATTACATCTAGACGTTCCAGTTTCTTCTGTAGTGATTTTGCTGTACTGGCTTTTGAGGCTTTTGCTCGGAATTTATTGATAAGTTGCTCGGTATGTTTAATGTATTGTTCTTGATTTTTTTGCTCAGCTTTTAGTTGTATTAGTCTTTCATCTCTCAATGTTACAAATTTTGAGTAATTAGCTTTGTAATCATGTACTTTTTTATTAGAAATGTCTAAAGTTCGATTGGTAACATTGTCTAGAAACAATTTATCGTGCGAAACCATGATCACCGCACCTTCATAGTTTTTTAAAAAATCTTCTAACCACATAATTGAGTCAATATCTAAATGGTTGGTTGGCTCATCTAGCAAGAGGATGTCGTGTTTTTTCAGAAGCAATTTTGCTAATTCCACACGCATTCGCCATCCGCCAGAAAATTCCGAAGTCAAGCGATGAAAATCTTTAGCTTTGAACCCTAAACCTTTTAAAATTTTTTCAATGTCGGCGTCTTTATTGTACCCACCAAGCATCGTATAACGTTCAGTGAGATGAGAAATTTCATGAATCAGGTCGTGGTACACATCACTCTCATAGTCTGTGCGCGTAGAAAGTTGATGATTAACTTCATCCATTTTAATTTTTAAGGCATTTAATTTTTCATAGGCTGATTCCGCCTCTTGCCAGACGGTGTTCCCTTCTACAAAATCAATATCTTGAGAAAGGTAGCCAACGCTTACATCTCCTTCATAATTCACTTCTCCCTCTGTGCTGGGCTGTTGCTTAGCCAAAATCTTGAGCAAAGTGGATTTTCCTGCTCCATTTTTTCCCGATAAGCCTGTGCGGTCTCCTTTATTAATTCTAAAAGTTGCATCGCTGAATAAATAATTCCCAGCAAAGTGAACGCCTAATTTTTGTGCATATAACATAATACAAAAATAATTATTTGAAAATATTCTTCAACTTTATATAAATCGTTGATAGTTTATTTCTTCTGGAATTTTTTCTCCTTTGAGGATAAAGTTTATCAATCGGCGAGCACTGTATGGCGCATTGAAGGTTCCTCTCGTCCCCATTCCGTTCAGTATATAAATGCCATTGAGCTCATGGTGTTTACCGACAATAGGTCTTCTGTCTTGCACCGTGGGGCGAATAGCCGCATAATGTGCTATAATTTCATAATCTTTTTTGAAGAAACTTTTCAGCTGATTTTCTAATTTCAATTTCCCTTCTTCTGTTGGTTCATCGTCATCAAATTCTCTGGCATAAGTAGCACCAACGTAGTATTCTTGGTTTCCTATTGGCATAAGAAAGCATTTTGACTTCACAATAGCATTAGGCAAATCAGCCGTTGTTTTTATTTTTAAAACTTCACCTTTATTTTCTTTGATGGGAACAGATTGAAAATAAGGGTTTCTCTTAACATTGATTCCTTCACAAAAAACACAGTGCTGAAAATTGAAGTTCTTATATTTTTTAATTTCTGGTTGAAATTGGTCAAAATCAAAATTTTCAATTTTCACAAAATTTTTAAAGGCTTTAAAAAATTCTTGGATGATTAATTTAAAATCAACATAACCAGTGCTTAAAACTTCACCAAAACCTAGCGGAGCGTCAATAGAAGGGTAATGATTGGGGTGAAATTCTGTAGATAAGAATTTCTGAAGTGTAGGATTATTTTCACTCTTTTTATGCCAAGTTTTTTGTTCATCTTCTGAGCTGAAGATTCTATATACTGGCATGGAATGAATGATTTTTTTCTCTAAAAATTTTTCAAGGCTTAAAAAATCTTCTTTTAATTCCTGCATTTGTTGTTCTGCTTCCCAAATGGGATTAAATTTACTAAGTACCACAGGGTTGATGACTCCAGCCGCCACATGGGTAGCAGATTTTTTATCGTCTGCTACCAAAATAAAACTTTTGTTGTTTTGGTGACACTGGTAAGCCATTAGAATCCCACTGATTCCACCGCCTACGATTAAAAAATCAATCTCATTTTCCATAAAATTTCCTATAAAAAAATCCTGATAGTGAATATCAGGATTTTTGAATGATTTATCAAATAAATTTTAATAATTCCACATATCATTTTCTTTTTGTAGAATATCGTTTTTGATTCTCCAGCTCTCTTCAAGCTGAGCTACGGCATCTTCTGGCAAATATTCTTCAATGGAACGATTATTCATCGCATCACTAGTTTTGTAAATGATAGAGTTGAAACGACGAGCATTTAACATATCGTCATAAGTGATTTTTGAGCTTGCGTTTTTTGGGTCAAATACGGTATATTGATGAAGCACTTTACGCGCGTCAGGATACCAAATCCAAAATAAATTTACAAAATCATCTGCCCCTTCAAAGCTGCGACCTATCGACTGAGCGTCGGGTCCTAAGACTGACAAGCCTAGTAAGCGGTATCGCATCTCACCTATTCTTCTGTCTACATACCACATTCCTTTGACCATAATCATTTTAATTTTATCTGAGCTTATATCGAATCGATTTATCCCATCATCAACAGCGTTTGACATATCAACTCCGCGTTCTTTCTGCTCGTAGTAATAATCTGTGGTGTCAGTTCTAGAGAGTGCATTTACAGCCTGATCTTTTGTGATTTTATATTCAAAATATTCATCATCGTATACTTCTGTAATTTTCCCGTCTTCGATTCCTTTCTTCAAAGCATCAAAAAGTGAAAGTGTTTTGTACGCAATGCCATTGGTCGAATTGTAGTAAGGTTGGTTAATTTTTTCGTTCAAATCAATCACTTCCCATACAACTTTTGACCACAGAATATCATCTTCGTTGATGTAACCATATGGTAATGGTTCGCTCTCATCTTTAATGGTATCTCCCTTAGCATTTAATTTAAGATTTTCTTCTCTCATTCGTCGCAAATCTGCTGGAGATTTTGCGTTCAAAACAGACTGAGCCTCAAGCCCAACAAAAGAAAATAATAATAAGATTAAACCTAAATTTTTCAACTTCATTTTAGTTTTATATTAAATATGACAATTAAGTTCATTAATTATCCAAAATTATTTTACTGAACATCTATAGCTACTCCAGAAATATTTGGAACTCTGCCATCCAATCCTGAAGCTGTAGCTTCTATATCAAAAATATTAACTGCGTCACCAGGCTTTACTTGGTCTAGTACTCTTCCTGCTGCGCTCAATCGATTTCCGTTAACTTGTACCGTTTTCTGGCCAGAGACTTTAATCTTAAAGCTAGTTACTGTAAAGCTTACATCAAATTCAAAGTTAGGAATTTCTGCTTCTACGACTAATTTAGATAGCGAACTCGGAGGAACAATCAATGAGTTTTTACCTCTAATCTGCCCTTGTGGTGGAGGAACAGGCTTGATTCTAAATTCTTTGGTCTCAGTTATTGTTTTCCCTGAAGAAGTTTTGGCAGAGGCTGTGAATGTAACGCTATTCCCACCCGAAGGTTTGAAATTATATTTACCATTTGAACCTGATAAGCCTGCAACTGAAGCCGTCATATTAATTGGTCCGTCTGCACCATTGATAGTCGCTGTCAGAGGATTATTGATGCCTCGATAAACTACATTCATTCTATCTGCAGAGATAGAGCCTCCGCTTGGCGCTTTTGCCAAAGTTTCGCTTACAACGGTATAAGTTCTTTCAAAAGGCATAGTCTCAGTAGATCCGTCTGGTTTTCTATATGACATTGTACCAGAAATGGTCTTTGTTCCATCTGCTGAAGTGTTTAGCGGGAATGTGGCTCTACCATCAGTCAAAGCTACGGTTTGCCCTCCCATTTTCACTTCACCTTGCAATGTATTGTCATAAGCTCCGAAAGCTATATTTGCTTGAACATTATCTCCCTTTCTTACTACTGGAGGAATGTCTACGATCGGTTGAAAAGCTTTTAATTTAATTTCATCTTGTAATTTATTCGCTAACAATGTACGAACCAAGTTTCCTTCTTCTGTTCTTACATCAGCTTGTATTTTAGTTAAATTAGTTAAAGCTGCAACCATCGGCTGATTGTAAAAGGTTTTATGCAGCCAACTCAGGTTTTTAGAGTCCTCTGTTCCAAATAATTTATTTACGCGAGCTTTATCATTTTCTGATGAATATTGGTCTAGTAAAAATTTCTTGAATTCATCAATTTTATTGACTAAAATATTGCCTTTCTCTGACTGATTATCTCCATTGAAAAATAAATTCGTTACAACATCTGTATTTTGTAATGAATTATAATTAGTCTCTTCTCCTTCTTTTGGCACGGAGTAGTTTGCATTTGAAACTAATTCGTTTTTGATTGCTTCAATACTTTGGAAAACTTCGTTTGAACTTGCTCTGACTTGTTCTGCTCTATCTTGTATTGCTTTGTAATCGGCGTCTTCACTAGCTTTATTTTTAATCTGATCATAAAATGTTGAATTATTTTGATTTGTCAACTGCGAAGCATCCGTAAGTGATGTATTAATGCCCTCAAAGCTTCTCAACACTTCTCTATCGATTTGCATTGCCATCATAGCAATAAAAACCAGATACATCAGGTTGATCATCTTTTGGCGTGGTGGTAGTTTTCCCTTTGCCATTTTCTATACTTTTAAAGTATTAAAATTTATATTGTTCATAAAATTTAAGCTTGTGGTTGCCTCATTGCCGATAGCATTCCACCATAGACTTGATTCAAACTTTGAACGTTTGAGGTTAATTTATTCATTTCTGTCAAGAATTTCTCTGACCCAGTAGCAGATTTTTCCATTTCATCTATGAATTTTTTATTTAATTCCACTTGTCTTTTCCCACTTTCTAGCTGAGATTGATACAAAGAATTCAATGATTCCATATGATTAGCAGCTAAAGCCAATTGATCACCGTATTTTTGAGTATTTTTAGAGGCATCTATCGTTCTATTGATATCATCTACTGAGCTACTAAAGTTCTGAATTCCTTCTCTCAATCGGTTCATTAAAGAGGCATCTAATTTGGCTTCGGTCAACATTTTATCTAATTTCTCAGACAAAGATATCTGCGTATTATAATCTTCTTGAACAGTTGCATTGCCTTTCCTAGCAACTGAGGCTTTTCCGTCTAATAATTCTGGGTACGCTTTTTCCCAAGCGTAATCTCCTGCTGGTGGATCAAAAGCAAAAATCACAAAAATAATTGCCTCTACACCAAGTCCTACTAACAAAACAGTAGATCCATCTAATGGGCCTATGGAATAATGGTTAATCTTGAATAATGCTCCTAAAATTACTATTGCTGCTCCTAAGGAATAGACCATATTCAGGATGTAATCTTTTTTTGTTGGTTTTAAAGCCATAATTATAATTTTTCTATTAGTATAAAATTGAATTTTATTGTCTTGTTCTATTATAGCGTACATCCGATCCCTCTGGGATGGATTGTACGGTTCTAAATCCGATATAACTTCTTGCAGAGTCTTTATGCTCGTTATCTCTATTTCCTACCATAAGCATATAGCCTACATCTTTCCAAGAGCCTCCTTTCACGGTTTTTCTATCTGTATCTTTTCCAGTGCCCAAATAAGGGTTTAGCGTCCCTGTATATTCTCCAGATGAAGTTCCGTAAGGAGATTGAGTCCATTCGGCTACATTTCCTGCCATATCGTATAGCCCATAGCCATTAGGATGAAATGTTTTCACTGGTGCTGTATAAATAAAGCCAGATTTTTTTGACTTAGCACAGCAATCTTCTACATAATCTCCTCTTTTCGGCTTGAAATTAGCTAGGTAGCAACCTCTACTATCCGTCAAATAAGGACCTCCCCAAGGGTAAGGAGCATTTTGTATACCTCCTCGAGCTGCATATTCCCATTCTACCTCTGTAGGCAAGCGATATTGAATTACGTTTTCTGTATTATTTTTTCTTCGTGATCTTTTATAATCTTGATGTTTTTTAGTTCTAAAAACACAAAAAGCTTTTGCCTGACTCCAAGTTACACCAACTACAGGATAATCGGCATAAGCTTCATTCCAAAAGTAATCTTCATGCAATGGGTCGTTGTATGCATAGTTAAAATCTCTTACCCAAACTGTTGTGTCAGGATAAACATTTACCGTGTCAGTAACTACAAAGTCTTGGCGTTTGCTATTCGCAGTTCTCGCAGCTTTATTTTTATCAACTTCAGTAAACACAAAATTCAATTTACGAACATCTAATATTCTTTCCCCATTAAATCGGTCTTTTGGTGGATAATACAAAGCCTCCATCACTTCTACATAATCACGATCAGGGTACTCATATTTATCCCAAATAATAGGAATATCCCAATTCAATTGCCTTTCAGATTCATACCCGCTACGTCCATCAGCCATTTCATTCACATATTGTAGGTAAGCTGATTGCTCACCAGTTGCATTATCTTTCGCTTTAAATGCGAAATCACTTATCCCCCCTTGCCCACTGGCGGTATTTGCAGTACCATCGTAGCCCAATTCATAAGCACGCTCTGCTAATCTTTGGCGAACAATACTATCTCTTACATATGAAACAAATTCTTGGTATTCCGAATTTCGGATTTCTGTATCATCCATAAAGAATCCCGAAACTGAAACTGTTTTGGGTGAAGCGTTTTTTTGCTGAGCAAAGTCATAATCTGTTTGCCCCATTACAAAAGAGCCTCCTGGTATTGCCACCATTCCCACTGGTCTTTCTGGTGAGAAGTTTTTCGATTTCTTACTTGGTATAATCATACCTCTGTCATTCGATCTGCTACCCTTTCCATTAAATAAATTACATGAAAAAAGCATGGTACTCAAAAGTATACATGCAACAGTTCTTACCATTATATTCTTCTTTTTTAAAGTTTGTAAAACTATTATTTTTTATTTAATGACCAAAAATTAAATTTGATCTAATTTTTATTTTTTTTTAAGGCTTAAAAAAATCTTTTAAAAAAATAACTCCATTTCTCTGGAATTTCACCCTTTAGGCAATCTCTATAATCTTGCTCCTCGCATGGAATTCGCTGAGTTGTTCCATCTACCTGAACTTCCATCCACCAACGCTCTGACTGGTTTGATTTTAGAAACACCAACTCTTCATCTTCCCATTGCACTCGGTAGCGGTGCACCTCACCATCTTTTTTCATATTATTTTTCGCATCAATAAAATACCAAAC
Organism: Candidatus Ornithobacterium hominis; assembly: GCF_951229915.1. GTDB lineage: Bacteria > Bacteroidota > Bacteroidia > Flavobacteriales > Weeksellaceae > Ornithobacterium > Ornithobacterium hominis. The sequence continues at coordinate 582,818 of NZ_OX579588.1, read as the reverse complement.
CATCTCTGCTAATAGCTCCGCATTGCTTGGCTTTATATTATCATCTGCCAAGCTGAGGTGCAGTGCATCCAAATCCATAGACAAGCCTGCATATCTCATCATTCCACAAATTTCTCTAGCATTCAATCCATTTACTGTGTTTTGAGTAGAATTAAAGCAAGCTGAGCTCATGGCTCCCATATCTACGCTCAATAGGTGGGAGTCCCGTAAATAAGGCTCTACTTTTTTCAGATTCTCAATCAATTTCCCCAAACCTATGTTTTGAAAATTCAGCTGCTCCAAGATGTCATGATTTTCAATTTGATTGTACGGGATTTGGCTCCCAAAATTATAATAATTTAATAGCCTATGCTCTGGCTTTAAAATCATGTGAGAAACCCAATTCTTTGCATTTACTTCCTCTCTTGGATTCTCTAAGTCTAGCTTTTTATCTACCGAGCAAACTGATTTAAATTTTTTTTCTAAGCCTTTAAAAATATGAAAAGACAAAGCTTGAGTTCCGCCAACGAGAATCAAAATTCCTTTATTTTTTTGAATGCTTGATACGATTTCATCAAAGGCATATAAAAATTGACTGGTATCTTCTCCTTCTATCAGCACACCTAGATCCCAAATTGGTCTTTTCCAATTATTGGGATATAATTTTTTAAAAGAACGCCACCATTCTACTAAGATTGATTTTGAGAATTCATATTCTGTACCAAAATGATTCTGGACGCCAAGAATATAAATGCTCCCGTGTTGAATCTCTGATGGATTGAAGTTCACAAATCCCCTGCCGATACTTGATTCCTCGTAAATAAAATCATCTGCGTTGGGTTCCAAAAATTCAAAAATATTCATTATTTTTTTGTCTTTTTAGTTTTTTTATTTGCCGATTTTTTCGTGGTTTTTATGGCTAATATTTTTTGCGCCTCTTCTAAGGTCATATTCAAAACGTCTACATCTTTAGCCACCTCGACTTTGGTTTTCCCTTGGATGATGTTGTGTCTTTTCCACCGTGCCTTCTCTATTCTAATTCCCTCTTTTTCAAATACTTTGACTATTTTTTCGTTTTCCTTTTTCTTTTTAGCCTCTATGAGTTCTTTTATATCTTTTGAGGAAAGATTATCAAAATCATACTTTTTGCTTACATTGATGAACCAATTATTCCATTTAATGAACGGGCCAAATCGCCCTGTGCCTTTCGTCACTTCTTTCCCTTCGTATTCTGCTATCGGTGCTTCTTCTTTCAGTTTTGCATCAATCACTTCTTGGGCTTGTGCCAAATTAACTTCATTGGGGTCTAGGTCTTTTGGTAGAGAGATATACTTTTCACCAAACTTTACATAGGGTCCATAACGCCCTACGTTCACCGAAACTGGTTCTTTTTTATACTCTCCTAAATCTTTAGGAAGCTCAAAAAGTTTCAAAGCTTCTTCTAGTGTAATGGTAGAAATATTTTGATTAGGATTTAGCCCAGAAAATTTTGGCTTCTCTTCCTCTTCAGTTTCTCCAATCTGAACCATCGCTCCGTATCGTCCAATTCTAGCATAAACATTTTTGCCCGTCTCAGGGTCTTTGCCTAAAAGTCTTTCTCCCGTTGCACGGTCAGCGTTTTCTTCTACATCCGTTACATTTTTGTGGAAACTACCATAAAACTCATCCAAAATCTTAAACCAATCTTCTTTTCCAGCAGCAATTTCATCAAAATCTTCTTCTACTTTTGCCGTAAACTGGTAATCCATGATGTTTTTGAAATAATTTACCAAAAAGTCATTAACTACAATGCCTACATCGGTAGGTTTCAGCTTTCGTTTATCAGCTCCAAAGATCTCATTTTCAGTAAATTCTTTTATTTTTTGTTTCTCTAGGCGAATTGCTTTTAGCTTTCGCTTCTCTCCTTCTAAATTCACAATTTCAACATACTTTCTCTTCTGTATCGTGCTAATTGTTGGTGCGTAGGTAGAAGGGCGACCAATGCCCAATTCTTCTAATTTCTTTACCAAACTAGCTTCTGAGTAACGAGCTGGGTGTCGGGTAAATTTTTCTAAACCAAAAATTGAATTCGGTATCAGTACATCACCCTTTTCCATCGGTGGCAAAATCGTCATCCCCTTCGGTTGCACCATCTCATCATCATCAGTGCTTTCTTGGTAAACCCTTAAAAATCCATCAAACAACACCACCTCTCCTTTCCCGCGGAAGACGTGCTTTTTCTGATTAGACATATCCACATCTATCGTCGTTTTTTCCAGCTTTGCCTCTGCCATTTGGCTAGCGATGGTTCGTTTCCAAATCAAATCGTACAATCGCTGTTGAGAAGCATCTGCTCCGCCCTGTTCCATTCGCAGGTTTGTAGGGCGAATCGCTTCGTGTGCTTCTTGCGCACCTTTTGTTTTAGAGGTATATTTTCGGACTTGCTTATATTCTTTCCCAAAATTTTCTTCAATGTAATGCGATGCCGCAGAAATTGCTTCGCTTGATAAATTTACGCTGTCGGTACGCATATAAGTAATTAAACCGCTCTCATACAACTGCTGAGCCACGCGCATCGTTCTAGCTACTGAGAAGCCTAACTTTCGTGAAGCTTCTTGCTGCAAAGTTGACGTTGTGAACGGAGCCGATGGATTTCTTTTACCTAGTTTTTTATCAATTTCCCCGACAGAAAACTCAGCAGATTGGCATTTTTCTATAAATTTTCTAAGGCTTGAAAAATCTTCAAAATCATGATTTAAATGTGCACTAAATATTTCCCCCGATTTCAGTTGGAAATCTCCTGTAACTTTAAAGCTATTTTCTGGTGTGAAGTCCAAAATCTCTTTTTCGCGCTCCACAATCAAGCGAACGGCCACCGATTGCACCCGCCCAGCCGAGAGCCCTGGCTTTACTTTTTTCCATAAGACAGGCGACATTTCAAACCCAACTAAGCGGTCTAGAATTCGCCGTGCTTGCTGGGCATTGACTAAGTTTTCATCTATTTCTCTCGGGTTTTCAATCGCATTGAGAATGGCTTTTTTGGTAATTTCATTAAACACAATTCGTTTCGTTTCATTTGCCTTTAAACCCAATTGCTGATACAAATGCCAAGCAATCGCTTCTCCCTCACGGTCTTCATCAGATGCTAGCCAAACCACACTGGCTTCTTTGCTCAATCTTCTGAGCTTAGCGACAACTTCTTTCTTATCAGGCGAAATTTCGTAAATAGGTTCAAAATTATTAGAAATATCAATTCCCATGTTTTTCTTGGGCAAATCTGCTATATGCCCAAAACTGGACTCTACACGAAAGTCTTCTCCTAAGTACTTTTGAATAGTTTTTGCTTTAGCTGGGGACTCTACAATGACTAAATTCTTTGGCATGCGAAAATGATTTTTTATTAGGCTTTTAAAAATTGGTGCAAAATTATAAATTCTAAATTTAATGGAAAATTCATTTACTCTTGTAGTGTTATGCAAAGCTCAAAAATCAAAAAAGTCAAAAAAAACCTTTTTGTTGGCTTAGCCATCAACTTATTTTTGGTTTTAGCCAAAGGCATTACAGGAATTATCGGAAATTCTTTTGCTCTGATTGCCGATGCAATTGAGTCTTTAGCTGATATTTTTGCATCTATTCTCAGCATTTTTGGCTTCAGCTATGCCAGTCGCCCGCCTGATGAAGACCACCCGTATGGTCACGGAAAAGCAGAACCTTTGATTACCTTTATTATCGTTTTATTTATTATTCTATCTGCAGTTTTTATTATTTTTAAAAGCTTTAAAAATTTTTATGAACCACAGAAAACACCTTAGCATTTACAATGTTTTGATTCACGTTGAACCTTTCAAAAAAGATTAACTAAAATTTTGCATCGCAATCAATTGAGCATAAACACCGTTTTTCTCCATCAATTCTTGATGTCTCCCAATTTCTATGATTTCACCGTCTTTCATCACAACAATTTTATCCGCTTTTTGAATCGTACTTAGGCGGTGCGCTATGATTAAACTCGTTCGATTCTGCATCATATGTTCTAACGCTTCTTGCACCAAGCGTTCTGATTGCGTATCGAGTGCTGAAGTTGCCTCATCTAGAATCATGATTGCAGGGTTTTTGAGTATGGCTCTTGCTATGGAAATACGCTGCTTTTGCCCGCCCGAGAGTTTACCGCCGCCTTCGCCTATATTTGTGGTAAATCCTTCTGGGAATTGCTGAATGAAATCATACGCATTAGCTATTTTTGCTGCATTTTCCACCTCTTCTAAACTCGCTTCTTCTTTACCAATGTGAATGTTGGCAAAAATTGAATCGTTGAACAAGACAGATTCTTGCGTGACCATACCTAAATGTGAACGAAAATCAACACTATTGATTTCAGAAATATCTTTCCCGTCTATCAAAATTTGCCCACAAGTAGGCAAGTAAAATTTAGAAAGCAAATTAGCTATCGTCGTTTTTCCGCTCCCTGACTGCCCTACCAAAGCCACCGTTTCCCCTTTGCGAACGCTTAGGCTAAAATCTTTGACGACCCATTGCTGGTCATTGTACCGAAACCAAACGTTTTTAAACTCAATTCGGTCTTCAAAATTTTCAAAAGGAATGAATTTTTTATTACTTTCATCTTCCAAGGCTAAATCTAAAATTTCTAATACCCGTTCTGCACTCGCCGTTCCTCTCGAAATGTCTGAAACGGTTTTAGACAAACTCTTCGCTGGGTCTAGCATTTGGAAAAACAAGCCAACAAAAGTCAAGAAAACTTCTCCCGACATGCTCTCCTCTTGTATGATTAATTTCCCCCCGTACCATACGAGCATAATCATCGTCATCGAGCCAAGAAACTCTGATGTAGGCGAAGAAAGCTCTGACTTTCTCTCTACACGATTAGTGAATTTTCGCCAATAGGAATTCGTCTCTTCAAAATTCTTCTCTAAGCGAGATTGTGCATTAAAAATTTTAATAATTTTTGAGGCGTTTAAAGTTTCTTCAACTTTAGAGATTAAAATACCTAATCTCCCTTGAGCCTTCCGAGCATCTTTTTTGAGGCTTTTAGAAATAGTACTTATCACAAATCCCATGATGGGTAGCAACGCCAAAGTCACCAATGTAAGCTCTAAATTCATATAAAAAAGCATACTGAGTGTGGCTATAATCATGAATGGAGAGCGTATAATTTCAATCAAAGGCATAAGCATAAAACGCTGAATGTTATCTACATCGCTAGATACTCGACTCATAAAATCGCCCTTCCGCTGCTCGGTAAAGAATGAAACTGGAAGGTTTAAAATTTTATGGTACAAATCTCTCCGTATATCAAAACTAATTGCTGAGCGCAAACCAACCATGAAATATTGTGCCAAATAACGAAATAAATTCCGTAAGAAAAAAAGAGTTATGGTTACCACACAAAGCACAGCTAGTACGTGTAAAGCGCCATGCTCTGCAATGTTTTGAACGATGTAATCATTTAATTTCTGCTGTGCATTCTCAAATGTCCAAGCTTGGGGCGTCTCTGGCATGGCGTTGGTCACTTGCGCCCCAGTATTCTTAAACAAAATTTGTAAAATCGGGAAAAGTGAAGTCACAGAAACAATGGCTAGTAAGGAGTATAGCACGTTAAAGAAAATCGTGAAAAACAAATAAATTTTATAAGGCTTAATAAATTTTAAAATTCGACGAAACGCCATTCGATGTAATTTTAATAGTTGATGGAACAAAGGTAAACAATTTGTAATTCTTTGGATTATGGCACGATGTTCATTATATTTGGCAAAGTTACTTTTTATATGGGGGTATTAGAAGAAAAAATTAAAAATCACATTCGTGTAATTGAGGATTTTCCACAGCCTGGAGTTTCGTTCAAAGATTTCAGTGGAATTTTCCAAAACTCGGAGCTTTCTAACGAAGTTATTCAAAGCTTAGCAAGCCATGCAAAGGGAAAAGTTGATCTCGTATGCGGTATAGAAAGCAGAGGTTTTTTATTCGGATTTCCATTGGCACTAGCCTTAGATGTTCCTTTCGTTATGATGCGAAAAAAGGGGAAACTGCCTCCGCCTACCGTTTCTGAAACCTACCAATTGGAGTACGGCGAAGCGACTTTAGAAATCATTGAAAATCAGATTCAGCTTGGGCAGCGAGTTTTAATTCATGACGATGTCTTGGCCACTGGCGGAACTGCAAGGGCGGCGTCTAACCTCATTGAGAAAGTGGGAGCAAAACCCGTGCAATACAGTTTCCTTATTCAATTAAATTTTTTACAAGGCTTAAAAAATTTAAAATCTGATGTGGAAGTCATTAGTTTACTCGAATTTCAATCTTAAAATGTATTCCAAACCCGTGCATTTATTACTTGAATTCACCAATTTTACGCAGGCAAAAAATTTATCTTTCATAATATGTCTTATTTATTAGCCCTTGAAACTGCAAGCAAAAATTGCTCCATCGCTATTTTTGAAAACAAAGACTGCATCAGCCTCGTTGAGCAATCCAGCGAAGCCTATATTCATGCCGAGATGCTCAACTGCTTTGTTAAATGGGCATTAGAAACGGTTGATTTACAGTTTTTTGACTTGAGTGGTGTTATCGTTTCCGCTGGGCCGGGCTCTTACACTGGGTTACGCATTGGCGTTTCAAGTGCCAAAGCTTTTTGTTTTTCTTTAGACATTCCATTGGTGAGTGTAGATACACTCAGTGCCTTAGCGCTGCAAGCTGAAGGTGAATCTGAAATTATTATTCCTACGATTGATGCAAGGCGGGATGAAATCTATTGTGCTGTCTTCAATCATCAATTTCAAAAAATTAAACCGACCCAAGCCTTAGTTTTAAATGAAGATTTTTTTAAGCCTTATAAAAATCAAAAAATCATTTTGCTGGGTGACGGAGCTGAAAAAACAGCAGAATTTTTAAAGCCTTTAGAAATTGAAGCTCAAGTTCAGCCTGTTTTACCTTCAGCAAAGACTTTAGGTGTTTTAGGATATAATGAATTTAAGAATGGAATTTTTGAGGATTTAGCTTATTTTGAACCTCAATATTTAAAAAATTTCATCAATAACATGAATGAAAAATGAAAAATTTAGTTTTAATTATAGCTGGAATTTATGGTACACTTTCCGTAATTTTAGGTGCATTTGGTGCTCATGCCTTCAAAAAAATAATTTCTGCCGAGAAGCTACTGAGCTTTGAAGTCGGCGTTCGCTACCTGATGTTTGCTGCCATCGTTTTGTTAATTTTAGGATTCTGCTTAGATTTTCAAGATTTTTGGGCAAAAAATGCTGCTAGAGGATTGATTATCGGTAGTTTTTTATTTTCATTCAGTATTTTTCTGTTATCATTTTCAGAAAAAGTCAATATCCCAAACAAAATTTTAGGCCCAATCACTCCACTGGGCGGGTTGCTAATGATTTTAGGTTGGCTGGCTTTAATCATTCATTTTATCAAACAGCGATAAAATCAATGCTGCAACAATTCGACTGATGCGTAAGCTAAGGCAATCCCAGCTAGTAGGGATATAAATTTATAAAGTTTCATTTTGTGGTGATCTGCACTTTCAAAAATTATAACTGACGAAATATGCAAAAATATGCCTGCCGTCATCCCCAAGGAGACTTGTAATATGCCCTGAGGCAAATACTGCCCCAGTAAATGACCTGCGGGGGCAGCAAAAGCAAAGATTGATAGATACAAGATTCTCTTCTGAATTTTTAAAGGCTTTAAAAATGTGTATAAAATCGCTGCAACAGGGACTTTATGTACTAGTATTCCCGCTATAAAGCCTTTCCCAATGGACTCTTGCGCTGGGATTCCTTCTATAAAGGCATGAATAAATAAGCCTATAAATACAGTTACAGGAAAATGATTCTTGTCCTCTGAATGGAAATGCCCGTGCTCTGCTCCTTTACTTAAGCCTTCCAAGAGTATCTGTAAAAGCACACCAAAAATTACAAATAAGCCTAAATGATGTGCATTGTGCCCGTGCTCAAAATAATGTGGGAAAATTTCTAAAATCACAATTCCCAATAAATAAGCACCGCTGAAGGTCAGAAAAGCTTTTTTCCAAGTATTGTTTTTGGTCAAAACCTCTCCCAGCAAAGCTCCTAGTAAAACAGAAGCTAGTAATAGAAAGAAAATCATTCAGTAATTAATTCAATTTTAAAGCTTCCAATTTAGCATGAATTCGATCTAAGCCTAAATCATGAATGCTCCCAACGTGTTGCGTTTTAAAACTTTTTAGCGGCTCGTAGCTGCCATCTTCTACAGAGAGGCCTACGTCTCTATACGCATCTCTGAAGGGCACACCTTCTTGAATTTTTTTGTTGATATTCTCTACGGTATAAATACTATCATATTTCGCTTGATTCATGTAATCTTGTTTGATTTCTAGCTGTGGCAATGCAAAAATCAGAATATCGAGAATATTCTGAAATTGTAACATCGGCTCTATCAAAATTTCCTTTAAAATTTGAAAATCACGATGATAACCACTTGGCAAGTTATTGATACAAAGCATTACGTCATTCGGCAGTGCCTGAATTCGGTTGCAGTGCGCACGCGTCAATTCAAAGACATCGGGATTTTTCTTGTGTGGCATGATGCTCGAACCCGTTGTCATTTCATTAGGTAATTTCACAAAACCCATATCTTGGCTATTGTACATCACCAAATCATAACTCAGTTTAGAAAGCGTTCCACCCAGCATCGCCATTGCCATCGCTACTGCTTTCTCGGTTTTACCTCTGAGCATTTGAGCTCCCACAGAAGATACCGCCATCGAATTGAAGCCTAACTCTTGCGTTGTTTGGTCTCTATCTATATCAAAACTTGTCCCAAAGCCAGCTCCAGAACCCAGCGGATTTTGATCTGCTACCGTGTAGGCTGCTTGCAAGAAGGCAGCATCAGAAATTAGATTCTCTGCATAGGCAGAAAACCACAGCCCAAAACTACTTGGCATCGCTGCCTGAAAATGGGTATAGCCTGGCAACAAATCATCTTTGTGCTCCTTTGCTTTTTCTAGTAGAATAGAAGAAAGTTCTTTAATTTTTGCCATTACTTGCTCCAAATAATCTTTGTGAAACAACTGTATTGCAACCAAAACTTGGTCATTTCTTGAGCGAGCTGTATGAATTTTTTTACCCGCATCTCCACAAGTTTTGATAAGTTCTGCTTCAATTTTGGAATGCATATCTTCAAAGCCTTCATCGATGAAAAACTCACCCTTGATCTCTTTTTCCAATAATTGATCTAAAGCCTTTTGCAAACTCTGATTTTCTTCTTCACTCAGCAAGCCTTTCTTTGTTAACATATTTGCCTGAGCCTTTGATGCCAGCATATCATATTTAGCCAAATAGCCATCTAGCTCACGGTCTTTGCCCACGGTGAAGTTTTCGATTTGTTGATTGACACTAAACCCTTTATCCCAAAGTTTCATAATTAATTATTTTTAGCAGTTATACAAAAATACACTTTCTATAATTAGGTATAAAATTTTTTAAGCCTAAAAAAATAAGTTACTTTTATCATTCTCAAAATACTGAATCTTATCTGATGATAAAAATTGAAGAAAACATCAACCTTAGCAAGCATAAAAAGTGGCATGAACCCTATTATTTAATTTTTTTGACAAATGCTAAAGCCAGCGTCTCTATTAACTTCTCTAGCTTTGATATTCCTGCCAATTCTTTATTATTTTTATCGCCCTACCAGCTTCTTTCTTGGGAAAACTGGGAAAATCAACCTGTTTTTTGCCTAAAGTTTCATGGTGATTTTTACTGCATCGAATATCATAAAAAAGAGGTTGCTTGCAATGGTTTGCTGTTCAATAATATTTATTTTCAAGCTTTTGTACCGATGGAAAATCAGTTTTTTTCAGAAATTCAAAATATCTTCAAAAAAATGAAAAATTATGTCGATGCTCAAGATGAATTTAGTCTTTCGATCCTACGCACTTATCTGCAACTGATTCTAGCCATTGCCAGCAAAGAGAAGAGCGAATTGGTGAAAAAAATAGAACCCAAAATAAAAGAAAATCAAGAACTTAAAGATTTCCAAAAATTACTCGAAAAAGAATTCATAGAAAACAGAAGTGTCTCATTCTATGCAGAGAAATTTGGGCTAAACGCCTCTTCGTTCAGTAAAAAAATTAAGAATTTATATGGAATTTCACCTTCAGTTTTAATTCGGGAACGTGTGGTTTTGGAGGCTAAAAAAATGTTGCATTTAACTCAAAATCCTATCAAAAAAATTGCACTTGATTTATCCTTCAGTGATGAGTTTTATTTCAGCCGATATTTCAAAAAAGAGGTTGGCGTTTCACCACAACAATTTAGAGATAAGGTCGGAATCTCTATCGTGGCAAAAAAATCCATGTAAATCACAAATTTATCCATTTCACAAAGTCACTTAATTTCTTAATTTTGAAAAAATTTTTAAAATCATGAAAAATATTTACACTGCCATTGCGGCATTACAACCTCAGTTTATCAATTTCATCCGCGTAGCTATTTTTATCGTGATGGCTTGGATTGGCGGGCTAAAGGCTTTTCAGTACGAAGCTGATGGCATTGTTCCGTTTGTGACTAACAGTCCTTTTATGTCTTTTTTCTATAACAATACGGGCAAAACAGCGGTAAATGAGCAGGGCGAAGAAGTCGCGCAATATAAATTGCACCGAAATCCAGAAGGGAAAATGGTGCAAAAAAACATTGAATGGCACAAAGAAAATGGAACTTATATTTTCTCTTACGGCTTGGGCACTGTAATTTGCATCATCGGTCTACTAACATTTTTGGGGATTTGGTCTGCTGAAATTGGCTTTTGGGGCGGGATTCTAACCTTTGGGATGTCCATCGTCACGCTCTCGTTTCTTATCACAACGCCAGAGGTTTATGTACCCAATTTGGGCGGTGATATGCCCACACCAAGGCACGGTTTCCCCTACCTTTCTGGCGCAGGACGCTTGGTTTTAAAAGATGTCATCATGATGGCTGGGGGGTTAACGGTAGCGGCTGATGCTGCACAAAGAATTTTGAAAAGATAGAAATTCAATAATTAAGTTTTTATAAAAATTTTTAAAGCCTTTAGAAATTTAATTTTTTAAAGGCTTTTATTTTTTCATATAAAATTTAGGCATACAGATTGCTGAATTATGATAAACTTAAAAAAATAAAATTCAGATGATCAAAGAAGCTATGCAACAAAGGTATGCAGTGAAACAATATTCTGACCAGAAACTTCCTGAAGGAAAAATACAAATGCTCAAAGATATTTTGCGTTTGAGTCCATCTTCAGTCAATAGCCAACCTTGGCAATTTGTATTTGTAGAAAATCAGGAAGAAAAAGAAAAATTTGCTGCTGCATCAATGAGTAGCAATGAATCAAAAATTAAAAATGCGAGCTGTCTCATTATTTTTCGGTCAAAAACCGTAGATTTTTTTGAGCAAGATATGAAAAATTACTTGCCAGAAGCTGCTATAAATTATTACAAAAATTCTCTAAAGCCTTTAGAAAAACACGAAATTCAATCATGGATTGACCAGCAAGTTTACATCGCTTTAGGCGTTTTACTAACGAGTTGTGCTGCCGAAAATATTGATGCTACACCTATGGAAGGTATTGACAATGAGGCTTATGATAAATTATTAAACGATACCAACTACCACACTTTGGCTGCGGCTACCATAGGTATTGCTGATCCTGAGGATTATAACCGCTTAAGCGAGACCCCAAAGCAGCGGGATAAAGTGGAAAAGGTTATAAAATCAATTAAGTAAGGGCGTTTAATTAAAAAAACCATAATGAAATTCAAATAAAAGCTTAAGTCTTATAAAAAATTAACACAAAGTTTTTATTATTCCTATTAAGGCTCAAAAGTTTTTTTTGAGTCTTTTTATTTTTTTTAAGCCTTGAAAAATTTTCACAACTATTTATAAATCATTAACTTTGTACATTTTTATAAAACGAGATTATGAGGAATACATTAATGTTTTGCTTAATTTTTATTTCTACACTGAATTTTGCACAAGAAAAAGCGACCGAATATTCTGTCGAGACTCCAATAGATAGCTTAAATGATTATGACAGAATTTTAAAAGACGCCACCGTGATTCACGGACTTTTTACGGTAATTAATAATGAGGATGATTATTATTTTCAGATTTCAGATTCATTGCTAGGGAAAGACATGCTGATTGTAAACAAAATTAGCTCTGTCGGCAGTGAATTAAATGATGCTGGCATCAATCGTGGAATGAATTTTCAAAATATTTTACTTCGATTTTATAAAGATCGTAACGGTAAAAATATTTTGGTCAAAACTTTTGACCCTAAAATTGATGTAAGCGATGAAGATAATATTTCTCAGTCGGTGAGTGCTAATTACAACGAGAGTATTTTTGAGAAATTTAAAATTGAAGCTATTCCCCCTGATTCTACATCAATTGTCATCAAAGTTAATAAGGTTTTTGATGGGTCAAACACAACTTTTAATGATTTGTTAAACAGCCTAGGCTTGGGCGGCTTGGTAAACCCAGATTTATCTTTTATTAAAGAAATTAAAGCCTTTGAAAAAAATGTGGTGGTGAAATCAACTTATTCTGCCCAAATTATGGAAGAAAACAAAACGGCTAATTTAACGATTGGTGTGACTAGCAATATCGTTCTATTGCCTGCTCAACCCATGAATTCTCGTTTTGCCGATGAGCGAATCGGGTATTTTAATACGCCAAAATGGTATTACAACGATTTACAGCAAGAGGTTGATAAAAGAAAAGTAATTACTCGCTGGAGGTTGGAACCCAAAGAGGAAGATATAGAAAAATATTTAGCTGGGAATTTAGTTGAACCTAAAAAACCGATTATTTTTTATATTGACCCTTCTACGCCCAATCAATGGGTACCTTATATTCTTCAGGGAATTTTAGATTGGAATGTGGCTTTTGAGGCTGCAGGTTTCAAAAATGCGATTGAAGCAAAGCTACTGTCAGAGGATGAGACTGATGATTTTGACATAGATGATGTTCGCTACTCGGTATTGAGCTATGCTGCTTCTGACAAAGCCAATGCGATGGGCCCCTCTGTCGTAGACCCTCGCTCGGGTGAAATTTTGGAATCTGATGTAATTTGGTGGCATAATGTGATGACTGTCATCAAAAATTGGATGCGAGTACAGACTGGCATCATCGACCCAGAGGTGAGAAGCAATACTTTTTCTGAAAACAGAATGGGGAATGCCATTCGTTTTGTCTCTTCACACGAAATTGGGCATACACTAGGGCTGATGCATAATATGGGCTCGTCTTACGCATTTGATGTAGAAGATTTACGTTCAAAAACCTTTACCAATCAAATGGGCGGAACGGCTCCTTCCATCATGGACTATGCCCGATTTAATTACGTAGCCCAAGAAGGCGATGGGGTGACTCAAACTACTCCAGAAATCGGTGTTTATGATAAATTTGCCATTGCCTGGGGATACCGCTGGTTACCTACAAATTCTCCTTTTGAAGATAAAAAATCAACCAATGAGTGGCTACTTAAAGTAGCTGGTAATCCTTTGTATTTTTACGGTGCACAGCAATCTCAGCTTAACATTATTGACCCAAGAGCTCAAAGTGAAGATTTAGGAAATGATGCTATGAAAGCAAGCTCTTATGGTTTAATTAATCTAAAGAAGACTATTCCACAGATTTTAGCTTGGACGCAGGAACCTGAAAATGACTATTCTAAGGCTGGAGAGCTCTATGCTGATGTCATTAATCAATGGAATATGTACAACTTCCATGTTTTAAATAATGTGGGTGGAATTTACATTACGCCGAGCGTCTATGATGACGGAAACACGACTTTTACCCCTGTGCCCAAAGAGAAACAAGAGCGTGCTGTACAATATATCATCGATCATGTAGTTAATATTCCAGATTGGCTGATTAATGAAAAACTTTTAAGCTATGTGAAGCCTGTGACGTCTTCACCCATGGGAGGAATTCAACAGTCGATATATTCTTTCTTCAGAGAAAAACAATATGGTGTGTTATATTATTTATTTGAAGATAAAAGATTATTGAGATTACTAGAAAGTGAATTTATGGGGAATTCTAATTATAAAGTGGAAGATTTATTCAATCAAATGCGTTCGGCCGTTTTCCCTTCTAAAAGGAAATTATCTATTCAAGAAAGAATGGTACAAAAAAATTATGTTGACGCTCTAATTGTGGATAATAATAATTTATTTGAAAAAACAGCTGGAAAATCCATTGGTGAAGATTGGTGTGTACATCAACATGTGCATAGTAATAAGCAAATCCAATTGAATTTTGAATCAATGATGCGAGTCTCTGAAGTGACTTCTTATAAGAGAGGTGAATTGATGAATGTCTATAATCTTATAAAAAATCTAAACGGAAGAGATCAGGCTACAAAAAGCCATTTTCTTGATTTGAAGATTAGAATCGAGGAAGCTTTACATTTAAATTGAATAAATATTAATGAAGAAATTATCTTTACCGCTTTTTGCCATTGCTGCAGTATCAGCTTTTGCACAAGAGCGAACCATAACGGGGCAAGTTATGGATGAAAACGGATTCCCTATCGCTGGGGCGTCCGTTTTTATTCATTCCTCAGTCATAAGTGAAGAAGTAGCTGAGCCGACTATTCACAATAATGCTGTGGGAACCATTACAGATCTGGATGGAAATTATCAACTGAATATACCTAAAAATGTAAGTCAAATTAGTATTAGCTATGATGGATTTGAGACTGAAACCATCAACATTAGTCCTCAAAAAAATAATTATAACGTAACCTTGACAAGTTATTTTGCAAAAGGGCAATTAAATTTAAAAGATTTAGTCGTAACTGGCTATCAAAAAATAGAGCCTAATAAAGTTACTTCTGCCGTAGCGACGGTTCAAATGGAAAGCATTCAACAGAAAGGAGTTGCTGCGGTAGACCAAATGCTAGAAGGGCAGATAGCGGGCGTTAATCTACAAAATTCAACTGGAAGAGCTGGAGAATTAGGTAACATCCAGATTCGTGGAATTTCAACTCTACGCGGCGTTTCAGATCCGCTGTGGGTAGTTGATGATATTCCCTTAGAGGGGAGTAACACCCCAGACTTGAGCGATAAAAATAATTTAGATGATTTGCGCAGCTATTCCATCGCTGGAATCAACCCAGAAGATATTGAAAAAATCACTGTTCTGAAAGATGCTTCTGCCACCTCTATCTATGGTGCTAGGGCAGCTAACGGGGTTATCGTGGTAACAACAAAAAAAGGTAAAAAAGGTAAACTGAATATTAATTTATCTTCCAACACCTTTGTCAACTTCAGACCTGATGCTGAAAGAATTAATCTGATGAATAGTCAGCAAAAAGTTGATTTTGAGTTAGAATTAGCGAAAAGAAAAGATTTAAATTATCGTTCTAATAATGGTAGCATTGCCCGCCTTTTACAAAAAGAAGGATTTTTAGAGGCTTACCAAAATGGTGAAGCACTCCCCTCTTCCATTGTTTCGCAACTAGATGTTTTGCGTTCAAACAATCTCAACTGGTGGAAAGAGCTATACCAAACATCCATTAACCATCAACATACGGCTTCGGCTTCGGGCGGAGGAGATTTGCATAATTTCTACATCTCTTTAGCATATTATGATGAGCAAGGTGCGTTAAAAGGCACAGACTATGACCGACTCAATATTACATTGAAGAATAGCTTGAAATTAAACGAAAAACTTAGTATCGGTATCAATTTATTTGGCGCATCCATCAGCCAGAGCAGTTATTTGACCGATCAAGGTTCTTTTACGAATCCTAATAATTACCTGAGGAACGTAAACCCATATCAGTTAATTTATGATGACAATGGAAATTACGCCTATGATGAAAACATCAATTACATTGCCAAAAATAATGCAGACTTCGTCAAATTCAACATTATAGAAGAAAGACAAAATACTAGAAATCAGCTAAATTCTTTACAATTAAAAGGAAACTTTGATTTTAATTATGAAATTTTTAAAGGCTTAAATTATCGTTCTTTATTTGGCATTCAGCTCGAGAGAAACGGTAATGAAAAGTGGGCATCAGAAGACTCTTATTTTAGCCGTATCTACCGTGCTGGGACTCGATATTTTGCCAACGGAAAACAAAATTACTGGTTGCCTAGCGGTGGCATTTTACAAAAT
This sequence comes from Candidatus Ornithobacterium hominis, assembly GCF_951229915.1. Lineage (GTDB taxonomy): Bacteria > Bacteroidota > Bacteroidia > Flavobacteriales > Weeksellaceae > Ornithobacterium > Ornithobacterium hominis. The sequence goes on along the minus strand of NZ_OX579588.1, from coordinate 566,688 downwards.
TTTGACACAAATAATTTTCATTATCTATGGAGAAATAATCTGGAGTGGCAAAAATCCCTAGGTGCTCACGATGTGAATTTATTGGCTGGCATGGAAATTAGAAAAGAAAACACAACTTTCACCAACACAAAAGCTTTTGGCTACAATGATAAAACAAACCAGCCAACGCCTATCGTCTTCAGAAATCAAACCGACGCCACCAATAGTTTATACGAAGCTTACAAAAAAATAGAATTAGAAAATGCCTATGCATCTTTCTTTGGCACAGCCTCTTACACTTATGACAGAAGATACACCGTTTTTGGTAGCTTGAGGTATGATGGGTCCAACTTATTTGGAGTTGACCCTAAGTACCGCTACTTGCCTATCTGGTCTGTTTCAGGAGCTTGGAATATTCACAACGAGCGATTTATGGAGTATTTGAAAAGCATCTCTACACTAAAATTAAGAGCTTCCTACGGTTTCCAAGGAAATATTGACAAAACAACTTCTCCCATCGTCATTGCACAACATCAGCGGGCAGCAGTTCTACCAGGCGCGTCAGAAGATGTTTTGCGCGTAACATCTCCACCCAATGCCAAACTGAGATGGGAAAAAACAGAAAACATTGGTGCTGGTGCTGAATTAGGCTTGTTTCATAATCGAATTAATCTAATTATAGATTACTACGAGCGAAACAGCACCGATTTAATTACCCCTAGCCGGCTACCACTGGAAACTGGTTTTGCACAAACGATGGTCAATTTTGGTGCAATCAAAAATCAAGGCTGGGAATTTACATTAAACACAACCAATATAGATACTAAAAACTTCCATTGGAGTACTTCTTTTAACATCAGTAAAAACAAAAATATAGTAAAAAAAGTAGAATTTAATACCAAAAATCTAAACTTCCCTTCAGGCGAAGCTTATCCTGTCGATGCTATTTGGCTGATTCGAGATGCAGGCCTAGACGGCAATGGAGCACCTCAATTTTACAATGAAAATGGAGAAATTGTAAGCGCTGTAGATTTCTATCAATTGTCAGACCCTTGGGCGGCATTCTATCCTAGTTTCATGGTAGAGTCAGGGCTAAGCGTAGACCAGCGAAGAGCACAGTACCAGTACGGCGGCTCCAGAAGCCCCAAGTGGTTTGGGGGATTAGCAAACCATTTCCGCTACAAAAATTGGGATTTAAACATCAATTCCAGCTTTGTTCTTGGCCGAAAAGCTTTAGCCAATCCTGCTTATAACTTCACCGCTGTAGACCCTGGCGTTAACTACACAAGGGATATTCTAAATACTTGGAAACCAAATAACAAAACAACAAAAAATCCACGAATCATCGGGCAAAAAACAATTCCTGACGGATTAGTCTACAATTGGTTCAATAGTGGAGATGATTTCAATACATATTTAGCCTTCCAAAGTCGAGTAAAGGAACTCAATTATTTTAGAATCAACAGCATTCGTTTAGGTTACAGTATCCCGTCTGAATATTTAAAGAATATGGGTATTCGTAATTTCAAACTTTCTGTAGAGGGTCGAAATTTATTTGTATTCAGCAATGGTTATAGTGGCTACTTCGACCCAGAAACTTACGGGAACATCTATGCCTCTCCTATTCAAAAATCAATAACTTTTGGGCTTAGCTTAAATTTCTAAAGCCTTAAAAAATTTTTATAAAAAAATGAATTATAAAAAATTTATAACATACATCAGTATTTTTCTCATTGCTTTTGGATTTTTTTCTTGCGATGATTATTTAGACATTCAACCAAAAGACCGTGTGATACCCACTACGCTAAAAGACTACCAGCAATTACTGATATCGGCTTATAGTGCTTTTCCTGTGACAAAGTCTAAAACGGAACTAAGAACAGATTTGGTCAACTTCAATGACAGTGATGCTTCGGCTGAAAGCTACCGACACTTTTACCTATGGGAAGATACAAATTATGATGCTACGGCAACAGAATTTGACTATGATTTATTATATCGTGTAATTTTTTACACCAATGAAGTCATCAGCAATGCCAACGAAAAGCTAGAAGAAAGTGTAGCTAAAAAGCAACTTTTGGCAGAAGCTCACGCCTTGCGTGCTTATACTTATTTTGAATTAGTTAATTTATTTTCAGACGTTTACCAAGAAGGTAAAACACAACGAGGCGTTCCTTTGGTTTTAAGGATGGATTTAGAAGCTCAATTTTCGCCCGCCAGTTTACAAGAAGTCTACGCACAGATTCATAAAGATTTAGATTTAGCCGAGAAGTTAGTGCAAATCAAAATATTTACAGAGAATCAAAGCTATCACTTCTCACAAGTTGCCATCAATGCTCTAAAATCTAGAGTATATTTGTTCCAAGCAAAGTGGGCTGAAGCTTTAAAATACGCCCAAAAAGTTTTAGATGAAAAAAGCGATTTATTGGATTTAAATCATAATAATGAAGGGCTTTTACCTCATCAGCTCAATAGCGTAGAACAGATTTTAACTTTAGACTATGCGGTTCACAATCGGGTGAGCGAAGTTGCTGCGGCTAATGATTTTTTGATAAAAAAATATGACGATGAGGATTTAAGAAAAAATTTATTTTACAAAGAAGAAAACAATAAATTCCAAGCAATAAAAGGCACCAAAGAGAATTTAAGAAGTTCATTTAGAACGGGAGAAATCTATCTTGTAAAAGCAGAACTGCAAGTAAGAACGGGTGATTTAGACGGAGCTAAGCAAACTTTAAACAGTTTTGTCAATACAAGAAAAACAGCTGAAGGAGCAAAAAATTATGCCAAAAAAATCAATGCTATACAAAGTCAAGAAGCTTTGTTAAAAGAAATTTTTGAAGAACGAATTCGGGAATTAGCTTTTGAAGGTTATCGCTGGTTTGATTTAAGAAGGTATGAGCAAAAAGAAATCACACACGAAACTAGAGGGCAAAAAGCTACGCTCGGGGCAAATGACCCGCGCTACACTATTGAATTTCCAGTTTCTGCCAAGCGCGAAAATCCTTTTTTGAGATAATTTTTTCAAGCTTTAAAAAAATCGCTCTCTGATATTTTACCAAAAGAGCGGTTTTCTTTTTTCGCTAAATTTTCTAAGGCTTAAAAATTTTCCAAAAGTATAAATTTTCAGATAGACTTTAATTCATTTCCACCGCATTCCCGTGGCCACGATAGAGGTGAAGTTCATCTTCTAAACTGATTTTTATAATCGTAACGTATTCATCTAAATTCTGTTTTTGAGGAACTTCTATTCTCAAAATTCCTGGGATGTTATTCCATGCTGCACCTCCGTTTCTCTCAAAATTTAATTGTTGCCCGCTCCCTATGACTTCTATCTCCTTCACTTTCGTTTGTAATCCTTTTAGTAAGACATAGTGTTTTGGCTCATCAAAGAGGCAGAGGTAAATAGATTTTTTATCTTTACTAACCATCGTTGGCCCAAAAAAATGCCCATAAGGTAAGCCTTCTTGGGTGCCAAACACAGCTTCGTGATGTCTTCGTATCCAGTCGCCCAATGCGTTTAGGCGTTGCATTTGTGGTTCGGCAATCGTGCCGTCTGCTTTTGGGCCGATATTTAGCAATAAATTTCCACCTTTGGAAATCACTTCTACAAAAGTACGAATGATTTGTGCAATGGGTTTGTAGTTTTCATCTGACGGGAAATAGCCCCAATTATCATTCATCGTCATACAGAATTCCCAAGGGCCTTTTGGTCTTACAACTGGGATTCCTTGTTCTGGTGTTGCGTAGTCTCCATAGGACTGTAGTCGAGAATTGATGATAACGTTTGGATTCCAACTCAACAGCGAATCTTTGGTGCCGGCAGCTCGCCACTCTTCTGCTGAGCGTTCCCAATCTCCGTCAAACCACCATAAATCGGGATTAATCTCGCTGCTCAATTCTCGTAACTGACCTCGATAATATTTCACAAATCGTTGCCATGAGTCTAATTGATTTTGATTCTTTTGTGGGTAGAATTTCTTTAAATCTGGGCGGGGAAACGGAACTTTATAGTCGGGGTGTGCCCAGTCAGTTAAAGAATAATACAATCCTACTTTTAAACCTTGATTTCTCAAAGCTTGTGCAAAAGGAGCTACCAAATCTCTTTTTGCTGGGGAATAATCTACTGCGTTCAATCGACTTAATTTCGTGCCCCAAAGGGCAAACCCATCGTGATGACGTGTCGTCAATACAGCATAGCGCGCACCTGTTTTTTTAAAAATTTCCGCCCAATCTTTTGGGTTATAGTTTTGAGCGGTGAAGCCTTGGTACTGTTTCAAATACTCATCGTAGCTAATCTTTTGATGCCACAAGCCCCATGATTCCTGTATGCCATCTACAGCATACAAACCCCAATGGATGAAAATGCCCAATTTAGCTTCTTTGAACCATTCGAGTCTTTCTTCTTTACTCAAATTTTCTTGACTTTGAGAAAAAGACATTTGATTTATTGTGAAAATTAAAAGGAGTGTAAGTATTTTATTCATTTTCAGAAATTTTTTAAGGCTTAAAAAAAATCCAAGAAAATTCTTGGATTTTAGATCGTTAAATTTAATATTTTATTTATTCATAACCTTGAGTTTGAGCCATGAATTGGTCATTATTCATCATATCTCTGGTTATTGGTAAATATACTTTATATAGATTTCCTTGGAATTCTGGTTTATTTTTAATGAGTTCATTATCTCCTGCTCTTACGAGATCCCAAAATCTTTTGCCTTCTCCTACAAATTCCAAAAGTCGTTCTTTTAAAATCGCTGCTTTATTTAAATCATAAGATGCATTTAAATATTTGAAGTTTTCAAATTTATCGCCGTAAGCTCGTTGCCTTATAAGATTGATTTCTGCAGAGGGGTCCATATGCAGTTCATTTTTTGCTTCGGCTATCATCAATACCACGTCTGCGTACCTATAAACTGGAATGTTTGAAACGCCTAATACTTCGCTACCGATTTCTTCTCCAGGAAATTTAATCAGTAGAGAACCTTTGTAGGATTCGTCGTCAAAAGAGTTGTAACCTTTGTCGTTTTTAAAGAGAAATTTAAATGTTGATTTTTTTCTTAAATCTCCATTGTCTTCAGCTTCAATGAAGGTATTAACTGCCTTTTCTGTAGCTCCGAAACGATTTAACCCTCCAGAGACAAAGGACTTCATGGAGTTACCGAAGCGATCAAAAGAGGATCTAATTTCACTATTATGCCCAGAGAAAAAACTGGGGTAAGAGTGCGTAGCTTGATTTATCTGATAATCAAAGGCAAAAATGAATTCATTATTTTCCTCGTTGGCAGAGGTCCACAAATTTTCAAAATTATTTTCTAAAGTTACGTTTTTAATTTGTTCTAATGAATTAAGTGCTGTTTGAAATTCTTGTTTTCCTTTGTTTAAAACACTTCCTGACCATAAGAAGACATCTCCTTTTAGTGCTAAAGTTGCGTTTTTAGACCAATATACTTTTTTATTATTCCAATAAGTGTAGTCATCTCCAAAATATTCTAAAGATTTTTCTAAATCATTTTTTATCAAATTCAAGACCTCTTCTTTGCTTGATCTTTTAATTCCACGAAGTTTTAATTCATGGGGTTTAAAATTGGGAGGAAGTGGCTCTGTAACGATTGGAACATCTCCCCAGGTTTTTAATAAAGTAAAGTAGGTATATGCTCTTATGCCATATACTTCGCCATAAAGATGGTTTAATTTATTCTTTGGGTAATCAATTTTAGACGCATTAGCTATAAAATCATTTAAATTATGTATTAATCTATATAAATTGCCCCAATTGCCATAGGGTGCTGTATCTACATTGTAATTTATTTTAATAAAATCTTCACTAAAAGGGGATTCCATAGTTCTTCCTCCCCAAATGTCTGCTCTGAGCTCTCCCAGTGAATATAGCGTAAAGGCATAGTTTCTAAATCTTCCGTAAATACCTGAATGATTTGCTTCTAAGGCTTCTTCCGACTCCCAATATCCACTATAAATTAATGAACTTTTTGGTTCTAAGTCAATGTCGCAAGAATTTAATAGAAATAAGGATACTATAGATAAAATTATTTTTTTCATAATTCATTTATTAAAAAGTTAAACTTAAACCAACTGTATAGGCTCGTGGTAATGGAAATCTTCCGTAATCTAATCCTCCGTTTTCGGGGGAATTTCCGCTATATTTTGTGAAATAATGCAAATTTGAACCAGTTAAAAATAGTCTTAAACCTCCTATGGCGTTATTTATTTTAGAAACGTCTAAATCGTAGCTAAGTGTTATTTCTCTGATGGCTAAGTAATCTCCTTTTTCCCAGTAAATACTATTAGAGTCATAGTAGTTTTCACCATTGCCTCCCTTATGATTTCCTTGTGGGTCAGTAAATACAAAACGTGGAATATTAGAATCACTATTAGATGGAGTCCAAGAATTTACAATTTCTTGCGGCCCGTTTTGAGCTCCCTGTATTTGAGAAATTCCTCTTACTCTATTAAGATTTGTTACCAAATGCCCCATGGCAAAGTCTGTTTTCACAAATAAATTGAGGTTTTTGTAGTTTAAATTTGAGCTTAGTCCTCCACTAAATGTTGGCGTTGTTCGACCTAATATTTTTCTATCTCGATAATCTATTATATTATCTCCGTTCAAATCCAAATATTTTGTATCTCCTAAAAACCTAGTGTTAGGGTTTCTAGCAAATTTTACAACCCTTCCTGCATGAGCATCAATATCTGCTTGAGTTTTGTATACTCCGTCAAAAACATATGCTGTAACTACGTCTAGGCCTACTCTCTTTCCTTCTTGTAAACCAGCTACATATTCCACTTTACCTGTCAAAGGATTATATATTTGCACGCCTCCCTGTCTATTTCTATCTAGTCCATTTTCTGGTAATTTCTTAGCATAATTACGGACTTGATAATAGGTTCCACTAAGGTTCCATTTGAAATCTTTATTGCGTATTAAATCTGCACTTAGTTCAATTTCTAAACCTCTGTTTTGGAGTATACCATTATTTACTTTAATGCTGTTAAATCCTGTCCAGACAGGTAAATCTAAATCAGACAACTTATCCTGTACATCTCTTATAAAATAGTCTGCAATCAGAGATATTCGATTATTCATCAAACCTAAATCTAAACCAAAGTTTAGGGTTGCTGATTTTTCCCATTTTAGCCCATAATTAGGTAGGCTGGTATTCAAAAAACCACTTTTCGAATTATAAATACCACTATTTGTATAAGCTCCAAATACGCTAAAGTTTCCTAAAACTTCAATATTACCATTGACTCCATAACTTAATCTTGGCTTAATTGTATTGATAACATTATTTAGTAAAGATTCTTTAAAAAATGTTTCATTCTGTAAATTCCAACCTAAAGAAATTCCAGGAAAAAACTCATATTTATTTCCAGGTGCTAAACGTGAAGTTCCATCATGTCTAAAGGTTAGCCCTAACAAATAACGATTATCAAAATCATAATTTAATTGACCAAATTTTGAATTAATGGCATATTCTGTCGTAGAAGTGCTAGGCACGCCATCTGCTTCTGATGCAACATTCATTGTATAAATCAAGTCTATAGGTGAGTTTTTAGTTGCAGCTTTCATTTCCCAACTATTATCTCTAAAATATTCTAACCCCAGTAGTAGGTTTAAGTTATGCTTACCAAATTTATTCTGGTAACTGAGCACAGAAGTAATCTGATTTCTAAAATTCTGCCCATGAGATGCCGATGCATTTCTTGCATCTATAAATCTACCGCCATTTAAATAAGCTTTATTGAAGCGCTCATTTCTATTGTTTACTGTAAAATGTCCGCCTCTTAGCATCAGGTTAAAATGAGGTAGAAACTGGTAATCGAACTGAAGATTTGCAGTCAGCCTCTGTTCTAAATTTTTTCTAATAAATTTATCTCCATAATACAGTGGGTTTCCAAAATCATAAGAAATACCTGGCTGCAAATCACTACTCAAACTTCCATCAGGATTATTGTTATATATTCTAGCTGTGGGCGGTTGACCTGCTGCTCTTTGAAAAACAAAGTAATCATTACCTAAATAGTTGGGAGTATTATTTGAATGTCCGTACAAAATACTTGATGAGACTTTAAATTTATCTGACAATTTGTAGCTTCCATTGAAGTTAGCAGAAATTCTCTTAAATTTTGAACCAAACACCAGTCCTTTTTCATCTAAATGGCCAAGGCTTAAGTAATAGGTTCCTCTTTCATTTCCTCCAGAAAATGAAATGTTATAATCTTGCCCATAACTTGGCTGATAAAACAACTCGCTCATTTTATTTTCCTGAAAGATTAATTTCTGACTAGGATTCAAAGGATCTTGTATTGTTTGCCAGCCATCAAAATTCAATAGATATTTATTCTTATCCGTTAGTACCATAGTTGTAAATCGGGAGTCGTACGGATTATTCCCCGTACCTGCTGGGTACTCACCTTCTATGTAAGATGTAAAACCATTCGGGTCTATTTGGTCTCGGTATGCACTAATCGCCATTCTATTAAATTTAATGAAATCAGCCGCATTCATATATTTCATTTTACTTTCAGCTCTTTTATTGATAGTATACCTTGATTTTACAGAAATACTTGATTTACCAGCTTTTCCCTTTTTCGTCGTTACTAAAATTACACCATTTGCTGCACGTGCCCCATAAATCGCACTAGCAGCAGCATCCTTTAATACTTCTATTGACTCAATATCATCAGCATTTAGAGCATAAAACGAACCAGGCACATTATCAATCAATATCAAGGGACTGCCTCCTCCGTTGAAATCAGTTCCTCCCCTCAAAGTTATGGAAGGAGTAGAACCTGGTTGCCCTGTATTTTGAGTTACCTTTAAGCCTGCAATTGCTCCTTGCAAAGCAGTAGCGGCGTTACCTCTTGGTGCATTTTCTAAAACTTTTGTGTCTAATTTAGATACTGATGTGGCTAACGTGTTTCTTCTTTGATTTGAATAGCCTGTAGCCACAACTTCATTCAAATTAATTGAACCTGAATTAATTAAACTCTCTTTTACAGTTTCATTTGGACCAAAAACATTTATTAAATCATTCTGAAACGAATATTTAATTCCATAATTGTTAGCCAACAAATCAAACAAATCTTTTAAACTTCTATCTTTTACGTTTAGTTGTTCAACACGAATTTCACTAATTTCTTCAGGATTATAAAGAATTATTAATGCAAATTCATCTTGTAAATCATCCAAAAATTGACTTAAACTCTTTGTATGATTCACCCTTACAGATACAGGCATTTCTTCTACCTGAGCAAAGACCATTGTGTTAAAAAAAACAACAAACAGAAAGCTTTTAAATAAAATATTCCTCATTAACATTAAAATTTTACACTAAATTAAAACAATTTAACGAAAACACAAAACTCATATTTTTTTTATTTTATAAATCCACTAATTCACTAAAATTTCATCTATAAACATCCAAGCATCACCCCCGTAAGGTGCTTTCCCTAGATTATCAACAAAGACTTTAATGTACCTTGCTTTGGTCGGCTCAAAATCAAAAGCAAAATCAGTGATTTCTGCATAGCCATTATCCGCATACGGGCGAGTAAACTTCCCTACCGAAATGTAATCTATACCATCCTCTGAGACCCAAACCTGAGCACCTATCGGGTAATAAATTCCACTGCCTTGATTTTCCATAGCACCAATTTTTACTTGATTAATCTCTTTTTCTTGACCTAAATCAAGCGTCAAAGTCACATTATCGTTTAGCCAAGCTTGCCATTGCCCATCGTGAAAATCCAAAGAGCCACGCGTGATATTGGTCATCGTCTTTTCTCCTTGCCCCGTATAGCTTTTATGGGCATACGGCTCATAACTTACTTTCGCATTGATAGCCTTGTGAATTTCAATATTCTTTTTGTAAACCTTCCCAGCTAACTTTCCGTCTATGAAGAGCCCTGCACGTATGGTTGAAGTTTTATTAATTTCTAAAGGCTTAAAAAATTTCGGGCTTTTTTCACTCAAATCTGCATCATCAATCGTATAGCGAATTTCTTTCTCACCTGGGAACTCATTATTTAGGTCTAAAATCACTTGTTTTTTCTCTTTTTCTTGATTGACTTTCACACTTCCTGTTACATCAAAAATACTTTTAGCATAATTAATCCCCAGTAAATCCCATCTTTTCATCATGCTAAGCGTTTTTTGATAAAATTCTTTTTTGTTCCGAGTAGAAACAGGACTCCATGCTATCTCTGACAGTGCAAACAAACGCGGATATAGCATATACTCTGAGTGTTCTGTCGTATGAATATATTCTGCCCAAAGATTGGCTTGCGGGCCCAAAATATGCTTGCCTTCTTCCATATTTAGCTCCGCTGGGATTGGTTCAAAATCATAAACCTTGTCCAAAGTTTTCATGCTCCCAAACGCCTGTGGCTCAACATCTGGCATGCCCTGAGGGCCATCAAAATAGAGCACGCCTGGGGTCATCACAACATCATGCCCAGACTGTGCTGCTTCAATCCCACCTTCCATTCCACGCCAACTCATTACGGCTGCTCGCGGAGCTAATCCTCCCTCCAAAATTTCGTCCCAGCCAATGATTTTCCTTCCATGCTTGTTGAGGTATTCTTCAATTCTTTTTATCATATAGCTTTGCAATTCATCTACATCTTCAATGCCCAATTGCTTCATTCTATCCTGCGTCGTTTCACAAGTTTTCCATTTAGTTTTGGTCGCTTCATCTCCCCCGATATGGATATACTCTGAGGGGAAAAGCTGCATTACTTCTGCCAAGACATTTTCTAAAAACTCAAAGGTTGATTCCTTCCCAGGGTCATAAATATGCACAATCGGCCAAACTCCACCTGGCGGAACGGTAATTTTCTCTTCCGTACAAGAAAGCCACGGATAAGCCGCAATCGCACTAGAAACATGTGCTGGCATTTCAATCTCTGGCACGACGGTAATGCCTAATTTCTCAGCATACGCCACTACTTCTTTGATTTCTTCTTGCGTGTAAAAGCCTCCGTAAGTCGCCTTTTCACTTGGCTTTTGGTCGGGGCGATTGTTCCAATGAAGATTTTCATGGTCGACGCGCCACGCACCAATTTCAGTTAATTTCGGGTATTTTTTAATCTCAATACGCCAACCTTGGTCATCAACCAAATGCCAATGAAATGTATTTAGCTTCAAAAGCGCCATTCGGTCTAATGTTTTCAGAATATATTCTTTGGGGAAAAAATGTCTTGAAACGTCCAACATCAATCCACGCCAAGCAAAGCGTGGCTCATCTTTGATTTCTATTGCGGGAATCTTCCATTTCATTTTTTGTGAAGTTTTACTCTCTACCTGAACTGGCAGAAGCTGGCGTAAACTTGCAACTGCGTGTGAAAAACCTATTACTGTAGAAGCTTCTATTGCGATCTGATTTGGTTTTACCGACAAACGATAAGCTTCTTTTTCTAAGTTTTGATTTTTTTCAAGGCTTATAAAATTTTTAGAAGGCTTCATCTTCGTTGCTTTCAATACGAATTCGCCTGATTTAGAAAACAAATACTGAAGCTGCTCTACGGCTCCTCTTTGATTGTCATCGGTAAAGTAAATGATAGTTTGTGGTGTGAATTCGAAACTCCCGTTCAGGAGCTTGATTTCTTTTGGCTCTGGAATAATTCCTACCGATTTTTTCTGAGCAAAAATTGTAAGGCTTAAAAAAAAACTGAATAAAATTAAGAAATTTATTTTCATGACATTTTATTTACTGATTGATAAGAATTTACCGTCTTGTTGTATTACAAAATCTTCTTTACCATTTGGATTTTCGATAATGATGTTGTACCCTGCCCAGTGTTTCTCAACTCGAGGAACAAGTGTTTTTTCTTCCCACAGCATTTCATAGTCTTTTGGATTTTGACTTAGCTTATCAAGGTTTATTTTTTTTGAATTAATATCTCTGTACAATTTATATAGGTACCACTTGATTTCTTCTGTTTTGGGAATTTCAAACGTATCATTTTGCCCAGCATATTTTGGAGAGAAATAGACGTAGCCCCATTTTTCTGGTTCATGCATATTGATGACGCCTTGTGGCGACCAAACCCAGTTATACTCTGGTAAATAATTGCCGTTTTCATCTTTTTTACGGTTGTATTTCCCATCTGTCAATTCATAATCCCAGTTGACGCGTGAAAAGTTTACTCGCCAAAACTGCTCGGTGGGGACTCCTTTGGTTGCCGCTGCTTCTTCTAAAACCTGCCATGGAATCGCTATTTCTACGCTCCAGGATTTATCTAAATCAGTTCCGTCATTCAAAGTTCCGTTGATTTGTACCGCTGATTTCAGCCCTTGGATGTCCCAAGAATCGATAATGGGCGCTGGTTCACGGTAAGGCTTGGTTATCAATAAATCCCACACGGTATTGAGTGCATTTATTTCAAATTCATAATAATTGTGGGTGTCGCCTGTTGGGTCTATAAATATCTCAAAATCATTGTTGTAAAAAATAACGGTATCTCTTTGGTATAAATTTGCCCAAATATGCTGCTCTTCCAATTCCGCATAGAAGTAGAAATATTTTTGGTCATACAGCATTTTAACTTTAGTCGAATATGGTGGTATTTTATCTCCCTCGATATCGATAAATCTTGAGGTAAATGGCACTTTACTCCACTCGTTTTCATCGGCTTTCCCATCAATCGTCAAAGAATCATAGGTTTGATAAGCGATATAAGTTTGGGGTGTTGTGACTTGTGCTTTTGTGAAATTAAGGAAATTTAAAAAAATTATAAGGCTTAAAAAATTTTTCATGATTTCTTTTTTCAATTTAAAGTTCCACTTTTATTGGGCTGGTTTGATAGAATCAATTTCAAGGTTCCCCCGCTCAAGATCTCTTGATGCGTGATGCTGGTGCCTGCAATTGGTTTCCCGTTCCAGTAGGCGTTTTTGATGTAAATATTCTCTGGCGAGAAGTTTTCTGTTTCTAGTTTGAAGGTTTTGCCATTCTGCAACTTCATCTGCACAGATTCAAACATGGGCGAGGTAATTTCATATTCAGCAGAGACTGGATTCATCGGGTACAGCCCCATTGAACTCATCACATACCAGGCTGACATCTGCCCACAATCTTCGTTCCCGCTATAGCCATCCTTTTGTGCCGAGTATTGCGTTTTCAAAATTTTATTTACAAAATATTGTGTACGCCAAGGTTGTCCAATTTTATTAAACAAATATGCGATATGATGGCTCGGCTCATTCCCGTGTGCATATTGGCCAATCAATCCTGTGATATCTGCCGAAATGTTATCGCCTGTAATTTCTGAACTTTCAGTAAATAATTGCTCTAATTTATTGATGAAGTTATCTTTTGATTTAAATAGATTAACGAATCCCTCCACATCATGCAAGACAAACCAACTGTGTTGCCAAGCGTTTCCCTCGGTATAGTCGGTATGTTCGCGGTGGTTTGATTTTTTAGGGTCAAACGGAACGTTCCAAGAAATTTTGTCAGAAGATTTCCCTCGCATAAATTCTGTTTCAGGGTCAAACAAGTGCTGATATGCCTTCGAGCGATTCATAAAATATTGATAATCTTCTTCTTTACCCAAAGCCTTTGCCATTTGTGCCAGACAATAGTCATTATATGCGTATTCCAGCGTAATTGTTACTGACTCATCTAATTTATCGTAAGGAATGTAACCATACTCTTTGTAAAAATCTAAACCTCTTTCATCTTGCATCATCGTTGTTTTCATCGCCTTATAAGCTTTCTCTGCATCAAAACCTCTGATACCCTTCATATACGCCTCTGCTATTACCGCCACACTATGGTAACCTGTCATCGTATTAGTCTCGTTCGCATAGAGCGTCCACACTGGCAAAATATTTCTCACCTCGTAATACGCCAGCATCGAATTAATCATATCTGCTATGCGGTCTGTATCTGTGAAGTTTAGCAAAGGGTGCTCGGTTCTGAAGGTATCCCACAGTGAAAAAGTTGAATAAGCAGTTCCGTTAATTTTTGCTATTTCATCATTTTCTAAACGAAACTCTCCATTCACATCAGAGAAAGTTACTGGAGCTAATTTCGTATGATACAAAGCGGAATAAAAAATGGTCTTCAGCGTATCATTTTTGGTCTTCACCTGAATATTTCTCAAAGCATCTTCCCACAAATCATTGGATTTTTGTTTTATCTCATCAAAATTAACTTCATCTTTCACTGAGTTTAGATTCAGTAAAGCATTTCCCTCGCTCACGGATGAAATTGCCGTTTTTACCACAATTTTATTTGCGGCATCCGCTTCAAAGAAAAACTGAGCTGCTTGAGCATTATCTCGTCCTCCAAATTGAATATTTTTTAAAGGCTTAGAAAATTTCATGGCAAAAAAAGTTTTCTGATTCGGCGCCCAGCCTTTACTAAATCTGTAACCTGTGATGGTGTAGTCATCTTTTTTAGTAATTTTAGTCTGCAAGGCTTTATCCCAGTTGATGGCCAATGCTAAATTTAAAATTACCGATGGCGTTGCATTTTCTTGGAAAGTGTAGCGCTGATACCCTACACGATTTGCTGCCGTAAGCTCTACAAAAACCTGAGGATCATCTAAATAAACGGAATAGTAACCTGGCTTTGAGGTTTCAGAACTATTTTTATAGCTAGATTTATAAGTAATTTGATTTCTCCCCGCTGGCGAATTTTCTTTTTCCGCTCTTGGATTTAGTGGAATTTGATTTAAATCATAAGCCTTGATTGCGGGCATCAAAAGAATATCAGCCAAATCTCCAATCCCAGTCCCACTCAGGTTTAAATGGCTAAAACCTACAATTACGCTATCTGATGCATGATAGCCAGAACACCAATCCCAGCCGCTGATACCATTCACAGGATTTACCTGAACCATACCAAACGGGACACTCGCTCCAGGGTACGTATGCCCATGCCCTCCAGTCCCGATCATCGGGTCTACATAGCGTGTATGAGCATTATTCAGCCCATAATAATTTCGGGTTGAGCACCCTACCAAAAACGGCAAAACGAGGAATAAAAATAAATTTTTCATTTAACTGATTTATAAAAATTATCTCAACCTCTAAATTTAGTGATTTCTAAAATTTTAGACAAAATTTCATCAGAAATTAAATAAAAAACTTTTTAAATCATTTTTTTTAGAAGTTTGCTTAAATTTTAAATCAAGAAACCTTTAAGACATCTTCATTCTTCGGGAGAAAATTTTTCCATCAGTTTTTTCACAACCTTTTTTTGCCAATTACTGTTTATCGCAGGCATAGATTTTTGAATCTCATGAAATAAAATTCAAAAAACCAGAGATCAACATTTCATTTTAAAATCAATTGATAAGGTTTACCTCTCTTTCTAGAGTAATCCCAAATTTTTCTGCCACATCTTTTATGATTTGTTCAGAGAAATCAAAAACAGCTTTTCCGCTTGAGTTTCCGTAGTTCACAATGACTAAAGCTTGGCGTGGATGCACACCGATTTCGTTTTGCTTTCTCCCTTTCCACCCCGCATGTTCAATTAGCCAACCAGCTGGGACTTTAATGCCACCGTCCACTTCGTAGAAAGGAATTCCAGTGCATTTTTTTTGAAGGCTTAAAAATTTTTCTTCCGAAATCACTGGATTTTTAAAAAAACTCCCTGTATTTGGTTCCTTCTCAGGATTGGGCAATTTTGATTCACGTATTTCTATCACAGCTTGACTGACCTCTTGAATACTGGGATTCTGAATATTTTTTTGTTTTAAAGTTTCCAAAATTGAACCGTAACCCAAGCGCAATTGATGATTTTTTTTGCTAAGCTTGAAGCCAACTCGGGTGATGATGAATTTCTCTTTTAGTTCTTTTTTAAAGATACTATCTCGGTAGCCAAATTGGCATTCTGAATTTGTGAAAACTTTCATCTTTTTTTCTTCCACATCAAAGCCGTAAACATTGGTAATCAAATCTTTCACTTCTACGCCATACGCTCCAATATTTTGAATCGGTGCAGCACCCACCGTGCCAGGAATCAGTGAAAGATTTTCTAAGCCTCCGTAATTTTTGCTCAACGTAAATTGTACAAAACGATGCCAATTTTCACCTGCTTGTGCAATGATTTCCACATTTTCATCGTTATGGATTTCTTCTATACCTTTATTATTTATTTTAAGAATCACTCCATCAAAATCACTTCGAAACAAAACATTACTTCCTCCGCCCAAGACATAAAATTTCTCTAAAGGCTTAGAAAACAATTCTTCTAATTCTGTTTCTTGATTAATTTCCACCCATTGCTTCGCTACAACTTTCACATTCATCGTGTTGTAAGCTTGTAAATTTTTGTTTAGTTCTACCATAATTTTTTTTATAAGGTTGAGAATAAGCTTTTAATAAATTATTTTCTCCCAGGGTAAACCTTTAGCGCTTCTTCTAAAATTTTCAAGGCTTTTTCTAAATGTTCTAAATCCAAAACATATGCGATTCGCACCTCGTCTACCCCTTTGCCTGGCGTAGAATAGAAACCTTGCATGGGTGCAATCATCGTCGTAGCGCCCTCCCAGCTAAACTCTTCTAAAATCCACTTAGCAAATCGCTCAGAATCATCGATTGGCAAACGTGCTACGCAATAAAATGCACCTTGTGGTTCAGGGCAAATAACGCCTTCTATCTGATTCAAAATTTTAACCGTAAAATCTCTGCGTTTACGATATTTCAGATTGGCTTCTTTCAGGTATTCTCCGCTATTTTTGTGTGCCGCTGACGCTATGTGCTGGCTGATAATATTCGGGCTCAACCGAGCTTGTGCAAATTTAAGAGCAGCAGACAAAACGGTTTCGTTCTTGGTAATGATCGCCCCCAAGCGGATGCCACACATGCTGAATCTTTTGGATTCCGAGTCTATCACGATAGCGTTTTCTCTAATTTCTGGAAAATCTAGAATAGAAAAATGCTTGCGGTCGTAGGCAAATTCTCGGTAAACCTCATCTGAAATTAAGTAAATATGATGTTCTAAAACAAGATTTTTTAAGGCTTCTAATTCTTCTCTTTTGTAGAGATAACCCGTCGGATTCCCTGGATGGCAAATTAAAATCGCACGTGTTTTGGGCGTAATCTTATTTTCAAATTCTTCGATGGGCGGTAGCACAAAACCTGTTTCAATGCAGGATGATACAGGTATCAACTTCACATCCAGCTGACTAGCGAAACCATTGTAATTGGCATAGAAAGGCTCTGGGACAATTATTTCCTCACCAGGCTCTGCAATAGCAGAAATTGTGAAAAGAAGTGCTTCAGACCCACCATTGGTCGCCAAAATATCTTCAGCTTCTATATTATAGCCTACACTTTGGTAATATTTGGCAAAATTTTTTCGGTATTCAAATTCCCCCTCAGAACGTGTGTAGCTGAGCGTTTCTTCTTCCCAGTGGTGTAATGCTTTAATAGCGGCGCTAGGGCTCTTTATATCAGGCTGCCCGATGTTGAGCTGATAGACTTGCAAACCTTTTTCTATAGCTATATCTGCACTTGGCATCAATTTCCTGATGGGAGATTCTGGCATGTTCTGTGCTCGTTGTGAAATTGTTAGGCTCATATCAGAATATTTTTTTTCAAAAAATGAAGTTATGGTATTGTTTTTGTAAATTTAACTAAATAATTAATGATAAAACAATTTAAAATGAAAAAATCTAACGAAACAGGAGCAATCATCGGAAGTCTACTTATAGGTGCTTTAGCGGGTGCCGTTGCAGCCTTGCTACTAGCTCCACAAAGTGGAAAGGAAACTAGAAACATTTTAATGGATGAATTAGATCACTTGAAAGATGAATTCGATTCTTATGCCAATGACTTTAGTGACAAAGCTCAAAAAATCAAAGCAGATCTTCAGAAAAAAATCAAAAGAACAGAAGCTGAATTGAATGACATTGCCCATGAATACGGCATATAAATCTTGTTCTATATGTTTGGTAATGTAAAAAATTATGTTCAAGACCAGATTATGCTTGCCAAATTGGAGGGCTTAGAAAGTATTGGACGCATTATTTCTAGAATTGCAGTAATGATTTTAATGGCAATATTTGCCACATTTTTCTTATTAATCGTAAGCTTTGCTGCTGGGTATTACATCTCAGTATTTTATGATGATTATTACATTGGTTTTTTGATTGTAGCAGGCATTTATTTCTTGCTGTTTTTACTGCTTTTAATTTTTAAAAAGGGTATACAAAATCTAATTATCAATATGGTAATCTCATCAGCAATGAGTGATTCTAAGGATGATATTAAAAGAATAAAAAAAGAGAATAAATAAAAGTTTATGGCTTCTAATTCTATCAGAAATATAAAAGACTTACAGAATAAAAAGTCTGAGTTGAAAAACAATATTGAAAACGGAATCAATAACCCGCTGAGCAATGTAACTTCGGTGCTTTTTAATGTATTGAACAAGCAAAGGAAAAAGGAAAAATTTAATTTGCACAATACAGAACGTATGCAAAGAAATGAATTGATGAGCGAAGGGATAAAGGCTGTCTTGACTTTGGTTGCCAGCGCAGCGGTATCACGCTTTAAGCTAGGTACTTTATCTAAAATGGCTTTGACGAGTACTGTCGCTATTGCAACGCCTTATGTGGTTGATTTGATTCAAAATAAAATCACAGGTAAAAGATAATCTTTGAAGCTCTAAACCTTTTTGAACAAAAGTAATAATCAATGGATTCAGAAAAAACTCTCTGAATCCATTTTTCATTTGAGACATAAATTTATCAAGCCATTAAATTTTTTAAGCCTTGTAAAATTTTAGCTGAAAATCTTATTTTAAATCCAAATATTTGCAAATTATCTCAAATTTTTTTTAAGCCTTTAAAAAAATAAAAATCTGCAAATAGCAGATTTTTATTCAATTTAGACAAAAAAGATCATTTAATTATTTCGATAAAACCTCCCCTCTAATCCTCAAAATTTTTCTTGCTGATTTTTCATCATTTGAATAAACGGTGATTGATTTAGAGAATTTACCTGGATGCTCTGTATTGTAACTAACTTTAATTTCTCCTGTTTGCCCAGGTAAAATTGGTTTTTCGGGTTTCTCAGGGATGGTACATCCACAGCTGGAGGAAATGCTTTTTATTAAAAGCGGTTTATCTCCTGTGTTTTTCACGACAAAACTCCTCACCCCATTAGAGCCTTGTTCTATCTGCCCATAGTCGATTACTTCTTGCTCAAAACTGATTTCTTGAGCTGACAATGCTGCAAATCCTAAAAATAAAGTAAAAGATAATAGAATATTTTTCATCATTTAATTTTTTACAAAGTTAATCATTATTTTCTAAAGCTAATTTTAATCTTAAATTTGCTTTCTAATCATAAATATAACAAATAATAGACCATTTATGGAGATTGCTTCTAAATACAACCCCAAGTTAACCGAAGAAAAATGGTATAACTTCTGGCAAGAGAAAGGTTTTTTTCATTCACAACCTGATGAGAGACCAGCGTACACCATCGTTATTCCGCCGCCCAACGTGACTGGTGTCCTCCATATGGGGCATATGCTCAACAATACGATTCAAGATATTTTGATACGGAGAGCGCGTATGCAAGGCTACAATGCCTGCTGGGTCCCTGGGACAGATCATGCTTCCATCGCTACCGAAGCCAAGGTTGTTAACCGACTGAAGGAAAAGGGAATTGATAAGAAAAATCTGACAAGAGAAGAATTCTTAGATTATGCCTGGGATTGGACTCACGAACATGGCGGGAAAATCTTAGAACAACTCAAAAAACTTGGTGCTTCTTGTGATTGGGATCGCACAAAATTCACTTTAGATGAAGACTTGTCGGCCTCTGTCACTCAAATTTTTATAGATTTGTTTAACAAAGGAAAAATTTACCGTGGCTTCCGAATGGTCAACTGGGACCCTGTGGCAAAAACCAATATTTCTGACGAAGAAGTCAATTACATTAATCAAAAAGGTAAACTATACTACGTTAATTATCAACTAACTAACGGAGAAAAAATTCAAGTTGCTACAACCCGACCCGAAACTATTTTTGGCGATACTGCAATTTGTGTAAATCCTGAAGATGAAAGATACAAACATTTGATTGGCTCGATGGTGACCATTCCTATTGTCAACCGAGAAATCCCACTGATTGCCGATGAATACGTTGATATGGAATTTGGTACAGGTGCGCTAAAAATCACTCCTGCACATGATCTTAACGATTATGAAATCGGTCTGCGCCATGGTTTAGAAATTCTTGACATTTTTGATGATGAAGGGAAAATCAATCATTTGGTTCCCGAGTATGAAGGGATAGATCGCTTTGAGGTTCGTCAATTATTTTCTAAGGCTTTAGAAAATTTTGGAGCATTAGCAAAGATCGAAGATTATGATAATAATGTAGGTACCTCTGAAAGAACTGGCGCCGTTATAGAACCTAAACTCTCGGTGCAATGGTTTCTCAAAATGAAAGAAATTGCACAACCAGCTTTGGATGCAGTGAAAAGCATGGACGTGGAACTTTTCCCTGATAAATTTAAAAACACATGGAACCACTGGCTAGAGAACGTCCACGATTGGAATATTTCGCGTCAACTCTGGTGGGGGCATCGTATCCCGGCTTATTTTTATGGCGAGGGGATCCACGATTTTGTAGTTGCCGAAAACATCGAAAAAGCAGTAGAACTAGCCCGCAAAAAAACACTAAATCAAAATTTAAATGCAGAGGATTTAAAGCAAGATCCCGATGTGCTAGACACTTGGTTCTCGTCTTGGCTTTGGCCAATGTCTGTTTTCAATGGAGTTTTAGAACCCGAAAACAAAGATTTCAATTACTACTACCCTACACAAGATTTGGTGACTGGCCCTGATATCATGTTCTTTTGGGTCGCAAGAATGGTAATGGCGGGGTATGAATTTTTTGACAAAAAACCTTTCAGCCATGTTTATTTCACTGGGATTGTGCGTGACAAGCAACGGCGAAAAATGTCAAAATCTTTAGGGAATTCTCCCGACCCTATTGATTTGATGAAAAAATACGGAGCCGATGGCGTACGTGTGGGGTTGATGTTGAGCTCATCGGCAGGGAATGATTTGCTTTTTGATGAAGATCTATGTTTGCAAGGTCGAAATTTTGCTAATAAAATTTGGAATGCTTTCCGACTAATCAACGGCTGGGAAACGGCAAATCAAGAAGTAAATAAAGTAACTCAATTTGCCAATGATTGGTTTGACTCTAAACTTTCTTCTGCCATCAAAGAAATGAATAGTCACTTCCTGAAATTTAGAATTTCTGATGCGCTCATGGTGCTCTACAAGTTAATTTGGGATGATTACTGCTCTTGGTATCTAGAAGCCATCAAGCCAGAATATGGGCAATCTATTGCTAAAGAAACTCAAGAAAAATCTATTGAATTTTTAGAAAGCCTTTTAAAATTACTGCATCCTTTCATGCCTTTCCTTTCTGAGGAAATCTGGCAATTAATAAAAGAGCGCAAAGATGAAGAAGCCTTGATTATTACTCAACAACCAAAAGCTAAAGAAGTAGATACCAACCGATTGGAAGTTTTTGAATATTCTACTAAAATCATTTCAGCGCTACGGAATTTAAGAAATGAAAAAAACATTCCGCTAAAGGAGAAAATCAGTCTTTATACCGAAAATGATTATTTATTCAACCTTGGCTTGGTTGAGAAATTAGCAAATTGCGAAGAAATCTTTGTCACCAAAGACGCTCCAGAAGGTGCGCTTTCACTGCGCATCGAAACGCAAGAATTTTTTGTACCCTTGGGGGGATTAATCGACATCGATAGCGAAAAACAAAAATTGCAAGAAGAAAAGGAATATTTGCAAGGTTTTTTAAAATCGGTAGAAAAAAAGCTAAATAATCAGAATTTTGTTGCCAATGCACCAGAAAATGTAGTCAATACGGAACGAAAAAAACAAGCAGATACGCTAGAGAAAATTAAATTGATTGACGAGCAATTGGATCAACTGAATTAATTTTTTTTAAGCCTTAAAAAAATTTTTCATGAAAATTTAAGCTAATTCTAAAGCTTTAAAATTTAAATAAAACAAAAAATCCGAAAAGAAGTTTTTCCCTTTCGGATTTTTTTTAAGCCTTAAAAAATTTTTAACCTAATAGTTCAAAATCCAATTGCTTTTTCTCTAAATCTGCTCGTAGGACTTTAATTCTCACCTGATCTCCCAGCTGATAGGTTTTTTTACTTTTTTGGCCGATAATCGCATAGCTTTTAGGGTCAAAAACGTAATGGTCATCATGAATATTTCTCAAACGTACTAGCCCTTCTGCCAAAGATTCTGGCAATTCTACATAAATCCCCCATTCCGTCACACCCGAAATCACTCCATAGTATTCCTCCCCGATGTGCTCATTCATATATTTTACTTGCATATACTTGGTGCTATCTCTCTCAGCATCAGCAGCCAGACGCTCTCGTTGGCTACAATGTTCACATTTTTCTTCGTAGGTTTCAGCTTTTGGCGATTCTCCCCCATCTAGGTAGTGCTGCAATAGCCGATGTGCTATGATGTCTGGGTAGCGGCGAATGGGTGATGTAAAGTGCGAATAGTACTGAAAAGCTAGCCCGTAATGCCCAATATTTTCGGTAGAATAAACTGCTTTAGACATCGAGCGCATCGCTAGGGTTTCAATCATATTTTCTTCACCTTTGCCCTGCACTTCTTTTAGCAATTGGTTGATAGATGATGTTGTTTCTTTTCTTTCACCTAATTTTAAATCATAGCCAAACTGTGAGATGAATTGCTTTAAACTGGCTAGTTTTTCTGGGTCGGGGTCATCATGAATTCGGTAAATAAAGGTTTTCTCATTAGGTTTCCCTTTCTTATTTGTGCTCACAAATTCAGAAACTTTTCGGTTGGCTAAGAGCATAAATTCCTCTATCAAGTGATTGGAATCCTTCATTTGTTTAAAGTAAATTCCTGTCGGATTTCCTTCTTCGTCTAAGTGAAATTTCACTTCTAAGCTATCAAAGCTGATGGCTCCATTTTTTAGCCTTTGTTCTCTTAAAGTTTTGGCTAATTGATTTAATTTGAGAATCTCTTTTTGGAAATCACCTGTTTCTCCTTCGATGATTTTTTGTGCCTCTTCGTAGCTAAATCTCCTATCAGAGTAAGTGACTGTTCGCCCATACCAATGTTTTAAAATATTAGCATCTTCATCCATTTCAAAAACAGCAGAAAAAGTGTATTTTTCTTCATAAGGGCGTAATGAGCAAACGCCGTTACTTAAAATCTCTGGTAGCATTGGCACCACACGGTCAACCAAATATACCGAGGTTGCTCGATTATATGCCTCTTCGTCGAGCAAACTACCTGGTTTCACGTAATGTGAAACGTCTGCAATATGGACTCCAATTTCATAATTCCCGTTTTCTAAAACCTGAAAAGACAAAGCATCGTCAAAATCTTTTGCGTCTGCTGGGTCTATGGTAAAAGTCGGTACCGAACGCATATCTCGCCGTTTCTGAATTTCCTCAGGCAAAATTCTTGTATCAATAGCTTGTGCCTCTGCTTCTACTTCATCAGGGAAGTGATAGGGCAATCCGTATTCGGCTAAAATCGCATGCATTTCAACATCATGCTCGCCAGGTTTGCCCAATGAGCGGATTATGGTGCCAAACGGCGAGTCGGTATCTTCTGGCCAGCTCACGATTTCTGCTACAACTTTTTCTCCATTTTTAGCATGATTCAAATTTTCTTTTGATATGTAAATATCCACATGCATTGAGCTGTTTTGTTCTAGATTTACAAAACCATATTTTCGGTTGCCAATGATTTCTAAAATCCCTACATATTGCATCCTATTTCGTTGCAAAACCTTCAAAATGCTACCTTCCTGTTTTTTCCCTCGGCTGGTAGGCCTCAAAAGTAATTGCACCAAATCATTTTGCAGTGCATTTTTAGTTTGCCCTTTGGGAATGTAAACATCATCCTCTAAACCTTCTACTACCACGTATGCTGCGCCAGAGGAGGTGAAATCAATGGTTCCCACTAGGGTATTTTTCTCCATATTTAGTTTAAACTTCCCAGGAGTCTCTTCTATCAACGTATCATCAGCAGCCAATCGGCTTAGGACTTTTATCAGATGTTGTTTTTCACGAGCATTCGTGTATTGCAGTGCTGAAGAGAGCTGCTTATGATTGAGCGTTTTGTTGGGATATTTCAAATAATATTGAAGTATTTTCTTTGCGATTTTTTGGTAACCGTCACCTTTTTTTTGGTGAGGAATAACCTTCTTTTTTTTTGACATGAATTCTCTGTCTTAATTAGTTGATTTTTAAAATTAGCAATTATTATGCAGAATTTTTTAAGCCTTAAAAAAAATCCGAAGAAAAATTTCTCCGGACTCTCTAAGAATCTGTTTTAATTTCATATTTAAAGGCTTTTACCCTTCACAGCTCACACAGTTTACAAAGTTGACCATCAGCTCCTTAGATACCGATTGACTTCTTTGGTAATAGAGTGTTTTCACCCCAAGCTTCCATGCTTCTATCATCAACGCATTGACATCTTTGATGGGCATGCTCGACGGAATATTCAAATTCAGGCTCTGTGACTGGTCTATAAACTGCTGACGCTGCGCTGCTTGAGTAATGATTTCTAATGGTGATATTTCTTTAAAGGTTTTGAAAACGTCTTTTTCCAATTGCGTTAGTTCATTTAGCTGCTGCACAGAACCGTGATTGAGCATGATATTACGCCAAATATCTTCATTATCTAAATCTTTTTCTTGCAACAATTTTTTCAAATACTTATTCTGCCGCATAAAGTTTCCTTTTGCTAAACCTGCTTTATAATAATTGCTGGCAAAAGGTTCTATACCTGGAGATGTTTGCCCCAAAATCGCTGAGCTAGAGGTAGTTGGTGCTACGGCTAATAATGTTGTGTTGCGTAATCCGTAATCTTTTAGTAGCTCAGGCTCACCGTAGATGTCGGCCAATTCTTTAGATGCTTCTATGGCCTTGGTTTGAATCAATTTGAATGCTTTTGCATTGAATTGCTTGGCTTCCATACTTTCAAATGGAATCATGTTTTTCTGTAAATAACTGTGATACCCCAAAGCTCCTAAACCTAGTGCACGGTGGCGTATTGCGAAATTCCTAGCGCCAGTCAAGTAATAATTATCTTCAGTTTTAGCAATAAATTCAGATAAAACGGCATCGAGAAAGTAAATGGCGAGCTTTACGGCATCGGTATCTTTCCATTCATCAAAGAGTTCTAAATTCATTGACGATAAGCAGCAGATAAAAGATTCATCTTTGGTAGATGGTAGCATAATTTCTGAACATAAATTACTAGAATTTATCATCATTTGAAGATCTTTATAAACTTGTGGTTTTTGACGATTGATATTATCGGTAAAGAAGATATACGGCAAACCTTTCTGCTGACGGCTTTCTAAAACTTTTGCCCAAATTTTTCTTTTCTCCATATCGCCATCTACCATGTCTTGCATCCAATAGTCTGGGACGCAAACGCCATAAAATAAATTTTGAATGGAATTCCCAATGTTCTTGATTTGCAAAAACTCTTCTACATCTGGGTGGTCTATATCTAAGTAAGCAGCAAAAGCTCCACGGCGAACTCCTCCTTGGGAAACGACATCCATAGCAGTGTCAAACAATTTCATAAAGCTTACTGCTCCTGATGACTTTCCGTTATCGGTAACAGCGGTACCCCGATGACGCAATTCGCCAAAATAACCTGAAGTTCCTCCACCGATCTTGGTTTGCATGATGACTTCAGCCAACTTGTGTGTAATCCCTTCTATGCTATCGGGCACGTGCACATTGAAACAAGAAATTGGAAGCCCTCGCTGCGTTCCCATATTAGCCCAAACAGGAGAGGAAAGGCTCATCCACCCTCGGGTGATTAGCTCTTCAAATTTAGGCTGTAATTCTGGTTTATACAATCTTTTAGCCGCTGCTGTTGTGATTCTTTCAATGGCGCCACGCACCGTTTCACCTTTTAGCAGATAGCCACGGTTGAGCATTTGCTCAGACTCATCGTTCAGCCACCAGATTACTTCTTTATCTTCTGTCATTTTTTTTAATTTTTATTTCAATGTGATTTTTTATTTAAATTAAAAATCTTTTACAAGCTTGTGTTTCGCCTGTTTTTACTTTATTAATATGTGTAAATTCTATTGCAGGCACTTTTTCTACAAACTGCATCGCTTTTTTGATACAATAATCAATTTTGTATGCTGTTGCAATGCAAACACGATGCCCATCTACCAACGCCATTGCCATGTAAATGTACTCACCCAATATAAATTTTGGCGAATGAATATAGATTAACTCTTCTCGAATTTCAGGCGTGTAAAAATTAGAATAAATCATTAGCTGTAATGCTTTTATCATGCTTGGTGTAGTCTACTGGTCGCTTAGCGAAGAAATCATCCATCGAGTGAGAGAAAACTTCTTGCTCAAACCATTCCATTGGCTTGTATTGCTCTGCCGTAACTTTGTATAATGGTTTAAAACCAATTTTCACCAAACTATCATCCACTCGGAATTTCATGAAATTAAGTAAATTTTCTTTTGAAACATTTGGAATTTCTCCTTGCTCAAAAATCCAATCCAAAATTTCTCCTTCTACCGAAATGCTCTCATCAATTAAAGCATAAATTTGCTCTACATCTTCCTCCTTTAGTAGGTGTGGAAATTCTTCTTTAATCTTATTAATCAAGAAAATACCTGCATTGGCATGAATTTGCTCATCCACAGAAGTCCAAGCTATGATGTTGCTTACATTCTTCATAAACCCACGAAATCTTGTGAAAGAAAGAATGATAGCAAATTGACTGAAAAGAGATACATTTTCTATCAAAATACTAAACATCAGAAGCGAAATCAAGTATTCTTTTGGATCTTTTGAGTTTGAATCTTTTAAAGCCTCTGTCAAGTAATTTATTCTTTTTTGAATCACAGGAACCTCTATCAAGGCTTCAAACGACTGATTATAACCCAAAACCTCTAGCAGGCGTGAATATGCTTCTGAATGACGAAATTCACATTCAGCAAAAGTCGACCCCAAGCCATTCATTTCTGGCTTGGGCATATGAGCATATAGATTCCCCCAAAAGGTC
Organism: Candidatus Ornithobacterium hominis; assembly: GCF_951229915.1. GTDB lineage: Bacteria > Bacteroidota > Bacteroidia > Flavobacteriales > Weeksellaceae > Ornithobacterium > Ornithobacterium hominis. The sequence goes on along the minus strand of NZ_OX579588.1, from coordinate 539,606 downwards.
TTTACGTTTACTTCTATTTGTGCAATCGCCAGCAAGGAATTCTTTACGGCATTGCGATCTGCATCGCTAATTTGTGAATGAAAATCCTGAACATCTGCCGTAAAGTCAACTTCTGAATGTACCCAAAAAGATTTATTGATCGCATCTGTAAATTGCATGATTTCAGGATATTCAAACGGTTTATAATTTACTCTTTTGTCAAAAATGCCCATATCTTTTTATGTTATATAATATATTATCAAAAATTTTCTTTCCACGAAAATATAAAACTACATGCGTCTAGAAAGAATTTAGTTTTTACCTAATATTGTTGATAAGTTAATCAAGTTAAGTGATAACCAAGGCTAGCTAAATTTATCAACTTCATAGGTTAATAACTCTTTTTTTCATTCTCATTTATTTTTTTTCTAAAGGCTTATTTAAATTTCATATCCTAAAAATTTTTTAAGGCTTAAAAAATAATGAATTCTTTAAATTTGCAGTATATGAATTTTAAAATTGAAGCTACAGATGCCCTATCAGTTGCACGTGCAGGGGAACTCATCACCGCCCATGGTAAGGTGAAAACGCCCATCTTCATGCCTGTGGGGACTGTGGCAAGTGTGAAATCCGTACACCAAAGGGAGCTGAAAGAAGATATACAGGCTCAAATTATTTTGGGTAATACCTACCACCTCTACCTCCGCCCTGGCATCGAAATTTTGAATGCTGCGGGTGGTTTGCATCGTTTCATGAATTGGGACGCTCCTATCTTGACTGATAGCGGTGGCTTCCAAGTTTATTCTTTGTCTGACATCAGAAAAGTGAGCGAGGAAGGTGTTCGGTTTCAATCGCATATAGATGGCTCTTATCATCTTTTTTCTCCTGAATATTCTATGGAAATTCAACGAAACATCGGAGCTGATATCATTATGGCATTTGATGAATTAACTGGGATTCCTGCTACTTACCAAAATGCTAAAAAAGCAATGGAAGTGACTCATCGCTGGCTAGAACGTTGCCGGAATTGGCTGGGGGAAAACCCTCCTTTGTATGGTTACCCGCAGACGCTATTTCCCATCGTGCAAGGGAATTCCTACAAAGATTTGAGGATAGAATCGGCAAAATACATTGCCGATTTCAATGCCGATGGAAATGCGATTGGTGGGCTCAGTGTGGGTGAACCAGAGGAAATGATGTACGAAATCACAGATTTAGTCTGTGGTATTTTACCTCAAGAAAAGCCACGTTATTTGATGGGCGTTGGCACACCTTGGAATATTTTGGAATGCATCAGTTTAGGCGTAGATATGTTTGATTGTGTGATGCCTACGCGCAATGCTAGAAATGGTATGCTATTTACTTGGAACGGGGTGATAAACATAAAAAACGCCCGATGGAAAGATGATTTTAGCCCTTTGGATGAAAATGGAACTTCGTATGTTGACCAACAATATAGCAAAGCTTATCTTCGGCATTTATTCATTGCCAAAGAATATTTAGCCAAGCAAATTGCCTCTATTCATAACTTGGCTTTTTATTTAGATTTGGTGCGTACAGCTCGGCAAAAAATCATGGAAGAAAGCTTTGAAGCTTGGAAGAATCAAGTTATTCCTCAACTTAAAAACAGATTGTAATCGTGAAGATTCTAGACCGCTATATTATAAAAAATTTTTTGGGGACATTTATTTTCATGACGTCTCTCCTTGCCTTGATTGTCGTGGTAATAGATTTGAGTCAAAAAGTCAATAAAATTCAAGACAATGGCTCTACAATTTGGGAAGCCTTGACTTCTTTTTATCCATTCTTCTTGGTTTGGATTATCAACACCTTTTTGGCAATCGGAGTTTTTATCTCAGCAATTTATTTCACCTCCCGCCTTACCAACAATACTGAAATCGTTGCGATGACCTCTGGAGGAATGAGTTTCTTTCGTCTTACCCGCCCGTATTTGATTGTTGCCATTGGTATTGGGTTAGCTTCTTTTCTAGTAAATCACTATTTTTTGCCTCAAGCCAATGTCTATAAAAATGAATACATGTACACTTATTTACAGCGGAGTTCGGATGAATTTGAATACTTTAAGGGGCGACCAATTAGCTCTCAAATTACGCCCAATGAATACATTTTTGTCAATAATTACAATCGCCGCACTAAAAACGGAAATGGTTTTCTATTCCAAAAATTTAATGGGCTGAAATTAGTTTACGCTATGCGTGCCAATAGCTTAATCTGGAACGAAGAAGATTCTATTTATCAACTCGATAATTATTATGAAAGATTTGTACGAGAAAACAAACCCGACAGTTTAATCGAAGGAAATCAAGTGAATTTAAAACTTAAATTTTCTCCCGATGAATTGTTACCAGAGGGTTATGTTGCCGAAACGATGAATAGCTTTGATTTGATAAAATTCATCGAACGAGAAAAATTTAAGGGCAGTGCCAGCATCAATGTCTACCAAAATGAGCTATACCAACGTACCAGTTTACCTTTTTCTTCTATTATTTTAACCCTATTGGCTCTATCTCTAAGCTCAACAAAAAGAAGGGGTGGCATCGGTATAAACCTCGCTATCGGGGTAGGTATCGCATTTATCTATTTATTTGGAAATGAGTCCAGTAAAGTATTAGCTGAAGTTGGTAACATCAGCCCATTACTCGCCACTTGGCTATCAAACATTGTGTTTGGTTTACTTACAATTATCTTATATTTTAAAAGAGCTTATCAATAATTTTTAAAAAAAAATTTGTTAGTTAAAAAATTAGGCTTATATTTGCAGTCCAATTACAAAACAACAGTGCTGTAGTTGACATCAAATTTTGGGATTTTAGCTCAGTTGGTTCAGAGCATCTGCCTTACAAGCAGAGGGTCGGGGGTTCGAATCCCTCAAATCCCACAAATCCAAAAGCCTTTCTGTTTGTAGAAAGGCTTTTTTATTTAAAATATATAAAACTTAAAAATTTTTAAAGCTTTATTTTTTTATTTAATTTAAAGCCTTTAAAAAATCTCTTATGAATTGGTTCAGAAAAAACCTAAGCAACATTATTTTTATTTTTTTACTAGGTTTATTATTCTTTCCTCCGACTGGGAAACCAATCAAAATATTCATTCAGCAAATGCTGGCCTTCTCTCCGCAAATCAAAAGTGAGAATGATTATAAACAGATTCATTTCACTGATTGGGAAATTCAGGCTAAAAACCAAAATTTTATAAAGCCTTTAGAAAATTTGAATAAACCTGTAGTCATCAATTTTTGGGCTACTTGGTGTCCTCCGTGTATTGCAGAAATGCCTTTTTTTGCAAATCTCTATCATGAAATGCAAGGGGAAGTTGATTTTTATTTCATTTCCAATGAATCGTGGGAGGAGATTCAAGGTTTTGAAGCAAAACGTGAGTTCAAACTCCCCTATTTTCGTTATTTTAAAGAGCATCCGCAGTGGCCAATTAATTCGATACCGCGAACCATTGTTATCAATAAAAAAGGAGAAATCATTTTAGACGAAACGGGAATAGCTAAATGGGATAGTAAGTCTTTCAAAAATCATTTAAAAAATCTTTCTAACTCACATAATTAACTTTAAATTTGTGGAAAATGAGCAATAATGAAACCTTATCCAATTAAATTTGAGCCCATTCTTCAAGAAAAATTATGGGGTGGGAATAAACTCAAGCATGTTTTTAACAAAACTGATAGAGATGAGAATTTTGGTGAGAGCTGGGAGCTTTCTAATGTTGAAGGTTTTTCTAGTGTGGTAACTAATGGGGAGTTGAAAAATCAATCTTTCAGCGAAGTTCTAAAACATCACCACAAAGAGATTTTGGGACCTAAAGTTTCTGGAAGTGATTTCCCTCTATTAATTAAATTTTTAGATGCTAAAATTCCACTCTCTTTACAAGTTCACCCTGATGATGAAAGAGCTAAAATCTATGCCGATAGCCGCGGAAAAACAGAAATGTGGATTATCCTATCAGCTGAGCCTGATGCTAAAATTTATTTAGATTGGGCTAATTCTATGACTAAAGAAAAAGCTGAAATTGCACTGAAAGATGGGAGCATCATGGACTATGTCAAAACTTATGATGCCCAGCCAGGTGATTGTTTTTTTGTACCTGCAGGCACTGTGCATGCTATAGGCAAAGGGATTGTTTTGGCTGAAATTCAGCAAACTAGTGACTCTACCTATCGCCTCTTTGATTGGAATCGGGTAGATAAAAACGGAAATCCAAGAGATTTACACATCGAGGAAAGTTTGCGTGTAATGGATTGGAATCCGAAAGAGAATCTAAAAAAGTATTTTTCTAAAGAACAAAATCAATTAAATCCTGTGGTGAATGAAAAACACTTCAAAACTTCTTATTTGCCACTGGAAGGGGCTTTCGAGTTAGAAAACAAGTATGACTCTTTTCAGATTTTGATTTGTACCGAAGGCTTTGGTAAAATTCAGTGGGAGAATGAGATTTTAGCGTTCCAAAAAGGAGACACTTTACTTCTACCTTTCGCATTGAATAAAGTTTCTTTGATTAGCGAAAATGGTGCATCACTGATTCATGTACACTTATAATTTTTTAAGCCTTAAAAAAAAACAAATGTTTTTTTATAAAGAAAACCAGCTGTAATTAGCTGGTTTTGCATTTAATCTTATTTAATCTTAATTGTGTTGTACTGACTTAAAAAGAATATCTAATTCCGAATTGCATTTGCCATAGAGAACTGCTAATTCCGCTATTGTCATAAGCCTCTAGTCTTTCTTTTGTTAGTTGTGATGGGTCTACGGTATACTCCGCTTTTCTGACCCCTGGGCTTACTTCTTTTACATCGTTTACATTGATTATATTTCTTGTTCCATAGTTGTAAAAATATCTTCTGCCCCAATCTTTGTTTAATAAATTGGTGAAGTTGAAAATATCGAAAGAAACTCCTAAACCATGTTTTTTGCCTGCGACCATCACATTAAATTCTTGCTGAACTTTTAAGTCAATGATATTAGTCCAGGGCAGTCTTGAGGCGTTTCTTTCAGCAAATTTACCTCTTCTTGTTCTTAAATAGTCATCATTTTCGATAAAGGCATTCAACGCATCCCACTGTTGCTGAACAGTTGTTTTAACGTTTCCTGTCTTCTTATCTACGATGTCGACTAAGTTAATATCTTCAATGGATTTAGGCACATAAATTAATGAAGCGCTTGTTCCACTAATGTCATTTAAAATCAAGTTTGAACCTTCGTTATAAATATAAGAGATTGGCTGCCCTGAAGCTCCTTCGTAGAATAATGCAATCTTTGTTTTGGTATTGAATTTACTACCGATGTCTAACCAATTAAATGAGTAAGAGGCTAAAGCTGTAACTCGAGAACCTGCAGAGTAGTCGGAACGATATAATTCTGGTACGTTTTTACCGTTTACTGTATTTTGGTATCTCCACTGTGAAAGATTCTGAAAAGAAGCTCCGTTATTTATAGAGTAAGTGTCATTGTATGAATAGTTTAGGTCTAAATAAAGTTTATTGAAGAAAGTTTTATCTAAACCTACAGTAAGGGTATATCCATAGCCTTTGTTTATATTTTTACCTAAAAGTACATTGCTAAATTTAGATGATATAGCTGGTTCTGACTGCCAAGTTGTTCTGCCATCATTTTGCAAAATACCAGCTTTCTTAATATTGATATTTTCATAATAAACATCATTTAATACGTAATCATATTGAGCATTTGCCTTTAGCCTATATCCTTGTGGTAAATTTTGATCTAGACCTAATGTGTATTTCAAGCGCTGTGGCAATTTAATATTTTTAGAGAAAAGGTTGATTTCGGGTCTTGAAGAACCTACTTGTAAACCATGGTTATCATCTAACTTTGGTGAAAAAGCGATGTTTCTTTCTCTTACTTGCCCTAAAGTATTCCCTGTATTGTTGTAAACACCTCCTACCCATACCAATGGCATTCTTGATGTAAATACTCCTACACCACCAGTAATTCTTGTCAAGTAATCTGTTCCTCTATTCAGTGTCCATTTAAATCCTAATCTTGGCGAGATATGAACTTTAGCGTTAAACTTCTGTCCTGTTTTAGCTCCTTCTAAATCATATCCTGCTTTTTCAAACAAAGAGATTTCATCATTAAAGGTTTTATTTTCACGTGTATTGTCATAAGTAGGCACGTCAATTCTCACTCCAGCAGTTAGGTTAAAATCTTTATCTACATTCCACTCGTCTTGTAAGTATGCTGAAATTAAGCTACTATTGAATTTTGCTGCTGATTCTGTCTGGTTATCTCCGTAAGCACCGCCATCAAGTAATGAGAATGTACGCGAAAATTCTGATGCATTTTCTCCTGCTAAGAATTTCTCTAGCCCTGTTTTATTCTTATCATTTTGCCAAATGTAGTTACCATAATTATCTCTTACGAAAATATTCATAGCTTTGTAGAAATCATAATTTACCCCAAACAATAAGTTGTGATTACCCAGTTTATAATTCAAGTTAAATATTGCCGTCAAAACATCCTGCTCTAGTTTATTTGCAGTAGAGAATCTATCAGCTCCTAAGTTAATCCAGCCATTGCCATCTTGAATTCCTACTGTTGGGAAAAGTGAATTAGGATTTCTATCATCTTTTACCGTTTTATACGTTAAGGCAATTTTAGCATCTAAGTTACCAGACCATTTTCCGTTATAGTCTAAACTGAATTGATTTTTCTTAGATGGGAATAAAACTGTTCTATCTATAAAGTTTAAACTTCCTCCACTTCTTGCCGCTTGGAATGAATTAAAATTTGAAAGCTTATATTTGAAGCTCAATGATTGATTTTGCATAAAGTTATAATCTAACTTTCCTACAAAAACATCTTTATCCATTGTACTAGTATTATTACCATAACTTCCTGGGTTGTAATTATACTTGTTTTCTAATACTTGCAGTAATCTTTCAATATCGGCTACTTTGCTATTACCTCTGTAGCTACTAAAATCATAAGGGTTAGGTGTTTCTATTTTTTCTTTTTCATAAGTAAAATAGTAAAACAATTTATTTTCAACCAAAGCTCCACCTAAGCTTGCGCCATACCTATTTGCATTAAATTCAGGTAATTTACTTCTATTTAAGTCATTATAACTAGCCGTTTTCCCTGCAAGTTTTTCATTTCGTATAAACCAGTATAATGAACCTGTCATTTCATTTTTACCAGATTTTGTTGTCGCATTGATTGCTCCTCCTGCAAACCCAGACTGTCTTACATCCATAGGTGCTACGGATACAGAAATCTGATCCAGTTCATCAAAAGTAAATGGATTTCCACCTACTTGCCCTCCATCTAAACCAGTTGAACTTAATCCAAAAACATCATTATCAACAGCACCATCTAAATAAACAGCATTGTATCTGTTATTTTGTCCAGCAATAGTAATTCTATTATCATCATAAACTTTCACTTGTGGAGCCACCCTTACAAAATCAGCAATTCCACCATTTACATTAGGTAAAGTTCTTATTTGTTCGCTTGTAATTGTTTTCTGAGAACCAATGTTGTTCTCTTTGCGAGTCCCAACAATACTAATTTCAGTTAGGTTGATTCCCGAACTTTCCAATTGGGCAAAAAAGTTATAAGTTTCACCTAATTCAGTGAAAATATTACTTTTTGTAAAACTAACATTTCCCCCTTGCTCTATTGTAATTGTATAAGGCCCCCCTGAACGTGCACCATTTATACGGAAGCTACCACTTTCGTTTGTAACTGCTGTATAGACAGTATTAGTCGGTTCATGAAAAATTTTAACCTCTGCTCCCACGATAGGCATGTGTGTAGCATCAATAACATCACCACTAAAATCTGATGTTGTTACTTGAGAAAACGCCGAAGTAGAAGCTCCTAATACTAAGGCAAAAGCATATGCTCTTTTCCACTTAAAATCCATGTTTATGATATTTTTAAATTTGTGTCAAAAATCTAACATAAATTACAATTCAATGTTAACTTATGATTAAGTTTAACTTTTTTTATCAACAAAGTTTTTTAGTCAGCTTAAATTTAAATAGAATAATCACTCTACAGATGATTCTTCTTTCACTGAAAATTCAAGCAAGTTTTTTAAAATAAAAAATCACCTTGCCTTCACAAGATGACTTTTAATGTAGCCCATAGGAGAATCGAACTCCTGTTTTCAGGATGAAAACCTGATGTCCTAACCACTAGACGAATGGGCCGTAACACTTCTTCTAATCAGATTTTATAGCGCATTAATGTGCTTAGCTAATTTGCTTTTCAAATTAGCGGCTTTGTTTTTATGGATAATATTCCTTTTCGCAACACGATCAATCATAGAAGAAACCTCTGGCAGCTTCTCTAATGCCTTTTCTTTATCTGTCTCAGTACGTAACTTCCTGATTGCTGATCTCATAGAAGTATGATAATATTTATTACGCAGCCTTCTAGTTTGCGTCTGTCTAATTCTTTTTATTGCTGACTTATGATTTGCCATAGTCTTTTAAATTATTTTTTTTACTTCAAACTTTGTAGCCCATAGGAGAATCGAACTCCTGTTTTCAGGATGAAAACCTGATGTCCTAACCACTAGACGAATGGGCCGTTATTATTTTGTCCCTCAAAATGGTTTGCAAATATAAAACCTTTTTCGAAACAAAAAAAAATATTTTCATCTTTTCTCTGAAAAAAAATCCTAAAGCTTTGATAAATAGCAGTAATCTGTGTTAAAACAATGCTAAACTAAGTTTTCAAACTTGGCAACTCAATTTCTTCTTTTAATTTTGGGTCGATTTCAATAAAAAAAATAGGTATGCATAAGAATATTTTTCGACTGCTGGCTTTCGGGCTACTATTAATGACTCTTCAGTCTTGTAATTCAAGTTATTTAACTCAAAACACCACCCCTGCTCTCACTAACTCCTTCTCTGATGAGGCTCAACAGCAGTTAGAACGAGACATCATCAATGCTCAACTCTCTCTTCAGAAACCAAGCATCAGCTACGAAGTTGATAACCCTATAGACACTAATCATGCCAAAATTGCAAATAAATTAGAGAAAAATACTTTTATTTCTTATTTAGATATAACTGTTTCTAATATTTTACGGGAGGCGGATAGTTATCTTGGGACTCCTTACAGATTTGGAGGCACAACGCGTAGAGGCATTGACTGTTCTGCTTTTATGCAAAAAATCTTTGAAGTAGAAGGTATCGATTTACCTCGAATTTCTAAAAATCAAGCTAAATTGGGTATTCCAATCCCCAAAGAACATTTGCAGAAAGGTGACCTTATTTTCTTCAGCACTACTTCATCTCGCCGAATTACACACGTCGGTATAGTGCATAGTATCAACGAAAATGAAATTAACTTCATTCATGCCTCTAGCTCACAAGGGGTTATTATCTCTAGCCTAGACCACGAATATTGGGCTAAAAGATTTCGCACGGCGAGAAGAATAGAAAATTTCATCACACCTCAGTTGGTACTAAACAGTTCAATCAAAAACGAGGTTGTTAATTGACTTTTCTATCTAAATCAAAAAGACTTTCTTTTGGCAGCACTTTGATTATAAGTGCTGTTATTTATTTCACACTCAATCTAGTTCAAGCTTGGCGGTCTCAAATCATTGATGATGAGACTTATTATTTCATGTGGTCGCAGAACCCCGCTTGGGGCTATTTTGACCACCCGCCCATGATTGCTTGGTGGGATACATTGGGTTTCTTTTTGTTGCAAAATACGGTTGGTTTACGTTTATTCACCATCTTTTTTTCTGCGCTGGGGTATTTTATTTTAGGTCATTTTTTGGTCAAAAACAAAAAAGAGTTGATTCTTTACAATCTTTTATTTTTCAGCATGGTTTTGTTCCAGGTTTTTGGTTTCATTGCCACGCCAGACGCTCCACTTCTATTTTTCTCTATTCTTTATTTAATATTACTCTATCACTTTATTCAAAAACAAAGTTACTTAAACACATTTTCATTGGGCTTGGGCATGGCTTTGGTCATGTATAGCAAATATCACGGTGCTTTACTTATCACTTTTAGTTTATTGCCTTTAATTCCAGTTTTTTATAAAAATACAAAAGCTTATTTAGCCATTCTTATCGCCTTGGTCTTTTATAGTCCTCACTTGATTTGGCAATTTCAGCATGACTTTATTTCGTTTAATTACCATATTATAAGAAGAAATGCACATAGCGGTTTTGATTTCAAAAACCCTATAAATTACTTGCTCAGTGTAATTTACATTAGCTCGCCATTTTTATTTTTTTATTTGATAAAGGCTTTTTATAAATTCCCCAAAGATTTATTCAAGAAATCGCTTTGGTTTATCTTTTGGCTAAGCATTGTTTTTTTCTTATTCACCTCTTTCAAAAGATATATTCAAGCGCAGTGGTCGCTCATCACAGTCATTCCTTTATTTATTTTAGGTTTTGATTATTTAAAAAATAAAAAAAATTTTTTTAAGCCTTTAAAAATTTTATCATTCATCACTATTGGATTAATTTTTTTAGCTCGAATTTACTTCATGATTCCTAATCCTCCTTTCAAAATTAAATACCACGGCTGGAAGGAATTTATGCTAGAGACTAAGAGAAAAACAAATGGAAATGCTGTTTTTGACCGCTACCAACTCACCTCTCTCTACTCTTTCTACAATTACCCCGAGCGGGCTTACAACATCGCTACCGAAGAGAATAGGACCTCACAATTCCAGCTCTGGAATGATATTGAAGAAATTAACGGAGAACCTTACACTTATTTTTCTTCTCAATTAAATGCTACGGATTCTCTAGCATTAAATTCTAGAAAAAAAGAATATTATAAATATAAAAAAGGTACATCTTTTTTCAACACAGCTTCTTTTTGGTTTCAAATTGAAAAAGCTCAAATTTCTAAATCTAAATTAAAGCTCATTGGCCAGATTTGGAATAAAAGTGATAGCCCCATAACATTAGCCCCAGAAAACTACACGCTACATTTAATATTAAATCAAGAGAAGTTTAGTAGAGAAATTCAGCAAAAGATAGAAATCCCGTTCAGAAAAGTAAATTTAGCCTCAAAGCATTTCTCTGATTTTGAATTGGAAGTACCCGTAACCATACAAGATTTAACGGAAAACCCTATCGGGTATTTAAGCTTAGCGGGTCAAAATTTACCAGGAACTATTCGCTCAAATTATATTACATTTGTAGTTGATGAAAATGATTGAAGCTAAAAATATCTATAAATTTTACGATGAACTTCCCGTACTCAAAGGTGTAGATTTAAGCATAAGAAAGGGTGAGGTAGTCTCCATCATCGGGGCTTCTGGGGCTGGGAAAACGACTTTGCTACAAATTTTGGGTACGCTGGAGCGTCCATCTTTGCCCAAAAATCACGAAACAGAACTCTCTATCAATAACCTTTCTTTACTCAACTTGAAAGGTAAAGCTTTAAGCAAATTTAGAAATGAAAACATTGGCTTTGTTTTCCAATTTCATCAGCTTTTACCTGAATTCACTGCTTTAGAAAACATCTGCATGCCAGGGTTGATTCAGGGAAAAAGTTTAAAAAGCTTAGAAAAAAGAGGCATCGATTTGCTCCATTTTTTTGGTTTAAAAAATCGAAGTCGGCACAAGCCCCAGCAACTCTCTGGTGGTGAGCAACAAAGGGTGGCTGTCGCTAGAGCTTTGATGAATCACCCAGCGGTAATTTTCGCTGATGAGCCGTCGGGGAATTTGGATTCTAAAAATGCGGATGAACTTCATCATTTATTTTTCCGTTTGCGTGAAGAATTTCAGCAGACTTTTGTAATTGTGACTCACAATAAAGATTTAGCTGCCATGGCCGATCGGAAATTAATTATGCAAGACGGTCTTTTTATCCCATAATCTTTTAAATCTTTCTGAAATTCTTTTAATTTAATTCTTTTTCAAATATAAACTTCAAACAGATTCTATTTTTTTTGTACATTGTTTCAAGAATTTTTTAAGGCTTTTTAAAATTCCAGTAAAAAACTTATGATAAGCTGCCTAAAAATTTATTTAAATTCACAATAGAATTTATCTAAAGTAATTTCAGTATAAATGAAAATACAGCTCTAGAGCAAATTCAAGTTACAGGTTTGGCAAGACCAATTTTAAATCATATTTGGTTCTATGGGAGCTATTGGCGAAATTTGAAAAATGCTGAAAATGGGCATTACACAAGTTAAGGGACAAGAAATCAAATAAGGATTACTTTTTGAGCGGAACGTTCAATGCAGCAAATAAGAATAAAACAACTTCTATTATCACTAAATTGATATTATAAAATTAAATAATCTTTTCAGATTCAAAAAATCATTATAAATTCGCAGAATTAATATAGAAAAGGGGTGCTTTTCGTAAACGAACGGCTGAGATTATACTCTTGGAACCTGAGCGGGTAATGCTGCTGAGGGATTTGGCTAGCGAATGATGCGTTGTACTCCTTTTTTGTATAAAATTATTTTTCATGTACAAAAAAGTTTTTTTATTAGGCACTCTAGGTGCTATTATTTCGGCAAATGCCCAAGAAAATAAAGTGGCAAACGATTCTATTAACCAAGAAATTATTCAGTTAGATGAAATTTCTGTTTCGCCAACACGGGCTACAGACAAAACGCCTATGACGTTTTCTAGTGTAAGCAAAGAAACATTGGCAAAGCAAAATTTAGGGCAAGATATTCCTATTTTGTTGAATCTGTTGCCCTCTGTGGTTACCACAAGTGATGCGGGAAATGGTGTTGGGTACACTGGAATCCGCGTGAGGGGAACAGATGCTACTCGTGTGAATGTTACTATCAACGGGATTCCCTATAATGATTCTGAATCGCAAGGAACTTTTTGGGTAAATATGCCAGATTTTGTTTCTTCGGTAGAAAACATTCAGTTGCAACGTGGTGTGGGAACTTCTACGAATGGTGCGGGAGCTTTTGGGGCAAGTTTGAATTTATTGACCAATAATATTTCGCCAAACCCTAGCGGAGAGCTTTCAGCTTCTTACGGAAGCTTCAATACACAGAAATATACAGCAAAATTTTCTACAGGGGTGATGAAAAATAATTTCTCATTCTCAGGGAGATTTTCTAAAATTAATTCAGATGGTTATATAGATAGAGCTTCATCTGATTTGCATTCGTATTTCTTACAAGGAGCTTATGCCAACAAAGGAACTTTAATCAAGGCTTTAACTTTTGGTGGAAAAGAAAAAACCTATCAATCTTGGGATGGAGTCCAAAAAGAGATAATGGGAAATAAAGTTTTGTTTGACCAAATGGAACAATACGGGAGAACGTATAACCCTGGTGGCTTGATGTATAAAGATTCCAATGGCGTTCAGCATTTCTATGATAATCATACCGATAATTACAAACAAGATCACTACCAATTACACTGGAATCAGCAGTGGGATAGGAAATGGAATACGAATTTAGCCTTCCATTACACCAAAGGTTTTGGATATTATGAAAGCTATAGAAGAGGTAAAAAATTAAAAGATTATAGCTTGGAAGCATTGGAAATCAATGGGCAAAAAGCCTCTAAATCTGATTTGATTGATAGAAAAAATTTAGACAATGATTTCTATGGAGCTACTTTCGCTTTGAATTACAAAAATAATGGATTAGATCTCACTTTTGGCAGTGCAGGAAACTACTACAAAGGTTGGCATTTTGGCGAAATTCTTTGGGTAAAAGAGGCGGTAAAACAAAGTTACGAACAAGAATTTTATAGAGATTTATCAGAGAAATATGATTTCAATAATTTCTTGAAAGCAAATTACCAAATCGGTGATGTGATTCTATATGCCGACCTGCAATATAGAAACATCTCTTACAAAGCCAATGGCGAAGAAACAGGAAAGGTGAACGATAAATTTAATTTCTTCAATCCCAAAGGTGGAATTACTTATTTAGCTAATGCAAATCATCAATTTTATGCCTCTTACGCCAGAGCACAAAGAGAGCCCAACCGAAAAGATTATGAAAACGGAAATCCAAAACCAGAAAAGTTAAATGATTTTGAGGCTGGTTGGCGTTTCAAACAAAATAATGTTGCCGTAAACGTGAACGGATACTATATGCTTTACCAAGACCAATTAGTTTTAACAGGGGAAATTGATAATGTAGGAGGCGCTGTTCGCAAAAACAGCGGAAACAGCTATAGACTTGGTTTAGAGCTAGATGCCGCAGTTCAATTCAATCAATTCAGCATCAGACCAGCCGTTACAATTAGCCAAAACAAAAATATCGATTTTGTAGAAAATCAACTAGGCAAATTGGTGAAATTAGGCAAAACAGATATTTCTTATTCACCGAATTTGATTATCGGAAATACTTTAACATATTCTCCAATAGAGAATTTAGAATTTGCCCTGCAAAGTAAGTACGTAGGCAAACAATTCATGAGCAATACTGAAGCAAAAAACTCTCAGCTAGATGCATACTTCACCAATGATATACGTATGAATTACGAATTAAAATTGAATGATTTTGCAAAATCTATTCGATTTAACTTACTGATAAACAACGTGTTTGACTTAAAATACATCTCTAACGGATACTACTACAATTATGTAGATGATTGGTCTACCCAAGGGCAAAAACAATTGGTAGAAGGTGTAGGCTACTACCCACAAGCGGGAATCAATGTTTTGGGTGGAATTTCATTATTATTTTAAATTTTTCTAAACTTAAAAAAACCACTTCATTTTTTTTGAAGTGGTTTTTTATTTTTTTAAAGCCTTAAAAAATTTCCACAAAACAATTCCTGCACAAACGCTAACGTTTAGCGAATGTTTCGTCCCCGCTTGCGGGATTTCCAAGCACGCATCACAACGTTCTATCGCTTCGTCAGCGACTCCATTGACTTCATTTCCAAAAATTAAAGCATATTTCTCACCCTTATCGATAGGGAAATCATCCAGCCGTGCACTCTCATCAGTTTGTTCTATCCCAATGATTTTGTAATTTTCCTGTTGCAATTTTTGTATCGCTTCCACTACAGTAGGCACGTATTCCCACTCCACACTTTCGGTAGCTCCTATTGCCGTTTTCCTAATTTCTTTGTGCGGCGGCGTAGCTGTAATACCACAAAGCACAATTTTTTCTATCAAAAAAGCATCACTCGTTCGAAAAACCGAGCCCACATTATGCATACTTCGGATGTCATCTAAAATTACCACAATCGGTAACTTTTCTTTGCTTCGGTAAGTTTTTAAATCCAGCCGATTTAATTCTTCTAAACTTAGCTTCTTCATTCATTACTATTTTAAAAGAAAAACCACAATTTCTATCAAAAAATTTATAGCAATTGTGATTATTCCTTAAAAAAAATCTTAAAATACTTCTCTTCCCGAAAAATGAAATTGACTTTCTATCTTAGCATTTTCATTGCTATCTGACCCGTGAATCGCATTTCGTTCCAATTGCTCAGCATATTTCTGACGAATGGTTCCCTGCTCTGCCTCTGCAGGATTGGTTGCACCAATCAATTTTCTAAAATCTTCTACTGCATTTTCTTTTTCTAAAACGGCTGCAACAATCGGCCCAGAAGTCATAAACTCTACCAAATCAGAGAAAAAAGGTTTATCCTGATGAATTTCATAAAATTTCTGAGCATCTGCAACACTAAGTTGTGTCATCTTCATTGCCTTTATTTTGAAACCTGCATTTGTAATTTCATTTAAAATGGAACCGATGTAGCCGTTTTCTACCGCATCGGGCTTTATCATCGTAAGTGTAATATTTGACATTTTATACTTGTTTTCAACAAATTTAAGATTTCAAAAATGAAAACTCAATTTTTTCATAAGATTTTTTAAGGCTTAAATTTTTTATCTTTGTTTAAATTTTAGCGTATGGGATTTCTTTTAGCAAGTATTGTAGCAAGTGTTTTGGTTTCGATTTTATTAAAATTAGCCCGAAAAAAACATGTTAACATAGCCCAAGCCGTTGCCATCAACTACCCTATTGCCACCATTTGCAGTTTACTTTTTTTAAAGCCTGACTTTTCTGATTTCAAGTTTCAGTCTGGTGGCATTTACTTTATTTTGTTAGGTGTACTATTGCCCATTGTTTTCGTTATCATGGGAAAAGCCATTCAGCAGCAAGGCATCATCAAAGCTGATGCGGCTCAACGAATTTCATTAGTCATTGGCTTAATTTTTTCTTTCTTTATTTGGAAAGAAGATTTAGCTTCACAGAAGATTTTAGGCGTTTTCCTAGCTTTTTCAGCACTCATTTTTCTACTGCTGAAATCAGGAAAACAGCAATCTAAAAAGAACTCTTGGTGGCTACTTCTACTCGTTTGGCTCGGCTACGGGAGCACAGACGTTTTGTTCAAACTCATTTCTCAAACCACCAACAATGATTTTGCTATCACCTTGACCTTCGGGTTCATCTTAGCAGGAATACTGATTTTCAGCTACTTATGCTTAAATAAAGTAAACTTTAAAAGGTCGAGTATTATTGCTGGTTTTATTTTAGGTTTACTCAATTTTGCTAACATTTTTTCTTACATCAAGGCACATCAAGTGTTGCATGAAAATCCGAGTTTGGTTTTCACAGGCATGAACATTGGTGTAATTGCACTAGCGACGCTCTTGGGGCTGTTTATTTTTAAAGAAAAAATATCTCACTGGAATTATTTAGGCATTGGCTTAGCTATTTTGGCCATTATTGTTTTATTTCTTCCTCTTTAATTTTTTTTAAGGCTTTAAAAATTTTTCAAATATAAAACTAGGTTTTCTAGATACTTACTCTTCCACATCATCATAATAGTCAAACAGGAAATTATTGTACGGGAATCTTGTGACATGAATTTCCTTCACTTTCTCATACAATAACTTTCTTAATTCGTTTAGATTTATTTCTTTTCTTGCTGAAATAAAAATGCTTGGGTCTTCTGATTTGGCTACCCACATTTTTTGTAAATCGCTTAGTGAATAATTTTCAAATGTTTTTTCAGATAAATCATCTTCTGCTTTTTCTATATATTGAAAATCATCTATTTTATTGAAGATCAATACTGTTGGCTTATCCAAACTATCAATATCACTCAGCGTTTGGTTCACAGAATTGATATGATCTTCAAAACTCGGGTGAGAAATATCTACAACATGCAAAATCAAATCTGCTTCTCTCACCTCATCTAGCGTTGATTTGAATGATTCTACCAACTGTGTAGGCAATTTCCTGATGAACCCAACCGTATCTGTGAGCAAAAACGGAAGATTACCTATCACTACTTTTCTCACCGTAGTATCCAGCGTTGCAAATAGTTTATCTTCTGCAAAAACATCAGATTTAGACAAGACATTCATCAGCGTAGATTTACCGACATTGGTGTAACCAACCAAGGCTACACGGACCAACTGCCCACGATTTTTGCGTTGCGTGGCCATTTGTTTATCAATTTTTTCTAATTTCTTTTTCAGCAAAGCAATTCTATCTCGCACAATACGTCTATCGGTTTCTATTTCTGTCTCACCAGGACCACGCATCCCGATCCCACCTCGCTGCCGCTCCAAGTGTGTCCACATTCTCGTTAAACGAGGTAGAATATACTCATACTGAGCTAATTCCACTTGCGTTCTAGCATAGGAAGTTTCGGCACGTTGGGCAAAAATATCTAAGATAAGATTTGTTCTATCTACAATTTTTTTATCCATGAATTTCTCAATATTTTTGAGCTGAGAAGGTGTTAATTCATCATCAAAAATAATGGTATCTACATGGTTTTTCAATACAAATTCTTTGATTTCAGCTAATTTCCCGCTTCCTACAAAATATTTTGAGTCAGGTTTATCTGTTTTTTGCATGAATCTTTCTAAAGTTTCTGCTCCTGCTGTATAGGCAAGAAACTCCAATTCATCCATATATTCTTTTGTTTTTTCTTCTGATTGTTCTTGCGTAATTAATCCTACTAGAACAACTTTTTCATATTGTGCTTCTTTTTTTTCTAACATATAATTTCTTTTTAACAAAAATTGTGCAGTTTATATTGCTTTCATTAAAAATCTAGCAAAAAATAAATAATATGAAGCATGAAATTTATTATATTTCTAGATGATTAAATCTTAATTTAAGATATTCATTATTATTATTATGGATTTAAGAAAATATGATTTTTTTTAATGAAAATATTTGATTATTCAATATTTATGTATAGATTAGCAATTGGAAAGCCTGTCAATCTAGTACATCCTGCAATATGACATGTGCTGCAACAGGGGCTGCTTGCCCAGCAGCAATCGCGATAGCTTGTATTATAACAACCCCTTAAAAAAAAATTATGAGAAATTATAAAATACCATCTGTGATGTGGGTGCTTTTGGGCCCCTCTCGAAACAAACTTTAAATAAATACTATAAAATCATGAATGAAAATTGCATTTCTAAGGAAGATTTTGAAAAAGAAAAACAAGAATTGCAAAATAGAATTTTAAAAATGTATGGCATAGGCGAAGATGTGGATACCAGTGATTAATATTTTTTACGTTTAATTATAAAAAAATCAGCTAAAATATATTTCAGCTGATTTTTTCATTTAAATTTCAATGCAAATTTAGATTTGTGGTCCAGCTGCTACTAAGCTTTTCCCCTCCTCGTTGTCTGTATACTTCTCAAAATTATTGATGAATTTCTGAGCTAAGTCTTTCGCTTTTTCTTCCCATTCAGATACATTTGCATAAGTATCCCTTGGGTCTAGAATATTCGAATTCACATTTGGTAATTCCGTTGGAATTTCTAAATCAAAAATTGGAATGACTTTAGTTTCAGCTTTTTCGATGGAACCATCTAAAATTGCATCGATGATGGCTCTTGTTTCCTTCAAGCTGATTCTTTTTCCTGTTCCGTTCCATCCTGTGTTCACTAAGTAAGCAATGGCTCCGTTAGCCTCCATTTTCTTCACTAATTCTTGTGCATATTTGGTTGGGTGTAAAGACAAAAAGGCTTCTCCAAAACAAGCTGAGAAGGTTGGCACCGGCTGCGTAACTCCTCTCTCTGTACCTGCCAACTTAGCAGTAAATCCTGACAAGAAATGGTATTTGGTTTGTTCTGGCGTTAATTTAGAAACCGGAGGCATTACCCCAAAGGCATCAGCCGTCAAGAAAATTACTTTTTTAGCTGGCCCTGCTTTAGAAACTGGCTCTACAATGTTATCGATGTGATAGATAGGGTAAGAAACACGCGTGTTTTGTGTATGGACAGTGTCTGTGAAGTCTACTTCTCCGCTATCTTTTACCACTACATTTTCTAGTAATGCATCTTTTTTTATAGCACCATAAATATCTGGCTCATCTTCTTTACTTAGATTGATGGTTTTTGCATAGCAACCACCCTCGAAGTTAAACACTCCATTATCATCCCATCCGTGCTCGTCATCACCAATTAATTTTCTTTTGGGGTCAGTAGATAAAGTTGTTTTACCTGTGCCAGATAATCCAAAGAAAATGGCGGTATCTCCAGCTTCTCCTACGTTTGCAGAGCAGTGCATTGATGCTTTTCCACTCAATGGCAAATAGTAGTTCATCATCGCAAACATCCCTTTTTTCATCTCTCCACCGTACCAAGTACCACCAATTAATTGCATTTTTTCGGTCAGGTTAAACACTGTAAAAACGGGGGAATTCATCCCGAATTCTTCGTATTTATCATTACTAATTTTAGATGCATTAATTACAACGAAATCAGGCTCACCAAAATTTGCTAATTCCTCCTCAGTTGGGCGGATGAACATATTTTTCACAAAATGTGCTTGCCAAGCCACTTCTGTAATGATTCTAACTTTTAATCTAGAGTCTTCATTCGCGCCACAGAAAGCATCGATAACATATAATTTTTTATTGGAAAGCTCTTGTGTGCTGATTTCCTTTAAATGATTCCAAGCTGCTTGAGACAAAGGTTTGTTGTCATTTTTAGCTTTTTCGCTAGTCCACCAAATGGTGTCTTTTGTCACCTCATCTTCTACTATATATTTATCTTTGGGTGAACGCCCTGTAAACTCACCAGTTAAAACATTTAAGGCACCAAGATTGGTTTTTTGAGCCCTTTCAAAGCCTTCAAGCGAATCTTTAGTTTCTTCTTGGTACAATGCTTCATAACTAGGATTATGCACAATTTCTTGAATGTTTTTAATCCCGTAGTTTTCTAATGCTTTTTTTAATTTTTCCATAACTTTTAAAAATTATGATGTAAATATACGTATAATTAATTTGCAAATTCGCTGAATTTCAACTAATAAAAATCATATATTTTCATTTTTTCACGTCAAAAAAACTAAAATCAATCAATTCTAAAAAAATAAAAAATTGAATTATATATTTTTGCGGTGTTATTCATAAAGTTTTTTATTTTTGCGGTGTTAACTTAAAAACTTAAAACAAATTATTATGTCAGACATTGCATCAAGAGTAAAAGCTATTATCGTGGATAAGCTAGGCGTAGAAGAAAGTGAGGTAACTCCAGAAGCTAGTTTTACCAACGATTTAGGAGCTGATTCATTAGATACTGTTGAGCTTATCATGGAATTTGAAAAGGAATTTGACATTCAAATCCCAGACGATCAAGCAGAGAAAATATCTACAGTAGGTCAAGCTGTTCAGTACATTGAAGAAGTAAACAAATAATTAATCTCCCAATATTAATTATATGAAACTAAAAAGAGTAGTTGTAACAGGTTTAGGTGCTTTAACCCCCATTGGGAATACTTACCCCGAATATTGGGAAAATCTGCTCAAAGGAAAGAGTGGTGCTGCTCCAATTACTCTTTTTGATGCTTCTAAGTTTAAGACCCAATTTGCTTGCGAAGTAAAAGGTTTTGACCCGCTAGATCATTTCCCTAAAAAGGAAGTTCGAAAAATGGATCGTACTGGGCAGCTAGGTATTGTGGCAGCTAGAGAAGCGGTAGCAGATAGTAAAATACTTGACTTCGCTGATTTAGACCGTAAGAAAGTTGGTGTTATTTGGGGCTCTGGTATTGGTGGTTTGATTACCTTTGAAGAAGAGGTGACTCATTTTGCTAAAGGAAATGGTACCCCTCGATTCAACCCTTACTTTATTCCTAAAATGATAGCCGATATAACTCCCGGGCTCATCTCAATAGAATATAACTTTATGGGGCCTAACTACACAACTGTTTCCGCTTGTGCTAGTTCTTCTAATGCTTTGATTGACGCCTTTAATCTCATCCGATTGGGCAAGGCTAATATCATCGTAAGTGGAGGGTCAGAAGCTGCTATTTCTGCAGCAGGAATGGGAGGTTTTAATGCTTTACATGCTTTATCTACCCGAAACGAAGACCCCGCAACAGCCTCTAGACCTTTTGATATTGATAGAGATGGCTTTGTAATGGGGGAAGGTGCAGGTGCTCTCATTCTAGAAGAATATGAGCATGCTGTGAGCAGAGGTGCTAAAATTTATGCTGAAATGATAGGTAGTGGTCTTTCTGCTGATGCTCATCACATGACTGCTCCACATCCAGACGGACTCGGTGTATTGCAAGTTATAGAGAGTGCTCTAGATGATGCTCAATTAGATAGAAATAAAATTGACCACATCAATATGCATGCTACTTCTACTCCTTTAGGAGACATCGCAGAACCGTTGGCTGTTCAGAATTTTTTTGGTGAGCATGCTAAAAATATTCAGATTAATGCTACTAAATCAATGACGGGGCATCTATTGGGTGCAGCTGGTGCTATTGAAGCAATTGCGGTAGTTGGTGCTATTAAACATCAAATTGTTCCGCCTACCATTAATTTGAAAGAAAAAGACCCTAACGTAGCTGATTTAAATTACACTTTCAATCAACCTCAAGAAAAAGAAATCAATTATGCAATGAGCAATACGTTTGGTTTCGGAGGACACAATGCTTGTGTACTTTTTAAAAAGTTCTAAATGCTAAATTTCTGGAAATCCTTTTTTAGTTTAAAAAAAAATTCCAGCTTAAAACGATTACCTGAAGAGTATATTAAAATTTTAGGCTTTGCGCCCCATAATGAGGATTTTTTTTTAGAATCTTTGACGCCAAGGGCTTTAAAAAAATATAAACCTAACGGAGAAATCTTAAATTATGAAAGACTTGAATTTTTGGGCGATGCCATATTGGGAAGTATCGTAGCTGAATATCTCTATACTTCTGCTCCCAAAAATGATGAAGGGTATTTGACTAAAATGCGTTCTAAAATTGTAAGCCGAAAACATTTAAATGAGATTGGGGGAAGATTGAAGCTTTTAGACTTTATTCCTTATGAGCATAATATTCATCTTAGTCATAATATTTTGGGAGATTTATTTGAAGCTATGATTGGCGCTATCTATGTTGACCAAAATTATGAGGTTACCAAAAATTTTGTTCATCGAATTTTAATTGAGCCTTACATTAATCTCTATGAACTTGAGAAAAAAATTATAAGCTATAAAAGCTTGATGATTGAATGGTCTCAAAAAAAGAAGAAAAAACTTCTACTAAATACTCAAGAAGAAGAAAATGCTGAGAAAAAAGTTGTTTTTGTTTCTCAGCTGTGGATAGAAGATCGATTTGTAGCTAAAGGACGTGGCTATAGTAAGAAAAATGCTGAAGAAATTGCTGCGAAAAGAGCTTATTATAAATTTAATAATAAAATGTAGTGTCTATTTTATTGCTCGATGAAATTGAGGAGGATGAATTTCTCTACTACGGTATAAAGTTTAAAACTTATCCTGAATATAAATTGATCTATAAAATCAACCAAGCATTGAACTTTTCATTTTGTAGAGAAGAGGATTTAGATATTCGCTCTAATCAAGAAATCTTTTGCTACTCTGTCTATACCATGAATATTTCTTTTGAAGAAATGAAAATCTATTTAATCAAAAATAAATCTCATAATAAAAAAATTTATATAGAAAATAGCTTATTTAGTCACATAAATACCTCCAATTTTCTTTTTCAACGCTTTAAAAATTTCAATTATATACTAAAACTTGATATTAATCTTACGCAGCCTCATCAGATTCCATTATCTTTGCAGTCGGCTGGCTTGGCAATCACTGTACAAGAAATTGACCTGCTAGAAAATGAAAAAAAACGATTAGTTTTATGAAGAACACAAACATTGATAAAAAAACCAAAATTGTTGCGACTTTAGGCCCATCAACTTCGTCCAAAGAAATCATTAGACAAATGATGCTTAGTGGCGTTAATGTATTTAGAATCAATTTTTCCCATGCTGATTATCAAGATGTTGAGGATAGGATAAAGTTCATCCGTGAAATCAACGAAGAAGAAGATTTAGCGGTTGGAATTTTAGCGGATTTACAAGGTCCTAAATTACGCATAGGTAACGTGGCTGAAGGTTCTGAGCTGAAACCTGGTGATATTTTAAAGTTTACCAATGATAAAGTAGATGGCAATAAGGAAGTTGTCTATATGACTTATACGCAGTTTGCTCAAGATGTAGAAGTGGGTGAAAGAATTTTAATTGATGACGGAAAGTTAATTTTGGAAGTAACTGAAACTGACAAAGAAAAGAATGTAAAAGCAAAGGTAATACAAGGAGGTGCTTTGAAATCTAAGAAAGGGGTGAATTTACCTAATACAAAAATATCACTCCCTGCATTGACAGAAAAAGACATCGAAGATGCTAAATTTGCTATATCACAACAAGTTGATTGGATAGCACTTAGCTTCGTTCGCCATGCGCAAGATGTTGAACTTCTACAAGATTTAATTAGAAAAAATGCTGATCATAAAATTCCGATTATTTCTAAAATCGAAAAACCAGAAGCTCTTTTGAATATTGATGAAATTGTAGAAAAAAGTGATGGTCTAATGGTTGCTAGAGGAGATTTAGGCGTTGAAATCCCAATGGAGGAAGTGCCTTTGGCTCAGAAAATGTTGGTAGATAAAGCAAAATTAGCTAGAAAACCTATCATCATCGCAACACAAATGATGGAAAGTATGATCTATTCACTTACACCTACGCGTGCAGAAGTGAACGATGTTGCTAATTCAGTGATGGATGGAGCCGATGCTGTGATGCTCAGTGGCGAAACCTCTGTGGGGCGATACCCTATTGATGTCATCAAAACCATCTCGAATATTTTGATGACTGTCGAAAGTGATAAACACATTACCGTTCCTCCGCATCGCCCGACTGACACTGAAGATGAAAGGTTTATCACCAATGTAATTTGCCACAACGCGACGGAGATGTCTAGACATGTTAAGACTAAAGCCATTGTTACACTGACTTATTCTGGCTATACCGCTTTCCAAATTAGTAGCCACAGGCCAGAGTCTGGAATTTTTATATTCACCCCAAATAAGAGAATACTAGGAATGCTTAACTTGTTATGGGGCGTCCGTGCATT
This sequence comes from Candidatus Ornithobacterium hominis, assembly GCF_951229915.1. Lineage (GTDB taxonomy): Bacteria > Bacteroidota > Bacteroidia > Flavobacteriales > Weeksellaceae > Ornithobacterium > Ornithobacterium hominis. The sequence continues at coordinate 515,284 of NZ_OX579588.1, read as the reverse complement.
CTATTATGAAGGCGAGAAGAGTACAGATGAAACAGTGGTGGAAGTCAATAATTACTTGAAGGAAAAAGCTTATGTAAAAGAAGGTGATTTTATCATCAATCTAAATGCTATGCCAGTATTCAAGAAAGGAATTACCAATACTTTGCGTTTCACTACTATGTAATCTTTTAAAAATCAGAGTTTTTGTTTGAATATAAAAATTGCTCTCTTAGGAAAGAGAGCAATTCTTTTTATTTAAATTTTTTTTTTAAGGCTTAGAAAAATTAATTTGTCTCCAAGTCTCGTACAGGCAAACAGCTACGGCATTACTTACATTCAAAGAATCTACCTGCCCACTCATGGGTATTTTCACTGTTTTCACTCCTTCATCTATCCAAAAATCAGATAGTCCAAAAGATTCTGTCCCAAAAACCCATGCAACTCCTTCCGATAGATTTAAATCAAACAAATTTTGTGTATCTTCTCTTAGATAAGTAGCGTATAAGGCTAATTTTTCTCTTTTGATCCATTTCAAAAAATCTTGTGAAGTGCTATAAATCAATCGGTTTGAAAACAAAGTTCCCACGCTGCTTCTGATGACATTAGGGTTATAAAAATCTACACGCTCGTCACATATCACCACTGCATCAGCTTTTATTGCATCACAACTGCGTAAAATAGCGCCTAAATTGCCAGGTTTTTCAATCTCTTCTAGCACTACAATTATTGGCTTTGGATTTTGAATTTGATTTAATGAAAATTCTTTCTGCTCATAAATCCCTATGATTCCTCCTGTTGTCTTTCGGTAAGCTAATTTTTCAAAAACTTCTTTTGAAATTGAAACTTGATTGAAGTTATCTAAATTAAATTCATTATTAAAAATTTCTTCTACCCAATAGAAGCCTTTATTTTTGTACCCATTAGCCAATGCAAGTTGATTTTCTTGCACTCCCTCTACTAGAAATTCCTTCGTTTTTTTACGAAATTTAGATTTCTGTTGTAATTTTAGTAGATATTTAATTTGCTTGTTTTGAGAGCTTGAAATGTGCATACACAAAAATAAGTAAATCATAAATTTATTTGTATCTTTCAAAAAATTATTATTCTTATAGCTTTAAACAGTTAGATTTTTTTTTAAGGCTTAAAAAATTTTAATCATGAAAAAAACAGATTTCGATGCATTGATTTTTGATATGGACGGCACTCTATGGGATCCTTTAACACTCTACACAGCCGCGACCAATGATTTTCTAAAAGAAAAAAACATTCAAAAATCTTATACCCCACAAGAGCTCCAAAAGTATATGGGCTTAGAATCAGCCGAGTTCACACATGAAATCTTTGGGAACATTTCTGAAGAACAACAAAAGGAATGGTTTAAAGCCATTGCCGAGAAACAATACCAAAGAATGCAAGACAAAGAAGGAATTTTATTTCCATATTTGATTGAAATGCTGCAAAGATTATCAGCCGTTTATTCCATTTTTATTGTCAGCAATTGCCCAGCTAAGGGTATAGATTATTTCATGGAAAGAGCTAATATACAAGAGTTTATTACTGACACCTTTGCCTACGGTATGAATGAAAAATCAAAGCATCATAATATTCAATTGCTAAAAGACAAATACGGTTTTAAAAATGCTGTATATATTGGTGATACTGAAAAAGATGAAAAAGAAGCTAAGTTGGCTAATATTCCATTCATTTTTGTGACAATGGGCTACGGTAATAGCGAAAATTATTTTAAAAAATTTGATTCTCTCAAAGAACTTACAGAGTATTTTGCATAAAATTTGCATGAAAAAAGTATCTCAAAATCTATAATTTATTTCTAAGATTTTAATATTTAAAAGATAGACCAAGAAGAGCCTGAGAGAAAAAACATAAAAGTAGCCGTTTCTTAATTTTATTGAAACGGCTTTTTAAAATAAGGCTTTAAAATTTTTCCCTCTCTTTTTTATCCGATGATTTTTTTCTCTAGCAATTTCTCAGCAATTTGCACAGTATTAGTCGCCGCACCTTTTCTTAAATTATCAGAGACAATCCATAAATTTAACGAATTAGGTTGTGAAAAATCCCTTCTGATGCGCCCTACAAATACATCATTTTTACCCTCTGCATATTTTGGCATCGGATAAATATTTGAATCCGTATTATCTTGCAAAGTAACCCCAGGGGATTCGTTTAGAATTTTCCTCACTTCTGATTCATCAAAATCTTTTTCAAATTCAATATTTACTGCCTCAGAGTGCCCTCCCTGTACTGGAACTCGCACAGCCGTTGCTGTTACAGCAATACTCTTATCATCCAAGATTTTTTGTGTTTCGCGAGTAAGCTTCATCTCTTCTTTAGTGTAGCCATTTTCTTCAAAAATGTCGCAGTGAGGCAGTGCGTTTTTGAAAATTTCATACGGATAGACCTTGGTTGGGGTTTCACCTCTTACCTCTCCATCCAACTGGTCTACAGCAGCTTTGCCCGTACCCGTCACCGATTGGTAAGTAGACACTACAACTCGCTTTATTCCATATTTTTGGTGTAGTGGATACAGAACCATTACCAGCTGTATTGTCGAGCAATTGGGATTAGCTATAATTTTATCCTCTTTTGTCAAAATATCTGCGTTAATTTCTGGCACAATCAACTTTATACCCTCATTCATACGCCAAGCAGAAGAGTTGTCTACAACTACGGTTCCTTTTGCTGCGAATTTTGGTGCCCAATCTAAGCTTATACTCCCCCCCGCAGAGAACAACGCTACATCACAATTTTCTTCTACAGCGGCTTCTAGAGATTTCACCGTATATTTTTGGCCTTTAAATTCAATTTCCTTTCCTACAGATTTTTCTGAAGCAACAGGAATAAGCTCAGTTACAGGAAAGTTTCTCTCCTCCAGAACTTGTAGCATTTTTTCCCCTACCATTCCTGTCGCTCCTACGACGGATACTTTCATTTTTTTCTAAGGCTTTAAAAAAATTTAACAAAATTCGTTGTATGCTTGCTTTAAATTCTCTGCAATCATTTGTGGTGAATGCCCCTCAATATGGTGACGCTCTAGCATATGCACTAGCTCTCCATCTTTGAATAAAGCAACAGAGGGCGAGCTTGGAGGGAAAGGCAACATTGCCTCACGCGCCACTTTTGTCGCTTCAATATCAAATCCAGCAAAGACGGTTCCCAAGTTTTGGGGAGACTTTTCATTTGCCAAAGACAAAACCACACCAGGGCGAGCTCCTCCCGCTGCACAACCACAAACACTATTTACGACGACAAGTGAAGTACCTTCTTTTTTTAAGAATTCTTGAACTTTTTCTATCGAATCTAAATCCTCAAAACCATTCTGAGTTAATTCAGCTTTCATTGGATTTACAATTTCTTCTGGGTACATATTTTTAATTTAATTTAATTTTGAAGCAACAAAGGTACAAAAGTTTTTAATCAAGTTTTTGACTTAATTTTTTTAAGGCTTAAAAAAATATCAAGATTTAAATCTATTTTAAAGTTTATTTTACCGAATTTTCAACTCATTTAAATTAGATTTTGTAATATTGAACTTTGTTTTCCCTCATAAATTTTGATTTAAAATTGAAACATAAATTTCCTAAAAAAGAAAAACTAATTCACAAAAAACGTTTTGATTTTCTGTTTTCCGAAGGAAAGTCCCTAAAATCTCACCCCATACAAGCAATTTATTTAAGTTTAGAAATGCCTTGTTTTGCTGATTTTCAGGTGTCTAGCCATAGTGAAGTGGCTTTTGCTGTACCCAAAAGACATTTTAAAAAAGCTGTTGATAGAAATAAAATCAAAAGGAGAATGCGAGAGGCTTTTCGCTTAAACAAAAGAAAATTAAAGGGGAATTTTATTATTATTTTCATTTACAAATCTTGCTCTTATTCTGATTATATAATGGTGGAAAAAAGTATCATTCATTTACTCGAAAAAATCAATGAAAAAGCCCTTTCTTGAAAACAAAAAGGGCTTTTTTTCTAAGGCTTAAAAAATTTATTTGGCATTGACTCCACTTTCGCTGCAAACTTTTGCGCTTAAATATTCACGGTTCATACGTGCGATATTTTCAAGTGAAATTTCTTTCGGGCACTCTGCTTCGCAAGCTTCCGTGTTGGTACAGTTTCCAAATCCTTCCAAGTCCATTTGTTTCACCATATTTTGCACACGTCTTGCGGCCTCTACTTTACCTTGCGGTAGCAATGCAAATTGAGAAACCTTTGCTCCTACAAAAAGCATAGCTGAACCATTTTTACAAGCAGCTACACAGGCTCCACAACCTATACAAGCGGCTGCATCAAAGGAGCGATCTGCATCAAATTTAGGGATGGGTAAAGCATTTGCATCTACAGCGTTTCCTGTTGTATCCACAGAAATATAGCCCCCTGCTTGCTGAATTCTTTCAAAAGCCGATCGATCAACAATCAAATCCTTTATCACAGGAAAAGCTACTGAACGCCAAGGTTCTATATAAATGGTGTCTCCATCATTAAAGCTGCGCATGTGCAATTGGCAAGTGGTAATGGCGTTATCGGGACCATGAGGTCTACCATTGATGTAAAGTGAACACGTTCCACAAATACCTTCTCTACAATCGTGGTCAAAAGCAACAGGTTCTTTTCTTTCTTCTATCAGCTGCTCGTTGAGCTGATCCATCATTTCTAGAAAAGAGCTTGCTTGGGAAACATTATTTAGCTTATATGTTTCTATTTTACCTTTGCTTTGTGCGTTTTTTTGACGCCAAATTTTAAGTGTGATATTTATATTTTTATCTGCCATTATAGTTTCTTATTTATATGAACGTTGTTTCAATTCAATATAGTTAAACTCTAAATGCTCTTTATGCAATTCTTCGGTATTAATATCTGCCCCATGGTACTGCCAAGCAGCAACATAGGTGTAGTTTTCATCATCTCGCTTAGCTTCACCGTCTTCGGTTTGATATTCTTGGCGGAAATGCCCTCCTGCACTTTCATTTCTATTTAGAGCGTCCATTGCCATCAGTTGTCCTAATTCCATAAAGTCTGCTACACGAAGTGCTTTCTCTAGCTCAGGGTTAAGTTCATCTGCTGTACCTGGAACATAAACGTCTTTATAGTATTCTTCTCTCAGCTCCGCAATTTCTTTGATGGCTTCTTGCAATCCTTGAGCATTTCTGGCCATTCCAACTTTGTTCCACATGATTTGTCCTAATTTCTTGTGGAAATGGTCAACAGATTTAGTTCCGTTATTATTAATAAAATAGTTGATGCTCTCTACCACTTCTTTTTCAGCTTGCTCAAATTCTGGTAAATCTGTTGAGATTGGTCCTGTTCTAATGTCATCAGCTAAATAATCTGCCATTGTATAAGGTAACACAAAATAACCATCAGCTAAACCTTGCATCAAAGCTGAAGCTCCAAGTCTATTGGCTCCATGGTCTGAGAAGTTTGCCTCTCCCGCCACATAGCAGCCTTGTATTGTGCTCATTAAGTTATAATCTACCCAAATGCCCCCCATGGTATAGTGTACCGCTGGATAAATTTTCATCGGTGTTTCGTATGGATTTTCCGCTGTAATTTTTTCATACATTTGGAAAAGGTTCCCATACTTTTCTTCTATCCATTTTTTACCTAATTTGGTGATTTCTTCTTGTGATGGATTATGGTTTCCTAGTGAGTAAGCTACTTCTTTTCCTTTCTTTTGAATCTCTGTCGAGAAATCTAAGAAAACGCCTTCATTGGTATCGTTATTCTCTATACCAAAACCAGCATCACATCGTTCTTTTGCCGCACGAGAAGCTACGTCTCTCGGTACTAAGTTGCCAAATGATGGATATCTTCTTTCTAAATAGTAATCCCTGTCTTCTTCTGCAATATCTACTGGTTTTTTTCTTTTTTCACGAATTGCTTCAGCATCTTCTTTTTTCTTTGGAACCCAAATTCTTCCTGAGTTTCTCAAAGATTCAGACATCAGCGTTAATTTAGATTGATTAGTTCCGTGTACTGGAATACAAGTTGGGTGAATTTGCACGTAGCAAGGATTTGCAAACAAAGCACCTTTCTTATGAATTTTCCAACAAGCAGTCGCATTAGAACCCATCGCATTGGTCGATAAGAAATAAACATTTCCATACCCACCAGATGCAATCACCACGGCATGAGCTGAATGCCTTTCAATCTCGCCAGTTACTAAATTTCTAGCAATAATTCCTCTTGCTTTGCCATCTACAATCACAAGATCTAGCATCTCATGGCGATTATACATCTTAATACGCCCTAAATTAATTTGACGGTTCATTGCCGAATAAGCACCCAATAAAAGTTGTTGCCCTGTTTGCCCTTTAGCATAGAAGGTTCGCTTTACCTGAACGCCTCCAAATGAACGGTTGTCTAACAATCCTCCATACTCTCGGGCAAATGGAACTCCTTGCATGACACATTGGTCTATAATATTAACAGATTCCTCTGCTAAACGATAAACATTAGCTTCTCTCCCTCGGTAGTCTCCTCCTTTTACCGTATCATAAAATAAGCGATAAATGGAGTCATTATCTCCTTTATAATTTTTTGCAGCATTAATTCCTCCTTGGGCTGCAATTGAGTGTGCTCGCCTAGGTGAATCTTGGTAACAAAATGCTTTTACATTATAGCCTAATTCTGCTAAAGTGGCAGCAGCAGAACCTCCAGCTAAACCAGTCCCTACAACAATGATATCGATACGATCTCTATTGTTAGGTGCAACTAATCTGATATTTGCTTTATGATTTCTCCACTTTTCAGCAATATCGCCTTGTGGAATTTTTGCGTTTAATAATTCTGACATATGCTACTGCTTATTGATTTAGAAAATGATAAATTGCTATAAAAATAAATCCTAAAGGAATAATAATGGCGTAGAATTTACCAAAAGCTTTGATAACTGGTGTGTATCTTCTATGATTCGCCCCCACCGACTGAAAAGCTGACTGAAAACCGTGCGCTAAATGTAATCCTAAAAGGATAAAGGCTATGACATAAAAAGCAACACGCCAAGAAGATGCAAATTTATGCTGTAATTCCTCATAATATCTTAAATCCCCTCCTGGCAAAAGCCCTGTCATATCTCCTTGTATGTACTTGGTATTAATTTCTGGCAACCAAAAATCCGCGAAGTGTAAACCTAAAAAAATCAAAATCATAGCTCCTGTAACTACCATATTTCTAGAAACCCAAGTAGAATTCTGAGAAGAATTACTCTTCACATATCCTACAGGGCCTCGTGCTTTTTTATTTTTTATTTCTAGAACAAAACCCAATACAAAGTGAAAAACAACACCCGCAATTAATATAGGCTGAAATAAAAACTGAACGAGTGGATTGGTTCCCATAAAATGAGATGCCTCATTATATGCACTGGGTGAAATCACAGATAAAAAATTTACCAGTAAATGAACAATCAAAAACGTAATCAAGAAAAAAGCAGACAATGCCATTGCAAATTTTCTTCCGATAGATGAGTTAAATAATCCCTGAGCCATTAGTCTTTAAATTTTTAACTTTTAAATTATGGTAACAAAAATAAAAAAATGATTTTGGGTAAAAGCTGTATTTAATCATTATTGCTTAATCTGTTTTTAATCTAAATTAAATTAATATCGATATAAATCTGATTTATATGGGCCTTCTATTGGCACATCTATATATTCAGCCTGTTCTGGAGTCAATTCATCTAATTCTACGCCAACTTTAGCTAAATGTAATCTAGCTACCTTTTCATCCAGATGCTTAGGCAATACATAAACTTGATTTTCATATTGGTCAGAATTCGTCCAAAGTTCAATCTGAGCTAATGTTTGATTGGTGAAAGAATTAGACATTACAAAAGATGGATGCCCCGTTGCATTGCCTAAATTCATCAATCGTCCTTGCGAGAGTATGATAACTTCTTTACCATCAATGTTATATAAATCGACTTGTGGTTTAATTTCATCTCTGGTTTCCCCATAATTTTTATTTAGCCAAGTCATATCAATTTCATTATCAAAATGACCAATATTCCCGACAATAGCTTTGTCCTTCATCGCTTTGAAGTGTCTATCTTTAATGATATCCTTATTCCCTGTTGCAGTTATCAACAAATCTGCTTCTTTCACCGCATCATCCATTTTTTTCACTTCGTAGCCATCCATTGCAGCTTGTAATGCACATATCGGGTCTATTTCAGTCACTAAAACTCTCGCTCCTGCTCCACGCAAAGAAGCTGCCGTTCCTTTTCCCACATCACCGTAGCCTGCTACCACTACTACTTTCCCTGCCAACATCACGTCTGTTGCTCTTCGGATAGCATCTACGGCAGATTCTCTACACCCATATTTATTATCAAACTTAGACTTCGTTACACTATCATTCACGTTGATGGCAGGCATAAGTAATGTCCCCTTTTTCATTCTTTCATACAAACGATGAACTCCAGTGGTTGTTTCCTCAGAGAGTCCTTTTACCCCTTCTACCAATTCTGGAAATTGGTCTAAAACCATATTAGTCAAATCCCCTCCGTCATCCAAAATTAAATTCAATGGTTTACGCTCTTCTCCAAAGAAAAGTGTTTGCTCAATGCACCAATTAAACTCTTCCTCTGTCATACCCTTCCATGCATATACAGGAATCCCTGCAGCGGCAATTGCTGCTGCTGCATGATCTTGTGTGGAGTAAATATTACAAGAAGACCATGCCACTTCTGCCCCCAAAGTTACCAAGGTTTCAATAAGCACTGCCGTCTGTATTGTCATATGCAGACACCCAGCAATTCGGGCGCCTTTCAAAGGTTTTTTCTTGCCAAATTCTTCTCTCAGAGCCATCAAACCTGGCATTTCTGCTTCTGCCAATTTAATTTCTTTTCTTCCAAAATCAGCTAATTCAATATTCTTTACTTTATACGGAACAAAATCAGTTTTTGCATTCATATTTAATTAAATTCTTTATTTTTATATTTTATTTCACACAAATATACATAAAGTAACGCAGATACCTTTATGCCTATCATCCATCAAATCAAAGAAGAATTCACCGAAATCATTACTTGGGAGATTTCAGAAAATACTGAAGCCTTAGAAAATTTTGTGAATCTAACCCCGCCTAGACTAGCGAAATATAGGAGCTTACCCCCCAAACAAGCCAAAGAATATTTGGGAATTCGGGCTTGCCTAAAACAACTAAATGCTGACTATGATGTTCACTACACTCCAAACGGAAAACCTTACCTGCCTAGCGAGCGGCACATTTCCATCACTCATTCTTATGATTTGGTATCGGTAGGGCTTAGCCACTTTCCTATCGGGATTGATATTGAAAAAAAACGTGATAAAAAAATTCTAAATATTGAAAAAAAATTCATTCGCAAAGATGAAAACGCTTGGATGCCTAGAAATCACCAACTTACAGATTACCTGCACGTTGTATGGGGGGTAAAAGAAGGGCTTTATAAAATTAATGGTGGAAATTTATGGAATTTTTTACATCATTATTGGGTCGAACGCTTTGACATCAAAGATGAAACTTTATTTTGCTGGATTTCTGACAAAAAAAAGAGTAAAAAATATCTTGCTAAATTTAAAAAAATAAAAGAGTACTATCTCGTATGGGTTGTTGATTATCTATAACTTTAAGTGAAATTTTCATTCTTTTTTAGTTATTTAAATCTTAATTAAAATTTTTCATAAATTTGATAAGGCTTTTAATTTTTTTTAATGCATTTTTTTAAAGCCTTAAAAAATTATTTGTAGAAGACGTTTGGATTCCAGCCTCTACTTTTAATAATCCATTCCCATAAAACCATGATTGGTAGAGATGTAATGAAGTTTTAATTTTCACCCAAGCCTTTAAAAATTTTTTAGAAAAATTTACCTTTTCGGCGCATATTCGGGTTGTGCATATTGCGACCTACATTCATGCGCTTTAGCTGCTCTTCCATCATATTGATATGCTCGGTCAACATATTTTGTTTATCCTCGCTTTTTGCTTCAGCCAACCACTTCTTCGCTTCATTTTTTCGTCCTCCAGACATTGCTCCTGCTGCCAAGTTCAATTTTGCCATCGCTCGGTCATGCGCAAAAGAAAGCCCGTAGTCTAAAGCTTTTTTCATATGATTTACGGATTCTCTCAGATGATCTTGCCCTAATGTAATGCCATTCATGAAATGGTAATAGCCCATTTGTTTTTTTACCAATTGCTTATCAGGATTCGTAATTTTACTTAGCCATTCTCTGGCTGCTGGTAAATTTTGCTTTCTCATTTGCCAAAAAGCCAACAGAATATATTCATTTCTAAAGTAGAAGATCACCGGGAATACCGCCAATAAACTCACCAACACACCCCAGCCATACTCTCTCTCAGAAAACAAATATCCTGCGCCAACCACCAGCAGAGTAGCTAAAGTAATTTTTATGTTTTTGTGCATACGTTTAATTTTTACAAATATAAAACTATACCTCGAAATTCACCAATCTCTACAGCTATAAATGAAGTTTTCTAAACGTTTAATTTTTCACCAAGACTTTTTGTAGCCTTAATTTCTTAATAAAAATTTTTAATGAAATAAAAAGCATTAAACTAAAAAAAGCTATAAAAAAAATAGCCCTCCTTACGGAGGGCTAAAAAGCTTTAATCTTTAATACAACGCACGCTGAACCCGTAAGTTCGGAAGGCTTTGTCGTACGTACCGCTGTAGCTACGGTTGAAGCCCATGTAGTGAGCGCCTTGATTGTTGTCAGCAGAGCTACTCCAGTAGTACCCGTTAGTATCTTTTTTTCGCAGTGTCCCATTGTCATAGCGATGGTAGCTAGCAATTGCAAGGTTTGGTAACTTAGCCTGTGTAAACATTTGATTAGCAGCAACTTCAGAACTGTAACCCGTTACAGCCTGATGAAATTCCTGCCACTCCTGCACAGTCGGAACATGGTAACCTAACGGGCAAGGGTTATTAACTTTGCCTGCTTGCCACAAGTTAAGGTCTGATGAAGGATTATTTTCCACCCAATGACCATCGCTAGAAGTAATAAACTTCCCTGCTGAATTGCCTGTGTATGTCCAACTTTGGGCTTTGTTTGGGGTAATTGGTTGCCTCCTAAGCTCATGCCCATCACTCGCTCTCTGCCATTGGTATAATGAACCATGGGTTCTATCATCTCCAAGGGCATCTTCGCCTGTTTTACTAACGGCCAAATCAAAATTAGGGCTATTTATGTTGGCGTATTCTGCACCAAGGTTGAGGTTGAGCCATGTTTTATTATAATTAGTACCAGTTACAGTTATGGCACAATACACAAAATCATGCTTGCCGTCGACACCAAATAATTTATCAAAAATTATGTTTTCTGGTGCACATTGTTTGATTTTATTGATGATATCATCTGCTTTGGCTGGCTGCTTATCTCGGATGTGCTTTATTTTACCCTCATTTGCTAATTCCAATTTAAGCCTTGAAATCTCTCTTGAAAGGCTTGTGCGCTTCACCTTTTGATCTTTTTCATCCCAAACTAAAAACCATTGGATAGATTTTTCCTCAACATCTTGTATGCGCAAGTCTCCTTCTATGCGCAGGTCTCCTTTTTGGTTGTCTTTTTTTCTGATGTCTAATGTCGCCTCTGGAGCATCTGTGTTAATGCCTACTTGGGCGGTGACCGCTACCGCTGATAATACGGCTAAAGAAAATAATAATTTCTTCATTTGTTTTAATTTTTTGGTTAATATTTTATTGATTTATTCTTTGTCTTAATTAAATTTTTGCTGTTTTTTTGCAACTTTTTTTTGCTTCTTCATTTAGAAAGAGCCCCAACCCGTGAGGCTCTTCTTTTTGAAGAAATTACTACTTTCACACAGGTGAAAATAGAAAAACCGCACAAGATTTTCTTGCACGGATTTGCGGTTCGCTCCCGCGGGGAAGCAAAAAATTATTATAAGTTATTGATAATGAGTTGTTTAGCTCATTACTTGTGTGTGTGTTTATACTTTATTTTGAAACTCACAAATTTCATTTATTAAAATTTCGTTATTTTTTTGTTAAAATTTTCCGTTGAGATTTTTCTCTTTTCTCAACCTGCCCGCAAATGTATTTCACGTTTTTGAATTATGCAAATTTATTTTTTTTTGAGGCTGGGGATTTTTTTTAAAGACTTTAGAAATTTTTATTTCCTTTCTTGAATCCATGCTAGTAAATCATAGAAATTTTGTGGCACCAGTCCGTGTCCGCTTGGGTACTCTTCATAGCGATGCTCAATGTTTAGGCTCCTAAGCAGTTGAGGCGTTTTTCTTGCCCAATCGATGGGGATTACGGTATCTTCTGTTCCGTGTGAAATAAAATAGTCTAACTTGCTGAAATCTTTTTTAGCTACTTCACCAATGATATCTTGGGCTGTATAACCGCTCAGCATAATGACTTTTTCGATATTTTCTGGGGAAGTTAATGCCAAAGCATTGCTAAGAATAGCTCCTTGACTAAAGCCACAAAGCCATATTTTTTCTGGGTTTAGTTCAAACTTTTTCACTGCTGCAGCAATGAAGTTTTTTATTTTCTCAACGGCTTCTTTGGCTTGCAAAACATCGTTAAACTTTTGCGCATCAGTAAAGTTAATTTCATACCAAGCATACCCCCCAAATGGAAGAGCTAAAGGGGCTTGTACAGAAATCACAAAGAAATCTTGTGGAAGTTCGTCGGCAAAGGAAAATAAATCTTGTTCGTTGCTACCATAGCCATGGAGCAATAGCAATAACTTCGGGTTTTGAGTATTTCCTTTGGCACAACGTGCTAAATAATTGAGTGGTAAATCGGTTTGTAATTTCACTTTTTTCTTTTTACTTTTTAAGCCTTGGGAAAAATTTCTCAAGGCTTAAAAAAAATTAATATTTATTCGTTTTTTTAGTAGAGATTAAACAGAATTTCTTTTTGTAGGAAAGTCCGTTTGCCACTCCACTACTTTTGTAAATCTTCAATTCCCATTTGGTCGAGAGCGAAAGACATTGCATCGGTATACTCTTCTATGATGAGTTCTGTGGGTTTCCCCGCACCATGGCCAGCTTTGGTCTCGATACGAATAAGCGTCGGATTTTCACATTTTTGTTTATCTTGCAATTCACTCACAAATTTATAGCTATGAGCAGGCACCACGCGGTCATCATGGTCGCCAGTGAGTACTAAAGTTGCGGGATAGCAAACATCCTTTTTTACATTATGCACAGGCGAATAAGATTTCAGGTATTCAAACATTTCTACGCTGTCTTCTGCTGTTCCATAATCATAAGCCCAGCCTGCTCCTGCTGTGAAGGTATGATACCTCAACATATCTAAAACGCCTACGCCTGGCAAAGCGACTTGAAATAAATCGGGACGAATCAATTCTGTTGCTGCCACGAGTAGTCCTCCATTGGAACGCCCATCAATAGCTGTGTATTGAGGCGAAGTATAAGCGTTGGCTTGCAGATATTCAGCTGCGGCAATAAAATCATTGAATACGTTTTTCTTTTGCATTTGAGTTCCCGCTTTGTGCCATTCTTTCCCGTATTCTCCGCCTCCACGCAAATTAGCTACGGCATAAATTCCTCCGTTTTGTAACCAAACAGCTCTGCTGACATTAAATGCGGGTGTGAGACTAACGTTGAAACCACCATAACCATAGAGAATTGTAGGATTTTTACCGTTGCGTTTTAGCCCTTTTTTGTAACTGATGGTCATGGGAACTTTGGTGCCGTCACTAGAGGTGTAAAATACCTGTTCGCTTACGTAATCATCAGGATTAAAGTTGGTTTTGGGTTGTTGATAAAGTTGTGTTTTGCCACTGATAACATCAAATTTATAAATGGAACTAGGCGTAATGTAATTGGTAAAACTGTAGTAAACTTCTTTTTCTTCTTTTTTACCTCCGAATCCACCAGCACTGCCCAAGCCAGGGAGCTCAATTTCTCTAATTTTCTTCCCTTGGTGGTTGTACTGCTCTACTTTAGACACAGCGTCTTTTAGGTACTGAGCAAAAAGAAATCCACCAGCTGTAGAAACACTAAGCACTTCTTTTTTCTCAGGAATGATATTAAGCCAATTCTCAGATTTGGGATTTTGGAAATCGACTTTTACCAAGCGATTGTTCGGCGCTTGATAATCAGTCAATAGGTAAAGCGTATCTCCTTGCGTATCTACCACACTAGTATTGGTATCAAAATTAGTGAGAATTGGGATAATTTCACTATTCTTTTCTTTTAAATCTTGGATGTAAAGTTCGCCTCCACTAGTGGATTGAGCTGCTGAGATGATCAAAAATCGTTGATCTTCTGTGACGTGCCCACCAACATAACGGCGTGGTGTTTTCTCTCCACCAAAGATTAATTCATCTTGGCTTTGTGGTCTGCCCAGACGGTGAAAATAAAGTTTATGCTGATTGGTTTTTGCCGAAAGCTCACTTCCTTTAGGCTTGTCATAAGATGAATAGTAAAAGCCTTCCTCTCCGCGCCAAGAGATTCCGCTGAATTTCACATCACGCAAAGTGTCTTCTACTTGTCTTTTTGTTTTGGTGTCTACAATGATGACTTTTCGCCAATCGGAGCCACCTTCTGAAATCTGATAAGCGGCTAGGTTTCCACTCTTTGAGAAGCTAATGCTTGAAAGTGATGTGGTGCCGTCTTTGGAGAATTGATTGGGGTCTAAAAAGACTTCGGGTGTAGCATTTTCTGATTTTTTACGATACAAAACGGAATGTTGTTGCAAACCGTCATTTTTGTAAAAATAAATCCATTCGCCTCGTTTGAATGGCGCAGAAATTTTTTCGTAATTCCATAGTTCTGTCATTTGTTTTTTGATTTCACCACGGAATGGAATCTTATCTAGATAATTGAATGTCAATTGATTTTGTTCTTTGACCCAAGCCTTGGTTTCAGTAGACAAATCATCTTCTAGCCAACGGTATGGGTCTTGAACCGTTGTGCCAAAATGTGCGTAATTGACGTTCTCTTTCTTTGTTTTAGGGTAGTTCAATGCTGAAGTTTCTGATTTTCGTTTGACTTGTTGTGTTGCACAGCTGCTTAAAATAAATAAACCTGCTATGGCAATAATATTTTTTTTCATATTTAATTTTCTATCGGCTTAGAATGTATTAATTTTTTTTAAGGCTTAAAAAAACCGCCTCTCGATGAAGCGGTTTCTATTGTTTTCTTGATTTTTTACCCTACAACTTCTTTGACTTTATCTGCTGCTTCTTGTAGGGTAATCGCTGAGTGAACTTGCAATCCACTTTCATCTATCATTTTTTTAGCTTCCTCGGCATTGGTTCCTTGCAAACGAACGATGATGGGAACTTGAATCGCATCGCCCATATTTTTGTAAGCATCGATGATTCCTTGTGCTACACGGTCGCAACGAACTATCCCGCCAAAGATGTTAACTAAAATTGCATTTACATTCTCATCTCTCAAGATAATTCTGAAAGCTTTCTCTACACGTTCTGCATCAGCTGTACCGCCAACGTCTAAGAAATTCGCTGGGCTTCCGCCAGAAAGTTTGATAATATCCATCGTTGCCATCGCTAAACCTGCTCCGTTGACCATACAGCCAACATTCCCATCTAATTTCACAAAATTTAGGCCAGCTTCTCCAGCTTCCACTTCGGTGGGGTCTTCTTCTCGTTTATCTCTCAATTCGGCTAAATCTTTGTGACGGAACAAAGCATTATCGTCCAAAGAAACTTTACAATCCACTGCCATGATTTGGTTGTCGCTGGTTTTCAGCACGGGGTTGATTTCAAACATTGAAGCATCAGATTCCACATAAGCTTTGTAAAGCGAGAAGACAAACCTTACCATATCTTTAAAGGCGTCCCCATCCACTCCAAGATTAAACGCAATGCGATTAGCTTGGAACGGGCGTAAACCTACTGCGGGATCTATGATTTCGGTAAAGATTTTATCAGGCATTTTCTCTGCCACTTCTTCTATATCCATACCTCCTTCGGGTGAGTACATAATCATGTTTTGTCCTTTGGCTCGGTCTAGTAATACCGACATGTAATATTCCTGCGGTTCGCTTTCACCTGGGTAGTAAACATCTTCCGCTATCAAAACCTGATGTACCGTTTTGCCTTCTGCTGAAGTCTGAGGTGTGACTAATTTCATTCCCAGTATTTTGCTTGAAATTTCTTTTACCTCATCCAGTGACTTGGCTAGCTTCACGCCACCACCTTTTCCTCGGCCACCAGCATGCACCTGTGCCTTGATGACATACCATTGCGTTCCTGTAGAGTCAGTCAGCCGTTGTGCCATTTTCACTGCTTCCTCTGGTGTTTCTGCTACGTTTCCACGCTGTATTTTTACACCATATTTGTTTAAAACTTCTTTGCCTTGATATTCGTGAAGATTCATGAATCAATATTTTTTTTATGTTCTTCTACAAAAATAAAGAATATCCCGCAACTTTTGGAGATTTTTGCAAAAAACATTTTGGTGGAATTAATTTTTGAAATTATTGTGTCTTTTTTTTTAAGGCTTAATTTTTTTGTACTTCGCCGCAGTGCATTTCTAAGTCGTTACGATTTCTATCAAATGCAAATTATAAGATTTTGAATTGCTGAAAGTGTTGTGATTTCAATTAGCGAACTCTTTTAGCTCATCTTCCGTTTTATGTTTATCTTGTAAAGGCGCAGGCTCGGGTTTATAACCTGAGCCTGTGACTTTTTAATTTACATACTCTGTCGGTCAGGAATTTCATTTCATTTTCTATCCTCAAAAAATAGATTCCAATTTCGTTTTTTAAAGGATGGAATTACTTTAAATTTAATCTTACTCCTAAAAAACCTCTAATCCCTTGATTGGGTGCGTAAACATAAGTAGGGTCAAATGTTAAATCATACGGGTTGTTTACACCAAGATTTTTATCAAAGGGGTCTTCTGTTCTAGCGATTAAGAATGGAATGTTTTTCGCTGGAGTCCAGTTCAGTAAGTTTTTTACTCCACCATAGATTTCAAATCCTTTGCCTATATTTTTTGTAATTTGAATGTTCTGAATGCTCCACCAAGGGGAATATTCTGGTCTTGGGTCTTTTTTGCTTAGCAAAGGTAATCGCATGGGGCTGTATAAATTTCCTGTGTAGTCTATGTTTAATCCTATTGTTCTGAATTCGTACCCGACTGTCCATGTTCCTGTGAATCGTTCGGTAAAAAGCTGTCTTGACTTCACGTTATTTTCTACACTGTAAACGTCCAATAATGTTCCGCCTGCCAAAATCTTTAGCCCAGAGGGGAAAACAAATTGTGTGTTTAGCGAAACTCCTTTAGAAACAGCATGTCCGTGTAAATTGGCATAAATGATTTTATTGGGATCTGTTTCATAATCTGGTATAATTTTATTACCAAAATGGGTATAAAATGCCATCGCATCTAGATTGATATAAGTTCCGTTATCTAAATAGAAGCTTTGAACTCCATTGATGTTTGCATTCCAAGATGTCTCTGGCTTTAATTTTTCTGTGAATATTACATCTCTTGCTCCCGTTAAAGCGGCGTGGTCTTCTGTAAAAATATTAGCTACTCTATATCCATTTCCTATACTGAATCTCAACACGGTTCTTTTATCCTCTGTATTCCACTTGTAGTTAACTCTGGGCGTGAAAATGCTGCCATGCACAGAATGATGGTCATACCTAAGCCCTGCCAATAGTGCATTCTGCGAGTTGAATTTAACCTCATCTTGAATGAAAATCCCTGGCAAATAACTGTGCTTTTGTTTACTATTATTATGAGACGTAGCTGGGGTATTATCATTATAATAGGTATAGCGGTTAGCCAAGCCTAATAATAAATCATGATTAGCTATTTTTTTATCCCAAAGTAATTGCCCAAAATAAATATTCTGCTGTGCCATAAAAGGTTCATTGCCGTAATAGCTATTTTGGTCGTGCCAACTAGCACTGAATTGCAAAGTCAAGTTCTCTGTAGTAGGTAGTTCATATTTACCAAAAAGCTCACCTCTATTGGTGTATATGCTCTCCGCGTATTTCTGGTCTCCTCCTCTGTATTTTGGCGTCCAATCCATTTCCCCGCCCCATCTATCTTCATACAAATATCTTCCTGCGATAGAGAACATTTTATTATTCGGCATAGCGAAATCCCATTTATTGAATACAGAGATTTTATGCTGCAATGTAACATCTGTGAAGTTGTCTTTATTTTTATCTATCGGTTTTTGATAATTGAAATAGTTTACGCCCAAAAGCGTAGAAACACCCTCTTTCAAGTTTAATTTTGTCCCTAAATCCACATTATATTCCTGCCAAGTCGTGCCCATCGCATCTAGCGAAAAGCGAGGTGCTGCGTAGGCATTTTTTGTAATTACATTGATTAATCCACCCACAGCTTCAGAGCCATAAAGTGCAGATGCTGGGCCTTTCACTACTTCCACTTGTTCTATCAAGCTTTGTGGAATCCCGCTCAAACCGTAAACCGTAGAAAGCCCACTCACTATCGGCATTCCGTCGATTAACACCATGGTATACGGCCCTTCTAATCCATTAATATGTATATCTCCTGTGTTGCACACATTGCAATTCACTTGCGGCCTCACACCATTAATGTTGGCTACTGCTTCAAAAACATTAGCTACTGGATTTGCTTTGAAAAACGATGTTGAATACACCTCTACAGGCACTGAACTTTCAGATCTGGTAACGGGTTTCATCGTTCCACTCACTACAATCTCATCTAAGGTCTGTATATAGTCCAAACTATCTACCTGCGACATAGCATTTTGACTGGCAGTTACTGCTCCAACTACAAAGAGTACTTTTTTTAATTTCATAAGTATAGTATTTATTTCACATAAAAGTTAAGGTCATCAAAATTATAATAATTAGCTATACCTAACAAATATTTTTCATAAAAATGTTTATCTTTGGGAAAATAATTTTATGCCATCTGAATCTAAAGAAAATTACCTGAAAATGCTCTTTTATCTGAACCAAAAGAGCCCCAATATTGCACTTACAGAACTGAGTAACGCGCTACAAGTCGCCAAACCAAGTGCTAGTGAAATGATAAAAAAATTAGAAAAAGACGGTTTTGTGGCATCAGAGAAGTATAAACCCATCAGACTAACTAGCAAGGGCAAAAAAGCGGCCGCTTCCATCATCAGGAAACATAGACTTTCTGAAATGTTTTTATCAAAATTCATGCAGTTTGGTTGGGAGGAAGTACATGGTATTGCGGAAGAAATAGAACACATCTCATCTGAAAAATTTTTTGATCAAATGGATAAATTATTGGGCTTCCCATCTACAGACCCGCATGGATCTCCTATTCCAAATAAAGACGGGAACATCCTGAAAAAGAATTATAAAAAATTGTCTGAATTTCCAGAAAAATCTACGGTAATTTTAAAAGGCTTAAAAGATAGTTCAAGTGACTTCCTAAATTATCTTAATAAAAAAGACATTCAACTCAACACAAAGATTTTTATTGACGAAATAGAGCCTTATGATCTCAGTTTCACCGTATCATATAAAGATAGAAAAATGGAAGTTTTGAGTCTGGCTATTTGCGAAAAATTATTAGTCATTTCTGAATAAAAACAAAATCAACATCTACTACCTGCAAGCTGCTCCAAGTCTACTGAAATACCAATAAATTTTTCTTTCACCGCAAAATTCTATCTTATTTTGTGCATATTTAAATTTTAAAACAATGACTTTCAAACTAAATCCATTGATGAAAATATTCTGGATTGTTACAAGGAATTACATCTAAAAGCCTGTTTAAATTTCACTCCATAAAGATTATTAGCTAATAATTTCACCATACTAGAAGACGGTCTTAAATCCTGTTTTCGCTCTTCATTTAAACCACGAGATATTTTTTTGATATTTATCAAATGTTTTACGTTTAAGAATAGATACATTTGCCACTCAAATTAAATCAGAATGAAGGTATTTAAAAATATTACTTGTTTGTTTCTTGTATTCCCAGTCTTTCTGAAAGCTCAGATTGCCCCTACACTGCAAGAACTAATTGATGCTGCACTGAAACAAGATGCTACAATAGAACAACAGAAGCTGAGTATAGAAGAAATTGAACTGGAACAGGAAAAATTGAAAGACCTATTTTTGCCGAAAATTGAACTTTCAGGCAAGTACGGATACACTTATAACTCTGCACATATCACCGTTCCAGGCTTTAACGTTCCAGCTATTCCTCCTGTTTTCCCCGGCGCCAAAATTTCAGAGAAAAATAATGCAATTCATATTTCTGGCTTCTTGCTAAACACTAAAGCTGAAGCAAGTGTTTTGATTTATTCTGGCGGAAAAGTTAAGTTCCTTGCTCAAGCTTTAGGCGAAAAAGAACTTTCTCACCAAGCTTTGCTGAATAAAAGTGAGGATGAAGTCGTGACAAAAATTATAGAAGTTTATGATTTATTCGCTCTAATGCAAGCGAGTAAAAAAGTTTTAGACGAGTCTAAAAAACGACTAGAAGAAAACAAAAAAACGGCAGATAAGGCATTGAGTTATGGGCTAATCACCGCCTATGACCACAAGAAAATAGAATTGGCTCAAGCTACGTTGGATTCTAAAATGGTGGAGTATGAAGGGAAAAAGGAATTAGTGATTTCACAAATGCAAATACTCACTGGGATTGAGCGGGAGCGTATTACTGCCATTCAGCCTGATTTGCAACCCATTAATTACCAAACTTGGAGCAATTCTATAGAAAATAGAGCAGAAATTCAGGCTTTGCAACATGGCATCAAAGCGGCAGAATACAAAATAAAAGCCGAAAAACAGTGGTGGCAACCCAAGGTTCAGGCAGTGGCTTCCTTGGCCCATTGGGGATTGTATGGGAATCGCATTTCTTCTTCTGAAAACATTGCTACTTTGATTCCTAAAAAATTAGATTTACAGCCTGAAAATATAAATTTATTTCCTGCATTTCAAGTAGGGGTCGGGTTTAAATGGGATATTTTTGATGGAAAAGAAGGCAAAACTGCTACCAAAAAAGCTGAAATCGATAAGGCAATCTTGGAAAGTAAAAAAGCTGATGCGATGAAAAAATTAAATTTAAATCTGCAAAATAACCAGACAAATTACAATATAGCCAAAGCCCAAATTCAACTGAAAGCTAAAGCTAAAGAAATTGCAGAAAACGCTTTGAAACAAGTGGAAAAAGAATTTCGGTATGGTTTAAAGAAATCTGTGGATTTGGTGGAGGCCGAAGATGATTTAGAAAAAGCAGAATTGGAATATCAAACCGCAATTTTCAATCAAAGAAGAGCTGCTATTGAATTAATGAAATCAGTACAAGATTTGAATGTTAAAAATTTATATGAATAAATACACCACCATGAAAAATAAAGGAGTGATTTTTGGAATTTTGGGCGTCTTTTTATGCTTCTCCGCTTGCAGCCCAGAAAAAAGAGAAAAACCAATAGAAGGTAAAGCTAAAAAAGAAAGCATTTCCTTTTCACCCAAAGTGACAGGAAGAGTTTTAGAAATTTGGGTGAATGAAGGTGACTTGGTACAGAAAGGCGACACCCTAGCTATACTAGACGTGCCTGAAGTTTCTGCCAAAATAGCTCAAGCTAAAGGTGCTATAGAGGCTGCTAATGCCCAAATGCAAATGGCTAAAAACGGAGCTACAAAAAATCAAATTCGGCAACTGAGGGCTAAACAAAAAGGGCTACAAGAGCAATATGATTATGCTAAAAAATCACTGAATAGAGCTGATAACATGTTCAGAGACAGCTTAATGTCTCCACAAGCTCATGATGAGATTTTCGCTAAATACCAAGGTGCTAAAGCTCAGCTAGATGCAGTAAATGCTGAACTGAATGATGTGCTGAACGGAACTCGCTATGAAAAAATTGAAATGACGCAAGGCCAAGCTAATCAGGCAAAAGGTGCGTTGCAAGAAGCTAACATCGCTTATTCTGAACGCTTTGTTATAGCTACCAACGCTATGGAGTTGGAAACCATTACACTGCACCCAGGTGAGTTGGCTACGGCTGGTTACCCTTTGTTTAACGGCTACATTCCCTCAACCACTTATTTCAGATTTACGATTCCTGAAAGTAAAATTGCTGCTTACCCCAAAGGTACTGAGGTTGCCCTAGAAGTGGTATACAATCAACAGCAAATAAAAGGTAAAATCGTAAACATCAAGCAATTGACAAGATATGCTGATATTACAACTGCTTTCCCTGACTACCAAATGGAAGAGGCTGTATATGAAATTAAAATTTTACCTCAAAAACAACAGGAAACACAAGATATTTTGGCTAACGCTCAAGTGATTTTAAAAGAAAAATGAAACAGTTCTTATACCTTATCAAACGAGAATTTAAATTATTCCTAAAAAATGAAACGCTGAGAAATGTTTTTCTTTTAGCTCCACTGGCATACGCGCTCATTATTGGCTTCACTTACCAGCAAGGGAAAACAGAAAATCTACCTGTGATTGTCATCAATCATGATCTCTCTCCTCTTTCCTTTCAGGTAGTGGAAATGCTACAAGACAATAAAAACATCGAAATACTAGAATATCAGCTAGAACCTGCCAGCATCAAAAATGAAGTCATCA
Organism: Candidatus Ornithobacterium hominis; assembly: GCF_951229915.1. Lineage (GTDB taxonomy): Bacteria > Bacteroidota > Bacteroidia > Flavobacteriales > Weeksellaceae > Ornithobacterium > Ornithobacterium hominis. The sequence goes on along the minus strand of NZ_OX579588.1, from coordinate 492,749 downwards.
AAACTGAGGCAGCAGCTGTCGTTGTGATACCCGAGAGATTTGAAGCTCATATGCTACAAAAAAAGTACCCAGAAATTAATGTCTACGTAAATACATCCAATATTTTAACAGCAAATTTTGCCAGTAAAGCCATACAACTGGTCTTGGGGACATTCTCTGCTGGAGCAGAGATAAAAAGCATACAACGAAAAGGCACGAATGCTGAAATAGCAAAAATGAACTACGAGCCTTTCAAGACCAATTACATTACTTTATTCAATACCAGTAGTAATTACCTGATTTTCATGTGGCCAGCCATGATGGCTGTAGTATTGCAACAAGTCATTCTTTTGGCAATGGCAATTAGTTTTTCAGAGGAGTTCAAACGAGATTCCTTCATTCAAGATTTCACGGGGAAATACCAATACACCGCATTGGTCATGGTAATAAAGAACTTACCGATTTGGACTTTTTCATTGGTCAATCTTTTAGTTTTTTACGGTATCGGGAAGTTTTTTATGATTCCTATGCCACAAAATCTTTTATACTTTGCCATTACCACCGTTTTATTTATCGTAGCGTGTGGGAATCTCGGCGTCATGGTAAGTATTTTGTTGCCCGATGCGCTCAAAATCACTCAAATTCTAATGGTAATTGCCTCGCCAGCTTTTCTCATCAGCGGCTACACTTGGCCTCGTAGTGCTATGCCCACCTTTGTACAAGCCATTACAGACATTATACCACTCACACCTTATCTAGAAGCGATGAAAATCCTTTTTATTCAAAATGGTGAGAGCGTGTTGACACACCCGTACATTATCCATCTACTGATTCTCGGTTGGATTTATTTTCTTATCGGCTGGTTGGCTTTAAAAATTAAAATCTTTAGATTGGTGAGAGCTCTAAAAAATTAGAATAAATCTTAAAATTTTTAAAGGCTTAGAAAATTTTTGAGAAAAAGTCAGATCAGATTTCTGAGGAATAGCTAGTTTTTTTTGAGAAAAAGTCTTTTTTGCTACTTTTGCCGAAAATTAAACGGGTGCACTTATTAGAACTTATTTCTCAACATTTGAAGATTGATGAGCATATCGAGCACTTCTTCCGAGAAGAAACCGAAACCAAAACCTATTCTAAAGGAGAAATCTTAACGCATCAAAATTCTTACAGCCAAAAGGTTTTCTTCATGGAAAAAGGTTTGGCTCGGGTATTCTATTACGAAAACGGCAAAGATATTACGACCAACTTTTACCCAGAAGGCAGAGTCTTCGGGAACATCGATACCATCTTCACGCAAAAACCCACCCAATACAACATCGAAACCTTAGAGGAAAGCACCATTACTTTTTGTAATTATGAGAAGCTAAATCAATTGTGCGAGGTTTCACTGCCTGCAGCCAACTTTAGCCGCTACTTGCTCGGTAATTTGATGACTCAGCTCATTACCCGACTGGCTTCGTTACAACACACGACTGCCAGAGAAAGATATGCACAACTCCTCAGCGAAAATCCCAACATTATACTTCGCGCACCACTGGGCATGGTAGCTTCTTATCTCGGCATATCGCAAGAAACCTTGAGTAGAATCAGAAGTAAAGAGGTTTAATCCCCTAATTTCCCTCTAAAAATCCAAATAATTTCAACTTATATTTTAAGGAAAGTTAAATAAATTTTAAGAGTTTTCGCTAAGCTTTAAAAAATTCATTCCCTGAAATAAACGTATCTTTGCAAAAAATTTTTATCGTGAGCAAAAAGGTAGTCGTTGGGCTTTCAGGCGGGGTAGATAGTAGTGTAGCGGCGTTGTTGCTTCAGCAGCAAGGCTATGAAGTGATCGGACTTTTTATGCGCAATTGGAACGATGCCAGTGTAACACTCGAGGACGATTGCCCTTGGGTGGAAGATAGTGCCGACGCGCTGCTGGTCGCAGAGAAATTAGGTATCCCCTTCCAAGTAATTGATATGAGCGATATTTACAAAGAACGCATCGTAGACTACATGTTTGCCGAGTATGAAGCAGGGCGTACGCCCAACCCTGATGTGCTCTGCAATCGTGAGATAAAGTTTGATGTTTTCTTAGAAACAGCACTCAATCTCGGCGCTGATTTTGTAGCTACGGGACACTATTGCCGCAAAGCAGAATGGGAAAAAGATGGTGAAAAAGTTTATCGTCTCTTAGCAGGCAAAGACCAGAATAAAGACCAAAGTTATTTCTTATGCCAGCTCAATCAATTTCAGCTATCAAAGGCTCTATTCCCAATTGGTGAGCTACAAAAAAGCGAAGTTCGTGCATTGGCTCGGGCGCATGATTTGGCAACGGCAGATAAAAAAGATAGCCAAGGGCTTTGCTTTATTGGCAAAGTGAGTTTACCCGACTTTTTACAGCAACAGCTGCAACCAAAAAAAGGCGACATTATTGAAATTTCTTCGGATTTTGAGGCTTACCAAAAATCTCAAAGCTTGGATGAAATAAATTTTTTAAGCCTTGAAAAATTTTCTAAAAATTTTGTTTACCAGCCTACTGACGGGCAAAAAGTAGGTGAACACCAAGGAGCTCATTACTTCACCAACGGGCAACGCCGAGGCTTAGGCGTGGGCGGAAAAGTGGAGCCCGTGTTTGTGCTGGCAACCGATGTAGAAAAAAATATCATCTACGTAGGAGAAGGGAAAAACCACCCAGGGCTGTGGCGGAAAGTGCTTCGGGTGGCAGCCGAAGATATACACTGGATTCGTGAAGATTTGGCGCTACAAAATAATGGCGACTACATGGAGGTTTCTGCACGGATTCGCTATCGTCAACCACTACAAAAAGCCAAGCTTTACCTCTTTCACCAGCAGCTTTTTTTGGTATTTGAAGAGTCTCAAAGCTCCATTACTGCTGGTCAATTTGCCGCTTGGTATATGGATGATGAATTGCTGGGAAGTGGTGTAATTGCTGAATAACGGCACATTATTTGTTTCATAATTTCAATAAAAATTAAGTGTTATGAATAAGAACAACGAGAAATCAAAAGACGAAATCGTAAAACCTGAAGATAGGGAAACAAATCAATCAAAAAAAGAGTCTGCCATTAATAAAACAGCAACGGAGGGCGAAAAAATTAACCCAAAAGAAACAGCTAAAAGAGAACATAATTTACCTAGAGATACAGCTTAATGGCTCTCATTTAGAATTTCAAGGGTAGTATCCCATAAACTGTGTTAGTTAAAAAGTTATTCTGAAAAATTTTGAACCTTTTCTAGTTCAAAAAAAATTTTCGGCAATAACTTTTTATTATTTTTTAAACCTACATAATTATGATCAACAAAGATGAATTATTAAACAACAAGGAATTTTACAAGCCTTTAAAAATGGACGATACCTGCCCAAAATTGGGATATTGTTCTTAACCAATTTATGCTTATTTTTGACAAAAGGGCTCAGATTATAAATCCAAGCCCTTAACTTTTTAACTTACACAGTTTGTGTTGGGTAGTGTCTTTTTATTCATGTTTGATGCAACGAACATGGACTCTATACTGGTCAGCAAGACCTGACAAATACACATTACTTGGATTAGCCATAAATCTAGTATTTCTTTCTAGCGTCCAAATTAATAAATCTATATGTGAAGAAACTAATTTTAATTTAGAATTAAATACTGCTTTTCCATTTAATCTATTTAGATACTCTAATTCTTTTCGTATTTCATCAGTTTTTGGGGGTCTATAACCTTGAGGGCAAGGGTTATTTGCTCCATCCACTTCCCAAAGTTTTCCCCATTCTGCTTTGTTATTATTTAAATAATCCTCCTCAACCCAATTATATTTTCTGTCTACAACAGGTATCTCTTCTTTTGACAATTGATTATAAATTAACTTTGAATGATTTGGAGAAAAATTTTGAGCTAAATCATAAATTACTTCTGAATTACGTTTATGTTCATCATTTTGTATTGATGTAAGTTCATGCCCATCTGAATCTCTACGGTATTGAAATAAACTCCCAAAAGCATATTTATCATCCATCGTTTTGGCTTGCTGATTTGGGTTAAATACATCAGAATCTGTTCTATTATATTCCGCACCCAAATTGTTGTTTAGCCATGTTCTTCCTGTTGGGGAAACTATTGGCATATACACAAAATTATGCTTAGTATTCTCATTAAATTTTTTATCAGGAATCCCCCCAAAAGCATACAAATCATAGGTTCCCTTCTCGGTATTATTTAATTTGACAGGAATTTGAGCAATTAATATTCTCTCACCTAAAGCAACTTGAGGCAAAGTTAAATCATTGCCGTCTGCACTTGTAATTTTTGCCTTGATGACGCCCTTCCCTATATCTAAATTCCCTTCTTCATAAGATAATTTTATTTTTCGTTCTGCCCCTGTAATGTCAGTCAGTGTAACTTCCTCTGAGGTATAGGCTAAGTAATTTCCCTTCCCGTTCGTGAATGGAATTTCTACAATTAGAGGTGAATTGCTAGAAATAATCTTGCTAATATCGATAGGGCTTGCTAATTTATCATCTTTTACTAAAAAGTACTCTTGCTCCATTTTACCAAAATCAGCGGTACCACCATCTCCTCTACCTTTTTCTAAAGTTTCTCCTTCTGGCATTGACTTATCTACAGTTAAAGTAAAACTTGCAGAGCTATATTGATCATATGTTAAAGTAAATACAGCATCTCTCCAGTTTGTACCAGAAATTCCATATTCTAAATCAACACTGCTATTGGCGGGTATCGATACATTATCATTTTGCCCATAATTAACGTATTGAGCTACTCCATCTACTTTTACAAAACTTAAATCTATTCCTGTTAATTGACTACTTGTATTGTTAGTTACTCTAAAAACAACTTTATGAGTATTCGGATTGTTTGCTTCTCTGTATTTAAAATTCCCGATAAAACCAACAGGCTCAATGGAAACTGTTTGTACGTTTTTAGCTGTAGCTACACATTCCCATGCTGGTGCGATGGGCGTCCCAACGTTTAATTCATGACACTTTAAATCAGTATTGTAAATCATCAATCCCTGCTCTGGTTTCACAAAAGCGTTACGCTCTGTCGTATTTACTTTAGGAATTAAAAGCCCACTTACAGGGTCTTGAGTATTGGCTTTGATTTCTAATGTTGCCTTTGGGTTTTCTGTGTTAATGCCCACCTGAGCGGTGACCGCAACCGCTGATAATACGGCTAAAGAAAATAATAATTTCTTCATTTATTTTATTTTTTTTGGTTAATTTTTTATTGATTTATTCTTTTCTTAATTAAATTTTTGCTATTTTTTTCAACTTTTTTTTGCTTCTTCATTTAGAAAGAGCCCCAACCCGTGAGGCTCTTCTTTTTGAAGAAATTACTACTCTCACACAGGTGAAAATAGAAAAACCGCACAAGATTTTCTTGCACGGCTTTGCGGTTCGCTCCCGCAGGGAAGCAATAAATTATTGTAAGTTATTGATAATGAGTTGTTTAGCTCATTACTTGTGTGTGTGTGTGTGTGTTTACACTTTATTTTGGAACTAACAAATTTCATTTGTTAAAATTTCGTTATTTTTTTGTTAAAAATTTCCGTTGAGATTTTTCTCTTTTCTCAACCTGCCCGCAAATGTATTTTACGTTTTTGAATTATGCAAATTTGTTTTTTTTGAGGCAGAGGATTTTTTTTAAGGCTTTAGAAATTTTTGAGAATATAATTGAATATATTTTTTTCAGGCTTAATTTTTTTACTTGCCCATTTTGACCGATTGAACGAACATAATTTATTTCAAAATTCAACATTTAAAATTCAAAATAAGCCTGAGCCTAAATCTTCAATTTCTCGGCTAAATATTTGCTGGTATGGCTTTTTTTCGCTTTTATAATTTCTTCAGGAGTTCCGCTGGCTACTATTTCCCCGCCTTGTTTCCCGCCTTCTGGGCCCAAATCTAGCAAATAATCTGCTGATTTGATGATGTCAGGGTGGTGTTCTATCACCCACACACTGTGCCCGTTTTCAATCAAGGCACGTAATGAAATCAGCAACTTTTGAACGTCATGAAAATGCAATCCTGTAGATGGTTCATCAAAAATAAAAAGTGTTTTCTTCGCATTATTGCCTTTGGTGAGAAATGATGCTAACTTGATGCGCTGTGCCTCGCCGCCAGATAATGTGCTGCTCGATTGCCCTAACTGCACATAGCCCAAGCCAACGTCTTGCAGGCTCTGGAGCTTCTCGGCAATTTTAGATTGTTGATTTTCTTTAAAAAATTCAATTGCATCGTCTACCGTTAGGTGAAGCACATCAGAGATATTTTTACCTGCAAATTTAACATCAAGTATTTCATCTTTGAAGCGTGTCCCGTGGCACTGGTCGCATTCTATCGTCACGTCTGCCATGAACTGCATCTCTATTGTGATGCTTCCTTCGCCTTGGCAAACTTCACAACGTCCTCCCTCTACGTTGAATGAAAAATGCTTGGTTTTATAGCCACGCATTTTGCTCAGTTTTTGCTCAGCAAAGAGTTTTCTAATGTCGTCATAAACTTTGATATAGGTTACAGGATTGGAGCGAGAGGATTTACCAATCGGGTTTTGGTCTATATATTCCAAGGCTTTGATTTGCTTTACTGCACCTTGAATTTTTTCAAAATCACCGATATTTTGACTGTAAATTTCTAGTTCTCGCTCTATTGCTGGGGCAAAAATATCTTGAATCAGCGTGCTTTTCCCCGAGCCGCTCACTCCCGTGATGACGGCCATAGCGTGCAGCGGCAGGCGAGCCGTGATGTTTTTGAGATTATGCTCTCGTGCTCCCGTCACTTCTACAAAGTCATGCAAAGTTGCTCTTTCTTTTGGCACGGGGATTTCTCTTTTCCCGTTGAGGTATTGTGCCGTTAAGGTATCTGTTTTCAGCAATTCATCATAGGTCCCTGCAAAGACGACTTCTCCCCCGTTTGAACCAGCTTCTGGCCCAATGTCTACAATGAAGTCTGCAGCTTTCATTACGTCCTCATCATGTTCTACGACAATCACAGTATTGCCTAAATCTCTTAATTTTAATAAAACTTTGATGAGATTTGCAGTATCTCTAGAATGTAGCCCAATGGAAGGTTCATCTAGAATATACATGCTCCCTACCAAAGAACTTCCTAGGGAAGTCGCTAAGTTAATTCGCTGTGATTCCCCGCCTGAAAGAGTATTGCTGGTTCGGTTGAGTGTCAGATAGTTCAAGCCTACATCTAGTAAAAATTGAATACGAGATTCAATTTCCAACAAAATTCTTTTGGCTACTTTCTTTTGATGTTCTGAAATTTCTAAAGCCTTAAAAAATTCTTGTAATTCATTCAGCGGTAAATCTACTAAATCCGAAATGTTTTTTTGGTTGATTTTCACGTAATCGGTTTCTTTTTTCAGGCGTTTGCCTTGGCAACTTGGGCAAGTGGTTTTTCCTCGATACCGAGCAAGCATTACCCGATATTGAATTTTGTAGGTATTTTCCTCCAGCATTTGAAAAAATCCATTAATGCCTTGCCACGTGCCTTGCCCGTCCCATAGAGTTTTCTTCTGTGCTGGGGAGAGCTGATAATAAGCCTTATGAATCGGGAAATCTAATTTCTCTGCTGCTCGAATTAATTCTTTTTTCCATTCGCTCATTTTATCGCCTTTCCAGGCGGCTACGGCGTCTTCATAAATGCTTAAATTTTTGTTGGGAACGACTAGATTTTCATCAATTCCCAAGATTTTCCCATAGCCTTCGCAGGTAGGGCAAGCCCCGAGCGGGTTGTTAAAACTAAAGAAATGTAAACTCGGCTCTATAAAGCTAATGCCATCGAGTTCAAATTTATTGGAGAAGACTTGCTCTTTATTCCCATCAGGCAAGTGAACCATCATCTCGCCATGCCCTTCATAAAAGGCTGTTTGAATGCTATCTGCCAAACGATGATAAAAATCTTCGTCATTTTTTGTTACCACACGGTCTATCACGAGATTTAATTTCATGTTTTCCTGTGGCTGAAAGCTAAAATCAATTAAATCTTGAATTTTTTGCGTATTGCCATCTATGTCTACACGTGCAAAACCTTGTTTTTGCAAAACATCTAATTGCTGCTGAAAATCACGCTCTTCTGGAATCAAAAGTGGTGAAATTATATTCACATTTGTATTTTCTGGCAGTGATTGAATGTAATTAACAACATCTGTCACGGTATCTTTGGTCACTTTTTTGCCACTCACAGGAGAATAAGTTTCGCCAATACGTGCAAATAATAATTTCAGATAATCATAAATTTCTGTGCTTGTGCCAACGGTAGAACGAGGATTCACTGAATTAACTTTTTGCTGAATGGCAATGGCGGGTGCAATACCACGAATTTGGTCTACTTGAGGTTTATCTAGCCGCCCCAAAAATTGACGCGCATAAGAGGAAAGGCTCTCCACATAGCGACGCTGCCCCTCAGCATAGAGCGTATCAAAAGCCAAAGAAGATTTCCCCGACCCTGAAAGCCCCGTGATGACAATAAGTTTGTTTTTGGGTAGAGTTAAATGAATGTTTTTCAGGTTGTGCAGTTTCGCTCCCTCGATTTGGATGTGTTTCTTTGAATTAAATGTCTCCACTGATTTTGCCATAGGTTGGATTAGTGATTCTATGCAAAATTACTGATTTTTTACGTTGGAAAGAAAGAAGAAAAAAAGGTATTTTTTTTAAGGCTTAGAAAAATTTTACTAAATTCACAATCACAATTATTTTTTATATTTGCAATATAAGTTATAAGAATTATGAGTGGTTCAGTTAATAAAGTTATATTAGTAGGAAATTTGGGAGACGATGTGAAAATACATCATTTTGATGAGAGCAATTGCCTCGGTCGTTTCCCCATAGCTACCAACGAATTCTATACTACACGTGAAACTGGCGAAAGAGTGACCCAAACTGAATGGCACAATATCGTGACTCGCAACAAGTTAGCTGAGCTTTGCGGCAAGTATCTCTCTAAAGGAGATACGGTGTATGTGGAAGGGAAATTAAAAACCCGTAAATGGGATGACAATGGGAACACTCGCTATTCGACTGAAATTCATGCTTCTAGCATTCAGTTTCTGAGTACTAAAAATTCTAGCGGAAATAACGTTGCGGGTAAGGAGGGTAATTTTACGGCTTCTCAATCTTCTGTTTCTGTGGCGAGCGAGAAAACAAGTGATTTTGACCAAGAAGACGATACTGATGATTTGCCTTTCTAAATTGATATTGAACTAATTTCGATATTTTGGAAACAGAACTCTCGAGTTTATTTTTATTCCCGCTAAGCATTAGCTTTATTGATTTTGCTAGCATCTTCTTACTATTGATACTTTTAGTCCTCTCTGCATTGTTATCTGGTTCAGAAGTTGCTTATTTCTCTTTGAAGAAGAAAGATATAATAAAAGCTCGCGATAAGAAAACTCATCGTATAGAATCCATCGAGAAATTACTCCGCAACAAGCAAAAGTTGCTTTCCACAATATTGATAGGCAACAACTTTGTCAACATTTGCATCGTTTTATTATCCACCTATATTTCAACCACATTTATTCATCCATATTTAGAAGATTTTTCTATTTTAGGTTGGAATTTAGTTCTATTATTCGACATTGTCGTTATTACATTTTTACTTTTGCTATTTGGAGAGATTATCCCCAAAATTTATGCTGGGCTAAATCAGTTAAGCTTTGCACAGCTCACCGCTCCCCTACTCCAGTTTGTAGGCATGCTCACTCGCCCAATTGGTGCTCCGCTTCTTTGGTTTAGCAATTTACTTGAAGGTAAAATCAAACCAGGAAGCACAATTTCGGTAGACCAGCTCTCCCAAGCCTTAGAAATCACACAAGAGGATGAAATGACTACCAACGAAGAGCAAAAAATTTTAGAGGGTATTGTGAATTTTGGCAATACCGAAACCCGTGAAATTATGACGCCTCGTGTGGACGTTTTTAGCCTTTCGCTGGACGATACCTACCCTGAGGTGCTCAAGAAAATTTCATCAAAAGGCTTTTCTCGTGTGCCCGTCTACGACAAAAGTATTGATGAAATTAGTGGCGTTCTATATGCAAAAGATTTGTTGCCGTACCTCAATGAGGTAGATTTAAATTGGAATTCGCTCTTGCGAAAAGCTTTTTTTGTTCCTGAAAATAAAAAACTAGATGATTTACTAGCGGATTTTCAAGAAAGGAAAATTCACATGGCCATCGTGGTAGATGAATACGGTGGAACTTCTGGTTTAGTGACCTTGGAAGATGTGATGGAGGAAATCGTAGGAGATATTTCTGATGAATTTGATGATGAAGATATTTATTTCTCTAAATTAGATAATGATAATTTTATTCTTGAAGGAAAAACAGGTCTGAAAGACTTTTTCCGAATCATGGAGGTAGAAGAAGAAGATTTGTTTGAAGAACACAAAGGAGAAGCAGAAAGCCTAGCTGGTTTTGTACTCGAAATCAATGGGGAAACGCCTAATCGACGGCAGAAAATTAATTTCTACAACTACAGTTTCACCATCGAATCTATCGACAAAAAAAGGATTAAAAGAATAAAAGTCAGCCGAATGCCTACAACTCATAATGAAAGTAACGATTAATTTTATTTATTTTTTTTTAAGCCTTATTTTTTTTTCATGTTCAAGAGACAAAGAACTACCTAAACCTTTTGGGCATTTGCGCCTAGCTTACGCCGAACCGCGTTTTTCTAATTTCGAAAAACCTTGCGCTTTTAAATTCCAAGTAGCTGATTTTTCTCAAATCAAAAACAAAGAGAGAAATTGTAGTTTTGATATTTATTACCCTCGACTCAAGGCTACAATTTATCTCACTTATGAACCTATAAATCAAAACTTAAATGCTTTGATAGACGACGCCGAAAAATCAGTGTACGAACCACACACTTCTCGCGCTTCCTACATCAAACCTCAACTCATCATTCGCCCCAACGAAAAGGTTTATGGCACATTGTATGAACTTGGCGGGAATGCGGCCTTAAATTACCAATTTCACCTGACCGATAGCACACTGCATTTTCTGCGTGGTGCTTTGTATTTCAACGCTTACCCCAATCCTGATTCTCTAGCTCCAGCAAAAGATTATATGCTAAAAAATATTCAACATTTGATGGAAACGTTAGAATGGAAATGAAAGTTTGATTCAGAGACTATTTAATTTTATAAGCCTTAGAAAATTTTGTGAGTAGTTGGTGGCTGTGAGTTTTTAGGTTTTGGGATAAAAATTCTACTCCGTTAAGAATATCAATTTTATCTTTTATATAATTCACGGTGTATTTTTTTTAATTTATTCTAAATAAAAAGAATTTATTATGTTTTTGCACTACACATGATTAAAGTCATAAAAAAGAACAGTCTCAAAACCAATTGATTGAAGATTAGTTATTAGATTTTTGTTGTTGATTAGCAGTGAAGAATAAATATCTCCCTTGCATATTGTAGTGAGTAAAGTCGAGCTGTCTTTTTTTGAAGATGAGCTTTTTCAATTCACATTTAAAAGTTGTATTATGTCTTGGCTTTAAATATTATTATTCTTTCTCTCTACTTGATACTTGCTGAGAACTAATAATGAATCACTAAAGTTTTTATATTAAATTCCCTCTATTCAAAATATTTTTCATATATTCGCGTTTTGAATTTAAAATTTTTATTAATCGGGGACAGAGATCCTCAAAATTAAAAGATTATGGCTGTAAAAATCAGATTACAGAGACACGGTAGAAAAGGTAGACCTTTTTATCACATTGTTGTAGCAGATTCTCGCGTAAAGAGAGATGGTAAAATCATCGAAAGATTGGGCTCTTACAATCCCATTACCAACCCTGCCACCATCGAATTAGATATTGATAAATCAGTGGCATGGCTACAGAAAGGAGCTCAACCCACCAACACAGCAAAATCTATTTTGTCTCATCAAGGTGTTTTATTAAAAAAACATCTTCTAGGTGGTGTTGCTAAAGGTGCTTTTAATGAAGAAGAAATGGAGAAGCGCTTCAATGCTTGGTTAGAAGAAAAAGAAAACACAATCAACCAAAAACGCGAAGGTTTATCTAAAGCGAAAGAAGAGGAAAAACAAAAACGCCTAGACGCTGAGAAGAGAATTGCTGAAGCCCGTGTAGTAGTAGCGGAAGAAGTAACAGAAGAAGCTCCAGAGCAATCTGCTAGCGAAGAAGAATAGATGAACAAAAAAGATTGCTACTACTTAGGTACAATTACAAAAAAAATAGGTTACCAAGGTGATTTAAATCTATTTTTAGATACTGATGAACCTGAAAATTACATTAATTTGGAATCAATACTCATTGAGAGAGATGGGTTATTGGTTCCTTTCTTTTTAACGAAAGCAGAATTACACCGTAATACCCATTTGAAAATTCATCTGAAAGATGTTGATGAGCCTGAACGTTTCATCCATCGAGATGTGTTTTTACCGCTTTCTACTTTACCCCCGCTCTCTGGGCAACGCTTTTATTTTCATGAAATTATTGGTTTACCTGCCATCGATGAAAATCAAAATCGTATTGGCGAAGTTTCTGATGTGATAGACAGTCAAACTCAGGCTTTGTGTGTCATCAAAAATGATGAAGATAAAGAGATTTTGATTCCTTTGATTGACGAATTTATCATTGCATTCAATCGCGAAAAGCAATACATTCAATTTCAAGTTCCAGAAGGTTTACTAGACATCTTCTTGTAAAAAGATATAAAATTTTTCTAAGGCTTTAGAAAAATTATTTTTTGTGTAAACTCAGTACGAGATTGATTTTCTAAATAAAAAAAATAAGCTTTAGTCTGTTTTTTAGATGAAATTCCAACCCATGCTGTGCCAACGGCACTGCCAAATTCATCTTCACTTGGGCCAGCAACTCCTTTCTCCTTTATCAATTCTTTTGGATTATGTAAATATTGATTTTTAATGTGTGAATGATAAGCTACAATTCCACCGATGAAATAAGCTGAACTTCCGTGGCATTCAGTCAGTCGGCAGCTAAAGCACCTGAAGTGTAACTTTCTGCAACTGCCAAAGTTTTCTCATTTCTTTGGAGGAAAATTCTGATTTCTCTTAATTTACTTTATAGTTTCATTGAGGCTTATCAGAAATTTCAACTGTTTTTTTTAAAAGCTTAAAAAATAATTCTTCTAGTTACTCTAATTTAAAGAATATGTTTCTCTGCATGATAAGAAGAACGTACCAAGGGGCTGCTCTCTATATGACGAAAACCTTTTAATGATTCAGCAAAAACTTTTAAATCATTGAATTCCTCTGGCGTTACAAATCGTTTTACTGGTAAATGTTTTTTAGACGGTTGTAAATATTGTCCAATGGTAATCACGTCTACACCAGCATCGTGAACGTCTTGTATCGTGTGGTAAACTTCATCCATATCCTCTCCCAGCCCGAGCATAATCCCCGTCTTGGTACGTCGTTGCCCTTTGTCTTTTAAGTATTTTAACACACCGAGACTTCTATCGTATTTTGCTTGAATTCTAACTTCTCTTGTCAATCGGCGAACGGTTTCCATATTATGAGAAATCACCTCAGGTTGTACGGCAATCAGGCGGTCGATATGTCTTCCTATCCCTTGGAAATCGGGAATCAATGTTTCCATTGTTGTTCCAGGGCTAATTCGCCGAACGGCATCTACCGTTTCTGCCCAAATGATGGAGCCCATATCTTTTAGGTCATCTCGGTCTACCGAGGTCAAAACTGCATGTTTTATGTCCATCAGTTTGATGGAGCGAGCCACTTTCTCTGGTTCAGCCCAGTCTACAGGTAGAGGTCTACCCGTTTTTACTCCACAAAATCCACACGAGCGTGTACAGACGTTTCCTAAAATCATGAAGGTAGCTGTTCCTTCCCCCCAGCACTCCCCCATGTTGGGACAACTCCCACTTTGGCAAATTGTATTTAATTTATAGTTGTCTACCGTTTCTCGTAACTCTTTAAATTTTTTGCCTGTTGGCAACTTTACCCTTAGCCACTTCGGTTTGGTAGCATGCGTTCTCTCTTGTACCTGTTCTGCCATATCAATCTTTCTAATTCAAATTTACAAAATCCCGTCAAAAGAATGAAATTTACATAGAAATAGAGTCTTCTAATAATTTTTTTGCGCGTAGCAACCTCACTTTCACGTTAGAAAGTGTTAAATTTAAAGCTTCTGCAATTTCTTTATACGTTTTATCTTCCAAATACCTCAACTCAATCACTTCTCTATAGATTGGGGGCAAGTTTTCTATTTCTGCATTTAGCTTTTTTGCGTTTTGTTTAGAAATAAGGTATTGCTCTGGGCTGGGCATTGCAGCCTCTATATCTATGGGATTCAGCTCATCATCTAGCGATATATTATTATGTTTTTTTTTGCGTAACTGGTCAATCATCGTATTGTAGGCAATCGCCTTTACCCAAGTATAAAAATCAAAATCATCATTGTACAACTTTAATTTCTTGAACACTTTAGTAAACGTACGAATCGTGATGTCTTCTGCTTCGGCTTTATTATGAGTTTTACTAAGAATAAAATAATAAATCTTATCCCAAAAAAGATTCATCAACGTATTCTGAGAACGCTGAATTCCTCTTTTGCTTTCTTGTATAATCTGATAAAGTTCTATATTGCTCAAGAAACAGATGCCTGGTTTTCACAATTTTCGGGCATTTTACCACAATAGCCACATGCCTCTCCTTCTTTGTTGAGATGCGGATTTTGGCTAGCACAAGTCCCCGCAAACTTTCCGTCTTTTTGGGCCCAAATTTTAATGGCAATTCCAGCCACTGCAAATAAAAGTAAAGCGATGGTAACTAATAAGATTTTCATAATTTTAAACTTATTACAAAGTTACTAATTGTTATTGTAATCTGGAATTAAAGCTCTTTTTTAACCTTTTATAAACATAGTTTTTTCAAGGCAAAAATTATTATTTTTTTTTAAGGCTTAAAAAATTTTATAGTTTTGCTGTTTGAAGAATAATGCGCCAGCTACTGCTACCGATACACCTATTTCTCTTAGCGCTTTGCTATGCTTGCCTACTCAATCAGTTTGTGGGGCCTAATGCTACGACTTTATTTCAGTTTTTAGCATTAGGATTTCCGATTCTCATTTTCATCAATACCTTACTGATTTTTCTTTGGATTTTCATCAAAGCTAAATACGCCTTATTTTTTTTAGTCGCATCATCGCTATTAGTCATTCCATTGAATCGAATTTATCATTTTTACGGTAAAGAAAAGGTAGAAAAGCCTAACTTTAAAGTTTTAAGCTACAACGTTCATTATTTTTATGATAACCATGCGGGAATCAAAGAAATGTTAAAAGAAGAAAGTCCTGATTTAATTTTCCTTCAAGAAATCGGTGCAAATGCCGAGTCCGTTTTACCTCAAGACGAAAAATATTACACCAGCAATTTCACTTGGTGGGGCATCGCCAGCAAATACCCAATCATTGAAATCAATCGTGCTTTTGATAAAAAAGAGAAAATCGAATGTTTTTATGCTGATATAAAAGTGCATGGAGATACCATCAGAGCCATTAATGTTTATTTAGAATCTTTCCATATCGAAAAAAAATTGGTGAAAGGCTTGATGGAAAAGAAAAGCTTTAAACCCAATGCTGTTAGAATTTATCAAAATTTAAACAAGGCTTTTAAAATTCACCAACGGGAAATCAATTTAATTCAGAAGTTTATTGAGCAAAGCCCACACCCAGTGATTGTAGGTGGAGACTTCAATGCTGTACCGAATTCTTATGAATATTTCAAAATAAAAAAAGGCTTAAAAGATACTTTTGTAGCAGGAGGTTCAGGGCTAGGAACGACTTTTCATAATTATAAGTTTCCTATCAAAATAGATTACATCTTTCTCGACCCACGCTTTCAGACGGCATCATTTGAAGTCAAAAGGGTAGATTATTCCGACCATTTCCCAATTCTTGCAGAAATCAAACTCTAAATAAAAGCTTACAATTGCAACATATTTTTATCTTTGAGGAATTAATACTTTTAAGTCTATGAATTCTCAAGATTTTATTCAAGAAATCTCAAAAGGCTATACGCTCAAGGGGAAATTTTTCACGCTGAGCAAAGGGGAATTTCAAAATGAAATCGAACCAAAAGCTAGCGTTAACATTCCACTCAAAACCCTAAATCGCCATGGCTTAATTGCTGGTGCTACTGGAACGGGAAGGACTAAAACACTACAAATTATCTTTGAAAAAAAAATCCTAAGTGGGAATTGAAAAAATTTACAGAAAAAGATGAATTTTGCCATTCTAGACATCGAAGCCACTGGCGGGAAAAAGGGGACTGAAAAAATCATTGATATTGCCATCTACCAATTTGATGGTGAAAAGGTTACCGACCAGTTTGCCAGTATGGTAAATCCCGAGCGTGAGATTGATAAATTTGTTCAGAACTTGACGGGTATTACGCAAAAAATGGTACGCCGAGCTCCCAAATTTCATGAACTTGCCAAAAGAATTGTGGAAATCACAAAAGATTGTGTGATTGTAGGCCACGGCGTAGATTTCGACTACCGAATGCTGCGGCAAGAATTTCAATCTTTGGGTTATAATTTTGAGCATAAAACTTTAGATACGCTAACACTCAGTCATCAATTTTTGCCCAATCTCGAAACTTATTCTTTGGGTAAACTATGCAAAAACCTGGGCATCCCCTTGGCGGATAGGCATCGTGCCGCTGGGGATACGCGAGCAACTCTAGAATTATTTAAAATTTTACTCAAAAAAGATAAAACCAAAAATATCATCAAAGCCTTTGGGCAAAATGACCCGAAGAGC
The DNA here is from genome assembly GCF_951229915.1 of Candidatus Ornithobacterium hominis. GTDB lineage: Bacteria > Bacteroidota > Bacteroidia > Flavobacteriales > Weeksellaceae > Ornithobacterium > Ornithobacterium hominis. The sequence continues at coordinate 475,985 of NZ_OX579588.1, read as the reverse complement.
AAACAGCAGATTTCTAAATTGCTCCAATTACAGAGAAACCTGCCAACGCAGAGTGGCATCTACTATTACCTAGATGCCGATGGCAAAATTTTTTACCTGCAAGCTGCAAGAAATATTCAAAGGTCTGTAAACCAAGATTTTACAAACACAAGCAAAAAGAGCTTACACATCCAAACACGCGTGAAGGAGGTTCATTTTGAAATTACTGGAAGTTTTTTTATCGCCCTTCTTATGCAAATGGAAGAAGAAATCAATCATCAAAATTTAATCAAAAACAAGCAAAATTATTTTAAATTTGGATTATTTTTAAACCCAACAAGAATAGAAAAATTAAATACCACCGAGGGTATCCCTTTTCTGATTTTCCCAACAAAAAACAAGGCTTATAAAGCTTTAGACTCATGCGAGACGACGGAAGAAAATTTGGGAAATAATGAAGAAATTTCTCAAGGCTTAAAAAATATCACTTCTAATGAAAATCATTTTATCCTCATCGACAAAGGCCGAACTGCGGAAGAGAAATCCTTCATCGAGATTGAAAAAAATGAAATTCTAGGTTTCGGATTTTTTAAATTTTACAACCAATTGGAGGAGACCTCCGTTCGGCATGCTATCTTAGTCCCTGTGACATCACAAGAAATAACGCCAGCATTGGTACGCAGTTGGCTAAATTTTCATCATTTCAAACAAAAAATAAGTTTCAAACCAGGCGAAAACATTAAATTACCAAAAGAAAATGACAGAAAAAGATCAAAGAATTTCAGATAAATTCAGACAAAAAAATTGGAACGAAATTAAAATCAATGACTCTTGGATGATTTTCAAAATCATGGGAGAATTTGTGCGGGGGTTTGAAGGAATGTCTCGCCTCGGGCCGTGTGTGAGTATGTTTGGCTCTGCGCGTACGCAGGTAGATCACCGCTACTACGCTTTGGCAGAGGAAATTGCCTACGGCATTACTCAGATTGGCTTTGGCATCATCACCGGTGGCGGGCCCGGCATCATGGAAGCTGCTAACAAAGGAGCTCGCCGTGGCGGTGGGCAATCTATCGGGCTCGGGATTGAATTGCCCTTCGAGAGTGGCAATAATGAATTCATTGACAAAGATTTAAGTCATTCGTTTGATTATTTCTTTGTACGTAAAGTTTTACTAGTCAAGTATGCACAAGGTTTTGTCGTTTTACCTGGCGGATTCGGAACTCTGGATGAGCTTTTTGAAGCCATAACGTTGATTCAGACTGATAAAATTGGGCGATTCCCCATTGTACTCGTTGGTAAAAAATATTGGGGAGGGTTAATTGACTGGTTTAAAGACACTTTACTACAAGAAAGAAAAATTAGCGAAAAAGATTTAAAGTTGTTTCGTGTAGTTGATACGAGTGAAGAGGCTGTGGGGCACATCAAGGCTTTCTATGACAAATATACCGTAAAACAAAATTTCTAAAACTTTTAGCATCTGTTTAAATCCAATTAAATCTAAAATATGTTTGGATTTTGAAAAAAATTTGGAAATACCGCTCAAAAAGCTTTACTTGGCATTAGGTTTGAAAGATTTTTACTATAAAATATGCTTTTATGAATTGGCGATTTCTTATTGTTTTTTTTATTTTTATTTTTTTAACACAATGCAAGCTCAAAGAAAAAAATGACATCTCGGTAAAACCAGAAAAAATAGAAAATATTGCTGAAAAAGTCGCAGCAAAGGAAAACTTGCGTGTGGGAACTTTAAAAATTGGAAATCATAAGGAAGAAAATCGCTTGCTCGCTTCTTATCCCATCACAGCGTATAATTTCATTAATGCTAATGAGGAGAGATTCGCCTTGGATTTCATGAATCAATTTAAGTCAGAATTTGGAACGGCGTCAAATAAAAATCCAGAATTCATCACTGGAATAGACTTTATCCAAAATTTTAAAATTCCTTTTCAGAGTGAGAATTTCATCACCTTCCTGTACACGCGTTTCGCTTCTACTGGTAGTGACTACAATACCGTGCAGAGCACAGCAATTTATGATTTGAATGAGAAGAAAAAATTAACAATAGAAAATATCTTTAAAGATTTTGAAAGCTTTAAAAATTTTGCCATCAAAGTTCAGCAAATTGCAAAAGATTCTTTGACTCAGCGGCTGGAAAATCAAAAAAATCTACACCCCGAAGAGAAAAATCAACTGCAGAAGGACATCGAATCTCAAGTTACTGAAGGCACAAAAGCTCTTGAGAAAAATTATAACTCTTTCTACTTTACACCAGACAATCAATGGCATATTATTTTTAACCCAAACCAAATTGCTCCTAGACTTTTAGGGCGTTTAGAACTTCAATTTAAAAAAGAAGAAATTCAAGCGTATTTAAAACCCTCATTGGTAGAGAAAATCACACAAACGCCGCTACCCATTCGCTTAAAAAGTTTGAAATTTGAAGCGCCGAAAGCCAACGATTCTATTGATTGCTCTAAAGAGAATTGTGTTGCTTTGACTTTTGATAATGGCCCTTCTCAATTTACCGAGCAATTACTCGATACGCTCAAAAGTTACAATGCGCAGGCGACATTCTTTGTCATCGGTCAAAATGCTGAACATCAGCCAGATTTGCTTCGCCGTATTATTAATGAAGGTCATTTGATTGGGAATCAATCATTTAACCATAAAGATTTCACACGCATTTCAGCCAAAGAAATAAAATCAGAACTGGATGCTTCTGATGATCTTATAGAGGAAATTACTGGTTACCGCCCCGAATTTTTCAGGTTTCCCTATGATGCTTATACGCCTGAGATTTTAAAGATAATTGAGAAACCCGTTATTTCTTATACTTTAGATTCTAAAGATTGGAAGAATAAAAATGTAGATAGCTTGGTAAATACGCTCTCTCATCCGCCAAGAAATGGAATTATCTTGGCTCATGACATCAATGCTACTACGGTGAAAGCTCTAGCGAAGACTCTGCAGAATTATAGGGAGAACGGCACTCGTGTCGTTAGTTTAAAAAAGCTTTTGGCTCATCAAAAACTAAGGAAAAATCAACTATATTTTTCGGGCGAGAAAAAATAATTTTTTTTAAGGCTTAAAAAATTTTCAATAACTTGAACTCGATGGGAAATAACTTGCTCGTTGCAAAAAATGTGACCAAAGCTTATGGTAATAAAGTTGCGTTAAAAGATTTTAGCATACAAATTCCAAAGGCTTCTATCTATGGTCTGCTGGGCCCCAATGGAGCTGGGAAAACCACGTTTATAAGGATTATTAACCAGATCTCGGTGCCCGACTTTGGTGAAATGATTTTAGACGGGGAAAGACTTTCTGCCAAACATATTTCACAAATCGGCTATATGCCTGAAGAGAGAGGTCTCTATAAAAATATGAAAGTTGGAGACCAATGCATTTATTTGGCTCAACTGAAAGGCTTGAGTAAAAAAGAAGCTAAAAAAAGATTAAATTTTTGGTTTGAGAAATTGAATATTTCTGATTGGTGGGGCAGGAAATTAAGAGAGCTTTCAAAAGGAATGAGCCAAAAAATTCAATTTATCGTGACGGTATTACACGAGCCTAAATTATTGATTTTTGATGAGCCATTTAGCGGTTTTGACCCAGTGAATGCCAACATCATTCGCGATGAAATTCTAGAACTTCAAAAGAAAGGTGCTACGATTATTTTCTCTACACATCGCATGGAATCTGTAGAAGATTTGTGCGACCATGTCGCATTGATTCATCGTTCAGAGAAAATTTTGGACGGACCAATTCACTCTATCAAAGAAAAATTTAAACAAGAGGCTTATTGGGTGGAATTAAAAAATGTAAAATCTGATTTTTTTGAAGCCTTTAAAAATTCTCATCATTTAGAAAATATTGATGAACGGAATGACTTAAAAAAGTTTAAAATATTCCAAGAAAACCTTACATCTAGAGAATTAATTACCGAACTGAATGATTTGGGCGAAATCATTACATTTAGAGAAGAAATCCCGTCTATGAATCAAGTATTTTTAACCGCTGTAAATCAATAGAAATGAATCAAATCTTTTTGGTTACTCAACGGGAGTATTTTAATGAAATTAGAAAAAAGTCATTTATCTTGATGACGCTAGCTGTTCCTTTTTTGATGATGGCTTTTGTTTCAATCGTTGTTTTCTTGGGGCAAGCTAATCAAGAAACGATGAACATTGCGGTGGTAGATGAGAGTGGCTATTTTGCCTCGACGTTTCATTCTACCGAAAAGGAACGCTATGAGTACCGTCCCGTAGAGGATTTACGGGGGATGATGGACACGCTACAGACTAGTGATTTTTTACAAGGTATTTTGCATATTCCTAAAACAGACAGCAGTTTTCAAAACTTGAAATCAGATATTGATTTTGCTGCGAATAAGAGTTTAGGGATTTCTCAAATCAGTAAAATTCAAAGTAAACTTAGCGAACGACTGGAGTTTCTAAATTTAAAGAAAAAGGGGATTTCTGAGGAAATACTAGAAAAAGCTAAAGTCAATGTTAAATTGAACGTGACTCAACAGACGGCTTCTGGTGAAACGCAAAAAACTAATGAAACGCTAGAAGCCATCAAATCTGTTTTCTCTGGAATATTGATGTATGCCACTTTTACTTTTATCATGATGTACGGTGTCCGAGTAATGCGAAGCGTTTTAGAAGAAAAAAATAATCGTGTTGTTGAAATCATCATTTCATCAGTCAAGCCCTTTAATCTGATGATGGGGAAAATCTTAGGCACAACCTTGGTTGCCATCACTCAATTTGCTATTTGGATTGCACTGATTCTCTTTTTGATGTCAATTTTGCCTTTATTTTTGAGCGAATCTATATCAGAGGTTTCTGCCATAAACCCAGCAGCAGCTCAAGTAGAAAGTTTTCCAGAGCAAGTTAATGACGTTATTCAGTCTATTTTTACTTTAAATATTCCATTAATTATCAGTGTCTTTTTTATTTATTTCTTTTTGGGTTATATTTTTTACAGCTCGTTTTTTGCAGCAATTGGAGCCTCGGTAGAAAATGATAGCGAGACACAACAATTTATGTGGGTAGGCATTATGCCTTTACTTCTAGGTGTTTATGGTTCATTAAGTATTTTTGAGAACCCTGATGGCCCTGTTGGATTTTGGTTTTCGATGATTCCATTCACTTCGCCAGTAACGATGATGGCTAGAATTACCTATGGCGTACCCTATTGGCAATTAATTGTTTCCATTGCAATACTGATTTTATCTGTAATTTCGATGGTTTGGTTTGCTTCTAAAATTTATCGAGTAGGGATTTTAATGTATGGCAAAAAACCTTCGCTCAAAGAATGGATGAAGTGGCTTAGATATTGATTTATATAAACTTAGCCTCAATTTTTAGATTTCATATTTTTATTTTTTTTTAAGGCTTAAAAAATTTTAATGAAAAAGGTGGGCAAGATTTCATTCTCAGAAACCTAATTTTTTCTTAATTTCATTTAATTTCATTAGAGCTTCCACGGGTGTCAGTGTATCGATATCGGTATCACGTATCTCATCTCTAATGCTTTCTAAAATTGGGTCGTCCAGCTGAAAAAAACTCAATTGCATATTCTCCTGTGTTAATTTTTTCGTTTTTTTGTTTAGCTGGTCTCCGCCGTGCGAATTTTCTAAAACTTTTAGAATCTCATTTGCTCTCTTCACCACTGAGCGTGGCATTCCTGCCATTTCTGCCACATGAATTCCAAAACTATGCTCGCTACCCCCAGGCTGTAATTTCCTGAGAAACAAAATCTTGTTTTTGGTTTCTTTGATGCTGACATTATAATTTTTAATTCGTTCAAAACTCTTTGCCATTTCATTCAGCTCATGGTAATGTGTTGCAAATAGCGTTTTGGGTTTTCCCGAATGCTGATGCAAGTACTCTGTAATAGCCCAAGCGATAGAAATCCCATCGTAAGTGCTTGTTCCACGTCCAATTTCGTCTAAAACAATTAAGCTTTTTCCTGTAACAGAATTTAGGATTTGTGCTGTTTCATTCATTTCTACCATAAAGGTACTTTCACCTTGCGAAATATTGTCTGAAGCACCCACACGTGTGAAGATTTTATCGACCAAACTGATTTCTGCAGATTTAGCAGGTACATAACAACCCATCTGTGCCATGAGTACTATGAGAGCTGTTTGCCGAAGTAAGGCACTTTTACCCGACATATTGGGGCCTGTAATCATCACTATTTGCTGTTCTTTGTCGTCTAAATAAATACTGTTGGCAATGTATGGCGACTCCGTTGGCAGCTGTTGTTCTATCACGGGGTGGCGCCCATCGATGATTTGCAGTGCAGGATTGGAGCTTATTTTGGGTTTAACGTAATGATTTTTCTGTGCCAAATTGGCAAAATTCAACAGGCAATCAAGTTCAGCTACCGTTTTTGCAATTTTCTGAATTTCAGGTATTTTAGGCATAACTTGCTGAATCAAATCCTGAAAAAGTTGTGTTTCTAATTGAAGGATTTTCTCTTCCGCTCCTAAAATTTTATCTTCATAATCTTTTAATTCTGGAGTGATGTAGCGTTCTGCGTTCACCAAGGTTTGCTTTCGTATCCAGTTTTTGGGCACTTTACTTTTATGTGTATTTCTTACTTCTATATAATATCCATAGACATTATTAAAGTTTATTTTCAAATTTGAAATCCTTGTATTTTCTATTTCACGTAAGCGCATTTCTTCCATAAAATTTTCTGCGCCTTCCAAAATTTTTCGCAGCTCATCTAGCTCTTGTGAAACGCCTTTTCGTATTACATTTCCTTTGTTGATGAAATGAGGTGGGTCATCAGACAAGCTTTCTACCAAGGCTTCCCGAAGCTGAGACAGCGTATTGGGTTTAATCGGGATAAGATTCTTTTTTTGCAAATAATCTGATGGGATGTTATCTGAAATTTCTTGAACAGCGAATAGTGAATCGGTTAACTGCGTTAATTGTTTCGGTGTTATTTTCCCCGTAGCAATCTTGGAGCACAATCTTTCTAGATCTGCAATATTTTTCAAAGATTCCGCCAGACTTAGGCTTACATCGCTGTTTTCTAATAAATAATCTACCGTGTTGAGCCTTGCTTCTATCATTTTCTGGTCGTTGAGTGGCAAGGCAATCCAACGTCGGACTAAACGTGACCCCATGGGCGTAAGTGTATGATTTAGAACATCCAACAAAGAAACAGAATCTGGGTGAGGTGAATTGAATAGTTCTAAATTCCGTACGGTAAAGGCATCTAACCAAACGTATTTTTGATTAATAATACGCTGTAATACATTGATGTGCTGCAATTCAAAATGATGCGTCTCATCCAAATAAGCCATAACAGCCCCAGCAGCTACAATGCTCTCATTCATATCCTCTACTCCAAAACCTTTGAGTGATTTAGTCTTGAAATGTTGTGTTAATTTTTCATAGCCAAAACTATATTGAAAGGCCCAATCATCTAAGCCAAAGAGGCTGATGTGTGGGGGAATAAAGTCTATTTTTTGGTGTTTTTGGTAGATTATTTCATTTGGAGAAAAATTTTGAATTAATTTTAAAACTTCCTCTTGATTTCCCTCTTGCAAGAAAAATTCCCCCGTAGAAATATCTAATAAAGCGACACCAAATTGATTCTTTTGTGCATGAATCGCCATTAAAAAATTATTACGAGAAGATCCTATCACTTGGTCATTAAGTGCCACACCAGGTGTTACCAGTTCTGTAACGCCTCTTTTTACGATTTTTTTTGCTTGTGAAGCGTCTTCTAGCTGGTCACACACGGCAACACGATAGCCGGCACGTACTAATTTTGGCAAGTAACTGTCTAACGAATGATATGGGAAGCCAGCAAGTTCTGTGTGAGAGGAACCATTGGCTCGTTTCGTCAAGACAATATCTAAAATTTTTGATGTTTTTATGGCATCTTCACCAAAGGTTTCATAAAAATCTCCTACTCTAAACAACAAAATAGCATCAGGATATTTAGATTTTATCCCATTGTACTGCTTCATTAAAGGCGTCGCTTTTGATGTTTTTTCACTCATTTAAACACGATTGTTGGGGTAACTAAAATAAAAAATTCATCCCTTTTAAAATTAAAAAAGAACGGTTTTTTTGGAGTTTTAAAAATTTTAATTTAAACGAATAATCCTGATCGCCTTATTTAATTTTGCCTTTCCTTTTTCACTTTGTTCGTAACTAAACTTACCTGACAAGCGTGTTTCTACTCGTTTAGCATCAAAATCAGATATAAAACCATTCCTATTCATTCGGTCAACAACATCAAACATAATATCGTATCCCATCGCCATATATTTGGTTGGTAATTGACAGAATTTCTCGTCAAAAGCATTTAAAACTTCTTTCTCTGATTGCCCGAAGCTGTTAATCATTCGGCTTGCTGTATATACAAAATTAATTTTCTTCAGTTTATTAATTGTGGTAACATTTGAGGCATCAAAAACGTCTATCGCTGGCACAAAGAACACGCTATATCCCTTGATTTTATCTAAATCTTGATTTAGCAAATTATCAATATAACTTCTACCCAACGCATTATCTTCAGACACCAAAACTGCAATGGCGGGTTTCGTTATCTCAACTTTTGTTTCGTTACCATTCTCATCTTTACCTGAAACCATCTCTTTATCTAAAGTTATATAATCAGCGTTGGTAATAACCTCTACCCTATTGGTTTTCAGTGTTTTAATCAATTTTGACTTCAAATATTCTGCTACATTTTTTTCTCCGCTAGTAGTCAATAATTGAATTGGTTCCCCTTGATATCTTTTCGCTATTTCTTCAGCAATTATATCTGCCGAATATTGATCCCTCGGCGTCGGTAAATAAATATTTTCAAACTGCTCCAATATCTCTGTATTGACTACTGGAGAGAAAATTGGAATATTCAACTTTTCTAAAGTCTGTGCCGTATGTAACAACCCATCTTGAAAAAACGGCCCTATGAGTGCATCATATTTATAAATCTCATTGGATTTAATGAATTGATCTACAGTCGTATTGCTATTTTCGCTATCCACAATTTTCACATTAATCTTTTTCCCTCTTTTTATCAACTCATCAAGCGCTACTTGCGCTCCCATATAAAATTCTTTCGCAACTTGGCGTTCTCCTTTGTAAGAATTTGGCTGATTTAAATAAAACGGAAGAATCAGAGCTACATTAATTTGCTCATCTTTAGAGGCATCATAATCTTTTAGCTCCATTTGCTCTAGATTTAGGTCTGCCAAATTTGCTCCTTTTACTATAGGAATTTCTAGCGTCATTCCACTTTTTAGTCCATTGCTAAGAGCTGGATTACTCTCCAAAAGTTCCGTCAGTGTAATATCGTATTTTCTTAAAATCGAAAAAATAGTTTCCTTGGGCTGAACTTTATGCTTAAATTGATTATTCTCAAAGGTAACTCGTTTTTTCTCTGGGATTTTGATATACTCTTCCGCCTTTAAACTTTCTTTTTGCAAATCACGATTAGCTGCATAGACATCGGCTGGCTCCAGATTATTTTTTTTGGCAATCGTATATACTGTCTCTCCAGGGTTCACTTTATGCAAGCCTTTTGGATTTTCTTGATTTGTTAAAACTTTTTCCTTCGGAATCCTCAAAACATCTCCTACCTGCAAACCTCGCTTTTCTAAAAATGGATTCAAACTCTTTATTGTTTCTTGCGAAGTCTGATATTCCTTTGCCAGCGAGTACAAATTTTCTTTAGGCTCTATCACACGATAATAGAACTCATCATCTTGGTAATTCTTAAATTTTGGCTTATGCTCCTCTTGTATTTGCTGTGGTGTATCTACCACCTTAGGGGCATTATCGCTATTCCCAGGGATTGTGAGCACATCACCTTTTTGCAATTGGCGTTTATACAAAAAAGGATTTGCTTTTTTCAGCGCTTCTTGCGTAATTTTATATCGTTTACTTAAGCCATATATCGTCTCTTTTGCTTGGACATTGTGCGTTCTTGTCTGCCCCAACATCAAAACTGAAATCAAAAAAAACAAAGGCAAAACTATCTTTTTCATTCAAAAGTATATTTTACGCAAAAATACAATTTATTTTATCTTTAAGCTCTGTTTAAATTTTAGCGCTTTTCCAAAAAAACAACTACTTCCTTCCCTTGCTTTAAATTTCAATCCATTAAAACTCATTCAGACGCTAATAATCAAAACATTTTACAACAAAATTTGATTCAAAAGCATCTAAACTTTCATACACCGCTTCAAAGAAATTTTCACCATATTTTTGATAAAAAACAGAAAAATTAATTTTCCGTTCCTGCCAAGTCCCACTAGGAAACATAATTTCATACAAATTCTCCAGTCTACGAATCTTACTCCTCAATCTTTTTTCTTCCGCTTTTTGCAGTCTTTTTTTCATTTTCTCATAGCCATTGAGCTGTTTTTGTTGCTGAGCCAAAAGCATTTGCCGAAACGTATCATCAGTTTTCTCCGCAATTTCTGAAGCCTTAAAAAATTTTTGCTCGATGCTTTCTTTTAAATTTTCTAAAACTTCAAACAAATCTGTCTGTTGCTTTACCCATTCGCTCTTCAATTCTGATATAGAACTAAAAAGGTGCTGAGGTAAAATCCCAAATTTTGTAGCTTTTTCACACTGATTTCTAGTTAAAATCAGAAAAGAATTTCGGAGCATAATGAGCGGGAATTCAATCTCAAATTGTGCAAACATTCGCTTAAGCTGTAGCCAATAAGATATTTCTCCGCCACCGCCTATGTAGCAAACATTGGGCAAAATAATCTCTTGGTACAGCGGACGCAGGATCACATTGGGGCTAAATTTTTCGGGAGAATTTTCTAAGGCTTTAAAAATTTCATCACCCTCAAATTTCTTTAAACTATCAACCAAAAAGTAAACGCCATCTTCAAAGTCAATTCTTTCTCTTTTCCCATTTTCTGAATAAAACAAATTGATTTCTCGGGCAAAAGCCTGTTCCTTATATTTACTCAGTTGGTGATTGGTCGCTTGCACGGCTTCTTGCGCCAATTGATTTCTCAACTCTTTCTCAAAATAAGGTATTGCTAATCTTTTCAATTCAGGGTGATTAGCATCTAAAATTAAAACACCCCATTCGCCCAGTAATTCCTGCACCAGAAACCGTGTTGATGCGGCTAAATCTTTTTTCTGATAAGCCTTGGTTATCATTTTTTCTAAATTCTTAGCCGCTTGATTTTTTTCTAAGCCTTTGAAAAATTCGGTAAAAACAGCTAAAACCCCGTCGGTTCCCATTTCCCCTACAAAGCCACCGCTTTCTCGCTGCCAGCGGTAGGTCGATTGGTAGGTACTAAAATGGTTTATTTCCTCAAAATCATGATCTTCCGTCGCCATCCAAAAAATCGGAACAAACGTGAATTGCTCTTGGCTTCGGTTCATTTCCTCACACATTTTCACCGTGTGCAAAATTTTATAAATAAAATAAAGTGGCCCAGTTGCTAAATTTAATTGATGCCCAGTTGTCACCGTAACGGCATTTGGATTTTCTAAAGCCTTTAAATTTTTTTGCTGCTTAGCTGTAAGAATTTGGTTTTGAGCAGATAAAACCTGCGTAAGAACTGCTCGGTTTTTATAACTTTTAGTTTTAACTTTGGCCTGCTGCATCAAACTCTCACGGCTTACTTTTTGAGTGTAAAAGTTTTTCAAGTCAGGGGATTCGTTTAGAAAATCTTGGATTAATCTCGAGACTCCAGTATTTTGCAATGGATATGTTTGCATTATGGGTAAAAGGTTTTATAAACTTCTAAAGGGCGAGAAAAGTCACCCAAAGTTCCTACGTTGTTGGGTGTATTTTCAAGCGTTAGGGAAAACTCTAAGGTAGAAATTTTAGTTCCTGTAAAAGCAATCATTTTATTTAGAGGAATTTTATTTTCTAAAATCCAATTTAACTCTTCCATATTTCTTGTCGTCACAGAAATCATCATTTCAGCTGCTGATTGATTTATTTTGTTTACGCTTGTATATTCACTTGTATATTTACTTGTATATTCAGAAAAAGCCAAAAACACAGAGAAAAAAAATATTTTTACATAACAATGCATATTAACAAATATAGTATTTTAAAGAATTATTCATTCAAATATTGAGAAGAATTAATTTTAATTAAATATTTTTGGGATTGAAATGATACTAAAAGGAGAAAACTTAATTAAAAACTACGGTAAAAAAAGAGTTGTAAAAGATGTCTCGCTCAGTGTGGAGCAAGGGCAGATTATCGGTTTACTAGGGCCAAACGGTGCTGGTAAAACAACGACTTTTTATATGATTGTAGGCTTGATAAAACCAACCGAGGGTAAAGTTTTCTTAAATGATGATAACATTACTAGAAACGCCATGTATCGCCGAGCCCAAAAGGGAATCGGCTACTTGGCACAAGAAGCTTCTGTCTTCAGAAAACTATCGGTAGAAGATAACATCATGAGCGTGCTAGAGATGATGAAACTTTCTAAAAAAGAAAGAATCACCCGCCGCGATGAGTTGATTGCAGAATTTGGCTTAGAACACGTACGCCATAATCGTGGCGATTTACTCTCGGGAGGCGAACGCAGAAGAACTGAAATAGCACGTGCATTGGCCGTTGATCCTAAGTTCATTTTATTAGACGAGCCTTTTGCTGGGGTCGACCCGATTGCGGTAGAAGATATTCAAAAAATTGTGCGTTCACTGGTGAAAAAGAATATAGGTATCTTAATTACAGACCATAACGTTCAGCAAACTTTAGCTATTACAGATAAAACTTACATCATGTTTGAAGGACGAATACTAAAAGAAGGAAGCCCAGAAGAATTAGCAAACGACCCTGATGTTCGTCGGGTTTATTTGGGCGAAAACTTCCGTTTTGAGAAGATTTAGATTTTTTTAGTGATTAATTTATCAATTCTTGAGCATTTAGAACGTTATTTATAAATTACTAGCTTTTTTTTAAGGCTTAAAAAATTTTCAAGCATTTTTAGCCGATAGAAATTTTTATAAAGCTTTATTTTTTTGCTAACATTTTTTTCATCTTAAGCTCAAAAAGCATATTTTAAGCTCAATCAATTCTTTAAAATTTAAAACTAAAATTTTTAGTTAAACTAAAGTTGCCCAAACGTCGCATTTTTTGGCTCAAAATTTTCATTGAATAATTGTATTTTTAACTTTAGGCTCAAAAAAAGAAAATAATGAATCAACCATTTAAGCTAGGCGAAGAAAATTTAAATGTTGAAACTTGCATTCAAATTATTCGTAAAGAGAAAGGAATTCTTTTGACAGAAAAATCCAAACAAATCATCAATGAATCTGCACAACGTGTTGAAAATATTGTCAATTCAGACCAAACGGTTTACGGCATAAATACTGGTTTTGGCCCGCTTTGCACAGTGAAAATCACTAAAGAAGAAACGCGTAAACTGCAAGAAAATATTTTGAAATCTCATGCTGTTGGCGTAGGAAATCCATTGGAAGATAACTTGGTGAGATTAATGCTTTTAACCAAATTACACGCACTCTCCAAGGGCTTTTCTGGCATTCAATTGCAAACCGTAGAGAGAATCCAATTTTTGTTTGAAAATGATATTTTGCCACAAGTTCCAGCGCAAGGCTCTGTTGGTGCATCGGGTGATTTAGCTCCGCTTTCACATTTATTTTTGCCATTGATTGGTCTTGGAAAAGTGAAATTCAAAAATGAAATTGTTGCTACAGAAAAAGTATATCAAGAATTGAATTTAAAACCGATTGATTTAGGAGCAAAAGAAGGTTTGGCTTTGATTAACGGAACGCAATTTATTTTAGCCCACGCCGTTTGGGGTGTTCACCGAATGGGAGACACTTTAGAAAACGCTGATTTAATCGGTGCGTTGATGCTAGATGCATTAAAAGGTTCTACTTCGCCTTTCAAAAAAGAATTGCATGAAATTCGTCCGTATGAGGGCACTCAACAAGTGGCAGAAAATTTAAGAAATTACTTAGCCGATTCAGAAATTCCAGCTTCGCACAAAAATTGCGATAGAGTACAAGACCCCTACTCTTTGCGTTGTATGCCGCAAGTCCACGGAGCGAGTAGAAATGCTTGGAAACACTTGAAGGAACTGACTGAAATTGAATTAAATGCCGTAACGGATAACCCCATTATTACCCTTGACGGAGAAGCAATTTCTGGCGGAAATTTCCATGGGCAACCCTTGGCAATGGTTTTGGATTACGCAGCTTTAGCTACCGCAGAATTAGGAAACATAGCTGATAGAAGAGTTTACTTAAGCTTAGAAGGCGAAAAAGTTGGTCAACCCAAATTATTGCTGAAAGAAACAGGTTTGAATTCTGGTTTTATGATTTGGCAATACACCACGGCAGCCTTGGTTACCGAAAACAAATCCTTGCTTTTCCCCGCCAGCGGAGATTCTGTGCCAACCTCTATGGGGCAAGAAGACCATGTGAGTATGGGAAGCATTTCGGGCAGAAAATTGCATATGATTTTAGATAATGTAGAAAAAATTCAAGCGATAGAACTGCTCACAGCTTGTCAAGCTTTAGATTTTAACCGTCCGTTGAAAACTTCACCAATTTTAGAAAAAATTCATTCAAAAGTGAGAGAAATTGTTCCGTTTTTTGAAAAAGACGAATTTTTTGGTGAATATATAGAAAAGGGAATTAAATTGATTCAAAAAGGAAATTTAAAAAAATAAAAAAATGAAACTTATTGGTCCGTTTGCACAGGTTTTAACAATGTCTGATTTACCTTTGAAAGGAGCATTGAAAGACGAACAACTTGAAATTAAAACCAATGCAGGAATTTTAATAGATAAAGAAAAAATTCAAATCATTGATGATTTTGATGTATTAAAATCTCAAAATCCTGAGGCTGAAATCGTGAAAATCACAGGTAAAAAAGTAGCTTTACCTGGTTTTGTAGATAGCCATACGCACATTTGCTGGGGTGGAACGCGCGCTAAAGATTTTGCGATGAGAAATGCAGGAAAATCCTATTTAGACATCGCCAAAGAAGGCGGCGGAATCTGGAGCACCGTGCTAAATACCCGAAAAGCCAGCCAAGAGGAATTAGCTCAAATCATCATCAAAAGAGCAGATTATTTATTAAAACAAGGCATCACCACCGTTGAGGTGAAAAGTGGCTATGGGCTTTCGGTGGAATCTGAACTGAAAATGTTACGTGCCATCAAAGAAGCCAATCAGTATACGAAGCAAAATTTGATTTCCACTTGTTTGGCTGCTCATACTCTGCCTAAAGATTTTGACGGAACGCATCAACAATACTTGGAATCAATTGAAAATGAATTGTTTCCGATTTTAGTTGAAGAAAATTTAACGAAAAGGATAGACGCTTTTATAGAAGAAGAAGCGTTTGATGCCAAAGTTACGATTCCGTATTTTGAAAAAGCTAAAGATTTAGGTTTTGATATTACGGTGCATGCCGACCAATTTTCAACGGGAGGGAGCGAAATTGCTGTGCAAGTTGGTGCCGTGAGTGCCGACCACTTGGAGGTGAGCACAGCCAAGGAAATTGAGCTTTTAGCCAATTCAGATACAGTAGCTACCGCTTTACCAGGAGCTTCACTGGGCTTGGGGTGTCCGTTCACGCCAGCTCGTGCATTGTTGGATGCTGGAGCTTGTTTGGCGATTGCCTCCGACTGGAATCCAGGTTCCGCTCCACAGGGAAATATAATTGCACAAGCTGCGATTTTAGCAAGTTTCCAAAAATTGAGCAATGCCGAGGTTTTGGCTGGGGTTACTGCCAGAGCTGCTTACGCTTTGCGGGCTGAAAAATTTGGGAGTTTGATAGAAGGAAATCAAGCCAATTTCACTATTTTTGACGCGGATAACTATCAAGAAATCACCTATCAACAAGGACGTTTATTGCCAGAAATGGTTTACATCAATGGCGAAAAAGTTTTTGTGAATTAAAATTTTTAAAACAATTCAAAATTATCAATAAATTCTATGAGAAACACATTATTAATCTTTTCATTTTTAGCCATCACTTTTGGCTGCAAAAACACAGTTGAAAACAATGCTCCTGATAAAATTATATTAACAGAACATATTGATTTACAACAATTAACCGATAGCATTCAAATCAAAAAATTGCAAGTAGGCTCTGAAGGCTCAAAGGAAAAAAATCTTTTTCATGCTTCTTTTGCTAAAACTTTTTATTCGTTCGTTAACGAAAATGAAGAAAATTTTGTTCAATCATATTTAAATGAATTTAAAGAAGCTACCAAAGACATTAATGCAAACGCTCCGTCTGGCATTGATTTCGTTCAGCATTTTGAAATTATTGATAAAAACACTCGTTTTCTTTCTTTTTTGATTGAAAGAAATACGTCTTTGGGCAATAATTACAACCATCAATATTTCACGCACGTTTATGATGTGAAAAATGAAAAATTGATTATTTTTTCTGATTTATTTCCGAGAGAAAATTTCAAAAAAATAGTCAATACAATTCAAGCTAAAGCTGAAAAAAACATCAAAGAAAAAATCAGCCAAAATCTAACTGAAAAAGATAAAAAAGTGATGTGGGAAAATAATATTGAAACTTTTCAGCAAGGTACTGTAGCTAATGATGAAAATTATAATGCTTTTTCTTGGGATGAATCTGGAAATTTAAAAATTTATTTCAATAAATATCAAATCTCTTCAGGCGATTTAGGAGCGCTTGAGGTAACTTTAAGTCCTGATGAATACAGCGATTTATTAAGTCCAAACTATCAATCTCTATTGCACATTCAGCCAAAAAAAGAGGAATATGAAACAGAACAAACCACAATTACACAAGTCTTACCCACGGATGATATAGATTGTGGAGAAGTGCCGTGCGTTGCCTTGACTTTTGATGATGGGCCATCAAATTACACACCTCAGTTGCTGGATATTTTGAAGGAAAACGAAGCTAAAGCTACTTTTTTTGTTTTAGGGAAATCGGCTAAAATTCAGCAAAATACGATTCAGCGTATCCATGCAGAAGGTCACCAAATCGGGAACCACAGCTGGGACCACAAAGATTTAAAGAAATTAAGCCGCTCAGGAATTGAGCATCAAATTTTTGATACCAATAAAGTAATTAAAGACATCACAGGTGTGGAACCCACTATTTTACGCCCGCCGTATGGTTCATACAATGATTTAGTGAAGTCTACAGCTAAATTACCTATTATTCTATGGGATTTAGACCCATTGGATTGGAAAGACAGAAATTCCAAAACGGTGGCTGAACGCATGAGCAAAGGGAAGCCCAACGGAATTTTATTGGCTCACGATATTCATAAATCTACCGTGGATGCGATGCCAACCGTGATTAAAAATCTTAAGGCTAAGGGTTATCATTTAGTTACAATAGATCAGCTTTTCTCTGGGAAAACATTGAAAAGCGGACAAGTCTATAATCAAAGAAAATAATCATAAAAATTTTTTAAGGCTTAAAAAAAATATGACAACTTTTCAAGATAAAATCAAAGAGGGAATCCCAAAAGAATTACCCCCGAAACAAAAAAGAGACGAAAGCGTTCCCCATGCCCCCGTCCGTAAAAAAATATTGAACCAAGAGGAAAGAAAATTAGCCATTAAAAATGCTTTGCGATATTTCCCCAAAGATTGGCATCAAGAATTGGCTCAAGAATTTGCTGATGAATTAGATACTTATGGCAGAATTTATATGTATCGTTTCCGTCCAGATTATGAAATGAAAGCCAGAGATATTGCTGAATATCCTGGAAAATCAGAACAAGCTAAGGCAATTATGCTGATGATTCAGAATAATTTAGACCCAGCAGTAGCTCAGCATCCACATGAATTGATTACCTATGGCGGGAACGGTGCTGTGTTCCAAAATTGGGCTCAATATCTGCTAACGATGCAATATCTTTCAGAGATCACTGATGAGCAAACTTTGCACATGTATTCTGGTCACCCGCTGGGGGTTTTCCCTTCGCACAAAGATGCTCCACGCGTTGTGGTAACCAACGGAATGATGATCCCAAATTACTCTCAACCAGATGATTGGGAGAGATTCAATGCATTAGGCGTTACACAATACGGACAAATGACGGCGGGAAGTTACATGTACATCGGCCCGCAAGGAATCGTGCACGGAACTACAATTACAGTAATGAATGCTTTCAGAAAAATCCTAAACCAGAACGAAACACCAAAAGGCAAATTATTCTTGACGGCTGGCTTGGGCGGAATGTCTGGAGCTCAACCCAAAGCAGGAAATATCGCAGGTTGTATTACCGTATGCGCTGAAGTGAATCCTGCAGCGAGCAGAAAACGCCACGATCAAGGCTGGGTGGATGAATTAATAGATGATTTGGATGAATTAGTGCAACGAGTGAAATTGGCTCAAACCAATGGGAAAGTCGTTTCTATCGCTTTTAACGGAAATGTGGTGGACGTTTGGGAAAAGTTTTTAGATGAAAATATCCACGTGCACGTAGGTTCAGACCAAACTTCGTTGCACAACCCATGGTCTGGCGGCTATTATCCTGTTGGAGTTTCGTTTGAAGAAGCCAACGAGCTAATTGCTCATCAGCCAGAAAAATTCAAAGCTTTGGTGGAAGAATCTTTACGAAGACAAGCCAACGCCATCAACGCCCACGCCAAAAGAGGAACGTATTTCTTTGATTACGGAAATGCTTTTTTGCTAGAAGCATCACGGGCAGGAGCAGATATTAAAGGCGAAAACGGGAAAGAATTTAAATACCCAAGCTATGTACAAGACATCCTAGGCCCGATGTGTTTTGATTACGGATTTGGCCCGTTCCGTTGGGTTTGCGCCTCGGGCAAAGCAGAAGATTTAGCCAAAACTGATGAAATTGCATTGCGAGTAATGCAAGAAATCAAAGCTAAAGCTCCAGTAGAAATTCAGCAACAAATGGCCGATAATATTCAGTGGATAGCACACGCTTTAGAAAATAAACTGGTGGTAGGTTCACAAGCCAGAATTTTGTATGCCGATGCCGAAGGAAGAACCAAAATCGCTCAAGCATTCAATGAAGCCATTGCCAATGGAGAAATTTCTGCACCAGTGGTTTTGGGTAGAGACCACCACGACGTCAGCGGAACAGATTCGCCCTACAGAGAAACCAGCAACATCTATGACGGCTCACGATTCACGGCAGATATGGCGATGCACAATGTGATTGGCGACAGCTTCCGCGGAGCCACTTGGGTGAGCATTCACAATGGTGGAGGCGTTGGCTGGGGAGAAGTCATCAACGGTGGATTTGGAATGCTTTTGGACGGAACACCCGAAGCCAAAAAACGCTTGAAGTCCATGCTCTTCTATGATGTAAATAACGGCATCGCCCGCAGAGCTTGGGCAAGAAATGATGAAGCTCTTTTTGCCATCCAAAGAGAAATGCAACGCTCACCAGAACTGAAAGTTACGATTCCTAACTTGGTGGATGATGAGGTTTTGGAACAGTTGTAAAATTTTTAGAAAAGCCATTTCATAACAAATATTTTTTTTAAGCCTTAAAAAATTTTCATTTGTTTTAAGGAATTATTTCTTCTAAACTTTTTTAAAAACACTATAAAATGAAAAAACATAAGCACGATTTACTTTCATGCTTATGTTTTTTTAAGATTAAAGCTTTATTGCTTTTATCTTAATTTTGATAAAGTTAAGGCTCGCAATACCCTCTCTTAATCCTTGAGGCAACGCACGCTGTTGCCGTAAGCTCGGTGGTAGCCGCCGTACGCAACGCTGCTGCCACTGCTGAAGTCCATGTTGTGAGCGCCGCTACTGCCGTAAGCCGAGCTACTCCAGTAGTACCCGAGAGAACCCATGCGTTCCAGTGAACCATCGTTATAGCGACGGTAGCCAGCAGCTGCAAGGTTTGGCAACTTATTCTGTCTCCACATTTGATTACTTCCTACAGCATTGAGTAATTCCTGCCACTCCTCTAGCGTCGGAACATGGTAACCAGACGGACAAGGGCTATTAATTACTCCTGCTCTCCACAACTCTAAATCTAAACCTGATGCACCTTCACCATTCTCAACCCAGTTACCGTCTTGAGAAGTAATAAACTTCCCTCTTGATGAATCGCCAATGCTTGTCCAACTATAGGCTTTTTCAATGGTTTTTCCTGAATTCTTACGCTCATGCCCATCACTCTCTCGCTGCCATTGATAATATGAACCATAAAGATTTTCGTCGTCGTGGATAGTTTCTCCTGTTTTATTAACGGTAGGGTTAAAATTAGGACTATGGATGTTGGCGTATTCTGCTCCAAGGTTGAGGTTGAGCCATGTTTTATTGTAACCGTCTCCGCTTACAGTTGTGGCGCAATACACAAAATCATATACGCCGGTACCACCAAAGTACTTATCAAAAATTATGTTTTCTGGCGGACATTGTTTGATTTTATTGATGATCTCATCTGCTCTGTCTGGCTGAGTTTCGCGGATATAATTTATATTCTTATTATCTACTATTATTATATCCCATTTGAGGTCTGAGAGGCTTGTACGCTTCACCTTTTGGTCTTTTTCATCCCAAACTAAAAGCCATTGGGTAAATTTTTCCTCCTTAACACCTTCTATGCGCAAGTCACCTTTTTGGTTGTCTTTTGCGCTGATGTCTAATGTCGCCTGTGGAGTATCTGTGTTAATGCCCACCTGAGCGGTGACCGCAACCGCTGATAACACGGCTAAAGAAAATAATAATTTCTTCATTTGTTTTATTTTTTTTGGTTAATTTTTTATTGATTTATTCTTTTCTTAATTAAATTTTCGCTGTTTTTTTCAACTTTTTTTTTGCTCCTTCATTTAGAAAGAGCCCCAACCCGTGAGGCTCTTCTTTTTGAAGAAATTACTACTCTCACACAGGTGAAAATAGAAAAACCGCGCAAGATTTTCTTGCACGGCTTTGCGGTTCGCTCCCGAGGGGAAGCAAAAATTTATTATAAGTTATTGATAATGAGTTGTTTAGCTCATTACTTGTGTGTGTGTGTGTGTGTGTGTGTGTTTACACTTTATTTTGAAACTCACAAATTTCATTTGTTAAAATTTCGTTATTTTTTTGTTAAAATTTTCCGTTGAGATTTTTCTCTTTTCTCAACCTGCCCGCAAATGTATTCCACGTTTTTGAATTATGCAAATTTGTTTTTTTGTATTGTTTTCATTATTTAACATTTATTCTCCGTGAAATTCTTTCCAGTTTTCAATGATTAAATCTTTATATTTCTCAATAGCAGTTTCTATTTTTTCAATTCTTGGGCTTTAAAAGCTCTATTTTCTATCAGCTTTTCCGTTAAAACTGATCTAAATTTTTCAAAAATCCACTGACTAATGAAATAACTTTGGGCATGGCTACATTGGCAGCGTTTAAAACCTCTTCGTGAGAAACTGGAACTTTCAAGTCTGGCCCGCCCACATCGGTAATCACAGAAATTGCCGCTACTCGCATCCCTTGGTGTTTGGCTACAATGACTTCTGGCACGGTACTCATTCCCACGGCGTCGGCGCCCAATCGCTGCACCATTCCATATTCGGCTGGGGTTTCAAATGTCGGCCCTTGCAAACCTAAATAAACGCCTTCAAAAACAGGGATATTCCTTTCTGCTGCTACTAATTTTAAGCCTTGCAGGAATTTTAAATCATAGGGTTCACTCATATCAGGAAAACGAGGCCCGAATTCGTCTAAATTCTTCCCTCTCAATGGGTTTTCAGGGAAAAAGTTAATATGGTCTCGTATCAACATCACATCTCCAGGGGCAAAGGCTTTATTGACTCCCCCCGAGGCATTGCTGACAATAAGTTTATCTATTCCTAATTTTTTAAAAACACGTATCGGGAATGTAATTTGCTTCATATCATAGCCCTCATAGTAATGAAATCTGCCCGACATCATCAAGATTTTTTTTCCTTGAAAATAGCCGAAGATTAATTCACCTGAATGCCCTGCAACTGTAGATTTCAAAAAATGTGGTATATCTTGGTATGAAATTTTTAAATCAATATCTACTTCGTTTTTCAGTCCGCCCAGCCCTGAGCCTAAGATGATGGCAATATCGGGTTGATGAGAAATTTGAGATTGAATGTATTGAGCTGCTTCTTCAATATTTTTGTACATAATCTTTGACTAATTTTTGAAACTGAATTGGGTTATCTATTTCAATTTGAATGGGAAGATAATACAATTTTTGGACAATTCGATGCTCTGAGCGTAATCGCATGTAATCTTTTTCTGTCGTCAAGATAAGGTGTGGCTCAGGTAAATTTGCATAAGCTTCGTCTATTTGCTTAATATCTTCTGGCGAAAAGTTGTAATGATCTGGGTAATGCATGGGCTGTACGCTGGCGCAATGATTTTCTGCAAAGCTTAGAAAATCTTTATCATTAGCAATTCCTGTAACTAAAATGACGTTATAATCTTTTAAATCTGCTACAGATAGATTTTGGTGCAAAGAGATGACCTCATCATTATAAATAATCGAAGAAAAGAATATATGTTGATGATTTTTCAGCCTTAAATCTTTTCTAAATTTAATTTTATCTTCCATGCTCAAGTCAGGCTGGCATTTGGTCACAATCACGGCACTCGCCCTTGAAGCGCCAGCAATGGGCTCTCTCAAATTCCCCATGGGTAGTGGCCAGTCTTTGTGGTAGGGGTCATCAAAAGCGGTGAGTAAAAGATTGAAATCAGTTTTTAACCTGCGGTGTTGGTAAGCATCATCTAAAACGACGACATCTAGCCTGAAGAGGCGGAAAATCTCTTTCAATGCCGATATACGGTCTTCGCCCACGGCCACCACTACTCTGTTTTTGAATCGGTTAAAAACCTGCATCGGTTCATCGCCTATCGTTCTCGCATTGGATTCGTAATTAGCTATTTGGAATCCTTTGGTCTTCCTGCCATATCCTCGGCTAAGCATGCCGACTTTAAATTCTTGCCTGAGAAAATTAAGTAAATAAAGCGTGTGTGGGGACTTCCCTGTTCCGCCCGTATTTAAATTACCAACGACAATCACAGCTTTGTTAAATTTCTTGGAAGGAAACATTCCAATAGAATAAAATATGTTTCTTAATCCGCTCACTACCCAATACATCGCTGCCAGTGGTGCCAATAATTTTCTCCAAATCATTTTGCAAATATAGCGAGGCGGGGGTAGTTTTATAAACCTTTAGCAGATAAATTTTAGATTTTTTTTAAGGCTTAAAAAATTTTTAGATAATTTAGCGCAATTTTTTCGCTTTTTTATTTAAAAATTCTTCATTATTGGTATTGAGTTTGAGAACCTATTCCTCTTAAACATTATTAATATGAGTTCAGAACTTTCTCAAAATATAATCAAAAATTACGAGGAGGAATACGAAAAAGTGCCTGAAAAGAATAAATTATTTGATTGGCTAAATGATTTAATTCAAATTCTTTTTCCTTATCAAAAAACATCTGAACAGGAAATTAATTCTAGAATACAGTCGAGCAAAAAATTATTTCAGCATTTGGTGTTGAATGTGGGTATTACTGAAGAAAATGCTGAACAATATACGGCTGTGATGTATGAAAACTTGATACAAGTTCATCAAGATTTGTTGCAAGACGCCAAAGAGTTCCTGAAAAAAGATCCCGCTGCACAGTGTTTGGGCGAAGTGTTACATACCTACCCTGGGTTTTATGCAATTGCAATTTATCGTTTAGCACATTTAATTCATCAAAAATTACAATTAACATATTGGCCGAGAATGCTCACAGAATATACTCACAGCAAAACTGGCATTGATATTCACCCAGCCGCAGAAATTGGTGTTCCGTTTTTGATTGACCACGGAACAGGTGTAGTAATTGGCGAGACTTGTAAAATCGGGAAATATGTAAACATTTACCAAGGAGTGACTCTAGGTGCTATGCAGGTAGAAAAGAGTATGCAAAATATGAAAAGACACCCCACGATAGAAGATCACGTAGTGATTTATGCGAATGCGACGATTTTGGGCGGAAGTACCATCATCGGGAATCACTCCATCATCGGTGGGAATGTGTTTTTGACAAAAAGTGTTGACCCCTATTCCATCGTTTACACAAAGTCTGATGCGAAAGTAAAAAATATAAAAACAGAAAATAACCCTATAAATTTTATGATATGATATTTGAAAACATTTTAGGAACGATTGGCAAGACGCCTATCGTAAAAATCAATCGATTGTTTGGTGATGAGGCGAAAGTTTACATCAAATTAGAGAAAGCAAACCCAGGCGGAAGCATCAAAGACAGAATTGCTCTGCAAATGATAGAAGATGCTGAAAAAGAAGGAAAAATTTCTCCCGAAAAAACGACCATTATTGAACCAACCAGTGGAAATACTGGCGTGGGACTCTCTATGGTAGGTGCGGTTAAAGGCTACAAAGTGATTTTGATAATGCCAGAATCAATGTCTATAGAAAGGCGGAAACTAATGTCAGCTTACGGTGCTGAATTTATTTTGACTCCAAAAGAAGGCGGTATGAAAGCTGCTATAGAGAAAGCTACCGAAATGGCAAATCAAAATGAAAATATGTGGATGCCTTCTCAGTTTGAGAATCCATCAAATATCAAAGCACATTATGAAAATACTGCAAAAGAAATTTTAGAAGACTTCCCCGGGGGTATCGATTATTTGATTACTGGCGTAGGTACTGGTGGGCACATTTCTGGCGTAGCTAAATTGCTGAAAGAAAGATTCCCACAGCTAAAAGTTTATGCAGTAGAGCCAACGGATTCACCCGTCATCAGTGGTAAAGCACCAGGAGGACACGCCATACAAGGAATTGGAGCTGGATTTATTCCTAAAAATTTAGACACCGATTTATTAGACGGAAGCATTCAAGTAACGAAAGAAGAAGCCTTTGATTTCTTCCGAAAATCTGCCAAAGAAGAAGGCATCTTGGGGGGAATTTCATCAGCAGCGACTTTAGCAGCAATTGCCCAGAAATTACCTGAAATCAAAGGTAAAACGGTTTTAGGTTTTAATTATGATACAGGCGAAAGATATTTAAGCATCGAAGGTTTGTTTTAAATAGTAAATGAAGATTTATGAATACTAAAAAATCAGGTGAAAGCCTGATTTTTTTTAATAATTCAGCCTCAGAAACATTTTATTAAATTTTCTTTAAATCATCTTTAAATTTTCTTTAAATTTTCTTTAAATTATATTCAAAGTAAAAAATAAAGCTTGATTTTCACTGAAAAACAGGCGAAATTTATTGATTTAATAAAATATAATTTAATAGAATATTACAACTTACAAGCATTCATTTCATTTCATATCATAGCTCTTTAGCTTTATCTATTTTCAAGGATTGGCTATTTAATTATAAATCTCCTTCAATAATGTGGCATGATTAAAAGAAATTTTTCTAAGCCTTAAAAAAATCTAAACAGAAACCTTCCCTTTGATGTGCGGATGTGGATTGTAATCATTAAGTTTGAAATCTTCAAATTGAAAATCAAAAATAGATTTCACCTCAGGGTTTAATTCCATCTGTGGCAAAGGTTTAGGCTCTCTCCCAAGCTGCTTCTGCATTTGTGGCAAGTGATTGAGATAAATATGTGCATCGCCAAAAGTATGAATAAATTCTCCAGCTTCTAAACCAGTTACTTGTGCCATCATTTTCAACAACAAAGCATAAGATGCTATATTAAAAGGCACTCCTAAGAAAACATCTGCACTACGCTGGTAAAGTTGTAGTGACAATTTCCCGTTAGCAACATAAAACTGAAAAAGTGCGTGGCACGGCATCAGTGCCATTTGCTCTAGTTCGCCCACATTCCAAGCAGAGACAATAATTCTACGTGAGTCGGGCTTGTTTTTGATGGTTTCTACCGCTTCTTGAATTTGGTCTATGCTATTGCCGTTGGGGGCTGCCCAGCTACGCCATTGGTGCCCGTATACTGGGCCTAAATCTCCTTTTTCATCAGCCCATTCATCCCAGATTTTCACAGCATTTTCGTTTAAATATTGAATATTTGTATCTCCTTTCAAAAACCAAAGAAGTTCATAAATAATTGATTTTAAATGCAATTTTTTAGTCGTAAGTAGTGGGAAGCCTTCACTTAAGTCAAATCTCATTTGGTGTCCAAAAACACTTTTGGTGCCAGTGCCAGTACGGTCGGTTTTAGTTACACCTTCGTTTAAAATTTGATTGACCAAATTGAGATAAGCTTTCATATAATTAAAATTTTGATAAGCATAATAAAAGTGTTTTTTTTAAGCCTTAAAAAATTCAGTGTTTTTTTAGTCAAAAATCGATGAGAAAAAAAGTCAAAGCAATCATTAAAAAAATCTAAAAATCTCCCCCCCTAAGTAATAATAAACAAAACTAAGAAATTCTCCGTTGATGAGAAAATTGATTAAAAAAAAGGAAAACATGATAAATCTTCCACAGCTTAGTCAAAAAAAATCCTTGCTAAATATGCTCTAGCAAGGATTTTTGAATGATTAATTAGGTTCTGCCTTACTATTTTCTTACACAAAGAGTTTTGGTCTTCATTTTTGAACCATATAGCCCACCAAAGATTGAAGCAATGGCTCCAATGATAAGTGCTATTGCAGCCCAAATTGCCAAGCTACCTGCTGTGTCAGTTACCTGCTCTGCAGTTTCTGCTGTGTTTGCTTTAATTTTTTCCCACTCTTGCTTAGCAGCAGCTTTTAGCTCTTCAAACTTAGCTTCGTATTGGTCTACAGCATTTCTTGCCTCTTCTTCGCTCATATCTGTTCTGTTTTTCACGATATTCACAAGGGCATCTTTATCTGCAGCATCTATTACATCACGGCCTTCATTTTTCAATCTATCAAAAAATGAATCAATTTCAGTGTCTGCTTGTTCTGGATTTTTGGCAGCATTCTCTGCTTTGTTTTCAGCATCATTAGCAAGATTTTCTACTTTGTTTTCAAGATTCTCTGACTGAAGTTCTTCTCTTTCAGTATCTCTAAGGAGAGCTTGTAGTTCATTTTTGGCTTTGTTAAAGTCAAGGTCAAAGCTTTTCCCATCGGTAGAAAAATCAGTTCCTGCAATAGCGTTAGCAGCTATTCCTGTCGCACTTTTGGTGATGCCACCTACAAGATTCCCAAGACCAGAGAAAATAGAGCCTATCGTGCTTGTGATCAGCCATACACTTACAAGTGCATAAAGTGCCCAAGTGATAAAACCATGAATTATAGCTGTGTCTTTTGCTAGTGAAGGGCTAAGCCTCCCTGCTACAAAACCACCCAAAAATAGAGCGATAATGTTTGTGATAATCCACCAAATGGAAGAGCCTATTCCTAATCCACTCGCTGGGTTATTTTCGCTGGCTGGGTCAAAGCTAAAAAGACCGATAGAAACTCCGATAAGATTTAAAACCAAAAGGATTGCCAATACAGTTACAGTACCAGCAAATACAGATGACCAAGAGAATGTTTTCTTTGATGATGCATTTACTGTGGTGTGCACTTCGGTGCTTCCCATAGGTTCATTTTGTGAAAAAGATTTGCTATTCATAAATATAATTTTTCGCAAAAATAACGTTAAATTTATTAGGAAAAAAATTTTTATATAAATTCATTAGATAGTCTATTGTTAAAAAAATAAACAAATCATTGACAATCAACAAAAATGAATGGTTAAAAAAGTTATATAACAATACTGCAAGAAATCGTATCTTAGAGCTGTAAATTTTACAATTACCCTACCCGTTGTTTTAAATAATTTGAAACTTTATAGTGGTATCTCAATTGTGTTCAACAGAAATATTAATGACTATTAATAACCCAAGAATAAATCTCGCTTTATAATGTACGGTATTACTTCATTTAAATTTTAAGCCAAATAAAATAATGTATCTCCATATCTTTGCTCCCCAATACGCTCACAATGCCCAACAGGAAAATAATTCATATTGATATGGATGCGTTTTATGCGTCGGTGGAGCAGTTGGATAATCCTGCATTGAAAAGGAAACCGATTGCTGTGGGCGGAAGCAACGAGCGTGGCGTGGTGGCAGCGGCGAGTTATGAGGCTCGTAAATTTGGGGTGAAAAGTGCTATGAGTAGCGTTTTGGCAGCCAAAATGTGTCCTGATTTAATTTTTATAAAACCAAGATTTGACCGTTACCGAGCTGTTTCTCAGCAGATTCGTGAAATCTTCTTGGAATACACTGATTTGGTAGAACCGCTTTCGCTAGATGAGGCTTATCTAGACGTTACGCAAAACAAAAAAAATATGCCTTCGGCAACGCTTTTGGCAAAAGAAATTCGGGCAAAGATTTTAGAAAAAACAGGTTTAACGGCATCGGCTGGCATTTCTATCAATAAATTTTTGGCAAAAATTGCCAGCGATTTTAATAAACCAAATGGACAAAAGACTGTGACCGAAGCAGATATTGATGATTTTCTTTTGCCTTTGAAGATTCAAAAATTCCACGGAATTGGTAAAGTTACGACAGAGAAAATGAGAAGTTTAGGGATCTTCACAGGAGCAGATTTACGAAATCAATCTTTAGAATTTTTGAATTTAAATTTTGGGAATCGTGGCGAATATTATTACAACATCGCTCGTGGCATTCATTTGAGCGAGGTAAACCCCAATCGCTTGGCGAAATCTGTGGGTGCAGAAAATACCTTTGAATCTAATTTATCCGAAAAAAATGATTTGCAAAATGCCTTGCTGCCGATTGTGGAAAAAGTAGCTCAGCGATTGCAGAAAAAAAACGTGAAAGGCAAAACGATTACCCTGAAAATCAAGTTTGAAGACTTTAATATTATCACCAGAAGCATCACACAACAGCATTTTACTGACGATGTGGAAGAAATTTTTTCTACCGCATCTGGATTATTAAAAAATGAACCCTTAGAAAAATCCATTCGATTGTTGGGTGTTTCGGTTTCACAATTGAATATTCATGCTAAAAAAGAGATTCAACTGAAAATTCCTTTTCATGATTTTTTTTAAGGCTTAAAAAATTTTAAATTTTATTACCTTTAACTTTTACAAGTTATAAAAAATTACAAATTCGATGAAAAATTTTTTAGTTTTTGGGTGTTTCATTTTTAGTTTAAATTTTCTACAAGCACAGAATGATTATAAAGTAATCGCCTATTATTCAGCCGATAGTGCACAACTCCACAAATATGATTTCAAAGGAATGACTCACCTCATCTATGGCTTTGGAGATGTGGTAGATGGCGTATTTGGGCCTAATTCAGATAAAGATTTACGCGTTTTAGAAGCCATGAAAATCATCAAAAAAGAAAACCCTGGACTAAAAACAGCAATAGCACTTGGTGGCTGGATTGGCTGTGAGTTTTGTTCTCAAACTTTTAATGATGAGAAATTAACCAAAGCATTCGTACAGTCAGTCAAGAATTTTTTAAATTACTATGACTTAGACGGCATCGACTTAGACTGGGAATACCCAGCTATTGAAGGTTTCCCTGGGCATCTGTACACGCCCGCAGATAAAGATAATTTCACACGATTGGTTCGTTTGCTAGACGAGAAATTAGAAGATAAATTTATTTCATTTGCAGCAGGAGGATTCCAAGAATATCTAGACCATTCTATTGATTGGCAAGGGATTGAGCCTTATGTTGATTTTGTGAATTTAATGTCTTACGATTTAGTCAACGGGTATTCGACCAAGACGGGACACCACACTCCACTTTTTTCTTCTTATGAAGGCGAGCAATCTGCTGACAATGCCATCCAATTTTTTAAAAAAATTAATTTCCCTCTGAGAAAAGTCATCATTGGTGCCGCCTTGTATTCTAGAGTTTTTGAGAACGTTCCCAACAAAAATTTTGGCATTTACCAGCCTGGGAAATTCAAAGCCTATGTACCCTATGCCGAAGCTCGCGAATTATTCTCAACAGAAAAGGGCTTTCAACACTATTGGGATGAGAAAAATGCCGCTGGATTTTCTTATAATTCTGAAAATCAAGTTTTTGTAACTGGTGATACCGAAAAATCAATCAAGCGAAAGGTGCAATACGTCAAAGACCAAAATTTGGGCGGAATCATGTATTGGGAATTGGGTACCGACTCCCCTAAAGATGGACTTTATCAACTTATTGATTTAAAATAGAATTTAAACGCTATTCAAACTTTATTTAAAAAATTTTTAAAGGCTTAAAAATATTCATGACAGAAGTTAAAATTCACCCAAAATGGCGATCTTTTCTACAAACTGAGTTTGACAAAATTTATTTTAAAAAACTCATTCAATTTGTTAAGAATGAATACGCTGAGCATCAAGTCTACCCCCCGGGGAGCAAGATTTTTGCAGCCTTTGATGCTGTAGCTCCACAAGACATCAGAGTCGTGATTCTAGGGCAAGACCCCTATCATGGCAAAGGTCAAGCAAATGGCTTATCTTTTTCGGTCAATCCTGGTGTTCGGCAACCGCCGAGTTTGCAAAATATCTTCAAAGAAATTCAAGACGACATTGGCACATTACCACCTGAGGATGGCGACTTAACACGTTGGGCAACACAAGGTGTTTTCTTACTAAATGCTACTTTGACGGTACGCGAAAAATCACCTGGCTCTCACCAAAATCAAGGCTGGGAACAATTTACTGATGCTGTAATAAAGAAAATTGCTCAAACACAAAATCACATTGTTTTCATGCTTTGGGGGAATTTCGCACAAAGCAAAGCTGACTTAATTGATGAAAATAGACATTATATTCTAAAGTCTTCTCACCCTAGTCCGTTCTCAGCACATCGAGGCTTTTTGGGCGCTCACCATTTCTCTAAAGCCAATTATTATTTGGTTCAAAAAGGATTAAAACCCATCGAATGGTAAACAAGCCAAAACTGTTGCTCATCACCTATTACTGGCCCCCAGCTGGTGGCGCTGGCGTACAACGTTGGCTCAAAATGAGTCGATATTTAGCAAAACACTTTGAGATAAGCGTCTTTTCCCCAGAAAATGCAGACTACCCAATTACTGATGAAAGTCTAAATCAGGAAATCCCTGAAAACATCCTAAATCTTCAGAATAAAATTTGGGAGCCCTACGCTTGGGCAGAAAAACTGAGCCCTAAGAGTCAAAATTTCAAAAAAGGAAATCTAAAATCAAAAGAAAAAAAATCACTCACAGCTAATTTTTTGCTATGGATTCGAGCCAATTACTTCATTCCAGATGCGCGAATGTTTTGGATTCCAAGTTCAGTAAAATTTTTAAAAAAATATTTAGAAAAAAACACGTTTGATGCAGTAATTTCCACAGGGCCACCGCATTCTACACACTTGATTGCCTTGGCTTTAAAGAAATCTTATCCTAATTTAGTCTGGCTCGCTGACTTTAGAGACCCTTGGACGCAGATTGACTATTTTGAGCAATTACCTTTCACTTCAAAATCTATCAAAAAACATCAGAAATTAGAAAATGAAGTCTTAAAAAAAGCCGACATCGTAACGAGCGTTTCACCAAGCTGGGCTAAAGGTTTAGAAAATTTAGGTGCAGAAAAAGTAGAAGTGGTTTACAATGGCTTTGATGAAGAAGATTTTTCTATAAAATTTCCTAAGCCTTTAAAAATTTCTTTACCAGAAATCACTTACATGGGTTCGCTCAACAATGATAGAAACCCGAATTTCTTGTGGGAAAGTTTAGATGATTTTTTAGCCAAAAATCCCGCCAAAGCCTTTAAACTTAAATTCATTGGTAATATTGCTGAGGAAACCAAACAAAAGATTTTAAGCCTTAAAAAATTAAAGGAAAAAACTGTTTTCTTAGACTACATGCCTCATGAGCAAGTGATTGAGCATCTACACCGAGCCACTATTTTATTGCTTCTGATGAACGATACGCCCAACATTCAAGGCATTGTGCCTGGGAAGTTTTTTGAGTATTTAGCTGCTGAGCGGCCGATTTTAGCGATTGGGAAGCAACAAACCGATTTAGATTTAATTTTGAAGCAAACACAATCGGGAGAAATGATTAATTTTGGTGATGCAATGGGAGTGAAAAATTTTTTAGAAAAATACTTAAATTCAACTATTCCTTTTAAACCTTTTAAACATAATTTTACACGAGCTTCTGCAGCTCAAAGAATTCAATATCTAATTGAAAAAAGTTTATGAAAAATTTTATTTTTTTATGTATTTTAATTTTAGCACTTCAGTCATGTTATATTTACCGCCCGTATGAACCTCTGCCAGGTGAGCAAATGCCGAGTTTTCGCGAACAACTGAAGCCAAATCAAAAATATGAAGTTTCTACGGCCAACGAAAACTTCAAAATTCAAATGCTGGAATGGCAAAAGGATTCTTTGCTCGTCCTCAGGAATAAACGAGATACGGTAAAACTGGCTGAAAATCAAATCACAGCTGTCAAGCATTCTGTATTTTCCCGAAGCCGCTCAGATGCTTTGACTTTTGCTACTTATGGGGCTATTGGTGTTTTGATTTATTTTCTAATAAAATAAAAAAAGATGTTAAAAAAAGATTTTTATAAATACCAAGCTCAAACTACGCCTTTTTCTTCAGGCTTTGAAGTTGATTATGCTAAAGGCTCTTACATTTATGGCAAAAATGGCAAAAAGTATTTGGATTTTGTTGCTGGCGTTTCAGCTAACACTCTAGGGCACAGCCACCCTGCGGTGATAGAAAAAATAACAAAACAACTTCAAAAGCACATGCACGTAATGGTATACGGCGAGTATGCACAAGAAATGCCCGTAAAAGTTTGTAAAAAACTAGCTGAAATTTTGCCTGCTCCGTTGGAAGTAACTTACTTGGTCAACAGCGGAGCTGAAGCGATTGATGGCGCCCTAAAACTAGCAAAACGTGTAACAGGAAGATCTAAAATCGTTTCAGCAAAAAACAGCTATCACGGCAATACGCACGGCGCGCTGAGTGTGTCTGGAAATGAATCGTTTAAGCAAGCTTTCCGCCCACTTTTACCCGATGTTCATTTCATTGAATTCAATAATTTTGAAGGCTTAGAAAAAATTGATAAACACACAGCCGCAGTGATTTTAGAGAGCATACAAGGAGCTGCGGGCTTCATTTCTTCTCAAAATCAATGGCTAAAAAAGGTGAGAGAGAAATGCGATGAGACTGGCACTTTATTGATTTTAGACGAAATTCAACCTGGCTTTGGCCGAACGGGAAGATGGTTTGCCTTTATGCACGAAGAAATTGTTCCCGATATCCTGTGCATGGGCAAAGGCATGGCGAGTGGCTTACCCATTGGTGCCTTCACAGCGAGTGCTGCGCATATGAAAACTTTAGAAAAAAATCCTAAATTGGGGCACATTACCACATTCGGAGGAAACCCAGTGATTGCAGCGGCAGCATTGGCGACCTTAGAACAGGTAGAAGAATTGAATTTAATGAGCGAAATCTCTGAAAAAGAGAGTTTATTTCGAGAATTATTGATTCATCCTAAAATTAAATCCTTCCGTGGCAGAGGCTTGATGATTGGTTTGGAATTAGAAAGTGAAGTGCTCGTGCAGAAAGTAGCTGCAAAAGCGATGGAAAAGGGTTTAATTCTCTTTTGGTTGCTCTATGAAACACATATTTTACGTATCACTCCACCGCTCACCATCAGTTTAGGAGAAATCAGAGAAGGTTGCGAGATTTTGCTAAATTGCTTGGAAGAAGTCTAAGCAAAATTTTTTATGGAACAGGGTTTGCACATAAGTTAGGAAAATTTAGAAATTATGGTAAGTAAAATTGAAACAATGAATAGTGTCTTGAACAAAATGGAGGACATTAAAAACACACAACAAAGTTTGATTGAAAAACTAGGCCAAGTGCAAGTTGATTTATTTGAAATTCAGTCAGAAGAGTTAGATAAAGAATTGGAAAAAGTTCACCAAAGCTCAGCTGATTCCTTAGATATTATTACTAATGCTATCGAAAATTTTGAAATCAAAAGAAATAAAATTGAACAAGGCGTTTAATCATTTTCCTTATTATTCATAATTTATTAACTACGGATTTTTTCCGTAGTTTTTTTTTAAGGCTTAAAAAAATTTGATAAATGAATTTATAATTATGCTTTATTGGCATAAAATTTTCAGTTAAATTCATATGGAAAAGATGAAATATTTAAAATTTAAAAACGGTGATAAAATTCCAATACTTGGGCTAGGAACTTGGAGGACAGAAAAGGGGAAGATTGCAGAAGCCATTCAGTCAGCGTTAGATTTAGGTTATCGTCATTTTGATTGTGCTCATATTTACAAAAACGAAAAAGAAATTGGTGAGCATTTTTCTAAAGCCTTTAAAAATAATTTGAAAAGAGAGGATTTATGGATTACCTCAAAGCTTTGGAATGATGCGCATCGCTATGAGGATGCCAAACCTGCATTGGAAAAGACGCTAAAAAATCTACAAACAGATTATTTGGATTTGTACCTCATCCACTGGCCAATTGCTTACAAAGATGAAAAGGGCGAGGCGTTTTATAGTTTAGATGAAGTGAGTCTAGGTGAAACTTGGGCAGCGATGATAGAGTTAAAAAAGCAAGGAATGGTCAAGCACATCGGTGTTTCTAATTTCAGCTCAGGTAAAATTGAAGAAATTTTTAACGAGACGGGTGAAATGCCAGAAGTGAACCAAGTGGAGCTACATCCTTACCTTTCCCAAGCTGATCTGAAAGAACATGCAGACAGCAGAGGCTACTTCTTAACAGGCTATAAACCTGTAGGCAACGGCGGAAAGCAAACTGATGCAATGAGAAACCAGCATTTACCTGGGCTTTTTCTGCATCCTGTGATTCAAGAAATCGCCCAAACTAACCAAATGCAACCAGCTCAAGTGCTGTTGACTTGGCAAATTCAGCGGGGAATTATTGTGATTCCTAAATCGGATAATGCTAAAAATCAAAAAGAAAATTTAGACTCTTTGAATTTTGAACTGAGTGATGCTCAAATGAAAGAAATCAACCAGCTAAATACTAATTTCAGATTTGTGGACGGCACTGAACTTATCAACGGCGATGCTCCCTACACGACGGGAGATATTTGGGCTTAATGCTGGGTTACTCATATTTGCTTTACTTTTAAACTTTTAAGATAAATGTACAGCCCTTTTGCCTCCCCTCTCTCAAAAAGAGGGGAGTACTTTTCTCCTTTTTTCTAACTCATTCAAAATTTAAAAATAATCTTAACGCTTGAATCTACCGAATTTATGCTAAACTTACTGATTTCCCATTAAAGTTTACATTTAAAGGTATTATTTTTGCAGGAGCAAACCCCATGAATATAGGAATTGTTTGCTACCCCACTTATGGGGGAAGCGGTATTGTAGCGACTGAACTAGGAATGGAAATGTCTAAAAAGGGACACAACGTCCATTTTATCAGCTATAGTTTACCCGCCAGACTGGACGTTACGATTCCAAATATTTTTTTCCATCAAGTCCATATTGAAGAGTATGAACTTTTCCACTACCAGCCCTACTCTTTGGCACTCAGCACGTTGATGGTAGAAATTGCTGAAAATAATGGCTTAGACTTAATTCACGTTCACTATGCGATTCCGCATGCATATGCCGCTTACATCGCCAAACAAATTTTGAAAGAAAAAAATATCGAACTTCCCATTATTACTACGCTCCACGGCACCGATATTACACTTGTGGGTAAGCACCCGTCTTATCAATCAGCTGTAGAGTTTAGCATTAATAAAAGTGATGTAGTCACGACTGTTTCTCAGAGTCTAAAACAAGACACTTACGAGGTCTTTAACATTGAGAAAGACATTCAAGTAATTCCTAATTTCATAGATAATTCTCTCTACAAATTTGATTGTAAAGATTTGAGAGAAAATTTGGCTCAGAAACAAGAAAAAATCGTTATTCACGTCAGCAATTTAAGAAAGGTAAAGCGTGTGACCGATGTCATCAAAATTTTTAATGAAATTCAAAAAAAAGTCGAATGTAAATTAATCATCGTAGGCGAAGGACCTGAACTCGAAGCAATGAATAATTTAATCAATGAATTCCATCTGCAAGATAAAGTTAGAATTTTGGGTAAAGTAAAAGATTTAAATAAAATTCTATGTATTTCTGACTTGTTTCTACTACCAAGTAGCAAAGAAAGTTTTGGCTTAGCCGCCTTGGAAGCCATGGCTGCTGGCGTACCCGTTGTAAGCTCTAATGCAGGTGGAATACCTGAGGTAAACATTGAAAACTCCACTGGTTTTCTGCGAGATATTGGCGATGTAGAAGCCATGTCGCAAGCCTCTATCAAGCTTTTATCTGACGATGAAAAACTTGAGCAGTTTAAGAAAAATGCCAGACAAAATGCTTTGAAATTTGACTTAAATCAAATTTTGCCACAGTATGAGAAAT
This sequence comes from Candidatus Ornithobacterium hominis, assembly GCF_951229915.1. GTDB lineage: Bacteria > Bacteroidota > Bacteroidia > Flavobacteriales > Weeksellaceae > Ornithobacterium > Ornithobacterium hominis. Next base: position 439,726 of record NZ_OX579588.1, on the reverse strand, counting down.
TATATCAAAGTGTAATTAAAAAAAATGCTTAAAAAAATCAAATTATTTTCTACCCCAAAGTCTGAATAAAAAATCGTGAATATTTTATAATTTTGCACTCTGCATGAATTTATCACCTCATTTCTCAGCAAATCTGAACGTTCAACTTTTGGCGGCCAGCCTAGAAGCCATGGGGGTAGAACATATTGTTTTCTCGCCAGGGAGTAGAAACGGCGCATTGATGATGCATTTTAATGCCTTGAACAGCTTTAAAACCTATGTATTGGTCGATGAGCGTAGTGCTGCTTACACTGCCTTGGGCATGGCTCAGAAATTGAAAAAACCAGTCGTGATTTGTTGCACATCAGGTTCTGCAGCCGCTAATTATTACCCCGCAGTGACCGAGGCTTTTTATCAAAATATTCCTTTAATTGTTTTAACTACCGACCGACCAAGGAAATTTATAGACCAGTTTAATGGGCAAACGATTCGGCAAGAAAATTTATTTGAAAAGCACACATATCATAATGAAAATCTACTGGAAGGTGATGATGATGAAACTTTGACAGGAAATTTTTTAAGCCTTAAAAAATCAGTCACCAAATGCATTGAAAAAAGCGGACCTGTGCACATCAATTTCCCTTTGGCCGAGCCTTTGTATGAAAAAGTTTCTGATTTAAAAATTCATTTTGAAAAACTAACTTTACCTCGCACCAAAAAGCCTGAAATCTGTTTTAAAGATTTTGAAAAAATAGTCACTGAAAGTCAAAAAATCATGTTCCTCGTCGGGATGCACGATTTTGATGCCGAATTCAATCGCCTTGTGGAGGAAATCTCTGCTTTGCCGAATGTGATTTTTTTGACGGAAAACACCTCTAATTTGCATGCCAAAGCAATCATTAGCCAGATTGATAATGCGCTTTTTACCATGCCAAGGGAAAGGAAAAAGGATTTTACTCCTGATTTATTGATTACTTTAGGGCAAAATATCATTTCTAAAAAAATTAAAAATTTCTTACGAGAAAATCCACCCAAAACGCACTGGCATGTTGACCCGTATTGGCATCCAGATACGTTTTATGTTTTGAGCAAAAAAATTCAAGCAAAATCTGTGGAATTTTTACAAGGCTTTAAAAATTTAAAGCCTGAGGAAAAGTCCAATTACCGTTCTATTTGGCTGAATTTGAAAGAAGAAAAAAATAACAGGCAAGCTGCTTTTTTAGAAAACACATCGTTTTCTGATTTGAAGGTTTTTGAAAAAATCATTCAAAATTTACCACAAAACATTCAGCTCCATTATTCTAATTCGTCAGTGATTCGGTATGCGCAACTCTTTGAGCACGAAGCTTCCATCCAAGTTTTTTGTAATCGTGGCACTAGCGGTATAGACGGCTCTACTTCTACCGCAATAGGGCATGCGATGCTAAGTAAGCGCCCGACGACACTTGTGACAGGGGATTTGAGTTTTTTCTACGATAGTAATGCATTGTGGAACAAGTACATACCAAGTGATTTTAGAATTATTCTCATCAACAATGGAGGTGGTGATATTTTCAAAATCATCCCAGGACCGAGTGAAACGGGAGTCTTGAATGAATTTTTCTTCACACCTCATCAGTTGAATCCTCTTCATTTGGCAAATCTTTATCATTTTAAATATCTGGAAGCGAATGATTTAGATGAATTGCAACAGCAGCTCAATAGCTTATGGCAGGGGAATAAACCAAAAATCTTAGCCGTAAATACTTATAATCAAGATAATAGCGGGATTTTGAAGGAATTTATGAAGGCTTAAAAAAATTGTTTACGAATTGTTTATAAACAAAACTTGAGATTTGATGTAGAAATCAAATAAGTTTTTACTTTTATCAGTATGGGAGAAGAGGAATTTTGGGAAGATGAATTAATTCTTCGGTTTGAGGAAATGATAGAATCAAATGAAAACTATTATTTTGATACCAATGAGATGGAAGACATCATTGGCTATTATCTTGACATTGGTAATTTACCTTTTGCAGAGAAGGCATTGAATTATGCTAATTCATTGCATCCTAATCTTTATGTTTTCAAAATCAAAGAATTAGAACTTTTGATTGAACTTCATTTGCTAAAAGAAAGTGCTGAATTAATTGAAGAATTGAAGCAGTACCCAGACCAGAATTTGGATTTTGTGATTGCACAGGCGAAGTTTTGGTCACTAAAAAATCAGCATAAAATGTCGATTCGCTTTTACAAAATGGCACTAGATGCTGGCGAGGAAGAGGATTACATTTACCACTGCCTAGGCAATGAATACTTAGCAATAGGTGAAATTGGCCAAGCCTTGTTTTATTTCAAAGCGGCATTAGAAATCAGTATGGATGATGAGATTGCTTTTTATTCTTGCATCGAGTGTTTTAATGAAATCCATTTGCACAAAGAATGCATTGAATTCTTGAAGCAAATCATTGATTATGACCCTTACCATGATCTTGCTTGGTTTGAACTGGGGATGCAGTACATGAAAATAAAGAATTATAAAGAGGCTCTAAATGCCTTGGAATTTTCTCTTGCAATCAACCCCAAAAGCATTACCGGGCTGATGCAAATGGGGACTTGCTATGAAAAGCTAAACAATCCTGAAAAAGCGATAGAAACCTACATTGAAGCCTTAGAATTTGATGATTCTGCCGCTTACACACATCTGAGGATTGCCCGTGTGTACGAGAAAATGGAAGATTTTTTTAAGGCTTTAAAATTTTATTTACAATCCATTCATGAGGATCCTCAGCTGGACTTGGCATGGATTGGCGCCGCTGCAATTTATGAAAAATTAGGAAATTTAGAAGAAGCACGTCATTACACTTCTCGAGCATTGGAGCTAGATTCTCCGAATTTAAATTACCGTAAAAAGTTAGCTTCTCTCAACGTTCAGTTAGGTTTTTTAGAGGAAGCATTAGAAGAGTATGAAATTATTTTGGCAATGGAATCTGGGAAATTCCTGAATTCCTACGTTTTTACCGAGCTTTTGATTCTATTGGGGCATTATGAAAAAGCTATTCTTGAGCTAGAAAATTCCATCCAGAAATTTAATCGTGCAGAAAGCTATTACCAATTGAGCAACTGCTATTTTCTGCTACGAGACCAAAAGCGAGGTAAAGAAAATTTAAAATTAGCAAAAGAGAAAAATTCTCGCTTGTTTGATGAAATGATTCAAAAATATCCTATTCTAAAGAATTCAGATTTATTGCAGTAACATAAAATTTATTGAAATTTGGTGTTTACGATTAATCTTTTTCATAAAAAAATCATAAAGTGAATTTCATCTATTTCTTTGGCTAATGAATCTTGTTGCACATCAATTATTATCCTTCAATCAGCCTAAATGGCAAGTTGGCAACCATTTGGGTGAAGTTGTAAAAGGGAGAAATTTTGAAGACTATTCACCAGAGATTGTTACCGGAATTCTGTTGCATCGCTTTATTGATAATTTCACTGATACAGATGAAACCGTAAAACGTAGCACAGCACGGCTGCACCAAAAATACCGAAAGTACTCGCCCATTATCATTGATATTTTTTATGATTATTTATTGATTAAAAATTGGGAAAAGTATTCTGATGAAAATTTTTTAAGCTTTAAAAAAAATGTTTACCAAAGACTCTTAGAACACAAAGATATTTACCCATCTAGATTGCTCAAAACCACCCAAGCTATGGTAAAATATGATTGGTTTGAGAAATATGGAACTCTAGAGGGTTTAGAAATTACGCTTCAACATCTGAGCAAACGAACCAAATTTACCAACAATATGCACATGGCGGTGAAGGATTTGTATGTGCAAGAAGAAGCTTTTAATCAAGAGTTTAACGAGTTTTTCCCTAAAATTTTAAAGGCTTCAAAAATTTTTTTAGCCTTGGAATAATTAAAAATAAAGGCTCAATAGTTTTTCAGAGAAAAATAAACTTTGTATATTTGCGCTCCTAAGGCAAGTCCTACACAACCAGCTCCTGCTGAATCCCCCAGGGCGGGAACGTAGCAAGGGTAGGTAGTCGCAGCGGTGTGATGTAGGTAGCTTGCCTTTTTTCTTTTTAGGCTATTTAAATTTTATTTATTTAAAAATATCCTAAAAACTTCAGCATAAGCTATTAAGCTTAAGTTCTATAAAAAATATTTCATCCTAATTTAAATAAGTTCTAATACTTTTTCAGGTACTGCTTTTGTGATTCAGCTTAAATAAACCTATTTTTGCATTTGATTTTCACTCATGGCTCATGGAAAATAAACAAACGAAATACATTTTTGTAACTGGTGGAGTTACTTCTTCTTTAGGGAAAGGAATTGTAGCAGCTTCGCTTGGTTTGCTTTTAAAATCAAGAGGTTACAAAGTCACTATACAAAAGCTAGACCCTTATATCAACGTCGACCCAGGAACTTTAAATCCTTATGAACACGGGGAATGTTATGTTACCGAAGATGGTGCTGAAACCGATTTGGATTTGGGACATTATGAGCGTTTCCTCAATCAAGCAACTTCTCAGGCTAATAACGTTACCACAGGTAAGATTTATCAATCTGTAATAGAAAAAGAACGCCGAGGAGATTATTTAGGTAAAACGGTACAAATTATTCCACACATTACCAATGAAATCAAACGGCGCATCAAAATGTTGAACCGAAAAGGTGATTATGATATTATCATCACAGAAATTGGTGGAACGGTGGGCGACATAGAGTCGTTACCTTATATAGAAGCTATTCGCCAATTGCGATGGGATATTGGTGAAGAAAATTGCTTGTTTATCCATCTAACCTTGGTTCCTTACTTGGCTGCCAGTGGAGAGTTAAAGACAAAGCCAACTCAGCATAGTGTACGCTACCTGATGGAAAGCGGAATACAAGCCGATGTCTTGGTTTGCCGTACCGAGCATGAGTTGCCCAAATCTTTGCTTTCTAAATTAGCTCAATTTTGTAATGTGAAGCAAGGCAGTGTAATTCAATGTTTGGATGCTGAAACCATTTATGATGTCCCGTTGATGCTACAAGAGCAGAATTTTGATAAAATTGTATTGGAAGGACTCCACATGGAAATCAAAGACGAAGCGGATTTAACTAATTGGAAAAACTTCCTCCATAAGCATAAGAATCCTGAAAATAATGTGAAAATTGCTTTGGTAGGAAAGTATGTTTCGTTACAAGATTCCTACAAGTCTATTAGAGAAGCCTTTACCCATGCAGGTTCAGCGCTAGATACTCGCGTGGAAGTAGAGTGGATTTACTCAGGAGATTTGGATGAAGAAAATATTCAAAATAAATTAAAAAATGTAGACGGGATCCTGATTGCTCCTGGTTTTGGAGACCGTGGACTAAACGGTAAAATTTTGGCTTGCCGCTACGCTCGAGAAAATGGTGTTCCACTCTTTGGAATTTGCCTAGGAATGCAAATGATGGTTCTAGAATTTGCCCGAAACATTTTAGGATTAGAAGAAGCGGAAAGTGCCGAAACTAATCCTACCACACCACATCCAGTCATCAGCTTGATGGATGAACAAAAAAATGTGACTAATAAAGGCGGAACTATGCGCCTAGGAAACTGGGATTGTAGACTAAAAGAAGGGTCTAAAATTGCAGAAATCTATGGGACTAAAGAAATTAAAGAAAGGCATCGCCACCGCTATGAGTTCAATAATGAGTATTACGATAATTTTGACCGCGCTGCCTTCCGATTGACGGGAACAAATCCTGATACAGGTTTGGTAGAAACAGTGGAATACGATAATCACCCGTTTTACATCGGGGTACAATTTCACCCAGAGTACAAAAGCACTGTGGCTCAGCCACACCCTTTATTCATAGAATTTATCAAAGCAGCCTTAGAATACAAAAAAAATTGATTTAAATGCAGGAAAAGAAAATTGATAAAAACCAAATCATTGGTTTTGCCTTGATGTTTGTAATTTTTCTAGGTTATTATTTTTTAACCAGACCAACACCAGAAGAAATTGAAGCTCAAAAGCAAGAACTGCTCATCCAAGAGCAGAAACAAAAAGAAGTATCACAAAAAAATACAGCAAATTCTGCTGCTGCAGACTCCTCTGGCGAAAGCACAGATTTCGACACAACACCCACTGAAAATTTCACACTAGAGAACGATAAAATTTTATTAAAATTTTCATCTAAAGGAGCTCAACTAGTTCACGCAGAATTAAAAAATTATAATGCTTATGATGAAGTCTCTGAAAATCATCAAAAACCATTGCTATTAATCGACAATCAGAATTCAACTTTCGGGTTTCATTTTACCGATACTCAAGGGAGAAAAGTAGACTTGAGCAAGAGAAATTTTAAAGCCTTAAAAAATGGCAATACCATTATTTTTAGCACCCAAGAAAATGGTGGAGAAATTCAATATGAATATACGCTAAAAAATGATTTTGACTTAGATTTCAACTTACGTTCGCAAGGTTTTAATAAAATTTCCCCTGATAAAACAGTCGATTTAAACTTCACGCTACATGCTTTGAGCCAAGAAAAGGGGAAATCTTGGGAAGAAAGATACACGGAATTTTATTATAGCTTAAATAATTATAATGACGTTGATTACACTTCTAGCAGCTTTGAAGCCAAGGCCAAAGAAAGTGTAGATTGGATCGCCTTTAAACAACAATTTTTCAGCACAATTTTAGAAAAAGAACAAGGCTTTAAAAATGTGAAAATTGCCGTTGAAGAAGCAGAAGATTCCATTTATTCTAAAACCTTTACTCTTTTTGCTCCCATTAGCGTCAATGGAGAGCTTAATGAACAAATGCAATGGCATTTCTTACCCTTAGATTATTATTTACTGAAAGATTACAAAAAAGATTTTCAGGAAATCATTCCTTTTGGCTGGGGATTTTTTGGCTGGATTAATGAATGGATTATTCTACCAAGTTTTAAATTCATGGCTACTTGGGGGTTAAAATACGGATGGGTGATTGCATTGCTTACTGTTTTCATCAAACTCATCACCTCTCCCATTATGTACCGCCAGTACCGGCAAAGTGCAATGATGAAGGTGCTAAAGCCTGATATGGAAGAAATCAACCAAAAATACAAAGGGCAAGAAAACACAATGAAACGCCAGCAAGAAACCATGAAGCTTTACCGCACTGCAGGCGTAAACCCAATGGCAGGTTGTTTGCCAGCTCTTTTGCAAATTCCAATTTTTTACGCCTTATTTAATTTTTTCCCGAATGTGATTGATTTAAGAGGAAAAAGCTTCTTGTGGGCAACAGATTTAACGGCTTATGATTCTATTCTAGATTTACCTTTCAATATTCCATTCTATGGAGACCATGTGAGTTTATTTGCCTTACTGTATGTAGTAACGATGATTTTGTATTTCCGTATCTCGGGCAATATGATTTCCGCTCCTCAGCAGGAGGGTATGCCCGATATGCGTAAGCTGATGATGATAATGCCGATTTTCTTCATTTTCTTTTTAAATAGCTATGCATCAGGTCTTTCACTTTATTATTTTGTTTCAAATGCAATTAATATTGGCTTGGTTTTCTTGATAAAAAATGTGTTCATCGATGATGAAAAAATACATGCGAAAATCCAAGCAAACAAGAAAAATCCTCGCAAGAAGAAAAAAAGCAAATGGGCTCAGAAATTGGATGAAGCAATGCGACAGGCTCAAGAGCAACAGCGTATTCAAAATGAAATGAAAAATAAAAAGACTAAATAAAAAAATAGCCGTCTCAATAGAAAAAATTGGGGCGGCTACTTTTTTATCTACCATTAGCCTTTTTCATATTGTAGTAGATAACAATTATCATTAAGATTAATAACAACATACACTAAATAATTTTTGTTTGATTCATTCAAAAAATCATTATTATGTGCAATCGTTAATACAACTCCTACGAAAAAGAATACAATTATTTTCTCCATCTTCTTAAATCTTATTCTTTCCTTCATTAAACCGATGATAAATTGATATTCTTACAATAGCGTTCTAAATAAAAAAATGAATATGCTAATTATTGTAATTCCATGAGTAAGTTTTTTATTTTATTCTCCAAATACGCTACGGGCAAATACCTCCCCTATTTGAGCTCAAGAGTCTAATCTCTAATTTTTAAAGGCTTTAGAAATTTTTTATTTTTTTTTTGTTAAATATCTTCTAAATAACCCCGTGATATTTGAGTGTTTTTTGATGATTTTTCAAATAAAAATTATAATATTATCGTTTATTCAAAATTCAGTGGTTTTAAAAATATAGATACTCAAAAAAAATCTTAATTCTTTTTGGTTTAGTTAAAAATATTTTTACTTTTGGCATTCATCATAGTTTTTCAAAGCCTAAAGGATTTATCATTTTTTTGAATTTAAGTTTGAATTTAAGCATGTGATTTATTAAATAATTTTGATGAGAAGGTAAATAATTAACTAAAATTTTTAAAAATAAATTTAATTTAACATGAAGCGTAGATTTTTATTTAATTTCTTTCTTCTCTTGTGCAGTTTAAGTTTTGTATTCGCACAGGAAAGAACAATTAAAGGACAGGTGGTTGACAGTAATGGTTTCCCACTGCAGGAAGTTTTTATTTCAGTTCAAGGAGCTGAAAATTCAGTTTTGAGTGATGAGAATGGGAATTATAGCATTCAGGCAAAAGAAGGTGATGTGATTGTTTTTGATTACATCGGTTTTGCTAAGAAAACAGAAAAGGTTGGCAAATCAACTAAGGCGATGAATGTCACTTTGGTGAATAGCAATATTCAGGAGCTTAGTGAAGTTGTAACTACAGGAATCACATCTACAGATAAGCGTTTGTTTACTGGAGCTTCTGATAGATTGGATGCCTCTTCGGTAAAAATTGATGGTTTACCAGATGTGAGCCGTGGTCTTGAGGGGCGCTCGGCCGGGGTGACTGTTCAGAATGTTTCGGGGTCTTTTGGTTCTGCACCAAAAATCCGTGTGCGTGGTGCTACCTCTATTTATGGTAGCTCTAAGCCGCTATGGGTGGTGGATGGCGTCATTATGGAAGACGTTGTAGAAATGAATGCTGATGATTTGGCTTCTGGTGATGCTTTGACTTTGATTAGCTCCGCAATTGCTGGGCTAAATCCAGATGATATACAGAGTTTTGAGATTCTAAAAGATGGCTCGGCTACATCAATTTATGGGGCAAGAGCTATGGCTGGTGTGATTGTGGTTACGACCAAAAGAGGTTCTGCCGGCCTGAGCAATATTAGCTATACAGGCGAATTTACTTACCGCCAAATACCAAGTTATTCTAATTTTAATATCATGAATTCCCAACAGCAAATATCTGTATATGAGGAAATGAGAAATGCAGGATGGCTAAACTACAGCGACTTGGTAAATGCTAGAGAAAGTGGTATTTATGGTAAAATGTATGAGTTACTAAATAAATTGGATTCAAATGGAAATTTCCTTTTGGCAAACACACCAGAGAGCAAAGCGGCTTTCTTGAGAGAAGCACAGTACCGAAATACAGATTGGTTTAAGCAACTTTTTAATTCGAATATTTCACAGAGCCACTCTGTTAGTTTGTCTTCTGGTACAGAAAAATCAACATATTATGCCTCCTTGAGTGCCTTGGTAGACCCAGGATGGACGTTGTCTAGTAATGTTAATCGATATACAGCGAATTTTAATTCTAATTTTAAAATCAGAGATAATTTAAATTTAATGGTATTGAGCAGCGGTTCTTACCGTAAGCAAAAAGCCCCTGGAACTTTAGCTCAAGATGTTGATATAGTTTCTGGTAAGGTAAAAAGAGATTTTGATATAAATCCATATTCTTTTGCTTTGAATTCTTCCAGAACATTAGATCCTGATAAATTCTATACTAGAAATTATGCTCCTTTTAATATTAAACATGAATTAAATGAGAATTATATTGACATCAATGTTGCTGATTTAAAATTCCAAACAGAATTAAAGTGGAAACCTATAAAGTCTGTTGAAACATCACTTCTAGGAGCAATCAAATATCAAAGCACTTCACAAGAGCATCACGTTACTGAATTCTCTAACCAAGCAAAAGCTTATCGTGCAATGCCTAATACAACGGTGAGAGATAATAACCCGTATTTATACACCAATCCTGACAATCCTTATGCTCTTCCGATTAGTGTTTTGCCGGCAGGTGGTATCTACTCAAAAACTGATCATACTATGTATGGTTATGATATGCGTGCTACGGCTTCTTATAAAAATGAATTCAATAATATTCATACCGTTAATTTCTATTTAGGTGCAGAGATGAATGCAGCCGATAGAAAGAGAAATAACTTCACCGGGTGGGGAATGCAATACTCTTTGGGCGAAAATCCTTTTTATATCTATGAATTATTTAAAAAAGGAGTTGAAGAAAACAATTTGTATTATGGGCTTTACAATTCCAAATATAGAAACTTAGCTTTCTTCTCTAATGCAACTTATTCTTGGAAAAAGAAATATACGCTAAACGCCACACTACGTTATGAAGGGACAAATAAACTAGGGAAATCTAGATCTGCTAGGTGGTTACCTACATGGAATATCTCTGGTGCTTGGGATGTCTCTCGTGAAAATTTCTTTGATGATTTGTACCCAACTGTTTCAGATTTAATCGTTAAAGCTTCATATAGTTTAACTGCAGATAGAGGCCCTGCGAGCGTGACTAACTCTTTGGTTGATATCAGGAGTTCAAATTACTGGAAACCATTATCTGAGTATAGAGAAGGCTCGCTATACATCAATCAATTAGAGAATAGCGAACTGACTTATGAGAAAAAACATGAGTTGAACTTAGGATTACAAACGGGCTTTTTAGACAATAGAATTATGTTCAATGCAGATTGGTATAAAAGAAACAATTATGATTTGATTGGCGTTGTAACAACACAAGGCTTGGGTGGGCAAATTCAAAAGTTTGGTAACATCGCTGATATGAAGTCTAGCGGACTTGAGTTATCTCTACAGACAACAAACATCAAAACAGATGATTTCCGCTGGGATACAAGCTTTATTTATTCAAAAATTAAGAATAAAGTAACCAATCTGAAAACACGTGCTCGTGCGATTGATTTAGTTACTAGCAATGGTTTTGCTAAAGAAGGCCTGCCTGTGAGATCTATTTTCTCCATCCCTTTCCAAGGCTTGAACGAAGAAGGTCTACCTACATTTTTAAATCAAAATGGAGAAACTACCGTAACTGACATTTACTTCCAAGAGAGAGAAAAATTAGACTATTTAGTCTACTCAGGTAATGCCGACCCTACAGATGTAGGTAGTTTTGGCAACACCTTCCAGTACAAAGGCTTTAAGTTAAATATTTTCACTACTTATTCCTTTGGTAACGTAGTAAGATTAAATCCTGTATTTAGTAATTCTTACTCAGACTTAGCTGCATTGCCAAGAGACTTCGAAAACAGATGGACTGTCTCTGGAGATGAAAAACGCACCAATATTCCAGTATTGGCTGATAAAAGGATGATTAACGCTTATGGTAGTAATGACTTAGCCATTGCTTACAACGCCTATAACTACTCTACCAGTAGAATTGCCAGTGGTGATTTCATTAGACTAAAAGAAGTATCATTATCTTATGACTTTTCTCATAATCTAATAAAAAATATAGGCTTTAGAAATTTATCATTAAAATTACAAGCTACAAACTTATTCTTACTCTATGCTGATAAGAAGCTAAAGGGGCAAGATCCGGAATTCATTAACTCCGGTGGTGTTGCACTCCCTGTGCCAAAGCAATTTACATTAACCCTAAGAGCAGGATTATAAAAATTTAGAAAAATGAAAAAATATATATTTAAAACAAAAATCATAGCTGCTTTATCTTTATTAACTTTTGCCTCGTGTAATGATTATTTAGATGAGCTCCCCGACAATAGAACTCAAATTGATTCTAAAGTTAAGATTCAGAAGTTACTAAACTCTGCTTATTTATCCAAAAACAGCTACGCTCTAGTAACTGAAATTTCATCTGACAACATTGCTGATTATGGAATTTCAAACCCCAATACTCAGCGGATTCTTGAGCAAATCTCTTATTGGAAAGACATTACAGAAACCAGTAACGATGACCTAAAGAATTTTTGGGAAGAATGTTATTTATCCATTGCAAATGCCAACCAAGCTCTTCATTCGATAGAAGAATACCATGGCAAGGAAGATTTATCTGCAGAGAAAGGAGAAGCTTTGGTCGCAAGAGCTTACTTACATTTTCTCTTGGTCAATGTTTTTTCAAAAAATTATAACCCAGCAAATAGTGGTAGCGACCTAGGCGTGGTTTATATGGAAAAGCCTGAGAAAACACTTAACCCTACCTATAAAAGAGAAAGTGTTGCTTCTATCTATGAAAAAATTGAACGAGATTTAGAAGCCGGACTTCCTTTAATTAATGATGAAATTTACAAAGTAAGTAAATTCCACTTTACAAAAAGTGCCGCTTACGCATTTGCTGCAAGGTTTTATCTTTTCTATGAAAAATGGGACAAAGCAGAAAAATATGCTGACCTAGCATTAGGCAACACCCCAAAGCTAAGAAACTGGGAGAAAATGAGCTTGCTCCCTAAAAGTGCTAAGGTTCTTTCTAAAGCTTACTTTGAGGACAATTCAAACTATTTGCTTCAAACTTCTACTTCAAACATTGGCTTAATCTTTGGAGCTTACTACACTGGGGGGAGATTTAGCCACACCCAGTTTGTGAATGATAAACTTACCTTCAATGCACCTATGCCTTGGGCACCAAATGGTGTTGAGAGTTCAAGTTTTCACGTTCGCCCAAGCGTTTACCCTGCCACTAATTTAGATAAAGTTTTATTACATAAAATGCCTTATCTATTTGAATATACAGATCCTGTCACTGGAACTGGATATAATCGAAGTGTTTTAACTCCTTTACATGCAGAGGAAACACTTTTGGTGAGAGCCGAAGCTAAAATTCTGCAAGGAAAGTTTGATGAAGGACTAAAAGACATTCATTTATGGACATCTAATTTCTATAAAGTAAATACGCAAGTGAGCATCGAAGAAAATAACCAGTTCTATAACAATATTCCTTATGCTAGCAGTGAAACACTAAGCGTGAAGAATAAACTAAACCCAGCGTTTACAGTAAGTGCAGGAACTCAGGAAAATCTAATCCATTACTTGCTACACTGTAGAAGAATTTTAACCATTCATGAAGGTCTAAGATGGTTTGATTTAAAACGCTATGGGATAGAAGTTTTTAGAATTCAGTATAATGCATCAAGTATACCTCACATAGCAGAATCACTAAAGCCCAATGACCCAAGAAGAGCATTACAATTACCCGCTGATGTAATTTCTGCAGGTTTAGAAGCAAATCCTAGATAATTATCATAACTATAAAAAAAATATTAATCATGAAAAATATAAAAATTACAAGTATGCTTTTGGGTGCTTTCCTTTTATTAGGTGGCTGCCAAGAAGATAACGTAGATAAAAACGTTGATGTCATCACTGTTGACGATAGGCAACAAACCGAATTTGATGAATATCTTAAAACCATCTTTACAGATAAATACAATATTAAATTCATCTACAAGTGGGATGATAAAGAATCTGACACAAACTACGCCCTTGTACCAGCTCGTCTCTCTAAATCAGTGCAAATGGCTAATATTGTAAAATACTTAGCTTTAGATGCTTACGAATCTGTAGCCCCTGATGATTTTCTGAAAAAATATTTCCCAAAAACCATCATGCTCGTCGGTTCTGCTGCTTACAGAAACAACGGAACAATGGTACTCGGTACAGCAGAAGGTGGCGTTAAAATCACCTTATATGATGTTAATAAATTAAATGACATTCAAGGTAAAACAGAAGAAGAGCTGCAGCCAATCATTCAAAGGTTATTTGAGTTCTATTTTAGAACTATTTTTCACGAATTTTCACACATTTTACACCAAACAGTAGATTACACACCTGCTTTTCAACAAATTAGTGAAACTGACTATGTAGGTGGAGAGTGGAACAAAGCATGGGAAGACGGAGAATCTCTGAAAAAAGGATTCATTAGCGATTATTCATCCAAAGAAAGAAATGAAGATTTTGTAGAATTAATAGCTCATTACATTACTACTTCACCAGAAAAATGGGAAGAAAAATTAAATGCAGCTGGAAAAGAAGGAGCTACCAAAATCAATCAAAAAATGAATATCATTTCCACCTATATGGAAGAAAAATGGTCTATTGATATTAATAAATTAAGAGATGAAGTACTGAGAAGAGCTGCTAAATTAAACGAAATAGATCTTAACAAAACTAATGCTTAAAAAGATGAAAAATATAAAATACTTACTTATAGCAATTGTTGGCTTCCTGTCAAGTTCCTGTACCGAAGATTTTACACCTACTTTTGATAAGAATCCTACAGAAAGGTTCTTAGAACAAAAAAATAGATTTAATGAGATCTTAAAAAATTCTGAGCACGGTTGGGTTCTTCAGAGCTTCCCTTCTAGCGACCAACAGCATGGTGGGCATAATTTCTATTTCAATTTTGAAGATAATAATACACTAAAGACCTCTTATGAGTTTCTAGACGTTACAACAAATATCGTAACGTCGACTTACGCCATCAAGCAGTCTAGTGGAGTTTATTTATCCTTAGACACTTACAATAACTATGCACACTTTTTTGCAACCCCTACTGCTGATAGTTATCAAGCATTTGGGGGAGAATTTGAGTATAATTTATTAGACTCTTCTACAAATGATACCATTAACATCATGGGTAGAAAAACACGCAATAAAATGCGCTTTATCAAATTAAAAGAATCTTGGGCAGATTATAATAACAAAGTAACTGCTAACCGAAATCTCCTCCCCATAGCAAAAATTATAGGTGAACTTGGAGGCAACAATATATCTGTAAACATCAATGAACGCAGAATTCACTTTTCATTCCAAGAAAATGGTGAAAATAAATTGATAGCAGAAGCATTCATTTATACCGATAGAGGAATCTCACTCTATGAACCCGTTGAAATTTTTGGGAAAAAATATCAAAATTTTACCTTCAACGAGGAAAAAACACAAATGCTTCCCGATAATGGAGATCTTGTACTCAAAATCTTCGTTCCAGCAATTGATTTAAGCTCAACGGGATGGGAATTAGACATTTCAATCCCAGAGCAGCGAGCAGATATCATCCAGCAAACCTTCCAAAGTGTTTTTGAAGAAAATATGAAAAAGGAAGACGAAACACTTCTATCTAAAATCTTCTTTGGAAAACGAGGAAAAGAAGTCGGCATTCAACTTATAACTGGAAAAGGAACTAAATTTTATCTTGCTGCATTTTCATTAAACTTTAGTGGAAGTAGTTTAGGTAAAGAATACTTAGAGATAAAAGAAGCAGGAGAAAGTACTAACTGGAGATTCTATCGTCATTTAAACCCACTGAAGGATATTTTTACAAAAAATACTCCTTATAAACTTGAGCTAAACGATGCTAAAAACCCAACACAAGTGAAGCTCATTAGTGTTGATAATCCAAGTTTTTGGTTTGTTCTCAATAGAAGAAACTCCTAACTAGAAATCTTAGTCAAAAAAAGTAAGGCTTTCAAAAATTTTTGAAAGCCTTGCTTTTTTTTGTAATTGGTTAATATGCTTAAGCAGCGGCAAGAAGCCTTATTTATTTTCATTATAGCAAGTTTGAATACTCAAACTTATTTTTTTAAACAGGAAATGATAAGCAATAAAACTAGCAATGAGTTTATCAACATTTTGGTTATGATAATAAAAATCGCCATATTCGTTAGTAAATTTATGCTTAGCTTAATTTAATACACCATGAAACACTTAGAAATTGCTTGTTTTACTGAAATCGCTACGCAAATTGCGCTGAAATCTGAAGCCGATCGCATTGAGTTTTGTGATGATTTACCCTTAGGCGGAACGACTCCCAATTTAGAAATTTTTAAAGGCTTGAAAAAAAATGCATCGATACCCATTTTTGTGATGATTCGGCCGCGGGGCGGAAACTTTGTTTATTCTAAAGCGGAAGTTCTAAGAATGAGAAACAGCATTGAGCAATTTAGAAATGCTGGGGCAGATGGCTTTGTATTTGGTTTGCTTGATACCAACGGCCATATTGATGAAGAAAATTGTAAAATACTACTAGACATGGCTAGTAACCTCCCCTGCTCTTTCCATCGTGCGATTGATCAAACTCCAATTTTTTTTGAAGGCTTAGAAAAAATCATTGAATTGGGATTCCGTACAGTGCTGACTTCTGGTGGAGCGAGCGCCGCCGAGAAAGGATTAAAAAACATTCAATTGGCCCAAGAAAAATATGGCAAGCAAATCAACATTATGCCTGGTGGAGGAATTAGAAGTAGCAATTTGGCTAAAATCGTAAACGAATCAGGTTGTAATTGGTTTCATTCTTCAGCAATTGTAGAAAACGGCCAAATTTCTACCACAGAAATTTCAAGGCTTAAAAAAATTCTGAAGTAAATTTTCTAAGGTTTATCTAGAATTTTAGAAACATAATTGAATGAGAGCTCTTGCAAAAAGAGAAATAAAAAATCTACAAAAAATTGATGGGCTGAAGGATTTAAAGGAATGGGAAATCATAGTTTTTATTTTTATGATTATTCCTGTGAATTCTTATAAAAATTGATGATGAAATCTTGGTTTTTCATCATCAATTAAATTAAGCTATTTTTAAAATTATTAATTCTGTCATTTTTTAACAAAACGAAAGATGATTAATATTTACTCCTCCTCTTTTTTTTCTTGAGCTACTTCTTCATAGATGACTTTTTCGCTTTTCGTTTCTTTAAATGGGTCTTGTGCATTAGAGAATTCTCTCTTCCCGAAAATTTTCTCTAAATCATCTCTGAATATGACTTCTTTTTCCAATAAAATTTCGGCTAATTGCGTTAATTTATCTTTGTTATCACTTAGAAGTTTAATACAACGCTGGTACTGCTCATCAATAATTCGCTTAATCTCATCATCAATTTTTTCTGCGGTCTGCTCAGAGTAAGGCTTGTTGAACGAATAATCTGATTGCCCCGAACTATCATAATAAGAAACGTGACCAATTTTATCACTTAATCCATAAATCGTTACCATCGCCATACTTTGCTTAAAGGCTCGCTCTAAATCATTTTGAGCTCCAGTAGAGTAATTTCCAAACATAACTTCCTCTGCTGCTCTACCGCCCAAAAGAGCACTCATCTCGTCGAGTAATTGCTCCTCTGTCGTAATTTGTCTTTCTTCTGGCAAATACCAAGCAGCCCCTAAGCTTCTACCGCGTGGAACTATCGTTACCTTTACAAGCGGAGAGGCATGCTCTAGCAACCAGCTGACAGTGGCATGACCCGCCTCGTGGTAGGCGATTCTTTTCTTCTCACTCGATTTGATGATTTTCCCTCTTTTTTCTAAACCACCGATGATGCGGTCTACAGCATCTAAGAAATCTTGACGGTCAATATATTCTTTATTTTTTCTTGCGGCAATCAAAGCTGCTTCATTACAAATATTAGCAATATCTGCTCCACTAAAGCCTGGCGTTTGTTTTGCTAAAAATTCTAAATCTAATTCTTCTTTGATTTTCAAATTTTTTGTATGAACTTTAAAGATTTGTTTTCGCTCATGTAATTCTGGTAAATCGACATAAATCCTTCGGTCAAATCGCCCAGCTCTCATCAAAGCTTTGTCTAGAATATCAGCACGATTGGTTGCAGCCAATACAATGACATTGGTGTTTGTTCCAAAACCATCCATTTCTGTAAGCAATTGATTCAGTGTGTTTTCACGTTCATCGTTACTATTCATCATTGCATTTTTACCTCGAGCTCTACCGATGGCATCAATCTCATCAATGAAAATAATGGAAGGTGATTTTTCTTTTGCTTTTTTGAACAAATCACGTACGCGTGAGGCTCCTACACCTACAAACATTTCTACAAAATCTGACCCCGATAGCGAGAAAAACGGAACTTCAGCTTCACCTGCTACAGCTTTAGCCAACAGTGTTTTACCTGTTCCTGGAGAACCAATCAGCAATGCACCTTTTGGGATTTTACCTCCTAGGCGAGTAAATTTTTCTGGATTTTTCAGAAACTCAACAATTTCCTCTACCTCTTCTTTTGCTCCTTCTAAACCAGCTACATCTTTAAAGGAAACTTTTACCTTCTCATTCTGGTCATAGAGTTTTGCTTTTGATTTACCGATATTAAATATTTGCCCACCAGGACCTCCTCCCCCAGCGCCCATTCTTCTGAAAATAAATGTCCATAGAAGTCCTATCAAAAGTATCCAAATCAATATTTGTAGAATCACATTGACCCAAGGATTATTCTCCTCTATACTCATTGAAACTTCTGCTTTAGTTTCCTCGGGGAGTTGATCAAATTTTTGTAAAAATAAAGTTCTATCTCCCACGGTAAAGTGCATATTGGGTGACTCACCTAGAAAACCTGGTGTTTGCTTTAATCCTTTAAATTCAGGTTTTTCTAATGCCTCTGAAGTTAAATAAACCAAGACTTTTTCTTCATCTTTGTTTAATGTAAATTTTTGTACATACCCATCGCGAACGTATTCAAAAAACTGAGCTTCCTTGATTTGTTTTGCTCCATTATTCAAACCTCCGCTCATGAAAAAAAACCATCCCGCTAAAAATAGAGCCAAGAGGGTGTAAAGCCAATTTAAATTAAAACTAACTTTCTTTCTATTGTTATTATCTTCTTTTTTGTCCATTAATTCAGTTCAATGTTAATTTTTTTAGCATCACCCCACATACTTTCGATATCATAATATTCTCTGATATGCTTTTGAAAAACGTGCACGACGATAGAAGCATAATCGAGTAAAACCCACTGCGCATTATCCTTCCCTTCAACCTGCAAAGGTCGCTCTTTTAGTTCATTTCTCACTTTTTTCTCTACCATGCTGGCAATAGCAGAAACTTGCGTATTTGAATTCCCGCTGCAAATCACAAAATATTGACAAATCGCATTGTCTATCTCTCTCAAATCTAGAATGGTGATGTCCTCTCCTTTCACATCTTGAATACTGTCAATAATTTGATGAAGTAGTGGATTTTCTTTTTCTGTCATTCAAAAAATTTAGTTTAAACTACAAAAGTAGTAATTATATCATATATTATAAAATATGTATACCTTAGAGTTTCAATATGAAAAATTTTACTTATCTCAGGTATAAAACTTTGGGGTCTACAAATCAAAAGTTGTACCAACTGGCAAAGAACAATTTTCCAGAATTCACCGTTGTATCTACCGAGCATCAGACCAGCGGCAAAGGGCAGCGCGGCAGTACTTGGGAATCATCTGCGAATGAAAATTTAACGTTCAGTTTCCTTCTTCGTTTTGATGATTTCCCCAGCCACGAGGCGCATTTAATTTCCATTTGGGTATCGATTTATTTACAAAAATTCCTGTCAGATTGTCATATTGAGTCAAAAATCAAATGGCCCAACGATATTATAATTCATCAAAAAAAAGCGGGCGGAATTTTAATTGAAAATCAAATTCAAGGGCAAAAAATTCAATTTGCAGTTGTGGGAATTGGGCTAAACGTTTATCAAAAAAATTTTCAAGGCTTAAAAAAAGCAACAAGCATTCAAAATGAATTCCCTGAATTTTCTAAAGGCTTAAAAAATTTTGAGATGAATTTGATAAACTTTTTATTTGAAAACCGTAAAAAACTTAAACCAGAAAACAAAAATAATTTATATCAATCTTATAATCAACAGCTATTAGGTTTTCAGAAAATCAATACATTTGAACAAAATGGGGTCTGCTTTTCTGGGATTATTTATGGAATTGATGAGCATGGCCGCTTGCTAGTAAAGAGAGAAAAGTCTGAGGTAATTGAAAGTTTTGACATCAAAGAAATTTCTCTAATGTATTAAATTATTAAATTTGAATCATGAAGAATCAAGTGGTATTGGTAAACGAAAAAGACGAGCGTTTGGGGCTTATGGAAAAATTAGAAGCTCATGAAAAAGCTGTACTCCACCGAGCTTTTTCCGTTTTTTTGTTTAATGAAAAAGGAGAAACATTGCTGCAAAAAAGAGCAAAGACAAAGTATCACAGCCCTGAGCTATGGACTAATGCGGTATGCAGTCATCCATTTGATAATGAGAGTTATAAGGCTGGTGCCTTACGGCGACTACAGGAGGAATTAGGCATTGAATTAAATGATTTAGAAGAAAGCTTCCACTTTATCTACAAAGCTGATGTGGGGCAAAATTTATGGGAGCATGAATTGGATCATGTCTTTGTAGGCGAATATGATGGTGATTTTAATTTAAACCCAAAAGAAGTTTCTGAGATTCAATGGATTTCTTTGGATAAACTTTTTTTAAGCCTTAAAAAAAATCCTGAAATTTATACCGAATGGTTCAAAATAATTTTAACCGAGTACAAAAATAATTTATTATGAAAAAAACACCGCTTAATCAAATTCATGAAAATTTGGGTGCTAAAATGGTGGAGTTCGCTGGCTACCAAATGCCTGTTCAATATTTTGGCGTAAAGGAAGAGCATATGGCTGTACGCGAAAATGTAGGCGTTTTTGATGTTAGCCACATGGGGCAATTTAAAGTTACTGGTAGTGATTCCCAAGCCTTAATTCAAAATTTAATTTCTAATGATGTTTCTAAATTAAAAGTCGGGCAAGCACAGTATTCTTGCTTGACAAATGAAAAGGGTGGAATCATAGATGATTTAATCGTCTATAAACTAGCTCAAAATGATTTTATGCTAGTGGTTAATGCCAGCCGAATAGATGTGGATTGGGATTGGATTTCAAAACACAATAACTTTGATGATTGTCAGTTAGAAAACATCAGCGAGCAAACGGCACTGATTGCTGTGCAAGGACCGAATTCTACAAAGGCTTTACAAAATTTAACGCCTGTTGAATTAAATGAAATTCCGTTTTACCAATTTAAGCAAGGAAACTTTGCTGGGATTGATGATGTCATCATTTCTGCGACAGGCTATACGGGCTCGGGCGGTTTTGAATTGTATCTGCCAGCAGAACATGCGGAAAAAGTTTGGCAAGCAATTTTTGATTCGGCTGAAGCTTTCAATATTTTACCTTGTGGATTGGCTGCCAGAGATACTTTACGTCTGGAGAAAGCCTATTGCCTATATGGTAATGACATCAATGAAGAGACTACTCCTCTAGAGGCTGGACTGGGCTGGGTTACAAAACTCCATACAAATTTCACTGGGAAAGAAGTCATTGAACTACAGAAAAATAAAGGGGTTACTAGGAAATTAATTGGCTTTAAAATGACTGAGCGAGGAATCCCTAGGAAAGGCTATGAAATATTTAATGAAAAAGAAGAAAAAATCGGTGAAGTAACTTCTGGAACGCAGTCTCCTATTTTAAATGAAGGCATTGGCTTAGGCTATGTGAAAAAAGAATTTACAGCCCCTGGAACTACAATTTGGCTGAAAATTAGAAATAAAAATGTGGGTGCAAAAATTGTAAAAACACCTTTTGTTTAATTTATTAAGAAACAAACAATGAAAAGAACCTTTGCAGGAGTTGAAGAAAAATATGGTTTAGAAGAAAATGCTAAAGTCATTTTAATCCCCGTCCCATACGATGGGACTAGCACTTGGGGAAAGGGAGCTGATAAAGGCCCTGAAGCTTTTTTGAATGCCGCAGAAAACATGGAACTTTATGACATCGAAACTGCTAGTGAGCCTTATTTAAACGGTGTTTATCTTCACGATAGTGTAGATGAGAATGATAGCCCTGAAAAAATGACAGAGGCAGTTTATAAAACCGTAAAAAATAATTTGGGGAAGGGTAAGCTCGTCACTTTATTTGGAGGAGAACATTCCATCAGTATCGGTGCCATGCGTGCTATGCATGAACACCATGGTAAGTTGAATATTTTACAAATTGATGCTCACACCGATTTACGCCCAGAATATTTGGGTAGTCAATGCAATCATGCTTGTGCAGTCTATGAAGCGAGTCAAAAAAATAACTTGATACAAGTTGGAATTCGTTCGATGGATGCTTCTGAGGTAGAACATATGAACCCTAAAAATGTATTTTTTGCACATGAAATTCATGAACAAAAAAATTGGCAAAAAGAGGTTTTGAAGCGCTTTAAAAAATTACCAGTTTACATTACGATAGATTTAGACGGATTTGACCCGTCCATTGCACCTTCTACAGGAACGCCAGAACCTGGTGGATTAGGATTTTATGAAGTTTTAAAACTACTCAAAAAAGTCTTTAAAAAATATGAAGTCATCGGCTTTGATATTGTAGAATTAGCTGCGAGAGAAGATGAAAAATCAACAGATTTCTTAGCTGCAAAATTGTATTATAAAATGCTGGCTTACTACTTTAACAAATAAAAATTAAAAAAAGCGATGAATCTATAAAATTCATCGCTTTTTTTTAAGCCTTAAAAAATTTTTAAGCCTCTCCTTTCGGACCGAAATTCAGCGGAACCTGACCTTGCTCTGGCTCTTTAATTTCACCAAATTGATTTTCAAATTTATTGATATTATCTACCAACGCTTGTGCTAATCGCTTAGCATGCTGTGGAGTCAATACAATTCTAGATTTCACTTGTGCTTTAGGCATTCCTGGCATCATTTGAATGAAATCAACAACAAACTCTGTATTTGAATGATTGATAAGGGCTAAATTTGAATAGATTCCTGAAGCTGTTTCAGGATTGATTTCAATATCGAAATTTTTTACTTGCTGATTTTGATTATTATTTTCCATAATTTATTTATTGAGTTACTGTATTTTTTTCACTTTCTTCTCCGGTCATCTCTTGATATTCTTTTTTACTACCTACGATGATGTTTTGGTATTCTTTAAGACCTGTTCCGGCTGGAATTAAATGCCCTACAATTACGTTTTCTTTCAGTCCATTTAAATCATCTACTTTTCCAGCTACGGCAGCTTCATTGAGCACTTTTGTCGTTTCTTGGAAAGAAGCGGCTGAGATGAATGATTTCGTTTGTAATGCAGCACGTGTTATCCCTTGCAAAATAGGTTCTGCTGTAGCTGGCATGGCATCTCTTGCTATCACCAAATTCTTATCATCTCTACGCAATTTAGAATTTTCATCTCTTAATTCGCGTACAGTTAGAATTTGTCCTGGCTTCAACACCTCACTATCTCCAGCATCTTCTACGACTTTCATTCCAAAAATTCTGTCATTTTCTTCAATGAAGTCAATTTTATGTTCTAAACTAGAATCCAAGAATCTCGTGTCTCCAGCATCGATGATTCTAACTTTTCTCATCATTTGCCTTACAATGATTTCAAAGTGTTTGTCATCAATTTTCACTCCTTGCAAACGATAAACTTCTTGTATTTCATTCACCAAATATTCCTGAACGGCTGTTGGGCCTTTGATGCTCAAAATATCCGTTGGTGTAATTGCTCCTTCCGAAAGTGGCATTCCTGCTTTAATATAATCATTTTCTTGAACAAGAATCTGATTAGATAATTTTACCAAGTATTTTTTTATTTCTCCACTTCTTGATTCGACAATAATTTCACGGTTACCTCTTTTAATTTTACCAAAAGAAACTAAACCATCAATTTCTGAAACTACTGCAGGGTTTGATGGGTTACGAGCCTCAAACAACTCTGTAACACGTGGCAAACCACCAGTAATATCTCCTGCTTTAGCTGATTTTCTAGGAATTTTAACTAAAGTTTTACCTGCTTTAATTTCTTCTCCATCTTCTACAATCAAATGAGCACCTACTGGCAGGTTATAAGATTTCTCTTCTCCATCTTTAGAAATAACTTTAAGCGTAGGAATCAATTTCTTGTTTCTACTTTCTGAAATTACTTTTTCAGTAAACCCAGTTTGTTCATCAACTTCTAATTGGAAGGTAGAACCTTGCTCGATGTTTTCAAACTCAATTTTACCTGCTGTTTCTGCAATGATAATAGCATTATAAGGATCCCAAGTAGTAATTTTTTGATCTTTTTTCACTTCTTGACCGTTTGCTACGTGCAACACAGAACCATAAGCGATATTATTGGTCATCACAACTTCACCTCGCTTATTCAATAGCTTAAATTCAGTTGTTCTAGAAATGACAATATCCACTGATTCCCCAACTTCATTCTCACTTCTTACTGTTTTTAATTCATCAAATTCTACTCTACCACTTTGTTTAGCTTTCAAAGTAGATTCTTCTGAAACGTTACCCGCTGTACCCCCTACATGGAAGGTGCGAAGCGTCAACTGTGTACCTGGCTCACCAATAGACTGAGCTGCTACAACACCTACGGTTTCGCCTAACTGAGCTGCTTGATTAGTGGCTAAGTTTCGCCCATAGCATTTAGCACAAATTCCAGATTTAGAATCACACGTTAATGGTGAGCGAACCTCTATCATATCTAAATCAGCTGCTTGAATAGCATCGGCAATATTTTCTGTTATGATTTGATCTGCTTCTACTAAAACTTCATCTGTTTCTGGATGGTAAACATTGTTCAATGAAGTTCTACCTAAAATCCTATCTCTTAAAGGTTCTACAATTTCATCATTTTTCTTCAATGCAGTGATTTCTAAACCTCTCAACGCACCACAATCATCCTCATTGATGATAATATCCTGAGAGACATCAACCAAACGACGTGTTAAATATCCTGCATCAGCTGTTTTCAGAGCTGTATCTGCAAGACCTTTACGAGCTCCGTGTGTGGAAATGAAGTATTCTAAGATAGAAAGTCCTTCTCGGAAATTAGAAATAATCGGGTTTTCAATAATATCACCTCCCGAAGAACCTGCTTTTTGTGGCTTAGCCATCAATCCACGCATTCCTGAAAGCTGTCTAATTTGTTCTTTAGAACCACGAGCTCCTGAATCAAGCATCATATAAACTGAATTAAATCCTTGCTGGTCTTCTCGCATTCTCTTCATCACCAATTCCGTTAAGCTTGCATTGGTATTAGTCCAAACATCAATGACTTGGTTGTAACGCTCATTATTGGTAATTAATCCCATGTTATAATTTCCTCGAATAGCATCCACTTGGGTAATTGCATCTTGAATCATTTCCGTTTTTTGGTCTGGAATCAAAATATCTCCTAAGCTAAATGAAAGTCCACCTTCAAAGGCATTGGTATAACCTAATGTTTTCATTCGGTCTAAGAATGCTGCTGTGGTTGGGAAATCTGTTTCTTTTAAAATTTTACCAATAACATTTCTTAAAGATTTTTTAGTTAAAACTTCATTGATAAAACCAATATTTTCTGGGACAATTCGATTAAATAAGACTCGCCCTACACTAGTTTCAATTAATTTAGTAACTAATTCCCCTCCTTCTTTCACAGAAGCTCTAACTTTAATACTTGCATTTAAGTCAACAGCTTTCTCATTGTAAGCGATTCTTACTTCATCTTCATCATAAAATATCAAGCCTTCTCCTTTTACTTTATAATTCTCATCACTTTTGCGAATCTTGGTCATATAGTATAAACCAAGAACCATATCTTGAGAAGGGACAGCAATTGGCGAACCATTGGCTGGATTCAAAATATTTTGCGAACCTAACATTAAAAGCTGTGCTTCTAAAATTGCTTCTGGCCCTAAAGGTAAATGCACTGCCATCTGATCTCCATCGAAGTCTGCGTTGAATGCTGTACATGCTAATGGATGTAAACGTATAGCCTTACCTTCTATTAATTTAGGTTGAAATGCTTGAATTCCCAAACGGTGCAAAGTTGGAGCACGGTTAAGCAAGACGGGATGTCCTTTTAGTACGTTTTCTAAAATATCCCAAACAACAGGCTCTTTTCTATCAATGATTTTTTTCGCTGATTTAACTGTCTTCACAACCCCTCTTTCAATTAATTTCCTAACAATGAAAGGCTTATAAAGTTCAGCTGCCATATCCTTTGGCAAACCGCATTCGTGTAATTCTAAGTCTGGTCCTACTACGATAACAGAACGAGCTGAATAGTCAACACGTTTACCCAATAAATTTTGACGGAATCGCCCTTGCTTTCCTTTCAATGAGTCTGAAAGTGACTTCAATGGTCTATTCCCATCCGCCTTTACAGCAGAAGATTTTCGAGTATTATCTAATAGAGAGTCTACTGACTCTTGCAACATTCTTTTCTCATTTCTAAGAATGACTTCTGGAGCTTTAATTTCCATAAGCCTTTTTAAACGATTGTTTCTGATAATAACCCGTCGGTACAAATCATTTAAATCAGAAGTAGCAAATCGTCCTCCATCTAAAGGAACTAAAGGTCTTAACTCTGGTGGAATAACAGGAATAACTTTAAGAATCATCCACTCTGGGCGATTAATTTTATTTCCTTCATTTGATTCACGCAAAGATTCAATCACTTGTAAGCGTTTCAAGGCCTCTGTTCTTCTTTGCTTTGAAGTTTCATTGTGAGCTTTATGACGAAGGTCATAAGAAAGCTCATCTAAATCAATTCTTTTCAGTAATTCTTCCAAGCATTCAGCTCCCATTTTAGCGATAAACTTATTAGGATCAGAATCATCTAAATATTGATTCTCAATAGGAAGCGTTTCCATGATATCCAAGTATTCTTCCTCTGTCAAGAAGTCCATTACTTGAAGTTCTTCTCCTTCTAGCCCTTTTGCTATACCTGGTTGAATGACTACATATCGTTCATAATAAACAATCATGTCTAATTTCTTGGATGGAACTCCTAGAATATAACCTAGCTTATTAGGCAAAGATCTAAAATACCAAATATGCGCTACAGGAACAACAAGATTGATATGCCCTATACGATCTCTACGTACCTTTTTTTCTGTAACTTCAACTCCACAGCGATCACATACAATACCTTTGTATCGAATTCTTTTATACTTACCACAAGCGCATTCATAATCTTTTACTGGGCCAAATATTCTCTCACAGAAAAGGCCATCTCTTTCTGGTTTATGCGTACGGTAATTGATTGTTTCTGGCTTTAAAACCTCACCATGAGACTCTTGTAAAATAGATTCTGGAGAGGCTAAACCTATACGAATTTTATCAAATTTGCTCGAAAGCGTTTTATTAGTTGACATTGAATTTTCTATATATAAATTAATAATTATATGATGTTATTTTATTGATTTTCAGATTGAAGTAAATCAATATCCAATCCAAGACCTTGCAGCTCATGCAATAATACATTGAAAGATTCTGGAATACCTGGTTCTGGCATCGCATCCCCCTTCACGATTGATTCGTAAGTTTTTGCACGACCAATAACATCATCTGATTTAACAGTCAAAATTTCTCGAAGAATATTGGATGCTCCATAAGCTTCTAAAGCCCAAACCTCCATTTCACCAAATCTTTGCCCACCAAACTGTGCTTTACCACCTAATGGTTGCTGTGTAATCAATGAATATGGCCCGATAGATCTTGCGTGCATTTTATCATCAACCATATGTCCTAATTTCAACATATAAATAACTCCTACGGTAGCTTTTTGGGCAAATCTTTCTCCAGTTCCACCGTCATACAAATAAGTTGTTCCGTATCGTGGAATACCTGCTTTGTCTGTGAGTTCATTAATTTCATCAATGTGAGCTCCATCAAAAATAGGTGTTGCATATTTTTCTCCCAATTTTTTACCAGCCCATCCTAGTACGGTCTCAAAAATCTGCCCAATATTCATGCGAGAAGGTACCCCCAATGGATTTAATACTATATCTACTGGCGTTCCATCTTCTAAGAACGGCATATCTTCATCTCTTACGATTCGAGCAACGATACCTTTGTTACCATGGCGTCCTGCCATTTTATCACCCACTTTTAATTTACGTTTTTTAGCAATGTAAATTTTTGCAAGCTTTATAATACCAGCTGGTAATTCATCTCCTACAGAAATGGTAAATCTCTCTCGATTTAATACTCCTTGCAAATCATTATTTTTAATTTTATAATTGTGCAATAATTGCTTTACAAGTTCATTTAAATCTTCATCCGTCGTCCAAGTTCCTCCTGTTAAATTCAAATAGTCATCCACGCTTGATAATAATTTCTGTGTGAATTTAGCTCCCTTAGGAATCACTTCTTCATTTAAGTCATTAAATATTCCTTGTGAAGTTTTCCCATTTAAAAGTTTATATAATTTTTCGAGCAAAACATCTCTTAATTCATCAAAATTTTTCTGGAAACTCTTATCTAATTTCTCAATGGTAACTTTATCTTTTGCGCGTTTATTTTTATCTTTTATACTTCTTGCAAATAATTTTTTATCAATTACCACCCCTCTCAATGACGGATTAGCCTTGAGCGAAGCATCTTTCACATCGCCTGCCTTATCTCCGAAAATTGCTCTCAATAATTTTTCTTCTGGCGTTGGGTCTGATTCTCCTTTAGGAGTAATTTTACCGATAAGAATATCTCCAGGCTTTACCTCTGCACCGATTCTGATTAAACCGTTTTCATCTAAATCTTTGGTTGCATCTTCAGAAACATTTGGAATATCGTTAGTTAATTCCTCCATACCTAATTTAGTATCACGAACATCCATTGAATATTCATCGATATGAATAGAAGTAAACCAGTCTTCTCTTACAACTTTTTCTGAGATTACAATCGCATCCTCAAAGTTATATCCTTTCCAAGGCATGAAGGAAACCAATAAGTTTCTTCCTAAAGCTAATTCACCTTCTTCCGTCGCATAGCCTTCACATAAAACTTGTCCTTTTACTACCTTATCCCCTACTTTCACAATAGGTTTTAAGTTAATACAAGTACCTTGGTTTGTTTTTCTAAATTTAATTAACTCATATGTTTTTTCTGAAGAATCAAAGCTTACGGCTTCTTCTTCTTCAGATCTTTCATAGTCAATCGTAATTTTTTGTGCATCGACATACTTTACTACGCCATTTCCCTCAGCATTCATCAAAATTCTAGAGTCCTTCGCCACAGAACCTTCTAGTCCTGTACCCACAATAGGAGACTGGGGTTTCAACAAAGGAACAGCTTGACGCATCATGTTCGACCCCATCAACGCACGGTTGGCATCATCATGTTCCAAAAATGGAATCAAAGAAGCTGAAATCGAAGCAATTTGATTGGGAGCAACATCCATCAAATTAACACGATTAGGTTCTACTACTGGAAAATCTCCATCTTCTCTTGCAATAACCCTATCATTTACGAAGTTACCATCATCATTTAATTTAGCATTTGCTTGGGCTATAATTTGATCTTCTTCTTCTTCTGCAGTTAAATAAACAGGAGCTTCTTTTAGATTAACTTTTCCATCTTCAACTCTTCTATAAGGTGTCTCCAAAAATCCCATATTGTTGACTTTAGAATAAACACAAAGAGAGGAAATCAAACCGATGTTTGGTCCCTCAGGTGTCTCGATAGGACAAAGTCTACCATAGTGTGTATAATGAACATCTCGTACTTCAAACCCTGCTCTCTCTCTCGACAAACCTCCTGGCCCTAAAGCTGAGAGTCTACGCTTATGAGTTACTTCAGATAATGGATTTGTTTGATCCATGAACTGAGAAAGTTGGTTTGTCCCAAAAAATGAATTGATAACAGAAGATAAAGTCTTAGCATTAATAAGATCAATTGGTGTAAAGACTTCATTGTCTCTTACGTTCATTCTTTCTCGAATGGTTCTTGCCATACGATTTAAACCTACACCAAACTGATTTGCCATTTGCTCACCTACGGTTCTAACTCGACGGTTTGACAAGTGGTCAATATCATCCACCTCAGCTTTTGAATTCACTAATTCTATCAAATGTTTAACAATAGAGATAATATCTTCTTTCGTTAAAACCTGAATTTCTTCTGAAATATTAAGTCCTAATTTTTTATTTAACCGATAGCGCCCTACTTCACCTAAACTATAGCGAGTGTCAGAAAAAAATAGTTTATCTATAATTCCTCTTGCTGTCTCTTCATCTGGTGGTTCAGCATTTCTTAGTTGACGATAAATATATTCTACCGCTTCTTTTTCTGTATTAGTGGGGTCTTTTTGTAGCGTATTTAAAATAATAGCATAATCAGAAGCTTTATTATCTTCTTTATGCAACAAAATTGTTTTCACACCTGAATCTAAAATTTCTTCGATGTGTTCTTTTTCAAGAATAGTTTCCCGATCTAAAACTATTTCATTTCTTTCAATTGAAACAACCTCGCCTGTGTCTTCATCTACAAAATCTTCATGCCATGTATTTAAAACTCTTGCCGCTAGTGTTCGTCCAAGGACTTTATTTAAGTTAGATTTGTTAGCTTTAATTTCTTCAGCTAAATCAAAAATTTCTAAAATATCTTTATCTCTTTCATAACCAATTGCTCTCAACAAAGTCGTTAAAGGCAATTTCTTTTTTCTATCAATATAAGCATACATTACAGAATTAATATCTGTAGCAAATTCAATCCAAGATCCCTTAAATGGAATAATTCTAGAAGAGTATAATTTAGTTCCATTGGCGTGATAAGATTGACCAAAAAATACACCTGGAGATCTGTGTAATTGAGAAACAATAACTCTTTCTGCTCCGTTAATCACAAAAGAACCACTCGGTGTCATATAAGGTATTGTACCTAAATAAACATCTTGAACCACTGTTTCAAAATCTTCGTGTTCAGGATCTGTACAATAAAGTTTTAATCGTGCTTTTAAGGGGACACTATAGGTTAAACCTCTTTCGATACATTCTTGTATAGAATATCTAGGGGAATCAACAAAGTAATCAAGAAATTCTAAAACAAACTGATTTCTTGTATCACTTATAGGGAAATTTTCCGCAAAAGTTTTAAATAAGCCTTCATTTTTTCTTTGATCAGGACGCGTTTCTAGCTGGAAAAAATCTTCAAAAGACTTTAATTGAATGTCAAGAAAATCAGGAAAATCAGCAATATTCTTTGTTGATGAAAAATTATTTCTTTTATGCTCTTTCTTTGCCAATGTACTCATATTGGTTATTATGTTTTAAATTTTATAGAGTTATTTTACCCTCTATTAACAAAACCTTTGAACGGTTTAAGACTCTTATTACCTAAAATAGGCTTAGACCTATCACCCAAAGTGAAGGTCTAAACCCTTAATTAAAACTCTATTGAAATTATTTCAATTCAACCTCAGCACCTGCTTCTTCTAATTGTTTAGCCAAAGCTTCTGCTTCTTCTTTTGAAACACCTTCTTTCAATGTTGCAGGAACACCATCTACTAAATCCTTAGCATCTTTTAATCCTTTACCAGTCAATTCTTTAACTAATTTCACAACAGCTAATTTAGAAGCTCCTGCAGACTTTAGGATAACATCAAATTCTGATTTCTCTTCCTCTCCTCCTGCTTCTCCTCCAGCAACTGGTCCTGCTACAGCTACTGCAGCAGCAGCTGGCTCAATACCATACTCTTCTTTTAAAATATCTGCTAATTCATTTACCTCTTTTACAGTTAAATTTACCAACTGTTCTGCTAATTCTTTTAATTCTGCCATTTTTAATGCTTTTTAAATTTTATTTATAATTATTGAGTGTATTTTTTATTCTGAACGCTCACTTAGCGTTTTAACTAATCCAGATAATTTCTGTCCTCCACTTTGGAGTTGAGAAACAACTGTTTTCATTGGAGACTGTAGGATATTGATTACATCGCCTATCAATTCTTCTTTAGATTTCAAGTTAGATAAAGTATCAACCTTGTCATCACCAACATAAACTGCGGCTTGAATCCAAGCCCCTTTTAAGATAGGTTTCTCTGATTTTTTTCTAAAATCTTTAATTACCTTTGCTGGAGCATTTTCTTTATCAGAAATCATAATTGCAGTGTTCCCTTTCAGAACATCATACAACTCTTCATATTCTTTATCTTCTACACGCTCCATAGCTTTTTTCAACAAAGTGTTTTTCACCACTCTTAGCTGAATATCTTTCTTAAAACAAGCTCTTCTTAAAATTGAAGTCTCAGAAGCATTTAATCCCGAAATATCTGTTAAATATATAGTATCTGTATCAACCAATATCTGTTGAAGATCATCTATCATTTGCGCTTTTTGTTCTCTTGTCATCTTTCAATCAATTTCGAATTAAACACTTTTTGGATCTACTTGTACAGAAGGACTCATCGTTGAAGATAAGTAAATACTCTTCATATAAACACCTTTTGCTGCAGTAGGTTTCATTTTTTGTAAAGTTTGAATCAATTCCTTTGCATTTTCCATAATCTTTTCCGCAGGAAAAGAAACCTTTCCTACAATAGCATGAACGATGCCAGTTTTATCAACCCTAAAATCAATCTTTCCAGCTTTCACATCACTTACTGCTTTTGAAACATCCATCGTAACTGTTCCAGCTTTAGGATTAGGCATTAGCCCACGTGGCCCAAGAACTCTACCTAATGGACCTAATTTCCCCATTACAGCAGGCATGGTTACAATAACATCTACATCTGTCCAACCTTCTTTGATTTTCTCTAAATACTCATCAAGACCCACATAATCTGCACCCGCATCTTTCGCTTCTTGCTCTTTATCTGGAGTAACTAAGGCTAAAACTTTAACATCTTTTCCTGTTCCATGTGGCAAAGAAACAACGCCTCTTACCATTTGATTTGCTTTCTTAGGATCTACACCTAAGCGAACAGCAATATCAACCGTAGCGTCAAACTTTACCATGCTTATCTCTTTTACAATCGAAGAAGCTTCTTCTAAAGTGTAAGCTTTAGTCTTATCATATTTCTTCGCTATCTCTTTTTGATTTTTAGTTAAATTTGCCATATAATTACTCTGGTTTAGTTCCACCTTTCACATTAATCCCCATTGATCTCGCAGTTCCAGCTACCATTTTCATTGCTGAATTAACTGTAAAACAATTCAAATCAGCCATTTTATCTTCTGCTATCGCTTGAACTTGATCCCATGTTACAGTAGCAACCTTGACCCTATTAGGTTCACCTGAAGCTCCTTTTAATTTAGCAGCCTCTAGTAACTGAACAGCAGCAGGAGGAGTCTTAACAACAAAATCAAAAGATTTATCTTGATAAACAGTAATAACCACAGGTAAAACTTTACCCTGCTTGTCTTGTGTACGACCATTAAATTGTTTACAAAACTCCATAATATTAACCCCTGCAGCACCTAAAGCAGGACCTACGGGTGGGGAAGGATTTGCTTGCCCACCTCTAACCTGAAGTTTTACAATTTTTTGAATTTTTTTTGCCATCTTTAATTTACTTTAAAAAATTAAGCGTTTATTTTTGGAAGCAGCCTAAATTTTTTCTACTTGAACATAATTCAACTCCAAAGGAGTTTTACGACCAAAAATTGAAACCATAACTTTCAACTTTCTTTTTTCTTCATTGATTTCTTCTATAACTCCATTGAAATTATTAAAAGGACCATCAATAACTTTGATTGTTTCGCCAACCATATAAGGAATATTAACTAATTCCTCCTCATCAGAAAGATCATCCATTCTACCTAACATACGATTAACTTCATTTTTTCGCATAGGGACAGGATCTCCTCCTTTAGTAGAACTCAAGAAACTTATCACACCATTTACATTTTTGATAATGTGAGGTATTTCACCTATTAAATCCACTTCAATCATCACATATCCTGGGTAATAAACTCGCTCTTTTTGTAACTTTTTCCCATTTTTAATCTGAATAACTTTCTCTACAGGAACAACAATCTGCCCTAAATGGTTACTCAAACCTTGATAAGAAATTTCATCTTCAATGTACTCTTTGACCTTATGCTCTCTTCCACTAATCGTCTTAAGAACATACCATTTCATTTCACTCATAGAAGATTATTTTAACAATCTATATAATCCATTAATAATATCACTAAATAATGTGTCTACACCATATAAAAACAATGACAATATCAAAGTAAACACCGCTACAGCGATCGTTGCTGATTGAAGGGTGTCCCATTTGGGCCAAGTCACATGATTTGCAAACTCATCATAAGAGCCTTTCACAAAATCAACGATTTCTTTCATGGAAAATTCTTTATGCACGGGCGGAAGGGATCGAACCCTCGACCTTTGGTTTTGGAGACCACTGCTCTACCAGCTGAGCTACGCCCGTATGACAGAAAGTGTTCCTGATTTAATGTCAGAAACACCTCTATTCAAATTTAAAAATATATTTAATCTAAAATTTCAGTTACCTGACCAGCACCTACAGTTCGACCACCTTCTCTAATTGCAAATCGAAGACCTTCGTTGAGTGCAATCGGTTGAATCAAATCAACTTCAATAGTGATATTATCCCCAGGCATCACCATCTCAACTCCTTCAGGCAAGTGAATTTCACCTGTAACGTCAGTAGTTCTCACATAAAACTGAGGACGGTAATTGTTTTTAAACGGAGTATGACGACCACCTTCTTCTTTAGTCAAAATATAGACCTCTGCTTTAAATTTAGCATGAGGAGTAACGCTATCTTTAGCTGCAACAACCATTCCACGGCTAATTTGACTTTTCTCAATACCTCTCAATAAAAGACCTACATTATCTCCAGCTTCACCTCTGTCAAGAATTTTTCTAAACATCTCAACTCCTGTAATAGTAGAGGTCAACTTCTCATCTCCCATACCCACAATATCAACAGGATCTCCTGTATTAATCACACCTGCCTCAATGCGCCCAGTAGCAACGGTACCTCGACCTGTAATTGAAAAGATATCCTCGATTGGCATCAAGAAAGGCTTATCTTGATCTCTTTCTGGAATTTCAATCCACTCATCTACACTATCCATCAACTTCAACACAGTGTCAACCCACTTCTCTTCCCCGTTCAGAGCTCCTAAGGCAGAACCTTGTATTACAGGAGTATTATCTCCATCATACTCATAAGAAGAAAGCAAATCTCTCACTTCCATATCCACAAGCTCCATCAATTCCTCATCATCAACCATGTCTGCTTTATTCAAGAAAACAACAATTCTTGGAACATTCACCTGACGACACAAAAGGATATGCTCACGCGTTTGAGGCATTGGACCATCTGTCGCAGCCACAACCAAAATTGCACCATCCATTTGCGCAGCTCCTGTTACCATGTTTTTAACGTAATCAGCGTGACCAGGACAGTCAACATGCGCATAGTGACGATTTTCTGTTTGGTATTCCACGTGAGAAGAGTTAATTGTAATACCTCTCTCCTTCTCTTCAGGAGCATTGTCAATTTGATCAAAAGCACGCGCTTCCGAAAAACCCTTATCTGCTAATACTTTAGTAATCGCTGCAGTTAAAGTAGTCTTACCATGGTCAACGTGACCAATAGTACCTATATTTAAATGCGGCTTGTCTCGGTTAAAAGTTTCCTTTGCCATTTTAAAAAAAATTAATTCTATTTGTGTTTAATTATTCAAATCTAACCGTTGAGCCAATGACGGGATTTGAACCCGTGACCTCTTCCTTACCAAGGAAGCACTCTACCCCTGAGCTACATCGGCCAAAAGTTGAGCGGGAGACGGGACTCGAACCCGCAACATTCAGCTTGGAAGGCTGAAGCTCTACCAATTGAGCTACTCCCGCAAAAAAAGTGGGCAGAGAAGGATTCGAACCTCCGAAGTCGAAAGACAGCAGATTTACAGTCTGCCCTCGTTGGCCACTTGAGTATCTGCCCATTTTAATAAAGAGCCTCTGGAGGGACTCGAACCCACGACCTGCTGATTACAAATCAGCTGCTCTAGCCAGCTGAGCTACAGAGGCAACTCTTGTCCGTTTATAAAAAAACAACTTTAAAGAAAGTTTCTTTCACAAACGGACTGCAAATATAAAACATTTTTTTTTCTAACAAAATTATTGATGAAAAAAATTATTTATTCGCAGCTTTTTCTTTTTTCTTGATTATTTGGCGTTTTAATGTATCGACGGCAAGATTGGTCGCTTCCTCAAAAGAAGAGCCATTCTTCTCCACAACAATATCATCTCCAGGTACTTGCAATCTGATTTCTATTACTTTATTTTCTTTACTATGATTGTTATCCAACTTTAAATAAACTTCTGCTCCTACAATCTGATCTGAAAATTGATCTAATTTATTTAATTTTTCTTCTATAAATTCAACTAATTCTTGTTTTGCGCTGAAATTTATTGCTTGCAAATTTACTTTCATAATTTTCATTTTTTTTCTCTTGGATGAGAATGGTTATACACTTTTTTTAATTCTTCAATGTTATAATGGGTATATTTTTCTGTTGATGATATAGCTGAATGACCCATTAATTCTTTTACACTATTAATATCCGCACCTTTTTTCAATAATTGCGTCGCAAACGTATGACGCAAAACATGTGGGCTTTTCTTCCTTTTTGTGGAAACTATACTAAGGTACGAATTGATTAAGTTATGTACAAATTTTGGATAAATCTTATTTCCTTTATGCGTATAAAAAAGGGATTCTCTTAAATTTAATCTTGTTTTATCTTGCATCAAATTCATATATTGTTCTACTTGGTCTGCTAAATAAGAAGATATCGGAATCATGCGTGTTTTGCTTCCCTTTCCTCGCACTCTTATCATCTTCTCACCAAGTAAGATATCAGAGCTAGTTAAACCAATCAATTCTGCTCTTCTGATTCCTGTGAAAAAAAACATTTGAATGATTAAATAATCTCTTCTTTGATTTACTTCTTCTAAATCAAATTCCATTTCTAGAATCTTTTTTACTTCTGATTCTGATAATGGTGGATCAATATTTTTTAAAGGCTTTAAAAATTTTAAATCTTTTGCTGGATTAAGTGATATTTCTTTTAACTCAACCAAAAAACTAAAAAACTTTTTTATTGCACTGATTTTCCTGTTAATAGTTACTGCCTTTAAATTCTGTTGATTCAAGAAAGCTATATAACTTCTCAATATCACTAAATTTACTTCATGAAAATCTAAGATTCCTTTGGATTCTAAAAATTCAATAAATTGATTTAAATCAAAATCGTAAGCATGCAATGTATGCTTGGAGTATCTTTTTTCGTCTCTGATGTAAATTAAAAACCGATCTACTAACATAAAAAAAACCGCTTATGCAAAGATAAGCGGTTTTTTTAGTTTATTGTAAAACTTATTTAAGCTTCGTTTTCTTGCTGCATTCGCTGTTTGTACGCAGCTCTTAATATCTCCTGACGACGTTTTACTGAAGGTTTTGTGAATTGTTGTCTTTCCCTTAATTCTCTTAAAACCTTTGTTCTATCATATTTTCTCTTGTAGCGTTTTAAAGCTCTTTCGATTGATTCTCCGTCTTTTACTGGAACTATTAACATAAAATTACATCTCTTTTATTAATGAAAGGCAAAGTTAAACAAAAATAATTAATATACAAATTAATATTGTTGATATTCTACATCCATTTTCTTCTCAATTTCTGCGTATTGTCCAGATACTAATTTATCTCGAATGGCTGTAAAGGCATGGATGGTGTCTTCAATATCTTTGTCTGTATGGGCTGCGGTTGGAATTAATCTCAATAAAATCATTCCTTTTGGAATCACTGGGTAAACGACAATGCTGGTGAAAATTCCATGATTTTCACGAAGATCTTTGACTAGTAACGTGCCTTCTACCGTGGATCCTTCTAAGAAAACTGGTGTTACACAAGTGTTTGTACTACCTAAATTGAATCCAGCTTTTCTTAATCCTGACTGAAGTTTATTGGTATTTTCCCAAAGTTTATCTTTTAGCTCTGACTGATTTTGTAGCATGTCTAATCTTTTTAGCGCACCAATCACCAATGCCATGGGCAAAGATTTAGCAAAAACTTGAGAGCGCATATTATATTGTAAATATTCTATTACATTTTTATTGCCTGCAACAAATGCTCCTAAACTTGCCATTGATTTTGCAAAGGTTGAAAAATACACATCAATTTCATCTTGAACTCCCTGCTCTTCTCCAGCACCTGCTCCTGTTTTGCCCAAGGTTCCAAAACCATGCGCATCATCCACTAATAGTCTGAAGTCATATTTTTGCTTTAGTGCAACGATTTCTTTTAAATTCCCTTGCTCGCCTCGCATTCCAAAAACTCCTTCAGAAATCACTAAAATTCCTCCATCCGTTTTTTCTGTAATATTTTGAGCTCTTTTTAGCATTTTCTCAAGACTTTCAGCATCATTATGTTGGTAAGTAAATCGTTTACCTAAATGCAATCGAACGCCATCTACTATACATGCATGACTATCACTATCGTATACTACCACATCTTTTGGGCTCAATAGTGTATCTATGATAGATAGCATCCCTTGGTATCCAAAATTCAATAAATATGCAACTTCTTTATTTACAAATTTTGCTAATTTATTTTCAAGCTCCTCATGCTTTTCGGTGTGGCCACTCATCGCTCGAGCTCCCATAGGGTAAGCCAAGCCATATTCTTCACTGGCTTTTTTATCTATTTCTCGAACTTCAGGGTGATTAGCTAAACCTAAATAGTTATTTAAACTCCAGCAAATAACTTCTTTCCCTTGAAATTTCATTCGTGGGCCTAATTCCCCCTCTAGCTTAGGGAAAATAAAATAACCTTCTCCATAATCTGCAAACTGACCTAATGGGCCTCTATTCTGTTTTATTCTTTCAAAAATATCCATATCTTATTTATTCATTATTTTTTTTAAATCTTTAAAGAAAATTTTATCTAAAGTCTTATCTGGCAAGAGATACATCGCTGCTTTAAAAAATAATTTTTTAGGCGCTATTACATATCTTGTCTTGGGTTTGGGGCTTTTATAAATTTCCCAAATTTTATTAGAAACGGCTTCTACTGGTAATCCTACTTTTTCAATTTTATTCACTGCTTCATCCAATTTTTCAAAAATCAATTCATAATCAGTGTCTACGTAAGGATTTTCTTTGCTTTTTGCTTTCCCCCAAATTTCTGTTTTGATTGGCCCTGGTTCTATAATGATAACATCTAGCCCATACAACATCATCTCTCTGCGTAACGCATCAAATACTGCTTCAATAGCATGCTTTGAAGCTGAGTAAGGGCCAAGCATAGGCCTAGTCATCACGCCAGCAGTAGAGCTAATTATGAAAAGTTTTCCTTTCCATTTGGCTTCTTTGGATGCGCCCAATAAAGGTAAAAGTTTTTGTGTAAAGTAAATCGGTGCAAATACATTAATTTCAAATTGATTTCTCAACTCTTCTATATCCACGTATTGAATTGGGCCATACTTAGCTACACCTGCATTATTTACCAAAACGCTCAAACCTTGTTTACCAATTCTTTCTTCAATTTGCTGAACAGCTTGATCTACAGCAGAGTAGTTTGTTGTATCAAAAACCAATGTCTGGAACGTTTCGGGAAAATTTTGTTCAAATTCTTGTGCATCTTCTCTTTTTCTCACACTTCCAAACACAAAAAATCCTTTTTCTAAAAATTTCTGAGCGGTTGCTTTACCTATTCCAGATGAAACTCCAGTCACTACTGCATATTTTATCATAAAAACTAAAATTCCTTTTGATTAAAGCCTTGTTCTTTCAGCCAATCATTATTATAAACTTTATTCATATACCTAGAGCCGTGGTCAGGGAATATCACTACAGCAAAATCATTTTCAGATAATCTGTTTTTATATTCTCTCAACCCTTGAATAACGGCTCCACTTGTGTACCCTGCCAAGATTCCTTCTTCTAGCGCTAACAATCTAGTGCAATAGGCACTATCTTCATCCGTCACGGTTACATATTCGTCTATGACGGAAAAATCTGTTGCCCCAGGAATCAAATTCTTCCCTAAACCTTCAATCCTGTAAGGTTTAATTTTAGACTTATCTAATTCTCCCGTCTCATGATAAGTTCTAATCACAGAACCATCAGCGTCTACTCCTATGATTTTAATCTCGGGATTTTTCTCTTTCAAGTAGCGCCCCACTCCAGAAATTGTACCGCCTGTCCCTGAAGCTGCAATCAAATGCGTGATTTGTCCATCGGTTTGCTCCCAAATCTCAGGCCCCGTGCTCAAGTAATGAGCATCAATGTTTTTTAAATTAAAATATTGATTGATGTAAATAGAATTGGGCGTTTCTTGATGGATTCTCTTTGCCGTTTCGTAATAACTTCTAGGGTCTTCTGCTGGTACATTCGCTGGGCAAACATGCACTTCTGCGCCCAAAGCCTTCAGAAAAGCAATTTTGTCTTCTTTTGTCTTATCACTAACTGCAAGTATACATTTATAGCCTTTTACCGCACTTGCCATCGCAATACTAAAACCTGTGTTGCCAGAAGTCGTCTCTACAATAGTAGCTCCTTTCTTCAAGATGCCTTCTTTCTCTGCCTCTTCAATGATGTGAAGTCCAATTCGGTCTTTTGATGAATGCCCAGGGTTAAAAAATTCTAATTTTGCAAAAACAGGGCAGGGTAAATCTTTTACAATCTTATTTAATTTTACAATTGGCGTATTACCTACCAATTCTAAAATATTTTGGTTGATTTTATTTTTCAAAATTTTCAGATTTGAAAACAAAAATACAATTTTTTTAACGGCTTATATAAATTGTAAAGCGAAAGCTTTTTTAAGCCTTTATAAATTTTTATAGTTTATATTAGTTTATCAAAAATAAAAAAGCTTCGGAAAAACCGAAGCCTAAAAATTACTATTATGAGAAAATATGTTATTTCTTAAACTTTTTATACTTATTCATAAACTTATCAACTCTACCCGCAGAGTCAACCAACTTCATTTTACCAGTGTAAAAAGGGTGTGATGTAGATGTAATTTCTAATTTCACCAATGGATATTCAACACCATCTATTTCTACGGTATCTTTTGTTTCAGCTGTAGAACGGGTAATAAACGTATCTTCATTACTCATGTCTCTAAACGCTACTAATCGATAATTCTCTGGATGTATATCTTTACGCATAACTACCTTATTTCTAAAATCGGACTGCAAATATACAAATAATTATTTCTGTAGCAAATATTTATTTATTTTTGTTTAAACTTTAAAGTATGAGAGCTTTATTTCTTTGCTTGCTCACATTTTGGGCTACTTTTTTTATTTCTTGCCGAGAGGATTTAGAGGTGAAAAATCAAAATTTGCATTTCGCCATTGCTCAAGACAGTTTGTTTTTGGACACCATTTATTCTGGAATTTCATCACCTGTTTTTTCTTTCCAGATTAAAAATCAAACTAAAAAAAATCTTCTTATTCCTGAAATTTATCTCGAAAATACTTCCAGCTATATTCATTTAAATATTCATGGGAAAAGTGGTCAAAATTTTCATAATGTCCCGTTATTGAAAGGTGATAGCTTGAGAATTTTGTTTCAAATTGTTGCTCCCGAGTCAACTGAGTCTAAAGAAATAAAAGAAAAAATAATTTTTAAAGGCTTAGAAAATAATCAAAAAAATATTGAGATTTCAGGTTTTATTCAGAAATCAAAAATTTATAAGAATACTGATGATTTAATTTTTCAAAACAATCAAGCGACGCTTCACAACGATATAGCTCATATTTTTACAAAAGATTTAGTCGTGGCTCAACATCAAACTTTAAATATTCAACCAAAAACGAAGTTGTTGTTTTTCCATGAGTCTAAAGTAATTTTAAACCCCAATAGCGAATTAAATTCTAATGGAACGCCCGAAAAAAGAGTGATTTTCAAAGGCTTTAGAAATGATGCTGGTTATGATTCGATACCTTTGCAATGGAAAGGAATCAAAGCTCAAAATGCCAAAATCAATCTCCACTCTACTGAAATCAAAGCGGCTGAAATTGGTTTGGATGCTGATGAATCAGATTTAGTCATCGACAAAAGCCTCATTATCAATTCTGGAACTTACGGTGTCCGTGCCAAGCAGAGCAAATTAAAAATTTTTAATTCCGTGTTTTTCAATGCATCTCAGGCGACTTTACTTCTAGAGGGGCCGCTGGAAACTGAAATCATTTATTCAAGTTTTGCCAACCCTGGAATTCACCAATATGCTCAGTCGTTTGGCGAAAATATTCCTATGGAAATTAAAGATTATCAAAATCAGCCATTCCAAGTCATCAACTCGATTTTTCATGGGCGATACCGCCAAGGGGTTGTTTTTGGCTCAAAACCCTCCAAGCCAATGATTTTCAGTCATGTTTTGATCAAAAATGATGATGAAAAAAATCTTGATTTGAATGATAATCATATTTTTAATGCCATCATTACCCGCGCACCTTTATTTAAATCTATTTTTCTAAAGGCTTTAGATTTATCGCTCCAGAAAAATTCTCCTGCAAAACAGAAAGGAATTTCTATTGAAAGTATCTCTACTGATTTGAATGACCAAAGTCGAAGGAATCCGCCAGACTTGGGTGCTTATGCTTCTATAGCTGATTGAGCATAGCCGCGCCATTTTTCAATTAAATTTTGCATATCAGAAGGGATTTCTGAGTTAAATTTCATTTCTTCCTTCGTCACTGGGTGCTGAAATCCTAAAGTCTTGGCGTGCAAGGCTTGCCGAGGGCATGTCTCAAAGCAATTTTGCACAAATTGCTTGTATTTATTGAAGGTTGTGCCTTTCAGAATTTGATTTCCACCATATCTTTCATCATTGAATAAAGTATGCCCAATGTGTTTCATGTGCACTCGGATTTGGTGAGTTCTGCCTGTCTCAAGACGACATTCTACCAAAGTTACGTAGCCAAAACGTTCTAAAACTTTATAATGTGTAATGGCGTGTTTACCTTCTGGCTCTTCCAAAACTGCCATTTGCATTCGGTTTGAAGGGTTTCTACCAATATTTCCTTTCACCGTTCCTTCATCCGACTCTACGTTTCCCCACACTAGTGCGATATACTTTCTGCGGGTTGTTCTTTCAAAAAACTGCTTGGCTAAATAATCCATTGCGTATTCAGTTTTAGCTATGACCAAAAGCCCACTGGTATCTTTATCTAACCGATGCACTAAGCCTGGTCTTTCTAACTCACTTTGTATACTAGGTAAGTGATCAAAATGGTACTTCAAAGCATTCACGAGTGTCCCGCTGTAGTTTCCATGCCCGGGATGAACTACCATACCAGCTTCTTTGTTTACTAGTAAAAGACTTTCATCTTCATACATGATATTTACTGGAATATTCTGCGGAATGATTTGATTTTCTTTGGGCGGATAGCTCAAAACTACTTTGACGATGTCATTGGCTTTTACTTTGTAGTTTTGCTTTACGGGTTCTTCGTTTACCCAAATATTCCCAGCTTTGGCGGCTTGTTGGATTTTATTTCTAGAAGCATTTTCTATAAAATTCATTAAATATTTATCTACCCGAAGTGGCTTCTGCCCTTTCTCTGCACGGAATCTATAGTGTTCATACAACTCTTCTTCATCCTCATCTTCCTCTGGCCTTTCATGAAATTCTTGCATGTTCTATTCAATTGAAATTCCTGTCGTATCAATTTTAGGTTTTGCAGGAGCCTGCTGTGTTTTGTTCAATTCCATATTCTGTTTTGCCCGCTCATCGTGCTTCACTTGATTTCTGATTTCTTCAGGCAAATCACTAAGGTCTATTTTATTTGCATTTTGTACAGAATTATAGTATAAAGAATCGTCTCTACTCACTTTCCTACGGAAAAGAATATCCATTGAGTCAATTTTTGAACGTAACTCTCCTCTGTTTTTATCTGATAACCAAATGGAAACAGGCAATCCTTCATCATACAAATCAGTAGATGGCGGGTCTTGATAAACAACACTACTTAAAATCGTATCATTGCTCTCACCTAAAAATGTAACATTCCCTAAGTTAAAAAATCGCTCCTTCAGCATTCGTTTTGCTTCTTGAAAACTCAACCCCAACAAATCTGGCACATTTACATCTACACTAAAGCCACGCCCCAAGACCAAATCAACCTTTGCTCCTCGTGGCAAGGAAGTTCCCGCTTGTATCACCTTATTATTATACAAAACACGCAACACGGCATCTCTTGCTGGGTCTTCTTCATAAATCGTATCACCCACCACCAGATTTCGCATCGCTAATTGCGTAAATGCCATTCGCTTACTTTTATCTATCAAGTTAGGTAGCTCCACTGGCGGGTAGTCGCTCGGGTTGCTTTTTATAAAGATTTTTCGCCCTGGTTTTACCTGCGAACCCGCTGCGGGGTAAAAATCAATAACCGTAAAGGGCTCTACATCTTCAGTGAATTTAACGCTGTCTATAGTATAATGTAGATTCATCTCATCAAGTTTTGCCATTGCTTCTTGTATCTTCATCTTAGACAAATCAGGCACTTCTACTTCTATATTATGGTAGGTATAATCATTCAACCATTTAAAAGTAAAAAAATAAATCGAAATCAGAAAAAGCGCGCCTAAAACTAAAGACAACCAAAACTTCCAATTTATTAAAGCTTTAAAAAATTTCATACATTTAAATAATTTACAAATATAAAAGTTTTGTTTAAAGGCTTACTAAATTTGTATTTACCAAAAAAATATTTTTTTGAAAAAGAATAATAGTATTTTTGAAGCCTTAAAAAATTTTTTATGAAAAATATTGCAGTCGTTTCAGGTGGTTTTTCAGACGAGCATAAAGTTTCTCTAAAAAGTGGACAAACAATTCTAAATCATATCGATAAAAATAAATTTCATGCTTTTGACGTGCAAATTCTAAGCAACATCTGGCAAGTCGTCATTGATGGAAAGAAATTTCCTATTGAAAAAAGCGATTTTTCTTTTACCAAAAATGGTCAAAAAATAAAATTTGATTGCGTTTTCAACATCATTCATGGGACGCCAGGCGAGGACGGGTATTTACAAGCATACTGGGATTTGGTGGGCCAAAAATACACAGGCTGCGGGCACTACCTCTCTGCACTGACTTTTAATAAAAAAGATTGCTTAGCCGTTTTAAATAAATATGGAATATCCACTGCTCGATCAGTTTATTTAAGAGAAAATAATGACTACGATGTTGACGAAATTATAGAAAATTTGGGCTTGCCTTGTTTTGTCAAACCCAACCAATCTGGGAGTAGTTTAGGCATTTCAAAAGTGAAA
This sequence comes from Candidatus Ornithobacterium hominis, assembly GCF_951229915.1. Lineage (GTDB taxonomy): Bacteria > Bacteroidota > Bacteroidia > Flavobacteriales > Weeksellaceae > Ornithobacterium > Ornithobacterium hominis. The sequence goes on along the minus strand of NZ_OX579588.1, from coordinate 394,794 downwards.
AAAAAGGAAGATTTTTCTAAGGCTTTAGAAATTGCATTCAAAGAAGATCAAGATATTTTAATCGAAGAATTTATCGACGGCACCGAGGTTTCGGTAGGTGTGATTGAGTACAAAAATGAAATAATAGTGCCTGGTATTACCGAAATTATTTCTTATAACGATTTCTTTGATTACCAAGCTAAATACGAAGGCCAATCTAAGGAAATTACACCAGCCAATATTCCATCAGATTTGTATGAAAAAATTTCTTCTACAGCCATTCATATTTATAAATCTTTGGGATTAAAGGGCATGTCGAGAAGTGAATTCATTCTACGAGACAACACTCCTTATTTCATAGAAATCAATACTTTACCAGGCTTTTCACCGGCAAGTATTCTCCCCCAGCAGCTGGCGTATGCTAAAATTAGCATTCAAGATTTCATTACCAATGAAATTGAATCTGCTTTAAAATCATTAGATTAGTCAAAAAATTCATTATTATGCAAAGAATCGCCGTTTTCCCAGGCTCTTTTGATCCCATCACACTAGGTCACTTTGATATTGTAAAAAGAGCTATTCCTTTGTTTGATAAAATCATCGTAGCAATTGGTAAAAATGCTCAAAAAAACTATATGTTTTCACTAGAACAACGCATCGATTTTTTGGAGAAAACCTTTCAAGGTTTTCCTAATGTTATGATTGATACTTACGAGGGTTTAACCGTCGATTACTGCAAAGTGAAAAAGGCTAATTTTATTTTAAGAGGTTTAAGAAATCCAGCTGATTTTGAATTTGAAAAAGCTATCGCTCACACCAATCGTGCTCTAACTCACCAAGAGTTAGAAACCGTTTTTTTACTCACATCATCAGGGAAATCTTACATCAGCTCTAGCATCGTGCGTGACGTGATAAGGAATAAAGGCGACTATAGCCTCCTCGTACCTAATTCTGTGAAAATCAATTGAATGCGATTTTTTTTAAGGCTTAAAAAATTTTAAATGTTTAATTTCAGCTGGGGTGGAATCAGTTGAAAACTCCTCCGATGGTAGGGGGATATTCCTGTCTTTAAAATCCCCTCGCGATGCTTCTTGGTAGGGTAGCCTTTATTATTTACCCAATCATACTGAGGATATTCTGCATGCAATTCTTCCATGAAGGAATCTCTTTCGGTTTTGGCCAAAACTGATGCCGCTGCTATATTAAGGTAATGAGCGTCGCCCTTTACACAGCATTGAAAGGGAACTTGCTCATAAACTTTAAATCGATTGCCGTCTACAGCTAGAAACCCTGGCTGTTGTTTTAATTTTTTCAAAGCTTTGTGCATTGCTAAAAAACTGGCATTTAGAATATTTATTTCATCTATTTCTTGTGCAGAACAGAACCCGATACCGAAGCTTAAAGCTTCTTTTTTTATTTCTATCGCTAGTTTTTCTCTATTTTTCTTAGATAATTTTTTAGAATCATTGAGTATAGAGGAGTGATAATCCCAAGGTAGAATTACTGCTGCCGCATAGACTGGACCAGCTAAACAACCTCGCCCGACTTCGTCTAGCCCTGCTTCTAATAGTTTTTTTTGATAAGATAATTTCATGCAATAAAATTATGACTACATTTAATTTTTAAAAGTAAAAACTAAAGTTTTAGAATGAAAAAATCCGATAAAAAATTATCGGATTTTTTTTAAGGCTTAAAAAATTTCTATAATTCTAATGCTCTTCTGATAGAAGAATCATCATTCCCGCCCATCAAAATTTCAGCAGGATTTTCTATGGCTTCTTTTACAGCGACTAAGAATCCTACTGATTCTCTTCCATCGATGACTCTATGATCATAAGAAAGGGCTACATACATAATTGGTGCAATCGAAATTCCTCCATTTTTCACCACAGGTCTTTCTACAATATTGTGCATTCCTAAAATAGCAGATTGTGGCGGATTAATAATTGGTGTAGAAAGCATCGAGCCAAATACGCCTCCATTGGTAATTGTAAATGTACCTCCTGTCATTTCATCAATACTGATTTTATTATCCCTTACTTTGATGGCTAAATCTCTGATGTTTTGCTCAATTCCTCTAAAAGTAAGCATCTCCGCATTTCTCACAACGGGAACCATCAAACCTTTTGGTCCAGATACAGCGACAGAAATATCCATAAAGTCATGTAAAACTTTGTAATCTCCATCAATCATTGAATTAACTTCTGGGTATTCCTGCAGCGCTCTAGTAACGGCTTTGGTGAAGAAAGACATAAAACCTAGGCTCACACCATGCTTTTCTTTGAATTCTTCTTTGTATTTTTTTCGAAGCTCAAAGATTTCTGTCATATCCACTTCATTAAATGTGGTGAGCATCGCTGTCTCATTTTTCACAGAGACCAATCGTTCTGCTAATCTTCTTCTGAGCGAAGACAACTTTTTTCTTTCAGTACCTCTATTGGCATAGCTTGGCACAGAACCCATCGCTGGTGTATAATTTTCCGCATCTTCTTTTGTTATTCTTCCATCTTTTCCCGTGCCTTTTACCTGTGATGCATCAATTTCTTTTTCTGCTAAAATCTTTTTAGCTGCTGGGGAAGCTGTACCACTGGCATATGTTTTCTTTTTCTCTATTGCCTTTTCTGTATCGTTAGAATGAGCTTTAGCTTTAGGTGTTTCTGTCTCCACTTCTTTAGGTGTCGTCTTCTTTTCTTGAGCTTTGGGTTTCTCTGCTCCCATATCAATCAAGCAAACAACTTGCCCTACTTGTACCACATCGCCTTCTTCGGCTTTTAGGGTGATAATGCCACTTTCTTCAGCTGGCAATTCCAATGTAGCTTTATCAGAATCCACCTCTGCAATGGCTTGATCTTTATCTACATAGTCGCCATCTTTTACTAGCCATTCGGCTATTTCCACTTCTGATATAGATTCTCCCGGTGAAGGGACTTTCATTTCTAGTATACTCATAATAATTCTTATTGTTCGTTCAGGTCAAAAACTCGATTAATTACATTTGCTTGATTAATACTCCATCTTTTAGAAGAGCCAGATGCTGGTGAAGCACTCTCTCTTGGTGAAATCATTTTCCAAGAGTATTGGTTTAGATGTCTCAGAATATGAGACCACGCACCCATGTTCTCAGGTTCTTCTTGCGCCCAAATCAAAGATTTATGGTTCGGGTAAGATTTTATCACTTCATTTATTGTCTTATGATCTAGTGGATATAATTGCTCTAACCGAACTAATGCCACATTTTCAATTTTTGTTTCTTTTCTATGCTCTAATAAATCATAGTAAAGCTTACCACTACAGAAGACTAATCTTTCTACTTTCTCTTTCTCTATATTATCATCAATGAGTGGCTGGAATTTCCCATCAGCTAAATCCTCTAGAGAACTTTTCACCAATGGGTGTCTCAGCAAGCTTTTGGGTGTAAAAACAATTAATGGTTTACGGAAATTCACCTTCATTTGCCTTCTCAATAAGTGGAAAAAATTGGCTGGAGTCGTACAATTTGCCACAATCATATTGCCCATCGCACACAGCTGCAAATATCGCTCTACACGTGCGCTTGAGTGCTCTGCTCCTTGACCTTCATACCCGTGGGGGAGCAGCATTACAATTCCATTTTGGATTTTCCATTTATCTTCTGCCGCAGAGATATATTGATCTATGATAATTTGAGCCCCATTGGAGAAGTCTCCAAATTGTGCTTCCCAAATCGTTAAGGTTTTAGGAGCAGCCATCGCATAACCATAGTCAAAACCTAACACTGCATATTCTGATAAAAGTGAATTATAAATTTCTAATGTTCCATTTCTATGAGGAATATTGTTTAATAAAATAAACTCTTTTTCATCTTGCGTTTTAATGACAGCATGGCGGTGAGAGAATGTTCCTCGCTCTACGTCTTCACCCGAAATTCTTACATTAAAATCTTCTGTCATTAAACTGCCATAAGCCAGCAATTCTGCCATCCCCCAATCAATAGCATTTTCTTCAAAAACCATATCATGGCGTTGCTGATGAAGTCTTTCAATTTTACGAATAAAATCTTCTCCTTCAGGCAAAGTACTTATAGTTTTAGCTACTTCTTTTAATTTATCGAGAGGAAATCTTGTATCAACATCTTCTAAAATGGCTTCTTCCCTTTTAATTTCAAAATCTTTCCATGCTTCTGGCATAAAGGGATCTAATGAATTTCTCTCAATCTTTTTAGAATCTTCTAAATTATTTTCAAGAATATTTTTAAAGTCATTTTCCATTTCATCAAGAAACTGATCGTCGACAATTTTTTCTCCCTTCAGCTTTTGATTGTAAATTTCTCTTGCCGTATCATGCTTATCTATAGCTTTATACAACTTTGGCTGTGTAAATCGTGGTTCATCACCTTCGTTGTGCCCATATTTTCTATAGCCTAGTAAATCAATAAATACATCTTTATTAAATGCTAAACGATAATCTACCGCAAATCGAATGGCATGAATCACCGCTTCTACATCATCGGCATTCACGTGGATTACAGGGCTCAAAGTCACTTTGGCTATATCTGTACAGTAAATGCTTGATCTTCCATCCAAGTAATTAGTCGTAAATCCAATTTGATTATTAGTTACGATATGAATCGTTCCACCAGTGGTATAGCCATCAAGGGCTTCCATTTGGATTACCTCATACACAATTCCTTGAGCAGCAATAGCCGCATCTCCGTGAATGAGGATGGGCATCGCTTTACTCGCATCTTTTTGATACTCTAAATCTATTTTTGCCCGGGTAATCCCTTCTACTACAGCATCTACAGTTTCTAAATGAGAAGGGTTTGGAGCTATATTGATTTTAACCTCTTTCCCTTTGCTGGTTTTTGTGAGAGTAGTTGAACCTAGATGGTATTTCACATCTCCATCAAAATAATCATCATCAAAATCCTTCTTTTCAAATTCACTAAAAATTTGAGAGTAAGATTTCTTAAAAATATTTGCCAAAACATTCAATCGTCCGCGATGAGCCATTCCTACAATAAACTCTTTCACACCACCTTCTGCACCACGAGTAATAATTTCATCCAAAGCTGGAATAATAGTTTCTACGCCTTCCGCAGAAAATCTTTTTTGCCCTACAAATTTTTTATGTAAAAAATCTTCAAAAGCTGTTGCTTCATTCAATTTATGAAAAACCTGCCTTTTTTCTTCGGGCGTTAATTGTGGAGTATTTAAATTTTTGTTGAGCCATTTTTGAATCCAATCTACCACCTCTGGCTTGCGTATATACATATACTCTATCCCGATAGAGCGGCAATACATATTCTCAAGGTGTTGTACGATTTCTTTTAAAGTTAAGGAATTTTTAAAACCTAAAATTTCACCAGCTTTAAATTCCGTTTCTAAATCATTTTCGGTCAGGCCAAAATTCTCTAAGGCCAAAGTCGGGCGGTACTCCCTTCTTTCTCTTACAGGATTAGTCTTTGTAAATAAATGACCTCTAGTGCGGTAACCATTAATTAAGTCAATGACTTTAAATTCTTTTTGAAGCTTCTCAGGAAGATCACTCAAGGAATCAATTTCAGCTGTGTTTTCTTTGGCATATCCTGATTGCCCGAAATCGTATCCTTGGAAAAAAGCTTTCCAAGAAGGTTCAATACTATCTGGGTATTTTTTATACTTTTCGTATTGTGACTCTACAAATTCTGCATGTACTGCATTTAGGAAAGAAAATCTATCCATTACATCTTATTCTTTTTTGCTTTAGCAATTTATAACAAAGATAAAATTTTCTTTAATTTATCAGCCTTTATATTGATAGAAAAATAAAAAAAAAGCCCTGAAATTTTTCAGGGCTCTCAATCGTATACTTTTTTATTAAAACTGGTAACCTAAACCAACTGAAAATACACCATTTTTGAAATTATTCTTTTCTGAAACTTTTAAGCTTTGAAGTGATTTGTTATCTTTATCAAACACATTAGTTAACCCAAAGTTGTAGCGTGCATCAACAGTCAAACCTTGAGCTAATTTATACCCAGCTCCTACAACTGCACCAAAGTTTACTTTTGAAAAAGCATCTTTATCTAGTTTCTTCGAAGTTTTACCTAACGCTCCATCATACTTGAATTCAGAACCTGTATTAAAGCTTAATTGTGGCCCTGCTTGTAAGTTCAAACCTTCTGCAACATAAAATTTCGCTAAGACTGGAACGTTGATATTTTGCGTTTTGAAATCATAAGTCTCTTTTCCTAAAGTCCACTTAGCACCTTGGGTTGAGTAAAGCACTTCTGGTTGAATTGAGAATCGGTCTGCCACTGGGATTTCAGTAAATAAACCTACATGGAAGCCAGATAGACCTTTTGTGTCCATGTTTTTCGCGGCATCGCCTCTCAGTGTAGAGTAGTTATATCCTGCTCTTGCTCCAATCTGAAGTGCTTCCATACTTTGTGCATTCAAACCAATCATTCCTGCAAATGCAACCGAGGCTGCTAATATTAACTTTTTCATTTTCTTTATTTTTTTAAAGTTATGCTCTAAATAAATCAATTCATGTGCCAAAAAAATAAAATTCCTAGTCTTAAGAAATTATTAACTTCACAAATTCTATTGTCAGATTAAAAAAATCGAAAAAACACATCTCAATTTAGCTGAAAATCACTTGAATTTCAGTGGCTCGAATATATGTTTTCACAATTTTAGCCATTGTAATTCGGAGCTTCTTTTGTTATTACAATATCATGGGGGTGACTTTCTTGCAGTCCAGCATTCGTTATTTTCACAAATTTTGCGTTTTCTTTTAGCGATTTCACTGTTGGCGTTCCACAATAGCCCATTCCAGCTCTTACACCTCCGCATAATTGGTAAACCACGTCTTTTACTTCTCCTTTGTAGGGTACACGTCCTTCAATGCCTTCTGGTACTAATTTTTTTGCATCTGTTGCCTCATTTTGGAAATAGCGATCTTTACTTCCACGTTTCATTGCTGCTAAAGACCCCATTCCTTGATATGTTTTGAATTTCCGCCCTTGGTAGATGATTTCTTCACCAGGCGCTTCATCTGTTCCAGCAAATAGGCTTCCCAACATTACGCAGTCTGCCCCAGCTCCGAGAGCTTTCACAATATCTCCTGACAATTTAATTCCGCCATCTGCAATTACTCTAACGCCTTTATTTTTAGCATATTCATAAACATTACTAATCGCCGAAAGCTGTGGCACCCCAACCCCTGCGATTACACGCGTTGTACAAATTGACCCTGGCCCTACGCCAACTTTCAGCGCATTTGCTCCTGCTTCTACCAAAGCCTTTGCGGCTTCAGGCGTTACGATATTTCCTCCCACAATATCCAAATTTGGGAAAGCATTTCTCACTTCTTTGATTTTGGATAAAACACCTTGCGAATGCCCGTGTGCTGAGTCTAAAGCTATAACATCTACCCCTGAACTTACTAAGGCTTCTACCCTACTTAGCGTATCTTCTCCCACGCCTACACCAGCACCCACGCGCAAGCGGCCGCGGGCATCTTTACACGCATTAGGGTATTCTGCCAAATTGTCAATATCTTTGATGGTGATTAAACCGATTAATTTATAATCTTTATCTACAATCGGTAACTTCTCAATCCTATTTCTCAATAGAATTTCTTTTGCGTCTTCCAAGCTAGTCTCAATTCCAGAAGTTATCAGGTTTTCTTTAGTCATCACATCCGTCACTACCTGCGTCATGTCTGTTTGGTAGCGAATATCACGATTAGTCAAAATTCCGATTAAAGTTTTGTCTTCTTCCACCACGGGCAAACCAGATATTTTGTATTTACGCATTAGTTGCTCAGCATCTTGCAACAATTGCTCGGGTCGCAAAGTTATGGGGTCAGCTATCATCCCATTTTCAGAACGTTTGACTAAATCGACTTCTTTTGCTTGCCGCTCAATCGTCATGTTTTTGTGAATAAAGGATAAACCTCCCTGCCGTGCCAATGCTATGGCTAGGCGAGCTTCTGATACAGTGTCCATCGCTGCACTTACGATGGGGATTTGTAGTGTTATGTTATCAGTCAATGGAGTTGAGAGATCTACCGCTGAGGGTAGTATATTTGAATAAGCTGGAACTAATAATAAGTCATCAAAAGTGTAGGCTTCTTGCAAAATTTTATCGTTTAAAGACATATTTCCTTTTGCCGCACAAATTTAACGTTTTTTTTTAAGCCTTAAAAAATTTTATTTAATTTTATTTAATTTTAAATTTTGAATTGATGAAATTAAAATACAAACAAAAACTAGTTCGATATCATTTGATTTTTGCACTTATTTGGTCTGGGTATTCTTTGCTAGTATTCACACACAAAGAAAAACGGGATTGGCTAAGCTATGGCTGGATTCTCATTTCTATCGCTTGGATTTCGATTTATTTCTACAAGAGAAAATACCCTTACGTGAGTATCCAAAATGGAATTATGCAAGTAGGTGGACCATTGGGGAAGAAAGTAAATTTAGACCAAATTCGAAGTATTCGGAAGTTTGCTGGCGATTATAAAATCAACGCTGAGAGCAAAATCATAAAGATTAATACTAACAAAATTGATAACGAATCGCTACAAGAATTAAATGCTTTTTTTGAAAGTCTAGAGATTGAATGGACTTAATTTTTCTAAGGCTTAGATAATCAATTAATAATGACTGATGGGAGTTATTTTAAATTATAAATAATTTAAGCTGGAGGGTTTCTGCCTAATTTTTTTTAAGCCTTAAAAAATTTTAATAAAAATCTTATTTTCGCATGATATAAAAATAAGCGTTATGGATTTTAAAAAGCTTAATAATTTAGTGGGCTGGGTAGTTTTTGCATTGGCTTCGATACTTTATTTGTTGACGATAGAAACTAAATTTAGTTTTTGGGATTGTGGTGAATATATTGTTTCCAGTGCAAAATTAGGTGTTACACACGCTCCTGGAGCTGCTGTTTTTCAGTTAGTTGGTGCTGTATGGGCTGGGTTAGCCTTTGGTAATGGTGCTTTGTATAGCATTCTCATTAATGCTTTATCTGCGCTTTCTAGTTCATTGACTATTTTGTTTCTCTTTTGGACGATTACGCATTTGGCGCGCCGTTTATTTTTAAAAAATAGTACTTCTCTTTCGTCTACTCAAATTATCTTAATCTTGGGGGCAGGTGTATTAGGAGCTGCATGTTTTGCTTTTTCTGATTCCTTTTGGTTCTCGGCTGTGGAGGGAGAAGTTTATGCCATGGCATCCATGTTCACTGCTTTGATGCTTTGGTTGGCTTGCAAATGGGAAAATGATGCTGGCTTGCCACGTGAAAATAAATGGTTGATTTTAATTTCTTTGCTCATCGGGCTGAGTGTTGGGGTGCATTTAATGGCGATTTTAGTCGTTCCAGCGATTTGTTACATTTACTACTTCAGGCATTATGAGTTTACTTGGAAGAGTTTTGCTATAGCGAATCTTATCACGATTTTGATTTTCTATTTTATCTTTAAAGTTATTTTTTCTTACACGATGTCCTTCTTTGGGAAATTGGAAATTTTCTTAATCAATACCCTCGGAATGCCTTTCCAAAGTGGGTTGCTGGTCGGGATTATTTTATTCTTTATCGTTTTCTTTTCTGCTCTTTGGTATACGCAAAAGAAGAATTGGGTGACGGCAAATACAGTTGTTTTATCAATTTTATTTATGATTATTGGTTTTTCTAGTTGGTTGGTAATTCCCATCAGGGCTACGGCTAACCCGCATATGAACCTTAATGACCCAGATGATGCAATTGGGTTACTAAATTACTTCAACCGAGAGCAATATGGTGATTGGCCTGTTTTCTATGGACCTCTCTACACTGCTCATATGGACTCTAATGGCGTTGAGAAAAACCCAGATGGAACTTATAAAAGAAAAGACGATGGGCCTATTTATAAAAAAAATAAGAAGAAAGGGATTTATGAAGAAGTCGGGAGAAAATACAGCTATGTCTACAGCGATGCCCACACAGGTATTTTTGCACGAATGCACAATCCTCAAATGGCTGATAATTACCAAGCTATCATGGGTGAAGTGGAGCGTTACCAGTCATATGACCCCGTGACTGGCGAGCGAACTGAACATATCAGAAAACCAAGTCTTTGGCAAAACATTCAGTTTTTCCTCAACTACCAAGTGGGGTATATGTATTTACGCTATTTTGGGTGGAATTTCGTTGGAAGACAAAATGATTTTGAAGGTCATTTGGAAGTAACGAAAGGTAATACCATTACTGGGATTCCCTTTATTGATTCTTATTTTCTAGGAGACCAAAGTCTGCTTCCCAAAAAATTTAAAGATAACAAAGCTCGTAATATCTATTTTGGAATTCCTTTAATTCTTGGAATCATTGGCTTTATTTTTCATTGGAAAGAAGACCCCAAGCGAACTTTTGCACTCATCTCCCTATTTTTACTAACGGGATTAGGCATTATTTTATACACCAACAACAAACCTTTTGAGCCACGTGAGCGAGATTATGCCGTGGTGACCTCCTTTTTTGTATTTGCTATTTGGCTTGGATTAAGTTTATTATCAATTTTTAAATTCCTTCGTTCCAAAATAAAAATAGACGTAAAACCCTCACTCGGCGTTACTGCTTTGGCATTTATCGCTCCACTCTTGATGGGCTTCCAAAACTGGGACGACCATGACCGATCTGAGCGATTAGCAGCACACGACTTGGCTTACAATTATTTAGTCAATTTAGACCCCAACGCCATTCTCTTCGTTTATGGCGATAATGATACGTATCCGCTGTGGGCCATTCAAGAGACAGAAGAGTTCCGAACCGATGTCAAAATTGCTAATTACACGCTTTTAGGTTCTCCTTGGAACATCAGCCAAGCGCATAGAAAAACTTACCAAGCTGATGCCATACCCCATCAGATGACGGAAAGTGATTATCGTGAAGGACGGAATGAAGCAATTTTGATTTTATCAGCGAATTTTCTCAGTCAATTAAGAGAATATGCCGCTGAACAAAACCCTGAATTGCTACAAAGTTTAGATAAAATTCAGCCTTACAACGATAACGGAATGACAGCAAAAGAAGCCATGAATTGGATTCTAAAACCAAATCCCGCCAAAAATGAATTGCTTTCTATTCTAAAACAAATTTATAATCCTAATCTAGATAATATTTTACCTACCAACAAAATCATTATCCCAGTTAACAAAGAAAATGTAATCAAAAACAAATTAGTTTCACCCCAATATTACGATAAAATTTTACCGAATCTTAGCATTACGATTCCTAGCAATGCCATCAACTACAAGAACGAGCTCTTCATGCTAGATTTGTTTGCAAATTACGACTGGACTCGCCCGATTTACTTCTCCAGCGGCGGTTTATATGATAATGCAAATATTTTCTATACCAATGATTATTTACAATTTGAAAGCTTCAGCTATAAACTAGTTCCTCTCTTGGCTTCTCAATCGCAATACGGTAGCGATGCACTGGTAGACAGTGAAGATATGTATCAACAAATCAAAAAATACCGATGGGCAAATTTTAACAATCCTGATGCTTATTTTGACCAAACTAGCACCAATAATATTCTTACTTACCGCAATGCGGTGATAAGAACGGCGAAAGATTTAACCGATAATGGAGAAAAAGAAAAAGCGAAGGAAATCATTGACTTACTGATGGAAAAAATTCCGCTAGAACGTTACGAAACAGGCTATTCTCTCTATGGGCTCATCCCGATTTATCAAAATTTAGGCGAAAATCAAAAAGCAGAAAAACTCCAAGATTATTTGCTAAAACAAAATCAAGAGGAATTAAACTTCTATGAATCTTTGCCTCCAAGAAAACAGCAAAGCATCCTCTCTGACTGGCGAAGACTGCAAAGTGAACAACAATATTTTGCTGGAATTTTAATTGAAAATTATTTGAAAAAGGGACAAAAAGAGGAAGCTAAAAAAGCTTTTGAAAAAATTTACCTTCCTGTGGTTCAGCAAATTTCTAGTTTGATAGAAAAAGCCAAAAGCGTCGGACTAAATAATTTAACCGGAAAAGAACAAAACGAACTAACAAGTGCGATTTCTTCTCAACGTTCGCTGATCCCGCTGGCAGCAGAAATTGACTCCATCTATGCGGAAGAAAAATTTGATGAAGTCAAGAATATAATGTCTCAAATAGGCATCGAGAAATAATAAATTTTAGCAAAAATCCGTCTAAATTTTCAAACAAATTCTTAAATCAAAAAAAAGGAGAAATTTTTTAAGGCTTAAAAAATTTCTCCCTTTTCTTAATTTTCTTGCCTGAAAATCAATCCAGTTTCAGTCGCTCCTTTCGGTTAGCTAATTCCCAAGCTATCGCAAAAACATACTGCGTTCTTTTAGTCAACAAAGGGTAATTGATTTTATCAGCAGTATCGGTCGGTTTATGATAATCCTCGTGAATTCCATTAAAAAAGAAAATAGAGGGAATATTATTTTTAGCGAAATTATAGTGATCTGAACGATAATACAAACGCTCTGGGTGGTCTGGAGCATCGTAAGTATAATCTAATGCCAAGCCAAAGTGATTTTCGTTAAGCTTCTCTGCAATTGAGCCCAATTCTTTGCTAAGGCGCGTTCCGCCAATCAGATAAAGGTAATTCGGCTGATTTTGATGCTTTTCATCTACACGACCAATCATGTCAATATTCAAATTCGCCACTGTATTTCCTAAAGGAAACCATGAATTTTCAACATAATATTTAGAGCCCAAAAGCCCTTTTTCTTCACCAGTCACATGCAAAAAGATGAGACTCCGCTTTGGTTTAAATCCCTTTTGTTCCAATTTTTTAAAGGCTTTGGCAATATTTAGAATTGCAATGGTACCGCTCCCATTATCATCTGCTCCGTTAAAGATTTCCCCATACTGCTCGCCCACGTGGTCTAAATGTGCAGAGATCACAACATATTCATCAGGTTTTTCGCTTCCTTCAATTTTAGCAATGACATTGTGCCCGACTTCCTCCATCGCACGAAACGTTCCTTTAGGAATCGCTTGCAAATAATCGCCATTCTCTCCAGCTCCTTTGATTTCTAAATCCTTATATTTTTCTACCAAAAAATCAGTTGCTAAAGCTTCATTTTCTGTCCCAGCTTCTCTACCTTTCATTTCATCGCTAGCATAAACATAAAGTTCTTTTTTGACTTCAATTGAATCTATTAGTTCTAAATATTCTGGTTTGAAGGCTAAAGTTTCAATTTTGGGTAAAACATTTTTCACTTCATTTTGTGACTGACATTGACTGAAAATGACACTACAAAAGCTTAAAAGTAAGGTTTTAAAATTCATTCATTCGATTTTTTGTAAAATTAATGGAAATCTGATTAATAGTTTAAAATTTTTTAAGGCTTAAAAAATTTTCCATAAAAAAAAGCTACCTTCAGTTCGAAAGTAGCTTTTTCTTTAAAAAGCCTTAGGAAATTTATTTCACCAATTTCATTTCCTTGATTAGTCGGTCGGCGTTAGCATATTTATCAATAATGAATAAAATATACCGCGCATCTACCATGATGTTTCTAGAAATTTCTGGGTCATAGTACAAGTCGCTCATCGTTCCTTCCCACACACGGTCAAAGTTCAATCCAACTAAATTCCCGTCTGCATCCAAGGCTGGCGAACCCGAGTTACCACCTGTCGTGTGGTTTGTGGCAATGAAGTTAACGGGCATTTTGCCATTTTTAGCATAAACGCCATAATCTTTTTTTGCGTACAAACTTCTTAATTTTTCTGGAACATCAAATTCGTAATCACCAGGAACATACTTTTCCATCACGCCTTTCAGGTAAGTTGTATTGTCATAATACACGGCGTCTCTCGGCGCATAGCCATTCACTTTACCATAAGTCACGCGCAAAGTAGAATTCGCATCAGGAAAGAATTTCTTTTCATCTTGCATAAAGTCCATTTGCGCTTTCATATATTTTTTGAGCAAATCATCTATTTTATTCTGCAAGCTTATTCGCTTGGGAGAGGCTTTTGCACTGTAAGCAGATTCTATTGCTCTGATTTTTTGAATCAAAGGATCTGCATTTAAAATTTCCTTTAAATTTTCTTGACTCAAAAATAATTTCGGATTTTCAATCAAAGAAATTTGATTGATTTTCCTACCACCTGTAATGATTGATGTATCTAAATCCTCTGCTGTGATATTGGTGTTATCTGGCTGAAATTCAGCAGGAACATTTTTTTTATACAAATTCCAAACGGCTAAAGAAACATCTTTATCTACTTGAGGTTCATAATCTTTATACAGAGACTTTAAATAATCAGAAACTCGTTCTCTAAGTTCATGAGAGACTTGCCCTTCATTTTTTGATAAATCACTTAAAGTTAACGCTATACGGAAGGTTTCAGAATTTCTATAAATCGCTTCATCAAAGTAAGCTTTCGCTAAATTATAATGCTCTATCTTTTGGTACAATTGATTTAAATCTTCAATCATCGATGGGTATTGTACGCATCTTTCGCTTTTTTCTGTCTTACACTTTTCTCTAATTTTGTTCAGCAAACGCTGCTCGTAATTTCGTTTTATCTGAATAGCTCCAGACTTCTGAATTCCCTGATTTACACCAATCATATTCTTCCAATAATTGGCAATTCCAGCGTATTTAGAAGCATATTTGATTTTAATGTTTTGGTCTTGCTTCATGTAAGCATCCATAATTTTCAGTGCCTCATCTCTTACTTCAACTTTTGCAGGATTCAAAGTTTTCACCGTTTGCTCAATAGCAGAAGCTGGCAAATATTCATCCGTCAAACCTGGGAATCCAAAAACAAAAGTAAAATCATTCTTTTCTAAACCTTTGATATTTATTGGTAAAAAATGTTTTGGCTTATAAGGAATATTTTCTGGGGAATATTCTGCTGGTCGATTATTTTTATCGGCATAAATTCTAAACAAAGAAAAATCGCCCGTATGGCGTGGCCAAACCCAATTATCAGTATCACTACCAAATTTCCCAATACTACTAGGTGGCGCCCCCACTAAGCGAACGTCTCTATAAGTTTCTGTGATGAATAGGTAATATTTATTCCCTTTGTAGAATGGCTTCACAAAAGCCTCTTGCCAATTTTCTTTTTTAGTCTTATTTACAATAGTTTTTATGTTCTCCTTTATTGCATTATCAGTCGTGTTTTCGCCTATCAAAACCTCGCTTGTAACTTCTTGAATATCAATAATGAAAGTCGCCGTCAGGCCAGGATT
The DNA here is from genome assembly GCF_951229915.1 of Candidatus Ornithobacterium hominis. Lineage (GTDB taxonomy): Bacteria > Bacteroidota > Bacteroidia > Flavobacteriales > Weeksellaceae > Ornithobacterium > Ornithobacterium hominis. Next base: position 379,614 of record NZ_OX579588.1, on the reverse strand, counting down.
AGCCAATTCATCTCTCATACTTTTTGCCCAGAATCCATCTTGCAAATAATTATTTTGTAAGGTACTGTGCGACTGAATTTGGCTGTACCCACAGTGGTGATTGGTCAACAGAAGCCCTTGCGGTGAAATGACTTCTGAGGTGCAACCACCGCCAAAATGCGCAATTGCATCTTTGATGCTGGCTTTTTGGGAATTGAAGATATCTTTTGCAGATATATTCATGCCCATTTTCTTCATTTCTTTTTCGTTCAATTCTGTAGGAATCCACATTCCGCCGCCAGTTTGGGCGAAAAGAAAACTCCCGACAAAAATCAGTAGTGTTGAAAATTTAAAGTTCATTCGTTTTATTTTGCATTAAATATAATTAATATCTGTAAAATAGATGCTTTTTAACTTTTTTGTAAACTGATTTAAATTTTTTAAGGCTTAAAAAAATCCATTAGAAAATTACTCTAACGGATTTTTAAAGGCTTAATTTTTTTTAAAAGAAAATTAATCTACAAAAGCGTGTCTGTAGCCTTTCACATCATCCCAATGACCTCTCGTGAAGTCAGGAATTACAACTGGTGCGCTACCGTTTTCTAAAGAAATTTTAGAAAGCTCTGGCAAGCAACTCCATTCCGCTAAATCATAAACGTCCATATCTAATGGCAGCCCATTTTGTAAGCAATATACCAAGCGGGAATCCATGATGAAATCCATCCCTCCGTGGCCTCCTACTTGCTTTGCTTTTTCTTCTAATTCTTTGTGAATTCTGTGTTTATATTTTGCCATCAATGCATTTTTTACTTTTTCAGGTACAAAACCATGGGAATTTAAGTTTTCATGGTCTGGCGTTATATCAGAGGAAACTTGCTCTGGCTCCAGCGCATAACCTGACACAGGATATTTATTGGCAAAACCTTTTGTTCCCGTCAATTGGTACATTCTAGAGTAAGGTCTTGGATTCACTACATTGTGCTGAATTTGGATGGTTTTTTGCTTCTCAGTCTTTATCATCGTGATGGTATGGTCTCCATTCTCAAAATAATCTGGAGCTGCGCCATAAGCACTCTTCCAAGCTTCAGGGCCGTTCACTGCCTTGGTATCTACTGAAACCAAATAATTCATCTTATCTCCACGGTGAATGTCTAGAAGTTGTGCCGCTGGCCCCATGCCATGCGTTGGGTAATTGTCTCCTCTGTTATCTTTATTAAATTTTAAACGCCAGTTGTCGTGATAAGCTTTCCAAAAGTCTGCTAGATTATGAATATAAGCACCTTCTGCATGTAAAACTTCTCCAAAAACACCTTGCTGTGCCATATTCAAAGTCGTTAATTCAAAGAAGTCATAAACACAGTTTTCTAACATCATGCAATGTTTTTGAGTTTTTTCTGAAGTATCAATCAAACGCCAAAGATCCTTCATTGTCATTGCTCCTGGTACCTCTACAGCTACATGTTTTCCTTGTTCCATTGCATACACAGCCATATCTGCATGTGTTCTCCAGTCGGTAACGATGTAAATTAAATCAATATCATCTCGCTCCACCATTTTTTTCCAAGCATCTGCACTGCCAGAATAATCTGCGGCTTTTGGCAGGCCAGCTTTAGTCAATATTCTTTGTGTTTTCTCTACACGCTTTGGCTCAATATCACACAAAGCAACAATCTGAGTCCCAGGGATATGCGTGAATCGCTCTACAGCACCTGGCCCCCGCATTCCTAAGCCGATGAAACCTACGCGTACGGTCTCTAGCTTAGGTGCTCGTAAGCCCACAACATCTTTTTGCCCTGCAGGTCTTGTGGGTACTTTGGTTACAATCTGCCCCAGAGCATTTCTTTCATAGTCATTAAAATTCATGCTTGAATTTACTGTCGCCTTAGCGGTATTTGAATTTTGTGTTGCACAGCTCCAGAATAAAAAGGAGTTTAATAACAGGAAAAACAATGTAACTTTTTTCATTCTTTTTTAATTTTCTATTGTTTTTTATGAATTCTCAAATTTAATTTTTTTCTCTTGTAATCACAAATTTTAGGATAATATCATGTTTTTGACCCGTTGTGCATTTTAATGTGCATTTTAAATAATTGAAACTTTTAAATAATTAACCCTTCACGCCTTTTGATTTAGCTAGAATAAAAAGCATTAAACTAAAAAAAGCTATAAAAAAATAGCCCTCCTTACGGAGGGCTAAAAAGCTTTAATCTTTAATACAACGCACGCTATGCCCGCGAGCTCGGTCGTCGCCGAACGTACTGCTGCGGCCACTGCCGAAGTTCATGTAGTGAGCGTAGAAACTGTAGCTAGCAGAGCTACTCCAGTAGTACCCGCTAGAACCCTTGTTGCTCAGCGAACCATTGTTATAGCGATGGTAGCCAGCAGCTGCAAGGTTTGGTAACTTATTTTGACTCCACATTTGACTTCCTCTTCCTACAGCATAGAGTAATTGATTCCACTCCTCCACAGTCGGAACATGGTAACCTGACGGGCAAGGGTTGTTATCTCTTCCTGCTCTCCACAACTCTAAATTTGCACCTGATGCACCTTCACCATTCCTTACCCAGTTAGAGCTTCCTTTAATAAACTTCCCTGCTGAAGAGCCTGCGTCTCTCCAAGTATTGGCTTTATCATCGGTAGTTGGTTGATTCTTAAACTCATGCCCATCACTCGCTCTCTGCCATTGGTATAATGAACCGTGGGTTTTACCTTCATCATGGGCAGCTTGGCCAAACAACTGCTGCAGTGGCTTAAAGTTTTCTCCTAGTTTGGCAAATTCTGCTCCTAAGTTGTAATTGAGCCATGTCTTATTATAACCATTTGCTCCTGTAACGGTAACGGGCAAGTAAATAAACTTGTAGCGTGAATCTTCTTTAAACTTCCTGTCTGGGATACCGCCTATTCCTTTGATGGTCACTTGGGATTTGCTCCCGTTCATATCAATATCATAAGTTGCAATGACGTAACTTTCCCCTGCCGGCATCTGCTTAACTTGGTAACTCCCATTTCCTTCTACGTTTAGCGTCGCAGTCAACTCGCCTCGCGCTGAAAAGTTCCCTGCTGGGATACTAAGCGTGATTTTGTTAATGTCGCTATCTTGCCCTGCGGCGGTGGTTGGGGGAATGTTTACGACAGCATCATAACTTCCTTTTCCACCAGTGTAAGGTATTTTGATGCTAGTGTTATTGTCTATATAACCTTGTATGGTCGTGCCATCATAGGCAAGCGACACGATATAATGCTCTTGGTTTTGCAGGTTTGCCTTTCCTTTGTCTACCGTTAATTGCTGCTCTGCACTTAATCTTAATTTGTTGAATATAGCCGTAAGCGTACCTGCCTGTGGCGTCCCGCTAAGCGTATACGTCAAGGTTTTTTTTGCGCCTCCTTTTAGGCTAACGCTTTTGTTGGCTTCGCCATTTACTGTTATATTTCTCCCTTCATTTTCTACCGTAACGGCATCAGAGAAGTCAACGCTAATGGGAGAGAATCCATTGTTGGTAATGGTGAAACTTACGCTGGCGCCTGCTAATGGCACTCCTCCTATAAATTGCCCGCTGAACCTTGCTGGCGATACTGATACGCTTTGTGTTGATTTGTTCCCTACATTGGGGATGCATTCCCATTGGTGGGCACCGCTTTCGTCCCCAAGGTACATCTCAAGGCACTTCTTATCGGTATTATAAATCATCATTCCTTCTCTCACATCTTCAAATTTCAAGCGCTGTTCTGTGCTAACATTCGGGAAGTGAACGCCCTGAGGTGTTGCTGGGTTTGCCCATTTTGTACCCGCAGGGGCTTCCTGAGGATTTATATAAGCAGCATCAAAAGTGCCACTTGGCTGGTCTGTATTAACGCCTACCTGAGCGGTGGCTAAAGCCCCTGGCAATACAACGAAAGAAAGTAATAATTTCTTCATTTGTTTTAATTTTTTTGGTTAATATTTTATTGATTTATTCTTTTCTTGATTAAATTTTTGCTGTTTTTTTTTGCTTCTTCATTTAGAAAGAGCCCCAACCCGTGAGGCTCTTCTTTTTGAAGAAATTACTACTTTCACACAGGTGAAAATAGAAAAACCGCACAAGATTTTCTTGCACGGCTTTGCGGTTCGCTCCCGCGAGGAAGCAATAAATTATCATAAGTTATTGATAATGAGTTGTTTAGCTCATTACTTGTGTGTGTGTGTGTGTGTGTTTACACTTTATTTTGAAACTCACAAATTTCATTTGTTAAAATTTCGTTATTTTTTTGTTAAAATTTTCGTTGAGATTTTTCTCTTCTCTCAACCTGCCCACAAATGTATTTTACGTTTTTGAATTATGCAAATTTATTTTTTTTGAGGCTGGGGAGGTGAGAAAAAATTTTTAAAGGCTTTAGAAATTTTTGAGAATTGGCGTTTTTTGGCTTTTTTTGGTTGAATTATAAAATTTTCATTGATTTTTAGTAACTTTGGGAAACATCAATAAATCATAAAATTAAATTATATTATGCCAAAAGGAATTTATAATGTGCCTTATGCAGTGAACGAACCTGTTTTGTCTTATGCTCCGGGTTCTCCTGAGAGAGCTTCTCTGCAGGCGGCTTACGACGAAATGTACAACCAAGTAACGGAAGTGCCAATGAGGATTGGGAACCAAGATGTTACCACAGGTAATAGCGTAGATATTCGCCCTCCACATGACCACCAGAAGGTTGTAGGGCATTTCTACAAAGGGGATGCGAGCCACGTGAAACAAGCGATTGCTTCGGCTTTGGAGGCGAGGGAAGAATGGGCTAACCTGCCGTGGGAGCATCGTGCTTCTATCTTCTTGAAGGCTGCTGATTTGATTGCCGGGCCATACCGCGACAAAATGAATGCGGCTACCATGATTGGGCAAGGGAAAAATGCTATGCAGGCTGAGATTGATTCTGCTTGTGAGTTGATTGATTTCTTGAGATTTAACGTCCAGTTTATGACTGAAATTTATGCTGAACAACCCATTACTGAAGGGGCCATCTGGAATCGTGTGGAATATAGGCCACTAGAGGGTTTCTTGTATGCTGTTACGCCGTTTAACTTTACTGCGATTTCTGGTAATTTGCCTACTTGCATGGCTATGCTGGGGAATGTTGTAGTCTGGAAACCAAGTAATAAGCAAATGCTGAGTGCCGGTGTTTTGATGGAAGTTTTTAGGGAAGCTGGTGTGCCAGATGGGGTCATCAATATGATTCAAGGTAGTGCGGCAGAAATTACAGAAGAATGCTTTAATCACCCGGATTTTGCTGGGGTTCACTTCACGGGTTCTACGGCTGTTTTCCACCAATTCTGGAAAAAAATCGGTGATAATATCGGCATCTATAAAAGCTACCCGAAAATTGTAGGCGAAACCGGTGGAAAGGATTTCATTTGGGCTCATCCAACGGCGGATAGGAAGGCTTTGGCAACGGCTATGACCCGTGGTGCTTTTGAATATCAAGGGCAAAAATGTTCTGCGGCCTCTAGAGCCTATGTTCCGCAAAGTATGTGGGAGGAAGTGAAAGAGTACATGCAAGAGGATTTGAATGAAATCAAAGTAGGTGACCCGAGAGATTTCACCAATTTTGTGAATGCCGTTATCAGCAAAGAATCTTTTGATAAAATTAAAGGCTATATTGATAGGGCTAAAGAAAGTGCTGATTCTGAAGTTATTTTTGGTGGAAATTGTGATGATAGCAAAGGTTACTTTATTGAACCGACTGTGATTTTGGCTAAAAAACCTAAGTATGAGTCTATGTGTGAGGAAATCTTCGGCCCTGTGTTGACGGTTTATGTTTATGAGGATGAGCAATGGGAAGAAACGCTGGATACGGTGGATGCCACCTCTGTGTATGCTCTGACGGGAGCTATCTTTGCGCAAGATAGGTATGTTATCAAAAAAGCTACGGATAAATTGGTGAACGCTGCGGGTAATTTCTACATCAATGATAAACCGACTGGAGCCGTGGTGGGGCAACAACCTTTTGGCGGAGCTAGAGCTTCTGGTACAAATGATAAAGCGGGGTCTGCACAAAATCTGTTGCGTTGGTTATCTCCACGCTTGATTAAAGAAAATTTTGTTCCACCAAAAGATTATCGTTATTCGTTTTTAGACGAAGACTAATACTAATATTTTTTTTAAAGGCTTAAAAAATTATTCTAAAAAAACCACCTTTTTTTGAGGTGGTTTTTTTGTTTATATTTTTGTTTATGCCTTTGTTTTCAGTAGAGCAATTTCCAAAACTTCTTCCATTCGGTTTACGAAATGAAATTTCAAACCCGTTAAATACTGTTCATTTATTTCTTGAACGTCTTTTTGATTTTGTTCACACAAAATAATTTCTTTGATTCCTGCGCGTTTTGCTGCTAGAATTTTCTCTTTGATTCCCCCCACTGGCAAAACCTTCCCCCGCAATGTGATTTCGCCTGTCATCGCAATATTTTTTTTAACTTTTCTGCGGGTGAATGTACTCACAATACTTGTAAGCATTGTGATTCCGGCCGAAGGACCATCTTTGGGTACAGCACCCTCTGGAACATGAATGTGCACGTTGCTCTCTTCTATTTTTTGCAGCGGAATATCAAAGCTTTCGTGATTAGCTTTCACGTATTCTAAAGCAATTTGAGCTGATTCTTTCATGACTTTACCCAAATTCCCCGTCATAGACAGATTTCCCTTTCCTTTTGATAAAATGGATTCGATGAATAAAATATCTCCGCCCACGCTCGTCCAAGCCAGCCCGGTTACAACCCCAGGAACATCATTATTTTCATATTTATTAGACTCCTGCGGGGGGCCTAAAATTTCCTCTATTTTTTCTCTCGTCAATTTAGGGTCAACATCTTTCTCCATTGCGACATCCTTGGCAATGAAACGTGCCAGCGAAGCTATCTTTTTATCTAGCATACGCACACCAGACTCTCGTGTGTACCCATCTACCAAAAAGGTTAACTCCTTCTTCCCTATCTTGATGAAATCTTTCGCCAAACCATGATCTTCTAGCTGCTTGGGCAACAGATGTTTTTTAGCAATTTGCACTTTTTCCTCAACGGTGTAGCCATTGACTTGCACCATTTCCATTCGGTCTCGCAGTGGAGCCGGAATGTTTGAAATATCATTAGCCGTGGCAATGAACATGACGTTAGACAAATCGTAAGCCTGATCTAAATAATTATCATGAAATGTCGTGTTCTGCTCTGGGTCTAGAACTTCTAGCATGGCAGAAGTTGGGTCGCCCTGATTACTACGCCCGAGTTTATCAATTTCATCTAACACAAAAACGGGGTTTGAAACGCCAGCTCTTTTGATGTTTTGTAAAATTCGCCCTGGCATTGCTCCAATGTAAGTTTTGCGGTGACCACGAATTTCTGACTCATCATGTACCCCCCCTAGCGACATGCGCTGGTACTCGCGCTGGAGCGCCCGTGCAATGGATTTACCGAGTGAAGTCTTCCCTACACCAGGTGGGCCGTACAGGCATAGAATTGGCGACTTCATGTCTCCTTTTAATTTCAATACTGCCAAATATTCCAAAATTCGCTCTTTGACTTTCTCTAGGCCATAGTGATCTTGGTTTAAAATTTTCTTGGCGTAGTTGATGTTTAATTTATCTTTAGAAACTTTTTGCCAAGGCAAGTCAAGCATGAATTCCAAATAATTTCTTTGAATAGAAAATTCTGGCATCTGCGGGTTGAGACGCTCCATTCTCTTCAACTCTTTATCAAAGTATTGTTGTGGTTCCTTGCCCCATTTTTTATTCTTCGCTCTTTGTCTTAATTCTTGAATTTCTTGGTCGCTACTGAATCCTCCACCCAATTCTTCTTGAATGGTTCTCATCTGCTGATTAAGAAAATATTCGCGCTGTTGCTGGTCTAGCTCGTATTTAGTTTTGGAATGGATGTCATTTTTAAGCTTTAATTTCTGAAGCTCAAAATTCAAGTGACGTAAAGTTTTTGTGGCTCGTTCTTTTATAGAAGATTCATTCAATAAATTTTGCTTGTCTTCCATGTTCAAATCCATATTGGAACTCACAAAATTGACTAGAAATGAGGGGCTCTCAATGCTTTTCACCGCAAAGCTTGCTTCTGAAGGCAAGTTGGGGCTGTTTTTCACGATTTGAATCGCTACATCTTTGATGGAATCAATAATGGCGTTATATTCTGCATCGTTTTTCTTTGGTTTTTTGTCTGAAAGTAATGTTATCTCGGCTTTGAAGTAGGGGTCTTCTGATATGAATTCAATAATCTTAAATCTTCTTAAGCCTTGTAGAATAACAGTTGTGTTGCCATCTGGCATTTTTATCATTTTATGAATTTTGGCAACTGTACCGATTTTTGAAATATCGTTTTGCTCAGGTTCATCTTGCTTCACATCTTTTTGGGAAGTTACCCCGATATATTGTTTTTTGGCGTAAGCTTCTTTTAGAAGGTGAATGGATTTATCTCGCCCTGCCGTGATAGGAATTACCACGCCCGGGAATAAAACTGTGTTTCTTAGTGGCAAAATAGCTAATACATTAGGTACATCTGTATTGAGTAATTGCTGCTCTTCTTCCTCTGAAAGCAATGGAATGAATTCAGAATCTTCTGTAATGTTATCTTGAAATGTCAAATTGTCAATTTTCATGAAATGGGCTACTAATAAAATATTCGAATTAATTTAAACTTTAAAAATTTTATTTGCTTAATTTTCAAAGGCTTAAAAAAATTATTTAAATCGTTTCAATTTAATATGAAACGTGTAAAGACAAATTCAATACCAATTAAACGGAAACTGCTATTTTGTCAATTTACCTTCTTTAGAAATTCGTGTGTAGAGTTTTAAGAAGCGAGCTGCTACGGCGACTAAATCCTTCATTTCTAGTAATAGTGTGAAATAAAGAGATGTGTTTTTGAAGCCATATTTTTTGTTCATAATACCGTTGATTTGCTGGCTGGTAGCTTCTTCGATTTCTCTCAAGAAATTATTTTTCCTAGTGATGAGTTCTTCCAATCGTGCATCAGAAAAATCTCTGGCCGCTATCGTTTCTCTCAAATACGTCAAGTAGTCAGATAATAAATATTTGATGACACCTAAATGCTTGCATTGTTCCTTAGTAAGTGGTTTGTGATTATTTTTCACATGCACGGTAGCGGATTCTACAATTAGGGTTAAACTTTGTAGAATATCTTGCATCAAATCGTAAGTCAAAACATATAAATGAGCTGAAGTTGTCTCGTTGGAATGGTTTTTCTTGATGATTTTAAAAAGGCCATTTTTCACCATGGAATATTTCAAATTCAGGTCGTTTAATTTATCATTGGCATCATTGAGTGCTCTTCGGTTTTCTTTGGTAATTCCAATATTTGTCAACTCAAGCGTTCGTTTAATTTCGCCCAAAGAGCTTTCCACATTTTCTGTCAGTAGCCCCAGGGTTTCATTTACATCTTTATAATTAATTGCTTCTCGAGTTTCAGATAATTTATCTCGCTTTAATTTATTGGTATGAAGTTTTGAAGTTTTATAAATACTGAATACAACTAATAAAGCTAGAAATGATATACCATAAATCCCGCCATAGTACATGATTGCTGCAAACAAAGCGGCTACAGAAGAGGCCGTGAGGGCAGTCAAAAACCATCCGCCAATTACATTCATCACCCCGGCAACTCTGTAAACTGCACTTTCTCTCCCCCAAGCTCGGTCGGCCAAAGAAGTACCCATTGCTACCATGAAGGAAACATACGTGGTGGAAAGCGGCAGCTTCAAATCTGTTGCAATGGCTATCAATACCGAAGCTGTCACTAAATTGACTGAAGCTCTCACTAAGTCAAAATGAGCTACAGCTTTCTCATTTTCAGTCACGTCTACTGCAGTGAACTTAAGATTTAGTCGGGCAATCAAAGAAGCGGGCAAAACCTTTATCAGTTCTTTATTTATACTTGAAGAACTGTTCACAATAGCTCTTGCCACATAATTCGGTTTAAATCTTTCTGCTACTTCAGACTGCGCTCCTAGTTTAATTTCAGTTTCCGTGACTGTTTTTGCTTTTTTTGAAAACCAAAGCGTCAGAGACATAACAATGCCAGCCATTAAAAGCATAAAATAAGGTGTCGCAACTTTTCCTGCCAGGCCAGTCATCAGTAAATCAGTCGGTGCTGCTGCTGACTGATTCCATAGGTTAAATGCCTGCCACCCAGCTATAGGAACGCCAATGAAGTTAACTAAATCGTTCCCTGCAAACGCCATGGCTAAAGAAAAAGTACCAAATAGTACCACCATTCTCAAGGGATTGACATGCCATTTTTGAAGAAAAAACAGAGTTATACTTGAAATAATGAAAGTAATGAACAAAAATACTGGAATATTTATAGCTACCCAATCATAGAAATACTTGAAATTTTGCTGAAATAAATTCATTTGATTTGGGTCTACATCCTTCACCACAGAACCCATTCCTTTAAAAATCAAAAAATATAAAATCGCGGCAAAAGCTACCCCACTGAAGATAGAGCCAGCAAATTTCAATCGATTATCATACCTAAATGAAAAGAAAAATCTAGAAATGAATTGCACCAAGGCTCCTACCGTAAATGCAATAACAACTGAAAGTAAAATGCTATAAACAATGTCGCCCGCTTTTTCCCAATTCATAAAGCCTGTAATGCCAGCCTCAGGATTATCATGATTAAATAAAATATTCATCGGCAAACCATCTTCCAGTACTTTGATTACAGAAAGCGCAAATGAAGCTCCTAAAATTTCAAACACAATAGAAACCGTTGTAGAAGTCGGCATCCCAAACGTATTAAACACATCTAGTAAAATGATATCCGTAATCATCACTGCCAAGAATATCACCATAATTTCATTAAAATAGAAATACTGCGGATTGAAGATCCCCTTTCGGGCTACTTCCATCATTCCGCCAGATGTCATGGCTCCCAGCATTATCCCCACAGAGGCAATAATCATGATCGTTCTCCACTTTGCAGCATTAGACCCAATTGCGGAATTCAAGAAATTTACAGCGTCGTTACTCACCCCCACAACCAAATCAAAAAAGGCTAAACAAAACAAAAGACCGACAATGATGATATATATTTGATCCATAAATTTATGTTAACACTCAAATGCAAAAATAAAATTTCTTGCTAGCTTTAATGTTAAATTAATGTATAATTTAATTTTTGTTTCTAAATAAAAGTTGGATATTGCCAATATTTATAAAAAAAGAAATTTATGAAAGCATTTGTTTTCCCAGGTCAAGGAGCTCAATTTACTGGAATGGGCAAAGATTTATATCAAAAATCAAAAGAAGTTCAACTCCTGTTTGAACAAGCTAAAGATTTATTAGGTTTCGATATTCAAAAAATCATGTTCGAAGGCAACCCCGAAGATCTAAAGCAAACTAAAGTCACCCAACCAGCCGTTTTTTTACACTCCATTGCTGCACTAAAATTCATCAGCTCAGAAAAACCTTCTGCCGTTGCTGGGCATTCTTTAGGCGAATTCAGTGCTTTGGTGGCGGCTAATGTTTTGAATTTCGAAGACGCTTTACGCTTAGTCAGCCAACGAGCTCATGCCATGCAAGCTGCTTGTGAAAAACAAAATTCTACAATGGCTGCAATTTTAGGATTGGAAGATGAAAAAGTTGAAGAAATCTGCCAAAATGTAGCAGATATTGTCGTCCCCGCAAACTACAATTGCCCAGGCCAATTAGTCATTTCTGGCGAAACCAAAGCAGTAGAACAAGCTTGTGAAAAGTTAAAGAAAATCGGCGCAAAACGTGCCTTGATTCTTCCCGTGAGCGGAGCCTTCCACTCTCCGCTAATGCAACCAGCAGAAGATGACTTGGCTAAGGCGATAAAAAACATTGAATTCCAAGAAGCTGTGTGCCCCGTTTATCAAAATTTCACCGCAAAAGGCACTACCAATCCTACCCAAATTCAAAACAACTTAATTAGTCAATTAACAGGAGCTGTCCGCTGGACGCAATGCGTGCAAAATATGATAGCTGATGGTGTGGAAGAATTCGTGGAAATCGGCCCTGGCAAAACCTTGCAAGGTTTAATCAAAAAAATCAACAGAAACGTAGAAATCAGTGGTATCAACTAAAAGTTTCTATGCTCACGGGAAATTATTGCTAACGGGAGAATACGCCGTTTTGGACGGAGCTGAAGCGCTTTGCCTACCCTTGCAGTTGGGGCAAAAAATGAGAATCAAAAGTTGCAAAAACGACTCCCTGAGCTGGGAGGCTTATTTGCCAAATCAGAGAGTTTGGTTTACCGCACGCTATGATTTAAATCTCAATTTGATAGAAGCCAATAATGCTGAACCTGCGAAATCTCTTGAAGGAATTTTAAAAGCCTTAAAAAATTTAAACCAAAATTTATTTTTAAAAGGCTTAAAAATTTCAACTTTTTTAGAATTTGATAAAAACTGGGGGCTGGGCAGTAGCTCGACTTTAATCAGTTTATTAGCCCAATGGGCTGAAGTCAATCCATACCAATTCCTGAATAAAACCTTCGGTGGGAGTGGGTATGATGTTGCCTGTGCCACGGCTCATAAACCTCTTATTTTCAAGAATGGAAATGCGCAGCCCGTGAGTTTTGATCCGCCGTTTAAAGATTTGATTTATTTTGTTTATCTAAATCAAAAACAAAATAGCCGAGATTCCATCAATTTATACCGTCAAAAAGAAAAAAATGAAAGCTTCATTCAAGAAATTTCTCTTTTAACACAGAAAATCACAAAAGCTCAAAATTTATCTGAATTTGAGACGTTGATATGCCAACACGAGGAAATCGTGAGCCAACAGATTGGGGAAGAGCCTGTTCAGCAAAAGCTATTTCCTAACTACTCCAGTGGAGTTATAAAAAGTTTAGGAGGCTGGGGCGGCGATTTTGTTTTAGTCACAGGAAAAAAAGAAGCTTTAAATTATTTTTCAGAAAAAGGATTCTCAACGATTTTTAATTACTCTGAATTAATTTTATAAAGCTTCTATAAATTTTATAAAAAAAAACTTCAAAATCGATTTTAATTAATTCATTTTGAAGTTTTTTTAAGGCTTAAAAAATTCTCACTTTTATTTAAATTGAACTAAACCTTTTAGCTCATCGGTAATGTCTAATTTTTCCCACGTGAAGAGTTCTACTTCTACTTCGATTTTTTCTCCACCATTGCCGATAAAAGTTTTTTTCACGCTTTGTGGTTTTCTACCCATGTGGCCGTAAGATGCCGTTTCTTGATAAATCGGATTTCTTAACTTAAAACGTTGCTCTATAGCATAAGGGCGGTAGTCAAATTTATCTAAAATAAGATTTGCTAATGCTGCATCACTCTCTACAATCTTGCTAGTCCCGTAGGTGTTAATAAATAAATTCATTGGCCTGGCCATGCCTATTGCATAGGAAACTTGCACCAATGCTTCGTCACAAATCCCTGCTGCGACAATGTTTTTAGCTAAATGACGCATTGCGTAAGCGGCTGACCTATCGACTTTGCTCGGGTCTTTTCCGCTAAAAGCTCCGCCACCATGTGCGCCCTTACCTCCGTAAGTGTCTACAATAATTTTTCTTCCCGTCAAGCCACTGTCGCCATGTGGGCCACCAATCACAAATTTGCCAGTTGGGTTGATATGGTATTCGGTTTCGGTATTAAACAGGTTTCGTAATTCTATTGGCAATTTTTGCAAAACACGCGGAATAATGTATTGGATAATATCTCTTTTGATTCTTTGTTGCATGGCCTCATCATCACCAAAGGGGTCATGTTGCGTAGAAATCACTACCGTTTTCACAGAAACAGGTTGATTATCATCATTGTATTCTACTGTCACTTGCGCTTTGGCATCAGGGCGAAGATACTCCATCCCCTCACCATTTTTTCTCACGTCGGCAAGTTCCATCATCAGTCGGTGCGATAAATCTAGCGCCAGCGGCATATAATCTTCGGTTTCACGCGTGGCGTAGCCAAACATCATCCCTTGGTCACCAGCTCCTTGCTGTAATTTTTCTTCGCGGTCTACACCTTGGCGAATGTCTGAAGATTGCTCGTGAATTGCTGATAAAATCCCACAAGATTCGGCAGAGAAATTTAATTCACTATTATTATAACCGATTTTGGAAATAACACCACGTGTAATCTGCTGTAAATCAACGTAAGCCTTAGAGTTCACTTCCCCTGCTAAAATCACTTGCCCTGTAGTCACTAGAGTTTCACAAGCGACTTTGCTCTCGGCGTCGAAGGCTAGTAAATGGTCTAAAATGGCGTCAGAAATTTGGTCTGCAATTTTATCTGGATGCCCTTCTGATACTGATTCTGATGTAAAATAATATGACATAAATTATACTATTAATAGAAAAATCAGCGGGGTGCAAAATAAAAAAATGAAGTTTTCGTATTAGCATTTTTTAGAGAGGTTGCAACCCGTCAAATTTGTCCTCATTTTATTTTTAGGCTACAAATATAATTCTTTTCTTTCCTTTAAACCAAAAATTTCTCAAATTATTTGCTTTAGGTAGATTGAGAGTTTAAATCTGTTTTTATTATTTTTTGATTCTTCTCTTTTTTTCTTGAAAATTTTCTAAGCCTTAAAAAATTTTGTTCTATATTTGCCAAGTCGTACATAATAATCATTTAAATAATATTGGAATGTATTTAGATCCACAAAAGAAAAGAGAAATTTTTGAAAAACATGGTGAAGGCCCTAACGATACGGGCTCGCCAGAGAGCCAAATTGCGCTATTCACTTACCGCATCAACCATCTTTCTGAACATTTAAAAAAGAACAGAAAGGATTTTAATACCGAAAGGTCTTTGGTGAAATTGGTGGGTAAAAGAAAGAGTTTACTTGATTACCTCATTAAAAACGATATCGAGAGATACCGTAACATTATTAAAGAATTGGGTATCAGAAAGTAAATTGATTTTTCATAGATTTTTTTGAATGGCAGATTTAAATAAATTTGCCATTTTTTTTAAGACTTAAAGCCTTTCATTTTTCTTCTGTTGTAAATGTTTCTTTCCCTTTTATTTTCTGAATATACAGCGGGTTTCACTGCTTATGAAATTCAACGAATGGCTCTCATGGCTGATGAAATTTCACCTGTAATGCGTAAATTCTAACCAAACACTCAATCATATCTCAGCTTTTCTATCGTAGCACGTAGATGTTCTCGGCTCACATGCGTATAAATTTCCGTCGTCATAATGCTTTCGTGACCCAACATCAGCTGTATTGACCTGAGATTTGCTCCGTTTTCTAAAAGATGCGTTGCAAAACTGTGACGAAACGTGTGCGGACTAATGTTTTTTTGAATTCCAGCTAATTTTGTATATTTCTTTACAAGAGTAAAGATCATCACGCGCGTCAAAGCTTCTCCTCGGTTATTGATAAACACATGGTCTGAGAATTTCTCTTTCACTTTTTGATGCCGTCTAGCCTCATTTAGATAAAGTTTAATTAATTTTTGGGTATACGCTGCCAGAGGCACCAGCCTGGCCTTCCCCCCTTTCCCCCAAACTTTGATGAAATCTTCTTCGAAGAATAAATCAGAGATTTTTAATGCTGTGATTTCAGAAACACGCAATCCACATCCGTACAAAGTCTCAAAAATAGCTCGGTTTCTATGTCCATGCTTTTGGCTCACGTCAACAGCTGCAATGATTTTGTTGATTTCCTCTAACATTAAAGTTTCAGGAATTTCTCTACCCACGGACGGCTTCTCTATTTGTTCGGTAGGATTTTCTATAATTTTTTTTTCAAGCCTTAAAAAATCAAAAAAACTCCGCACTCCCGAAATCAATCGTGCCTGTGAAGTGGGAGCTAATTCCCTGCTCATTTGGTAATTAAACTCACGCACCTCATCAATATCAATTTCAGTAGGGTGCTTATCGGGGTAGAATTGCATGAGTTTTCTTACATCTCTTTTGTAGTTTTCTATTGTATTTTGGGAGAGATTCCTTTCTAATTTTAAATAAATTAAAAATTCATTTAAAGCTTCATTCCATTCCATGAGCAATTTCATAAGCTTTGTTTATAATTTCATCTTGATGACGCCAAACGCGGTAAAAGGTCTCTTGGTCATACAACATTTCTGCCATGCGTGCCTTGATGTAAGTTGCCAAATAATCTTTATCTTTTGGCTCAAAGGGGTGCTTGACTGTGTTGGATTCTTGAATGAATTTCAGTGCCAAATCATCTGCATTATAAAAGATGACAAAATGTTCTTTTTTAATTTTTTTAAACTTTGATAAATTTTCGTCTAAATTTTTAAAAATAAAATGACTCAAAGCCTGTTCAAATTCCTGAGTATAAACCAAATACTTCAGGCGCAGGGTGTCTAGCGGAATAAAAACATCTGGAATAATGCCTCCGCCACCATACACGATTTTTCCTTTTGGTGTTTTGAATTTGAGTGAATCTATTTTTTTAATGCTATCTAAACTAAAAAATTCTCCTCTCATGAAGCGGTTAGATAAATCTTTTTTATACTCCTCTGAGTTGATTGCATAAGGTTTCTGTATCGAACGTCCCGTTGGTGTAAAGTAATGAGCAGTGGTCAATCGAACTTTTGAGCCATCTCCCAAGCTGATTTCTTTCTGCACCAATCCCTTGCCATAGGTTCTTCTGCCGATGATGGTACCGGCGTCTTGGTCTTGAATTGCCCCGGCAACAATTTCGCTTGCTGATGCTGATGATTCATCTACTAAAATGTAAAGCGGCATTTGCTCAAAGTCGCCTTTGGCAGTTGCATATCTATAAGATCTTTTCCCCGATTTGTCTTGAGTAAAAACAATGAGCTGATCTTCTCTGAGAAATTCATCTGTGATTTTTTCAGCCACACTCATCAGCCCTCCTGCGTTCCCTCTTAAATCAAAGATTAGACTTTTCATGCCTTGTTTTTTTAAGGCTAAAATGGCTTGGTGAAACTCATCGTAAGAAGAGTCTACGAATCGAATCAATTTGATATAGCCTACACGGTCATCTATCATATAAAAATCTACAACACTGGGCGAAGAAATAGTTCCTCTATCTACATTGACTTTCAAAATTTCCCCTCCGCGTAAAATTTTAAGCTCTATATTTTTTTCAGGATTTGACTCAATGTAGGCTGGTATACTATCTACATTTTGTTCTATAACATTTTTTTGATTGATTGCCAATAATCGATCTCCAAAAAACAATTTATCTTTATTAGGCGAGTTTGATAAAATTCTGATAATGACGGCGGTATCTTTTGGGCTATAGAATTCCACACCAATACCTTGGTAGCGCCCGTTCAGACTCTGTAAATTCCCAGCTGAATTATGCTTGGGGATATACATGCTGTGCGGATCTAAATTTTCCATGATGAAGTCAATGGTTCTATCTACCAAACTATCGGTATCTAAATCATCAACATATTGATGCTCTATCAAACTCATCAATCTTCTCATTTTTTGCTCATTGATGGAATAAGAAATCGTTATATAGTCATCGTTTTCATCTATGGCTATATCATAATTTTTCCCGAGGTGGTAGCCGAGCAAAATCAGCAAAATAACGGCGAGAATAATTAGTAAAAAATTGAGAATTTTAAAGCCTTTCAAATTATTATAAAATATCTATTTGTTCTATCTTCACTCCAGCTTTTTCTAAAAATTCAAGTCCCGAAGTGTCTGAATATTTTCGGGAAAAGACTACACGCTTGATTCCCGATTGATGAATTAATTTACTACACTCTTTGCATGGCGAAAGCGTGATGTATAAGGTTGCTCCTTCACAGCTTTGGGTAGAAGATGCTACCTTTAGTATCGCATTGGCTTCAGCATGGAGCACATACCATTTGGTATACCCCTCATTATCTTCACATGCGTTTTCAAATCCACTGGGAGTCCCATTGTACCCGTCTGAAATAATCATTCGCTCTTTCACAATCAGTGCTCCTACTTTTTTTCTTTTGCAATAAGACAACTCTCCCCATTCTTGTGCCATTCGAAGATAGGCTAAATCATATTTTTTCTGTTTTGAATCGCTCATTGTCTAAAAGTAATAAATTTAAAGTATATTTTTTTTTAAAGCCTTTCAAAATTTTCTTCTTTATAAAAATCTTTAATTTCTTCCAATAATTCTAAAATTAAAGATAAATCTAGAAGTTCTACCAATGTTTTTTTATACGGCCTGAAATGAGGTATTCCTTTAAAGTAATTATTATAATGTTTTCTCATCTCCAGTAGCCCTAGCCTTTCGCCTTTCCACTCGCAGCTAAATTCCACGTGTTTTTTTACGACATCAATACGCTCTTCAATGCCAGCTTCTGGTAGCGTTTCGCCAGTCTGCAAAAAATGCTTGATTTCCTTAAAAATCCAAGGATTCCCTATAGCTGCTCGACCTATCATAATGCCATCAATCCCATATTTATTTTTATAAATTTCTGCTTTTTGTGGGCTATCAATATCTCCATTCCCAAAAATTGGAATCTCGATGTTGGGATTATTTTTCACGGCCGCAATTGGCTCCCAATCAGCTGTTCCTTTGTACATTTGCGCACGTGTTCGCCCATGAATCGATAAAGCTTTGATGCCAACCTCTTGCAATCGCTCAGCCACTTCATGAATATTGATAGAGTCTGCATCCCAACCTAGGCGCGTTTTTACCGTCACTGGAAGATGCGTAGAACTCACCACAGCCTTGGTGAGCCGCACCATTAAGTCTACATCTTTTAAAACGCCAGCTCCCGCACCTTTGGATACCACTTTTTTCACAGGGCAACCAAAATTAATGTCTACCAAATCTGGCTGTACGGTTTCTATTATTTTAGCCGATGAGGCCATCGCTTCTTCATCTCCACCAAAGATTTGAATCCCTACGGGGCGTTCATAGTCAAAAATGTCAAGCTTTTGCTTGCTTTTAATAGCATCTCTGATTAAGCCTTCTGAGGATATAAACTCTGAATACATCAAATCTGCACCATTTTCTTTGCAAACTCTTCTAAAAGGTGGGTCGCTCACGTCTTCCATTGGCGCCAAAAGCAACGGAAAATCAGGCAATTCTATGTTTCCTATTTTAATCATAAATTTGCTGCAAATTTAATCTTTCATGGTCAACAATTCAAAAAATGATTGGGTAAAACTCAGTGGGGTAGGTTTAGAGATCGCCATCATTTTATTTATCTTAACTTGGGGTGGAAATTATTTAGACAAATATTTTGAGCAGGAGAAACCATGGTTAACTACTTTGGGTGCGCTAATAGGTATGGGATTTTCAGTTTTTTTACTAATTCAAATGACTACTAATGAAAAGTAATAATTTTTTAAGCCTTATATTTTTCTTACTATTATTGGCTCACAATGCGATTTGTTTTTATTTCGACATCCCAATCAAACTAATTTTAAAAACAGACGCTATCATGCTGATTCTCTTGCTTATTCTCATCGGAGCAATGTCTTATTCTCTCAAAAAAACTCCTCACCATGCTGGTTTTGTTTTTTTAATTTTAATTGCTCTAAAGCTATTTATTGTCAAACTTTATTTAAATCAACTCCAAGAAAACATCAACTTAGATAATTCAAGTATTTTTTTACTCCTATCATGCAATTTTATATTTTTTTTATTCTCAGTTGCATGGGCGGCTCGACGCCTCAATGATTTATAAAAAATAAAAAAAAGTTCATTTTTTTTCTAAATCTATTATCAAATGTATATTTTTGCGAAATCAAACACATGAAGTAAATGTCGAGACAATTTTTTAAGGCTTTAATAATTTTATTGATTTTATTTTCCACCAATATTTATGGGCAAAGTCACCATCAGAGTACAACGCCTGCCCATGATTCTCCTGCAGATCTTTCTATAGTGGATAAGAAAAGTCTTAGAGAAGAAATAAAAGAAGAGATTCAGCATCACTTGCTAGATTCACATTATTTTGACATTGCTCATGATAAAGAAACGCATGAGCACTATGGCTTTGCGTTGCCAGTTATCTTGGTTGACGATGGCTTAAAAGTCTTCATGTCGAGCGAATTTGAGCATGGTAAAAAAGTGGTACAAAAGAATAATAATTTCTACAAATTATACCACAATAAGATTTATAAAACTGACGCAGAAGGAAACATTCACTATGATGAGAATCATAAAGTGACAAACGAAAAACCATTGGATTTATCCATCACCAAAAATGTTTTCGTGATGTTTATTGCAACGATTCTTTTACTTTTGCTATTCTCTACGGCAGCTAAATCTTACAAAAGAAGAGCTTTACCCAAAGGGATTGCAAGATTTTTAGAGCCTTTAATTTTATACATCAGAGATGAAATTGCTATTCCTAACATTGGGAAGAAACATTACAAAAAGTATATGAGCTTTTTATTAACCATTTTCTTTTTCATTTGGATATTAAACATGCTAGGGTTAACCCCTTTTGGCATCAATGTAACGGGGAATATTTCAGTAACTTTTGTATTGGCTTTATTCACTTTTTTAATCACCAATTTGACAGGAAACAAAACATACTGGAAGCACGTATTTGACCCATTAGGAGACAGCATGCCTTGGATTGCAAAACTTCCGATTTATATCATTTTGGTTCCGATTGAAATTTTGGGATTATTCGTCAAGCCATTCTCATTGCTGATTCGTTTATATGCAAACATTTCAGCGGGGCACATTGTGATGATGAGTTTAATTGGTTTAATCTTTTTATTTAAAAACTTAATTGGTGGCTCGATGTCATTTTTATTGACCGTTGCCATTTCGATGATTGAATTCTTTGTAGCTTTGCTGCAAGCTTATATATTTACCATGCTATCAGCTTTATATTTTGGCTTAGCCGCAGAAGAGCATAACGAACATTAAAATTTAAAAATTCATTAACTAAATATTTATTATTATGGAAATTCCAGCTATTGTAGGTGCAGGTTTAATTCTAATTGGGGCAAGTCTTGGTATCGGGCGTATCGGGAGCTCTGCAATGGAAGCAATCGCACGTCAACCAGAAGCTTCAGGTAAAATTCAAGTTGCTATGATTATCGCAGCAGCTTTGATTGAAGGTTTGGCTTTTGCTGCATTATTTGCGGCTTAAAAAACAAAAAAAGCTACTGTTTAGCGGTTGGCGACAGTGGCTTTTTTAAATTATTTTTAATAAATTTAGTTATAATTATTCTTTAAATCAGATGGAAAAACTTATAGAACAATTTTCTTTAGGACTTGTATTTTGGTCAGCGCTATGGTTTTTGGTTTTACTTTTTATTTTGCGTTCATTTGCTTGGAAACCTATACTAAAAGCAGTAGAAGAACGTGAAAAAGGGATAGAGAATGCCATGTTTGAAGCTCAAAAGGCGCGTGCCGAAATCGAAGAACTAAAAAGAGAAAACGAGAATAGAAGACAGCAAGCCTTGGCAGAAAGAGATGCTATATTGAAAGAAGCTCGTGATCTAAGAAATCAAACAATTAATCAAGCAAAAGAAGAAGCGAAGAAAGAAGCTGATAAAATCATATCTATTGCTAGGGAAAGTATTCAAATAGATAAAAATGCTGCTTTGGCTGAAATTAAAAGCGAAGTGGCTGCTATGTCTATTGGTATCGCAGAAAAAATTCTTGACAAAGAGTTAAATAAAGACCAGGCACAGCTTCAATACATCAATTCTTTGATTAATGACATTAAACTAAGCTAATGACTCACTACAGAGCTGCTAAAAGATACGCTAAAGCCTTTATGCTTTTTCTCTCTAGTAAAGAACAACGAGAGGAAATTATCAATGAAATTAAAAATTTAAATTTCATTTTATCTTCAAATCGAAAATTACGAGTTTTTTTAAAAAATCCTGTGATTGATGAGCAACAGAAATTAGGCATCCTTATGGAGTTATTTAAACCTTACTCTACTGAAACCAAAAAATTAGTACAACTAATCATAAGAAATAGGCGTAGCGAGATTTTACCGCAAGTTGTAGAGGAAGTCATTACATACAATCGAAGAGAAAAAGGCATCAAGAAAGCTATTATCACTTCCGCTCAACCTCTTAGCAATGAGCAAAATGATGCCATTAAGCAAAAATTACTTAACTTAGTAAAAGCCAACGATATTGAAGTTGAAAGTAAAATCGACCCTTCTCTATTGGGTGGCTTTAAAGTTAGAATAGAAGATTTATTGTTTGACGCAAGTGTTCAATCAAAATTAGATAACCTGAAAAAGGAATTTAATCTTAAAAAATAATAGTTTAAAGAATTACGAAATATCATCATGGCAGAAATAAATCCAGCTGAAGTTTCAGCAATATTAAATCAACAGCTCTCCAACTACAATGCAGGTGAAGAGCTGTCTGAAGTTGGAACCGTCTTACAAGTAGGTGACGGTATTGCACGAGTTTATGGACTTGAAAACGCTCAATACGGCGAGTTAATTACCTTTGACAATGGCGTGGAAGGTATGGTGCAAAACTTAGAAGAAGACAATGTAGGTATCGTTTTACTTGGCGAATCCAATGAGGTAAAAGAAGGTGATACGGCTAAACGCACCAAGAAAATTGCTTCCATCAAAGTTGGTGAAGGAATGTTAGGTCGAGTGGTAAATACTTTAGGAATTCCCATCGACGGAAAAGGATCTCTTGAAGGCGAGCTATTGGATTTACCTTTAGAAAGAAAAGCTCCAGGCGTGATTTTCCGTGAGCCCGTTTCTGAGCCTCTGCAAACTGGGATTATTTCTATTGACTCCATGATTCCGATTGGTAGAGGACAGCGTGAGCTAATTATCGGTGACCGCCAAACTGGTAAATCAACAGTAGCCATAGACACTATTCTAAACCAAAAAGAATTCTACGATAGAGGAGAACCTGTTTTCTGTATTTACGTAGCCATCGGGCAAAAAGCTTCTACCGTAGCTCAGACTGTGAATGTATTAGAAGAGCATGGGGCGTTGCCATACACCGTTGTTGTTGCAGCCAACGCATCAGATCCTGCTCCTATGCAAGTTTGGGCCCCATTTGCTGGTGCGGCGATTGGCGAATACTTTAGAGACACAGGCCGTCCAGCCTTGATTGTTTATGATGATTTGTCTAAACAAGCTGTTGCCTATCGTGAGGTTTCTCTTCTTTTGAGAAGACCACCAGGGCGTGAAGCTTACCCTGGAGATGTTTTCTATCTTCACTCTCGTTTATTAGAAAGAGCAGCAAAAATCATCAATGATGATGAGGTAGCTAAAAACATGAACGACTTACCAGAGTCATTAAAAGATAAAGTAAAAGGTGGTGGTTCTTTAACAGCTCTCCCAATCATCGAAACGCAGGCAGGCGACGTCTCTGCCTATATCCCAACTAATGTGATTTCCATTACAGACGGACAGATTTTCCTTGAATCTGATTTATTCAACTCGGGAGTTCGCCCTGCGATTAACGTAGGCGTATCAGTCTCTCGTGTAGGGGGGGCTGCTCAGATTAAATCTATGAAAAAAGTCTCAGGAACATTGAAGCTAGACCAAGCACAATATCGTGAACTAGAAGCCTTTGCAAAATTTGGCTCTGATTTAGATGCGGCAACGATGGCTGTCATCGGGAAAGGAGAAAGAAACGTTGAAATCTTAAAGCAACCAGTTAACTCCCCAATTCCTGTAGAAAATCAAGTAGCTTTGATATATGCTGGTACCAATAATTTATTGAGAAATGTTCCAATTGATAAAATAAAAGAATTCGAAGAAGAGTACATTAACTTTTTAAACACAAAGCATAGAGATATTTTAGATCAATTAAAATCAGGTAAATATACCGACCAGCAAACTTCTGTCTTGAAAGGGGTTGCTCAAGAGTTAACTGCAAAATACAGAAGCTAAGTCCTATGGCAAATTTAAAGGAAATACGTAGTCGAATTTCTTCTGTTGGCTCAACCATGCAGATTACCAACGCTATGAAAATGGTTTCTGCTGCAAAGCTGAAAAAAGCACAAGATGCTGTAGAAAAAATGGGACCTTATGCTGAGAAACTACGTGAATTGATTGCAAATGTAAGTATGAACCTTGAAGGTGAGATTAATAATGTCTATACCGAAAAACGAGTTTTGTACATTGCTATTTCTTCTAATCGCGGTTTGGCTGGTGCTTTCAACACAAATGTGATTCGAGAAGTTAACCACTCATCTGAATTGCAAGATAAAAATGCCAAAATCTATCTCATGACTATTGGTAAAAAGGCAAATGATATTTTAAAAAAGAATTATTCTGTTTATGATAATGAAAGTCATTTATGGGATAATTTCAACTTTGAAACATCTTCTACACTAGCCAATAAAATCATGAAAGCCTTTGAAAATAAGGAATTTGATGAAGTGAGATTGGTCTACAATCATTTCAAAAACGCAGCAACACAAATTATCAAAAATGAGTTGCTACTCCCCATCGTTATCGAAAAAAATTCAGATGCAAATCAACATTCTGTTGACTATATCTTTGAGCCGAATAGAGATGAAATTTTATTAGATTTAATTCCTAAAACTATAAAAACACAATTATTTAAGGCTTTGCTCGATTCTAATGCCTCTGAGCATGGGGCTCGAATGACGGCAATGCATAAAGCTACTGATAATGCAGAAGAGCTACGCCGAGATTTAATCTTACAGTACAATAAAGCGCGGCAAGCGGCAATTACTAATGAGATTTTGGAAATTGTGGGTGGTGCTGATGCTCTTGATGGCTAAAATTTTTGATGCATTTAAGAAATAAATTAAAATCCCAAAACGATAAATTTTGGGATTTTTTTTTAAGCCTTAAAAAATTTCAGTGAATAAGATGTTTTAAAATTTCTAAAGATTGAGGCGATCTGAAATTTGAGAGATGAAATTCAAAATATTTTAATAAAATATCCAACAGTATCCTTCTTTCTTTTTGGTTAAAAATTGTTTTTGACGTTAACGTAAATTCTTGATGTAATAATTTTTTAAATAACAAAGATTCTTCTTCTCCTATTGAGTAATCATAATTTTGACTTTCTAAGAAATTTCCTTCTTTAAGATTAAAGAAATTATTGTTTGGATTATTCATGGGTTTAAGCCCGAAAAGACTAATGATTTCTTTAAAAAAAATCAAGTGAAAATCAGCAAAATTGTCTTTTTTCTCTGAAAAATTTTTTAAGGCTTTTAAAATATATTCATACAAATCACTATTTAGTGGTTCTTCTTTGAAGGTGTTTTTAAGAAATTCTGCAATTAGCTGAATTTGTAAACTTTTTATCGGGTGAGAAAAAATATCATCAAAATAATTCAAAATATCTACAGAATAGATATTGATTAATTTATTTTTATCGGCATTAGAGGGTAAAATAAAGGTAATTTCTGTGAGGGGATAAAGAATCGCTTTATTTTTCTTTTTTTTATTAAAAAAGCCTTTGAGCATCAAACTCAAATAGCCATATTCTAGGCTATAAACATACAAAATCAAGCTACTTTCGCTATATTTGATGTAGCCTAGGCTTATGGCTTTTAATTTTTCACTCATTTTTTTAAGGCTTAAATTTTTTCTAAAAATTTTTATCGCAAAAAGATAGGATTTAAATAAAGATTCAAAATCGCTAAATTTGCGTTTTAGATTAATAATTTATGACCAAAGATAATAAGATTGAACTAATGGCACCTGCTGGAAACTTCACTTCCTTGCAAGCGGCACTTGATAACGGAGCGGACTCTGTCTATTTTGGCGTGGAACAACTGAACATGCGCGCGCGAGCTTCTATCAATTTCACTTTAAATGATTTAGAAGAAATTGCTAAGCGATGTAAAGCAAAAAATGTGCGAACTTATTTGACTTTGAACACCATTATTTACGATCATGATTTATCCGTCATCAAAACACTTTTAGATGCGGCGAAAAAGGCTAAAATCACTGCGGTTATCGCTATGGATCAAGCTGTGATTGCTTATGCTAGGCAAATCGGTATGGAGGTTCATATTTCTACACAAATTAATGTGACTAATATAGAAACGGTTAAATTCTACGCTTTGTTTGCTGACACGATTGTATTATCGCGTGAATTAAGTTTAAACCAGGTAAAAAGAATTACTCAACAAATTGAGAAAGAAAACATTACTGGGCCTAGTGGCAAACTTGTTGAAATTGAAATTTTTGGTCATGGTGCTTTGTGCATGGCGGTTTCTGGTAAATGCTATTTGAGCTTACATTCGCATAATTCTAGTGCTAACAGAGGGGCTTGTAAACAAAATTGCCGAAAAAAGTATACGGTGATAGACCAAGAAAGTGGTTTTGAAATTGAGTTGGATAATGAGTATATGATGTCTCCAAAAGATTTAGCTACGATTGGTTTTCTTAACCAAATCAAAGATGCTGGAGTGAAAGTTTTGAAGATTGAAGGTAGAGGACGCGCCCCAGAATATGTGGCTACGACCATCAAATGTTACCGAGAAGCCATTGACGCTTTGTATAATGGCTCATTTTCTGAAGAAAAAGTAGAAGAATGGATGTCTGAACTAGAAAAAGTTTATAACCGAGGCTTCTGGAGCGGCTATTATTTAGGGCAAAAATTAGGCGAATGGAGTGAAAATCCTGGTTCAAACGCTACACAAAAGAAGGTTTACATCGGTAAAGGGCAGCATTACTACACGCAAGCAGGAATTGCTGAGTTTTTGATTGAGGCTTATGATTTAAAAATTAATGACACTGTATTGATTCAAGGTCCTACAACAGGTTCCAAGGAATTGAAGTTAGAATCTTTTATGGTCGATGATCAAGAGGTAAATATGGCGAAGAAAGGAGATGTTGTTACTTTCCCCATAGATTTTAGAATTCGGCTATCAGATAAATTGTATAAAATTGTTCCCAACACATGATTGTAATTACACTACAACGCGATAAATGCATTGGGTGCAACTATTGTGCTGAATTTGCTCCTGAATTTTTTAGAATGTCTAAAAAAGATGGGAAATCTGTTTTATTAAAATCAGAAAATAAAAAAGGTTTCCATACACGTAAAGAAAAAAACATGGCAGGTCTAGAAGCATGTGATAAAGCCTCTGATGCATGCCCCGTTAATATCATCAGCGTAAAAGTTGTCTAATGAAGAAAAAAGAAGAGTTTAGAAAATATTATAAGCACAAGAGAAGTATGCTGAGTGATGAAAAAATTGATGTGTATAGCTCATCAATTGCAAAATCATTCTTAGAAAATTTCCTTGAGAAAGGAGTAGTTTTTCATGTCTTTAAAAACATGAAAAAATTCAATGAAGTTGATACTTCTTTTATCATTGAATCCTTACTCCATCTTGGCAAAACAGTTGCCTTACCCAAAATGAATAAAGATGATTTGTTATCTTGCCAAATTGAAGAAAAACAGCGTTATAAAACAAATTCTTTTGGAGTTCAAGAGCCAAATCCATGCATAGAAATAAATTCAGATAAAATTGACATCGTTATTGTTCCATTATTAATTTGTGACAAAGAAGGTTATCGTATTGGTTACGGTGGCGGTTTTTATGATCGTTTTTTGAATGATTTAAATGCTATAAAAGTTGGTATTAATTTTTTCAAGCCTTTAGAAAATGTTTCTTTCAAAGAAGAGCATGATATTTCGTTAGACTATCTTATTACCCCAGATTTATTCATTAAATTTTAAAATTTTTAAAGCTTTAAAAAAAATTTAATTCATCAAAAAAGCTACTTCAATGAAGCAGCTTTTTTGATTAGTTTATCATTTTATTTATTCAATCATTTCAGAACAAATACTACACGTCTATTGGCGTGGTTTTTCCACTCGGGGCATTTACTTGCAGGTTTACACTCGGGGAATCTTAAATCTTCTTCTCCCATTGCTACTACATTCAATTGATTTGCGTTAACTCCTCCTTTCTCTACCAAATAAGATTTTACTGCCTCTGCTCTTCTCTGAGACAAGTTCATGTTATAAGCCTTACTTGCTCTTGCGTCTGTATGACCTATAACATCATACGTATTGTCTTTATAATATTTTAAATACTCAGCAGCTCTATCTAATAGTGGGTAGTATGATGGAGAAATCACATCTGAATCTAAAGTAAACTCAAGATTAGCAATCGCGAAGTTCAATAGAGATTCAGAATCAGCATTTGTAGGGCAACCATCATTTTCAGCAGGGCCAGCTAAAGTCACACACTTATCATATAAATCAATGATTCCATCCAAATCAGTGTCAAGTGCTCTACCTGCACCGTCTACACGTGCACCAGCAGGTGTGTCAAGTTCTCTATCCCAATCATCACATACGCCATCATCATCTTTATCACCTTGTGCACAAACGACTAGCATATCTTGTAAATCTTGTGGGGAATGGCCAGGATAAATGTCAGCTAAAGGATCTGCCCATGCTAAGTGCTCGTAGTGCTTACCTATTTTCCAAATTAAACCAAGATTGAAGACAAACATTCCATCTTCTTTTCTTTCGTTAACCTCAGATAATCCAGGAACAGAAGTAGACCCATCAAATTCCTCATCACCAGTATAGTAATACATTGCTTTTAGCTCGGCATCAATACTTTGATTGATTTTATAGCGGAGACCTCCTCCCCCAACGATTCCTAAAGAACCAGAACCTATATTTGATCCAGTTTTTTTATTTATTCCTTGGTTATTTTTAGGCGAAATATTAGTGTCATAACCAAAAGTCGCCAAACCTCCGTACCCATGAAGCGCCCATGCATATCTTGATTTATTATCTACTCTTCTCAATAAATTACTAAAGTTAATATCACCAATCAATGATAAAACACGGTATTGTACATCACCTTCATATCCACCCAATGCAGGAGTTTGAAGACCAGCCTTACCATAGTTAAATTGAAGCCCTAAACCAAATGCATGGGTGATTTGTTTAGTCAAAACTGCTTGCAAATCATAGCCCCACTTCATTCCTTCGCCACTCACAGAACTATTCAAATCAGAACCCTGCACCATTGGCACACCAGCATAAATAGCTAAAGTCCAATCTTTAAATTTCTTCTGATCTGAGGTAAAGTTTACATAATTTTGATTCATCCCGTAGTAGTTATTTTCCCATTCTTGTTGCTCTAAAGAGATAGGCTCAGAATTAACTACTACTACTTCCGTATTCTCTTGTGCTGTTAGCGCAGAAAAGCTCAATGCTAGCGAAAGCATAGTAAATAATTTAAGTCGCTTCATAAGTTTAATTTAATCAGTTATTGTTGCAAATTTATAATTTACTCCTTTAAATACAAATATTTAAATTTAATAATCGTTGATTATCTTCATAATTTAACTTTTACTCGCACAAAATTTCTTTCACAAACGGTCTCTCTTCCACTTGAGGGTGCGGCAAAACCAACAAATCAGACCAGATCTTTACCTGCTCAAATTTCAAAATATCCAAATCAATAATTCTAGAGCAATACTTCTCACCAAATTTAGGCTCAGTGTAAACACGCCCCATTGATTTCTCAATTTTTTTTAAAGCCTTTAATAATTTAACGGGGCCCAGCGCTGTTTTTATTCGTATAATTTGATTGAGAAACAAATCCTCACTAGTAAACCCCACGGGTTCTGTCTCTAGTATTTTACTCTCAAAAAAGATTTCACCGATTTTATCTGCTATATTTTCTCTAGCAAATTTTAAGTTCTCTTCCCGATTATTTAAATTTGTGCCCAATAACAGCTCAGCATTCCATAATTTCATGCTGCTAATTTATAAATTTTTAAAATGAAAACATTTTTAGGCAGAGTCATAGCTGTCGTCGTAGGGATTTTCCTGTTCATTTACCTTTGCTTTCTATTACTCACTGTTCTAGGAAGTTTCTTGGGCGATGAAGAAAAAATAAGCCTTAAAAAAAATAGTATCTTGCACATTCAGCTCGATGATTCTATTTTAGAAAGCCCTTTTGAGGTAGATTTTTTTTCGTTTAATCTAAAACAAACTAAGAACATTTATCTTTATAACGTTTTAAAAGAAATTAAAAATGCTGCTGATGATGAGAATATAAAAGGAGTTTTCTTGGATTTAGAATTCCCTAGCCAAACTTCTATAAATAAAATTAGTGAAATCAGAAAAGCCTTGGCTGATTTCAAAACATCAGGAAAATTCGTATATGCTTACACCAATCGTACCGACCAAAATGATTTCTTCTTGGCAAGCTTAGCCGACAGTATTTTTCATCATCCCATGGGAAGCATCGAGTGGAAAGGCCTAGGGAGCGAAGTTACCTTCTATAAAAATTTAGGTGAAAAATACGGAATCGAATTTGAAATCATCCGCCACGGGAAATATAAATCTGCGGTAGAACCATTCATCCGCACCGATTTATCTGAAGAAAATAAATTCCAAATGAAAACTCTACTTACAAACTTTTGGGGAGCATTAGTCTCTAAAGTTTCTGAAAGTAGAAAAGTTTCCCCAGAAGAGCTACACCAAGCAGCCAACCAATTAGCTGGGCTAAATGCAGAAGAAGCCAAAAGCACAAAATTAATTGACGTTTTAGCTCAAAAAGAGGAAGTTTATTCTTTTTTAAAGCAAAAATTAGGCACAGATGAAGATTTAAAAGAAAATCATTTTATCAATTGGGTTGACTACGCTTCGACAAAAAAAGAAAAATACAGTAGCCAGAAAATCGCCATTCTCTACGCTGGTGGCAACATTTTGCCTGGCGAAGGCTCTACAGGAATTCAGTCCAGAACTTACCTAGACGCCATTCAAGCTATTGAAAAAAACGATGCAGTGAAAGCCGTAGTCCTGAGAATTAACTCAGGCGGTGGAGATGCCGTTAGTTCAGATGAAATACTTTTTCAATTAAAAAAACTACACACCAAAATCCCTATCATAGTTTCCATTGGCGACGTAGCAGCTTCAGGCGGATACTACATCGCTCAAAGCTCTGACAGAATTTTTGCCGAAGATTTTAGCATCACTGGCTCCATCGGCGTTTTTGGAATCATCCCCAATTTCAGAGACCTAGCAAATTCCATCGGGATAACGACAGACACCGTAAGCACCAATGCCAATACCATTTACTATTCACCACTACGTGGGTTAACGCCCTTTGCCAAAGAAAAATTAAGGCAAAGCGTGGAGAAAACCTACGACCGATTTACAGAAATCGTAGCAAAAGGCAGAAAACTACCAATAGCTCAAGTTGATTCCCTTGGTGGCGGAAGAGTTTACACAGCGAGCGAAGCTTTGCAAGAGAACTTAGTTGATGAATTAGGTGGTATAGATAAAGCCATCAGCTTTGCAGCCCAAAAAGCAGAAATCAAAGATTTTGAAATCGTTCATTACCCCAAACGAGCCGATAACCTTGAGTCGCTAATAAAGGAGCTTAATCTCTCCACACAAATTGCTGAGCAAATCATCGGGACTCAGAATACAGCATTACTACAGCAGTATATTCAACTCCATAGTTTGCAGAAAATGAAAGGAATACAAATGTGGTGGCCGTATCAAATTCATTTTTAATAAGAAATTTTTAAAGGCTTAAAAAAATATAATTTTTTTAAGCCTTTAAAAATTCTCACATCATTTTAAGGAAATTAATCTCATCTCTTTCAAGTATTCGCCAGTCGCCTCTTTTCAGATTCTTTTTCGTCAACCCAGCAAAAGATACGCGATCCAAATGCTCAATTTTGTAGCCCAATTTCTCAAAAATTCTTCTCACCACACGATTCCACCCGATGTGAATTTCCACACCAACTTCATTGTGAGCTTTTCCTTCAATAAATGAAATCTTATCCACTTTAGCCACTCCCTCTTCCATTCGGATTCCATCCATAATTTTTTGCAGATCTTCACCGTGCAAAGATTTATCTAATACAACATGATAAATTTTCCTTACCTGATGGCTGGGGTGCGTTAATTTCTTGGTCAAATCGCCATCATTTGTGAACAGTAAAACCCCTGTTGTCTGCCTATCTAGCCGCCCAACAGGGAAAATTCGTGCAGAGGTAGCATTTGCAATTAAATCCATTACTGTTTTCCTGTCTCGCTCATCACTGGTTGTCGTGATAAAGTTTTTAGGTTTATTTAGTAATACATAAACCTTCTTTTCGGGCGTGAGCAGCTCTCCATCATAGCGAACTTCATCATCAGGTTTTACTTTATAGCCCATTTCGGTAATCATCACCCCGTTAACTTCTACTGCTCCAGTTTTTATTAATTCATCTGCTTCTCTCCTACTGCATACCCCGGCATTAGCAATGAATTTATTTAGTCTCATTAAATCATCATTGGGTTTTTTATCTGCCTTTTGGGGTTTGGGTTTATTAAACTTTTTAGAAAAATTTGGTTTTCTATTTTTATTCCCACCAAAATTCTTTTGGGTTCTTTTATTTCTATTGTCGTCTGATTTTCTTCTCATTTAATTAATTGATAATAAAGAATTTTTGCAAATCTAATGGATTTATTTTTATCCACGCAATACTAATTACGCCTATGCCCAACAAAGTTTTAATAGCGTATTGATAGAGTAGGTACTCGACCTTTGAATGAATGAACCATATAATGATGCTTAAAAAAAATAAGGCTACCGTCATCAGCAGAAAATAAAGCCGCATGTGCCCCAATTTTTCTATATTTTGCATGAAGATCCCGAGCGAAATGATTATCATTATAAATATTGAAATTACAATTTTTGATGTTTGGGTTCCATAAACAGTTACTAAAGTTTTGTAATTATAAATTAAATCTGCTTTTTGCGTCAACAAATCTTTACTTAAATCAGCTATCAGCAAGAGTCCTCCCAAGAAAAATCCATGCAAGAAAATCACAGGTGCATGGTTGTTGTAATATAAAAGTAATGCCAAAAAGGGAAAGAGCGATAAAATGGTGTGAGATATGTTGTTAAGAAAAACTATTTTTGAGAGTTTGTGACTATAAAACCAAACCAAAATTTGATATACGACAAAAAATAATGCTACACGCCAACTGGCTATGAGCGCCGTAAGTAGGGACAAAAAATTAAGCAAAAGGTAAACATTTAGCTTAAATTCTTGACTTACAAATCGGCTGATGTAAGTCATCACTGGTCTGCCTAATTGGTCTTTTTGAGCGTCATAGAAATTGTTGATAATATAGCCTGCAGCCACCGTTAGTGCGGAAGCTAAAATAATCAAGTGAATTTTATTGGATTTAACGAAGTCAAATAGTGTCGTGTCTGAAGAAAAAATAAAATATGCCGTGAAATACATCGCCAAAATGAGCATTAGAATATTGTAACCTCTCACCACCGTAAAAAGTGCAAATAGCTTCCAGCCTATTTTGTTTTTAAAATTTTTATTTAACATTAATAGTCTGTTTAAATTTTAATGAGATCTATTTTTTTATGACATTTACCTTACATCTTATTTTAAATTTTTTAAATAAAAAAGTTTTACTTAGGTTCTAAATAGATTCTAAAAACGACAAACAGTCTCTAACTCAAAATCAGACAGCATTTCCTGTGCTTTCTCAAAATCCTTTGTAAAGCCTAAAACATAGCCGCCCCCGCCCGAGCCACAAAGCTTCAGATAGTAATCATTGGTTTTGATGCCATTCTCCCAAGCAGAGATGATTTTAGCGGGAATCATGGGTTTTAAGTTTACCAAAGCCCAAGTTGATAAATTTTTCAAGTTTTGGAAAAGCGGCTCTTTTTTCCCTTTCACAAAAGCATCTATACAGGCATTGTTATACTTATTAAATTCCTTGTGCAGGGTTTTACGAAAACCTTCTTGCTTTAATTTCTCAAAAAATATTTGCACCATAGGGCCAGTTTCGCCTGGTGCACCGCTGTTAATTAAAAAAACAGCTCCTTTCCCGTTGCCTTTTGGGATGCTGATGGTATCTATATCTTCTTTTGAATTAATGAGCAAAGGAATATTGAGATAGCAAATCAACGGGTCGATTCCTGAGCTTCTCCCATGAAAATAAGATTCCATATGCCCAAATTTCTCTTTCAGCTTAGAGATACTTTCTTTATTCAACTGGTTTTTATCAATTCTATGTACTGCATAGCGATCATACACGGCAGCTACCAAAGCGCCAGAGCTTCCAACGCCATAGCCTTGGGGAATATCTGAATCGAAATACATTCCTTTTTTTAAATCTCCCCAAAGGCTTAGAAAATCAAATTCCTCAGGCATATTTTGCTCCAAATATTCAGCATATTTTACAATATCCTTGTGAGATTTGGATTGAAAGTTCGCCTCATCAAACTTCAGACTCCCTTTGTAGAAATCAAAAGGAATAGTCAAACCTTTTGCATTTTCTATAATGCCGTATTCCCCAAAGAGTAAAATTTTAGCAAAAAAAGAAGGTATCCTCATTCATCGGTTATAAACAATGCAAATTTAAGTATTTTAATTGATAAATATTATGCTAAATTTGTTTTAAATATTCTCCCGCTAGCAGACTTCTCACCTATTTTTGTAACTTCGCCACAAATATTTCTATGACGATAGCGCATTTTTTAATCAATGATTTAAAACCCATTGGCTTCGATACTAAGCCTACGGAAGCACTGAATTTAATGGAAGAATTTCGTTTTTCGCACTTCCCCGTTTTAAACGAAAACCAAACTTGGGCAGGAAATATTTCGTACGATCAGTTGATTTCTGAATTCAATATCTCGAAACGCATTACGCCTGATTTATTGGAAGATTTCTATGCAACTGAAGAAGATTTTTTCTTAGCTTGTATCTCAAAGTTTGGGAACTTCAGGGCCAACTTTATTCCTGTCATCAATCATCAAAATAAATATTTAGGCTACGTGACTTTAGAGGATTTAATGGCAGAAATGGCAAAACACCCATTCTATGCAGAGCCTTTCACTTGGCTGAGCGTGAAAAATAATACGGTGAAGTTTGCCATGAGCGAGATAAGCAAAATTCTGGAGTCTAATAATGCTAAAACTTTTGGCATTGCGATTCAATATCAGAACGAGATCCATACCTCTGCTTACATAAAACTTCAAGTTGAGCACATTGATTCCTTGATTCAAACGTTTGAACGCTTTGGCTACGTGGTAGAAATTTATAAAAAAGAGGGTGAGCACTACGATTTGCTCAACGACAGATTTGGTAATTTACTAAAATACATGGAATTGTGACAATGAGAGTAGCATTGTTTGGACGAAAAACCAGCTCAAGTGATTTGAATGATTTTTTCCCTGAATTTTTTAATTTTTTAAGGCTTAAAAAAATTGAAATTCAAGTGGAAGAAAAATTTTTTAAAGCTTTAAAAAAAATTAAGAACATCTCTACCGAAGGCTGTTCTACCTTTACGAGTCATGAAGATTTATGGGGTGATTTAGATTTATTTTTCACCTTTGGCGGAGATGGGACTATCTTAAATGCCGTGAATTTTGTGCGGGAGGCGAGAGTACCAATCGTGGGCATCAATACTGGGCGACTGGGTTTTTTGGCTTCTATCAATAAATCCGAAATCATGGAAAACATTGATGACATCTTGGCTAAAAATTTCAAACTAAGTCAGCGGTCACTTTTGTGCGTAGAGTCTGAAGATTTAGAGGAACCTTTTAAAATCGCTCTGAATGAAATTTCAGTCTTGAGGAAAGAGACCACTAGCATGATTACTATCGATACGTATGTGGATGATGTTTTTCTAAACTCTTACTGGGCTGATGGTTTAATTATCGCTACACCTACAGGCTCTACCGGCTATTCACTGAGTTGCAATGGACCTATCATCACACCAACGACAGAAAATTTTGTCATCACACCAATTGCACCACATCACCTAAATGTTCGTCCGCTAATTATTTCTGATAAATCAAAAATTAGCTTAGAAGTTCACAGCCGCGTCCCAGAATTTTCTTTCTCGCTAGACTCAAGATTGAATTCAATGCCTGTGGATAAAAAAATCACGATAAGAAAAGCTGATTTCCCTATTTTCTTAGTTGATTTAAACAATAAAAATTACTTGGAAACCTTACGGAAAAAACTTTTTTGGGGCAAAGATTCGAGAAATCAACCACAATAATTTCTTCTATTTTTTTAAAGCCTTGAAAAATAAGGTTTAATAATTTTTGTTAATTAGATAGGGAGAGGGAATCAAAATTTATATATTTGTGCATTGTTAAAAAAAATAGATTATTTAAGGGCTAAATTTAACTTATACTTTTCAAATCAAAGTATGAAGAAATTATTTTTGTCTATGCTTATCAGCTTCAGTCTCTCTCTACAGGCTCAGAAACACGAAATAGGTGGTTTCTTAGGGGCAACTAATTTAATTAGTGATATCGGAAGAACTGATTATATCAACCCTTTCCCCAAGGAGATGAGTGACGGGTATTCTATCCCCATTGCTGTGGGTTTATTGTACCGATTGAATTACAATCCTCAGCACACTTTGCGTTTTAGCCTAGGATATTATAACGAAGCTTATAATGATAAAGTCGCAATAGAAGATTACAGATACCAGCGAGGCTATCAGTTTAGAAACTCCATCATAGAAGCTGCAGCAGTTTTTGAATATAATTTTTTCCCCATCAATAGCGAGCAAGAAAGAGCTTACTCTCCTTACATCTTTGGTGGAATTGGTGGTTTTTTATCAAACACACCTGTTGTAAATGTTTATCATCAATTTCAAAGAGATGCCTTGGGAATGCCAATCAAAGGAGGAATACCTTTTGACTCTTCAATAGAATACGAGACAAAGAAAAATATTGGTTTTTCTTTGCCGATTGGTTTAGGTTTTAAATATAAATTTGGTTGGAACTGGGTTGTTTCAGCTGAAGTTGGATTTAGACCCACCTTTAATGATAATTTAGATTTAAGTTCTCCAAAAGATGGAAATTATCATTTTTTTGTAGAAAATGATTTGCTGAAATTTTATGCCGAAAATGATGTTATTTCTAGAAATAATGAAATATTAGAAAACACAAAAATTGGCAATCCTTCTACAAACGATTGGTATGTATTTTCAGGATTAACTTTAACTTACGCTTTTGGGCGGCCGCCATGTTTTTGTGATTAATGAAAAGAATGACTGCAACTTTAAAAAATAAAATAAATTTAGCTCGAGTCCCTCAGCATCTTGCCATCATCATGGACGGGAATGGGCGATGGGCTAAAAAAAAGGGAATGCTGAGAACCTTTGGTCATCAAAATGCCATCAAGGCAGTGCGTTCTGCCATAGAAGGATGTAATGAGTTAAACATCCCCTACCTTACGCTATATGCTTTCTCATCAGAGAATTGGAAACGCCCCACTGAAGAAGTCAACTTCTTGATGAATTTACTTTTTAAAACTTTGACTAAAGAGCTTCATACTTTCCAAGAAAACAACATCCGATTACGCACTATTGGCTCAACGCAACTTTTGCCTGCACAGGCACAGGCTGAGTTGAATAAAGTTATAGATGCGACTAAAAATAATACAAAAGCGACATTGACTCTGGCTTTGAGCTATGGCTCTCAAGATGAAATCATAGATGCCGTTAAGAAAATTTGCAAAGAAGTTGTTGGTAACCAAAAAAGCATTGAAAGTATTTCTCCAGAAGATTTCAGAAATTATCTATACACGACAGAATTGCCTGATGTAGATTTAATGATTCGTACAAGTGGGGAATTGAGAATCAGCAATTTCTTGCTGTGGCAAAGTGCTTACGCTGAATTGCACTTTACCAAAGTGCTTTGGCCAGATTTTAGAAAAAAAGATTTATTTAAAGCTGTGATTGATTATCAGAGCCGCGAGAGAAGGTTTGGAAAAACCGGTGAACAGTTAGTTTAATGAAATTTTTATGAAAAAAAACTTATTTATTTTTTTATTTTCAATTTTCAGCTTGTTACAAGCTCAGGTAGATAGTTTGGTGACCGATAGCACTAAATTATCATTGGATTTGGAAAAATTACAAACTGATGGGAATAATTTTAATCCTCAAGTCAAACCTCAAAATCATTTTTTGCCACTGAGCGGCAGATATGTCTTGGGCGGCATCGAAATTGTGGGCGGGGTCCCCTATACATCCAAACAAATTTTAAATTTCACTGGTCTGCAAATCGGTGAAAGTATAGATTTGAGAGGAAATGAACTGAATAATGCCATAAAAAAACTATGGAAAACCTCTCGTTTTTCTGAAGTTGAAGTTTATTTGAACAAGGTAAAAGAAGGTAAAGCTTATCTTATCTTCAATTTAGAAGGCGTTCCATCTATTCACAAAGTTGAATTTATTGGCGTAAAAAAATCAGCTCAAGAGGATTTTGTGAAAAACAATGAATTGAAACCTGGAGTCAAAATCACTCAAAATCTACTAAACCAAACTCGACTCAATATCAAAAAACATTATACCGAAAAGGGATACCCTGACGCTATAGTCAACATCTCTCACACCCCTGCCGAGGGACGTGATTATACTGATATATTGACAATAAATGTGGATAGAGGAAAAAGGATAAAAATTCAAGATATTCTTTTTGAAGGAAATCAAGTTTTTAGTGATTCTAAGCTAAGAAGGAAAGCACTAAAAGAAACCAAAAGAAAAGGAATCCTAAGAAAGCATATTTTTCAAATTTTTAAAGGCTCTAAATTAATTCCTGAAAAATATGAAGAAGATTTGGGCAATTTGATTGAGTTCTACAAGAGTTACGGTTATCGTGATGCAAAAGTGGTTTGGGACAGTATTTCTAGAACGGAAAAGAATGATTATTTGATTGAAATTGGTTTGGATGAAGGAAACCAATATTACCTCGGCGATGTAAACTTTATTGGAAATTCCGTTTATGATACCGAACTTCTAAACCGAATTTTTGGCTACAAAAAGGGCGACCCCTACGATGCAGTAGGCATTGAAAAAAAACTAAGCTCTGGAGATAGAGATGACAACGTAATTACACTCTACCAAGACAATGGCTATTTATTTTCTCGTGTGATTCCCGTAGAGAAATCAGTTGTGAATGATACGATTAATCTAGATATCATCATTCAAGAAGGTTCACAAGCCCGCTGGAATTATGTAACCTTTGATGGGAATACGCAAACACACGACCATGTAATTGCAAGAGAAATTTATACCAAACCAGGTGAATTGTTTAGTAAAACTGACTTGAAAAGAACCTACATCAATCTTGGGCAGCTAGGCTACTTTGACCCTCAACAAATCACCTATGATATACAACCCAACCAAGAAAGCAACACCGTAGATGTAAAATGGGGATTAACGCCACAAAGTTCCAGCCAAGTGGAATTACAAGGTGGCTATGGCGGCGGAAGATTTATTGGGACTTTGGGATTAAGCTTTAAGAATTTCTCTCTAAAGAATTTACTCAAAGGAAAACATTGGAAACCCGTACCCCTAGGCGATGGGCAAACTTTATCATTACGTGCACAGGCAGGTAGTTACTTCTCCAACTTCAGTTTCTCATTTATAGAACCATGGATTGGTGGAAGCCGACCTACGGCATTGAGTATCTCTATTTATAACTCAAATTATAAAAATTTATACCAAAATGATGACTCTCGACTTACCATATGGGGGGCATCATTGGGATTGAACAAGCTTTTAACTTGGCCCGATAATTATTTCCGTCTAAGTAATTCAGTTTCTTATCAGCGTTACGATTTCAAAAATTATGGGTATAATATTGGATCAATTCGTTACCGAGATGGCCAAGCAAATAATTTAGCTTATCAAATAGGGCTCAGCCGCCAATCAACAGGCGACCCCATATTCCCAAAAAGTGGTTCAGATTTTAATGTAAGTTTAAAGCTAAC
Source organism: Candidatus Ornithobacterium hominis (assembly GCF_951229915.1). Classification (GTDB taxonomy): domain Bacteria; phylum Bacteroidota; class Bacteroidia; order Flavobacteriales; family Weeksellaceae; genus Ornithobacterium; species Ornithobacterium hominis. Next base: position 340,008 of record NZ_OX579588.1, on the reverse strand, counting down.
TCCTCCTTATTCATTATTAAATAATAAAGATTATAAAAAATTAAAAGAGGAAGAAAATTTTGAAAGCCTTTATAAATGGTTAGAATATTATAAAGTACAATTTAGCGGGAACTGGTACAAAGAAATCATTGGTAAATTAGTTTTGAGAACAGGTGCAGAATTTGGATTTATGGGAGCTTATAATAAAACAATTGGTGTTTCTCCATTTGAGAGATTCTTCATGGGAGGTACTGGTTTGCAAGCTAACCGATTTGATGGTAGAGAAATCATCCCTTTGAGAGGTTATGAAGACTTTACCGATGGTGGGGGTAGCAAAAAGGACATCACACCGCTTGGAGGTGGAACCATTTATGATAAATTTTTACTAGAGCTTAGATACCCTATTACTATGGGGCAGCAAGCAAAAATATTCGGGCTTGGCTTCATAGAAGCTGGTAACACTTGGGACAACTCAAGTAGTTTTCAGCCATTTAAGCTGAAACGCTCAGCTGGAGTTGGTGTACGTGTATTTATGTCAGCTTTTGGTATGCTAGGATTTGACTTTGGGTATGGATTTGACCAATACCCTAACTCTGCTGGCAAACCTTCTGGTTGGCAAACACACTTTATTTTCGGGCAATCTTTATAATGGAATAAATATTGTAAGACTAAGAAAGATGAAACAAAAAATTTCTTTTGCACTAATTTTTGTCGGAATTTCTATTTTTGCACAACGGTTTGGGTATGTAGATACCGATTATGTTTTAAAAAACCTACCTGCTTACCAACAAGCACAAGATAGGTTAAATAAACAAACAGAACATTGGGAAATCGAAATTACTCAACACCAATCTGAGCTAGATGAAATGATTAATGCATTGAATAATGAAAAAATCATTTTAAGCGAAGAAAAGATTAAAGAACGAGAAAAAGAAATCGTAGAAAAAAAGAAAAATATTGCAGATTTAGAGCAAAAAAGATATGGCCCAAAGGGAGATTTAATCAGTGCTCAGCTAAGTTTCATTAAACCTCTACAAGATCAAATTTACAATGCAGTAAATAAAGTTGCTAAACGGAGAAATTACGGCTTTGTATTTGATAAAGGTAATGGGGATTTGATTTTAATCTTCTCTGACCCCAAATATGACATCAGCGAGGAGGTTTTAAAGACATTAAAGGAAAATAATAAATAAATAGAAAATTTAATAATATGAAGAAGTTTACCTTAATTGCATTCTTATCTTTTTTCATGTTCAGCTTTGCTAATTTAAATGCACAAGCTGTAGCACATGTAAATTCAAATGACATCTTAAATGCAATGCCTGCGTTCAAAGAAGCGCAGACAAAACTAGAAGCTGAAGCTAATCGACACAAAACAGAAGTCGAGCGCCAGCAGAAAGAAATCCAAGAAATTTACACCAAGGCACAAAAGGATATAGAATCTGTCCAGAATAAGTCTGATGCAGAAAAACAAGCAATGATGCAAAAATTGCAACCTGTAGAGCAAAATTTACAGCAAAAACAACAAACTTTGGCTCAATATCAACAAAAAGCCACACAAGATTTAGCTAAAATGGAAGGTGAATTGACTGAACCAATTTATACCAAAATAGAAAATGCCATTGCAGAAGTCGGTAAAAAGAAAAACATCAGCTATATCTTTGATTTAGCTACAGCTGCCAAAAATGGAAGTTTGGTTTACTTTCAAGGAGGTACGGATTTAACTTCAGAGGTGAAAAAACTTTTAGGCTTGTAAAAAAATTAAAATCTTAATCAATGAACCGTTCCTGTATGGAACGGTTTTTTTTATATCTTTACTTTAGTCAACAAAATTCTATGAAAAAAGTACTTGTAACTGGAGGCTATGGCCAGCTGGCCCAGTGTATCAAAGAAATTATTGATAAAAATCCGTTTAAAGATTATGACTTTATTTTTAAAGATAAAGATTCCTTTGATTTATTTAATTTTAAAATTATTGAAGATTATTTCTCCACCAATAAAGTCCATGCCGTTATAAACTGTGCAGCTTACACCGCTGTAGATAAGGCTGAAGATGATGTAGAAAATGCATTTAAAGTCAACGCCGATGCTGTGGGCTATTTAGCCAAAGAATGTGCTAAGCAAAATGCTATCTTTATACACATTTCTACTGATTATGTTTTTGACGGAAATGCTTCTCAAGCTTTGCAAGAAGATGATTTAACTAATCCACAAAATGTCTACGGAAAATCAAAACTAGAAGGGGAGCGTTTAGCTTTGGATTACAACCCTAGTAGCATCATCATCAGAACGGCTTGGGTTTACTCCCAATATGGTAAAAATTTTCTTAAAACCATGCTTCATCTATTTGATGAAAAAGATGAAATCAGCGTTGTTGAAGACCAATTAGGAACTCCTACCAACGCCAATGATATTGCAAAAGCTATCTTAAAAATTTTATTTTCAGAAAATAAAAAGCCTGGAATTTTCAATTTCACCAATGCTGGGCAGGCATCTTGGTTTGACTTTGCTAATGAAATAAAAAAACAAACGGGAGCTCAGATTAAAATCAACCCTATCTCAACCGCTGCTTATCCTACCCCAGCAAAAAGACCGAAATTTAGCGTTTTAGACAATCAAAAGATTATTAAAACCTACCAAGTTAAACAATCTGAATGGAAGGATGCTTTGCATGAAGTTTTACAAAAAATTTCTAATTAAATTTTTTAAGGCTTAAAAAAATTGTCAATAATTTTCAAACGATAGTTATCGCCATTTTTATTTTCAAAATTTTACTTGAAGAAATTTAATCTAAAAAATTATGCGGTTCACGATAATCAACTTCCCTTTTATCTTCTTTGCCATAGGAAATAATTTTCAGACACCAAAAAATTAATAGACCTAAGACAACTAGTGATAAAATGCAGTTAGCAACAATACCAATCGGAGGCAAAATTTGAAAACTCCACTCAAAAAAGCTTCCTATGCCATAAAATATTTCTTTAAAAAATGCAAAATGTACCATTTATCCTTTACTTTGCACCAAATTTAAAAAAAAATGATTACAACTTTACTAAAAGTTAATCAATTATTTGTTTCTGCCATACTCGTAGGCTTAAGTTTACTTGGCTTATTTCTGTTATTTAATGAAGATTTGGTAGCAATGCCACAGCTTATCTCATTTATACTGGTGGCGATACTTTTCGTCTTAGCCGCAGGGTACAATCAAGTGGTAAATTTTGTAAAAAAAAGTCATTTTATTGTTTTCTTCTATCTTTTGTTTATTCTTAATTTTCTAGAAGATTTGGGTGACATTAGTTTCTATAGTGGTTACTTTTTTTTAAGCCTTATTTTTTTTCAGATGCTAGACGGGAGGGATTTCTCCAAAAAAATATTCAATCCTTTCGATTTTGGTTTTTTTGGTTGTATTATATTACCCATCCACCCGCCTTTTATCATTTTTTTCATAGCGATTATCTTTCATTTTATCATGATGGGGAGAACACAAGTCAGTGCTCTTACCTCTTGTTTTTTGGGGATTTTAACAGGCACATTCTTATGGATAGAAATCATATTTATTTTTGATTTACAAGATTTTTTTTATTTGCAGTTAGGCCAGTTAGGCAGTCTTAAAAAGATAGAATTTCATGAGAGTTCGAATTATTACTATTTCGCTCCAATATTAGGGTTAAGCTTATTTTCTTTGGTCGATTATTTCCAGAATATTAACCGACAGAAGACTGAGAAAAAAATTATTTTCACCAATATTCTTATGCTACTTTTTGCTAGTGCCGTTTATCTTTATTTTTTTGGCAAATCCTCCAAAAATTTTTTGGTTTTAGCTCTACCGCTATCTCTTCTATTGTCCAATTTTTCACTTCACGGGGCGAAAGTGAGGCGGGAAATCATCGTTTGGCTTGTTGTTTTATCTTTTTCTTTATATCAGATTTCACGGCATATAGAACTGATTCAGATTTTAAACACAGTACGTTTTTAAGCTAAAATTAAAGCCATCAAATTCGCCGTAGGTGAAATGCTTTATCCAATCGCCAATATTGAAATAAGTCGATTTTTCACCAACTTTTTTTTCTAATGCTAAATGCCTGTGCCCAAAAACCAAATAGTCAAATTTTTCTTTCTCTTGCATCGCCTGAGCATATTGAAAAAGCCATTCTTTACCATCTCCTTGGTAGGAATCTTCTTCATTCCCGCTCAGGTATTTATTTCTTTCGCTTAGCATTTTACCAAGCCAAATCGAAAAATCGGGGTGTAGAAGATAAAATAAAGTTTTTGCTACTGGATTTGTGAAGATTCTTTTCAAAAATTTATACCCATAATCTCCTGGCCCTAAACCATCTCCATGGGCAATCAAAAATCGCTTGTCATTCATCAGAAAACGCTGTGGCTCTTTGAATATATTTGCATTTAATTCTTGCTTGAGGTAATCTCTCATCCACAAATCATGATTCCCAATAAAAAAGTAAATCGGAATCCCAGCATCTGCTAGTTCAGCTAGTTTGCCCAAAACTCTCACAAAACCTTTAGGGACGACTTGTTTGTACTCAAACCAAAAATCAAATAAATCGCCCAATAGGAATAAAGCACAAGCATCAGGTTTTATTTCATCGAGCCATTGGATGAATTTTTTTTCCCGAATGATGCTCTCCTTAGTATTTGGTGAGCCAAAATGCTGATCTGATGCAAAATAAATTTTCCTTCCTTTCGGTATTTTTATTTGATGTTGTCGCTCGCTAACCATTCTCCGTAGCTATTTTCCGTTTCAAAGAGTTTTAATTTGACCAATTCTACCTCATCGGGCAATGCTTTTTTTAAAATTTCAGCAAAATGAATCAACATATTTTCGCAAGTCGGTTGGTAATCAAGCATTATCACATCGTGATTTTCTTGCTTAAGTTTCTCTCCCAATGCTGCATGTGGCGAATTTTGATTAAGAATTATTGCGTGGTCAAACGGATCTACAATCAACTCTTTCACAATTTTTTTTAATTCTCCAAAGTCGATGAGCATTCCGTTTTTAGAATCAGTTTGTTCCTGCACGGGCTCTCCCAGTACCGTGACAAACAGCTTGTACGAGTGCCCATGAATATTTTTACACTTCCCATCATAACCAAAAAGTGCATGAGATGTTTCAAAATTGAAAATTTTAGTAACTCTTACTTTTTTCATTGCTACAAATATAATAAATTGAAGGCATGCAACGCTTATTAGATATCATTATACCATCGCGCTGTCTTCATTGCAGCAGAATTCTACCAACTCATCAGCATTTATGCATTTCTTGTTTGCATCAGCTGCCCTATACGCATTGGGAGTTTCATCGTCCCAATCAAATTCACGAAAATTTTTCAAGCCTTAAAAATTTTTTAGGTGGAAATGCCCTGCTATTTTACACACATGGTAATGCAACGTATAAGCTACTGCACGCCAACAAATATTACAATCAACCGCAAGTCGGGAAGTTTTTGGCTCAATTATCGTTCTACAAGCTTCACGAAATTGATTTTGAGGCTGTAATCCCTATCCCAAGTCACTCTAAGACTTTAAAATCAAGGGGTTACAACCAAACGCATCTCATTGCAGAAAGCATCGCTAATGAATTTAACGTTCCTGTTTATAAAAGTTGTCTCAAAAGAATCAAACAAAGTTCTTCGCAGACCAAAAAAAACCGCAAGCAGCGTTTATCTGTTTCTGCTGAAAATTTTATTTGCCAACAAAAAATAAGCGAGAAGAAAGTCTTGTTCATAGATGATGTCATCACCACTGGAGGAACTTTAAAAGCTTGTATTCAATCCTTTCTAGAAAAGAATGATACAAGCTTCTACATTTTTTGTTTAGCTCAGGCTAATTAATTCGATTCGCTATAAAGTTCTTCGTCCTTCTCATTGGTTATATGAATCTCCAAATATTTATACGCATCGTGTGGCATAATTTTAATAGGTAGTTTATAATTCCAAGCCCATTTTTTCCTGATAGAAGGAATTCCCTGCTTCAAATATGCTGCAACAAAAGGGTGCAGATGGATTGTAATTTTTTTAGCTTTCCCATTTTCAGCAATATTTCGTACGCTAGTCTCTATCCTTTCCATTATCACGATAGGAGCTTCTACTTCCCCGTTTTTATTGGGGTTTTCCTCAAATGTCTTTATCGAAAGCTCTGGGCGAACACGCTGACGAGTAATCTGAACTAAACCAAACTTAGTTGGTGGCAGGACTTTATGTTTAGCTCCATCTTTTTTCATTTCCTCTTTCATGTGGTCATAAAACTTCCTACGGTTTTTAGCCTCTCGCATATCTATAAAATCCACCACTATGATTCCCCCCATGTCTCTTAAGCGAAGCTGGCGGGCTACTTCTGTTGCTGCCTGCATATTTACATCTAGTGCATTCTGCTCTTGGCTTTCTTTTTTTCCTTTGATGTTACCTGAGTTTACATCTATCACATGCAACGCCTCGGTATGCTCTATGACTAGGTATGCTCCTTTAGATTTAGAAATATTAACGTTTTTCCCAAAGGAAGTTTTGATTTGTTTCTCAACATTGAAAAATTCAAGGATTGGTTGATTTTTCTTATAAGCCTCGACTATTTTTTCTTTGCCAGGAGCTATGATTTTCAACAGCTCTTTTAACTCTTCGGTCAAATCCTCATCATCACAATAAATTTTTGTAAAATCTTCTGAAAATTTATCACGTAAAATCGATGAAGCTCTTCCCATTTCAGTGTGAACTACCTTTGGTAACTTCTTAGCTCTAAGGTCATTAAAGATTTGCTCCCATTTATTCACAAGGTCTTCAAGATCGGCATGCAGTTCTGCCACTTTTCTATTCTCTGCCACGGTTCTGATGATGACTCCAAAACCTTCTGGCTTTATACTTTCCACCAACATCGTGAGGCGGTCCCTCTCACTTTTTTCTTTAATTTTTTGTGAAATAGAAACCTTATCCTGAAAAGGAACTAAAACCAAATAGCGCCCAGCTACAGAGATCTCTGAAGTTACGCGCGGGCCCTTTGTTGAGATGGGTTCTTTGGCAATTTGAACCAAAACATTCTGCCCAGGTTGTAAAACATCTTCTAGCCTACCATTTTTATCAATTTCTTCTTGATCTCGGAAGTTTTTTAATAGGTGAGATTTAAACTTTCCTGACCTTACGATTTGAATATAATTCAGTAGAGATTTTATATTCGAGCCCAAGTCATGGTAGTGTAGAAAAGCATCTTTTTCACCGCCAAGATTGACGAATGCCGCATTCATGCCTGGGGCTAATTTTTTTATTTTGGCTAAATAAACGTCTCCAACATTGAACTTCTGGTTATTTTCCTCTTGATGAAATTCCATCAAGCGTCCATCTTCAAGCAAGGCTATCTTCACACATTCCTCTGCGGAATTAATAACTAATTGCTTATCCATTCAATTTTTTTTAATATCAAAATGCACCACCAGTCAAAAGTAGGTGGTGCATTTCATGCATTTATTTTCAATTATTTTTTCTTTTTGTGACGGTTAAGTCTTCTTCTTTTTTTTCTTTTGTGTGTTGACACCTTATGTCTCTTTCTTTTCTTTCCGCTTGGCATATTAATATTATTTTTACGATTATTTTTTTATTTTTCTACTACATCTACTTTTTCCTTCACGCTATCCATGAATGTTTTCGCTGGCTTAAACGCTGGGATGTTATGAGCAGGAATAACGATTGATTTATTCTTAGATATGTTTCTGCCCGTTTTCTGAGCTCTTGTTTTTATAATAAAAGAACCAAAACCTCGCAAATACACATTTTCTCCTTGTGTCAAAGATGTTTTCACCTCTTCCATAAAAGCCTCCACAACACTTTGCGTATCGCTTTTCTCCAATCCTAATTTATTAGAAATATTAGATACAATTTCTGCCTTCGTCATTATATAATAGATTTTTAATTAATTTCGTGTTTTCAAGTTTGCAAATATACCAATATTTTTCTATTTACCGAACAAGTTTCCTTTTTATGTCTTTCATTCACTACATTTTAGATTGGTTTCATCAAAATAAAAGACCTCTCCCATGGCGAGAACAGTCCTCTCCCTACCATGTTTGGGTTTCAGAAATCATCCTTCAGCAAACAAGAGTAGACCAAGGAATCCATTACTATATTCGTTTCATTTCTGAGTTTCCAACGCTGCAAGATTTAGCCAAAGCCAACGAACAAAGCGTCTTACGCCAATGGCAAGGCTTGGGCTACTACTCCCGAGCTCGTAACTTGCATAAGGCGGCAAAAATCATAAATGATGAACTCAACGGGAAGATTCCTACAAATTTTATAAGCCTTAAAAAATTACCTGGCATCGGCCCCTACACCGCAGCCGCTATTGCCTCAATTTGTTTTGGTGAAGCCGTTCCCGCCATTGATGGGAATGCCTACCGAGTCTATGCACGCTACTTTGGCATTGCTGAAAACATCGCTGGGGGAAAAGCTTTCAACGTTTTTTTTGAATTAGGAAAAAACATTATATCAGAAGAAAATCCTGGTGACTTTAATGAAGCGGTGATGGAACTCGGCGCAACTATTTGCTTGCCCAAAAACCCGAAATGCGAAATTTGCCCCATCGTAAACACTTGTTTCGCTTATCAAAAAAAAGAAATTCAAAATTTACCCCTCAAAGTTACTCAGCTTAAAATCAAAGAAATTCAGCTAAATTATTTCTTCATTTCTCAAAACAAAAAATTTCTCGTTCATTACCGAGCCCAAAAAGGTTTTTGGCAAAATCTCTACGACTTCCCGACTCAAATTCCTTTAGAATATGAAAACCAAGCAAGACTCACCGAGCAAACATCGCATATTTTATCTCACCGTAAATTGAATATTTCTTTTCATGAATTGAAAATTTCTAAAGGCTTAAAAAATTTAGCTCAAAAGCTGAATTGCACGATTGTTGATTTGACTTCTGTTCAAAATTACCCCGTGCCTAAACCGATCGAAAATTTTATCAATCAAAAAATTAAAGACAAAAAAAAATGACAAATCTGAATTTTAAAACCCTCGGCACTGGCGAACCTGTATTTCTGCTACACGGCTACCTAGAAACTGCCAAAATGTGGGGAAATATGATAACCAATGTGAAAAATCACCAATTCATCTTACCCGATCTCTTAGGGCACGGGAAAACAAAAAAATCACTGGAAATCAATACAATGGAAGCTCAAGCAGCAGAAATCATTCAATTGATGGATGATTTAGGCATTCAGAAAGCAAAGCTGGTGGGGCATAGCATGGGTGGCTACATCGCATTGTCTATCGCCCGTGACTTCCCAGAACGTGTGGCTGGGCTGTTTTTATTCTATTCCAAATCTCTGCCCGATAGTGATGAGGGAAAGAGAAAACGGGACAAAGTGGCTGAAATAGCACCTAAAAACAAATCTCTTTTCATCAGAAATTCCATCACAAGTCTTTTTAAGCCTGAGGATTTAGATAAATTCTCAGAAGAATTGGAGCAGGCCATAGCCATGGCTGAGGAAACGACAGTAAAAGGCATCGTAGCCTGTGCACTTGGCATGAAAGAAAGGAAAGACACCACAGACATTTTATCTTCTGCAAATTACCCTATCTATATTCAATTGGGTGAAAATGACGTTGCAGTGGATATTTCTTATCTAAACGAAATTCCAAAACGGGATAACATCAAAATCAAAGTGACAAAAACGGGGCATCTAGGGCATTATGAAGCACCCGAAGAATCACGTGAATTTTTAATTAAATTTTTAAAGGCTTAGAAAATTTTTCTCTAAGCCTTTAATTTTAATTGATGATTTTCTGATCTTAAATAAACGTTTAATTATTCTTAATACAACGGACGCTGTGCCCTTCAGCTAGGTGGTAGCTGTTGGTGACAATAGAGCTTTCTTCATTGTTGAATATAAAGCTATTAACGCGTTTCAAGTCTATAGTATTATTGTTACTCCAGTAGTACCCGTAAGGATCCTTCTCATCTATTTCTATTAAACCATCATCGCCACGTTTGCCAGCAGCTGCAAGGTTTGGCAACTTAGTCTGTGTCCACATTTGATTAGTAAAAAATTCATAATGGCTACCCGTTACAGCCTGATGAAATTTGTCCCACTCCTGCTCAGTCGGAACATGGTAACCTGACGGGCAAGGGTCATTAACTCCTACTGCTCCCCACAACTTTAAATCTGGTGCCTCTCTAGTATTCCTTACCCAGTTAGGCTCTCCAGTAATAAACTTCCCTGGTAAATGATCATGATATCTTGCGTATGCCCATGTCCAACTTGGGGCCGGTTCAGTGGTAGTTTGTGAATCCCTAAACTCATGCCCATCACTCGCTCTCTGCCATTGGTATAATGAACCGTAGGTTCTATCATCTCCATGGGTAGCTTCTCCTGTTTTATTAACGGTAGGGTTAAAATGAGGACTATTTATGTCTGCATACGCCGCACCAAGGTTGAGGTTGAGCCATGTTCTATTGTAGCTGCCCTCGCTTACAAGTGTAGCGCAATACACAAAATCATGTTTGCCTTCAATGTAGTCGATACCAAATAATTTATCAAAAAGTATATTTTCTGGTGCACATTTTTTGATTTTATTGATGATCTCATCTGCTCTATCTGGCTGCTTACTGCGGATATAATTTATTTTCCCTTTATCTAATATCATATCATATTTGAGGTCTGAGAGACTTCTGCGCTTCACCTTTTGGTCTTCTTCATCCCAAACTAAAAGCCATTGGGTAGATTTCTCCTCAACATCTTGTATGCGCAGGTCTCCTTTTTGGTTGTCTTTTGCGCTGATGTCTAGCATGGCTTTTGGCTCTTCTGTGTTAATGCCCACCTGAGCGGTGGCTAAGGCCCCTGGCAATACAACAAAAGAAAGTAATAATTTCTTCATTTGTTTTAATTTTTTTGGTTAATATTTTATTGATTTATTCTTTTCTTAATTAAATTTTTGCTGTTTTTTTTGCTATTTCCTTGCTTCTTCTTTTAGAAAGAGCCCCAACCCGTGAGGCTCTTCTTTTTGAAGAAATTACTACTCTCACACAGGTGAAAATAGAAAAACCGCACAAGATTTTCTTGCACGGCTTTGCGGTTCGCTCCCGCGGGGAAGCAAAAAATTACTATAAGTTGCTGATAATGAGTTGTTTAGCTCATTACTTGTGTGTGTGTGTGTGTGTGTGTGTGTGTGTTTACACTTTATTTTGAAACTCACAAATTTCATTTGTTAAAATTTCGTTATTTTTTTTTGTTAAAATTTTCCGTTGAGATTTTCTTTTCTCTCAACCTGCCCGCAAATGTATTTTACGTTTTTGAATTACGCAAATTTGTTTTTTTGAGGTTATGAGGAGTGGAAGTCTTAATTCACCTATCTAATTAACAATCAATTTAATATATTGTTTTACTTCAATTCCATAAGGAAATTTTTATTTTAATTCCTCTAAATGCTCAAGGAATTAGTCAGTTATAATTCAGTAATAATAATGTATATTTGAACTTCATTTTTAACTCAAATTGGTTTTTGAGTAAAGATGTGATTTTTTTATAATTATTTGACCCATTAACTAATATTTTGAATTTTAGCTGGTTTTTTGCACAAAAAATTGCTTGGGACTCCAAAGGCAGCCCAAGCTTATCTCAAAAGATTGTCCGCATCGGGCAAATTGCTGTGGCATTGGGTACCATCGTGGCGCTTATTACGCTGTCTACAGGATTCGGTGCTAAAAAAGAAATCAAAGAAAAATTAGCTGATTTTAACGGGCATATCACCATTCAACCATACAACACTAATCTTTCTTACAATTCTGATTCTATTGCTCTGCCACAAAAATATTATCCTCATTTCTCTTTAACTGAAATTCAGCATATTCAAGCAACAGCGACCAAAAGCGGTATTATCCGCACCGAAAAAAGTTTTGATGGTGTTTTGCTAAAAGGAATGGATAAAAATTTTGATAAAGATCGGTTTCAAAAATTTATTTTAAAAGGTCAGATTCCTGATTTTTCACAAAATGAAATTAGCTCACGGGTTTTAATTTCTCAAAAATTAGCCAATAATTTTTATTTAGATATTGATAGCACTTTCAATATGGTGTTTCTCAATGAAAAGCAACTCAATGCACAGCCTATTTACAGGAAATTTACGGTAAACGGCATCTACACTACAGACATCAGTGAATTTGATGATTTATATGTGATTGGCGACATTCGGCAAGTGCAAAAACTCAATGGCTGGGGAGAGGATTTTGTAGGTGGATTTGAGCTTTTTGTAAAAAACATCAATGGTGATTTAGAGCAAATCAAAGCTCACATAAATAAAGAAATCGGCTATAATCAAATTGCGGCAGCCGCCACCGACCAGTTTCCAGCAATTAATGAATGGATTAGCATTTTTGATACCAATATTTTTATTATTTTATTCATCATGATGATTGTTGTAGTCATTAATATGATTATGGTAATTTTAATTTTAATTTTAGAGCGAACAAGTGCCATTGGGATTTTAAAGACCTTGGGCGCGAACAATAGGCAGATTATGCGTATTTTTGTTCATCAAGCTTTGTTTATCATGATTCCTGGTTTGGTTGCAGGAAACTTGATGGCTTTGGGTTTGCTTTTAATTCAAAACTACTTTGGTGTAATTCAGCTCCCGCCAGAAAATTACTTCATCTCCAAAGCGCCAGTTTATTTATCTTGGGAGATTTTTTTGCTAGTCAATTTAGGCACAATTATTATTACTGCCTTGGTTCTGTATCTTCCTTCTCTTTTGATTCGAAAGATTTCCCCTAATAAAGCGATTAAAATTTCAGGTTGATGGACAAAAAATTAGAAAAATTTCTTCAACAAAAATTTCAGCTTTATTGTCAAGAAGAGTTCATCACCACCGACCCTATCCAGATTCCACATCTGTTTCACCAAAAACAAGATATAGAAATCGCAGGGCTGCTTACTTCCACGATTGCCTGGGGCAAGCGAAAAAGCATCATCAAAAATGCTCACCAAATCATGGAAATCATGGATTTTTCACCCTATGATTTCATCATCCACGGTCGCCTAAAAGATTTTGAAAAAGCAACTAATTTTGTACACCGCACGTTCAATTATTTGGATTTAACTTATTTTTTTAAAGCCTTAAAAAAATTATATTTTGGCGCCGAGAGTTTAGAGGATTATTTTTTAATAAAAGCAGAAGAGCCCAACACTTTTCATGCGATTGAACGGTTTCGAGAGAAATTTCTTTTCGAGCCAGATTTCAGGACACAAAAGCACATTTCTAGCCCAGCAAAAAACTCGGCAGCCAAGCGCCTCAATATGTTTTTGCGCTGGATGGTAAGAGATAATCCTGTTGATTTTGGGCTGTGGAAAAAAATTCCAAAAGAAAAGCTCATCATTCCATTAGATGTGCACTCTGGCCGTGTTGCGCGGAGTTTAAACCTATTGCAGCGCAAAGCCAATGATTGGAAATCTGCAGAATTCCTAACCAATGAATTAAAGAAATATGATGCAAAAGATCCTGTGAAATTTGATTTTGCTCTTTTTGGGATAGGTGCATTTGAATAGATTTTTTAATTTTGTGCATTAAAACAAATTTAGCATGATTCACATTACGCTCCCAGACGGCAGTGTTCGCTCGTATGACCACCCCGTTACACCCATGGAAGTTGCGCAAAACATCAGCGAAGGATTAGCTAGAAACGTCCTCTCTGCTTTGGTAAACGACAAACAAGTAGAGACCTCTACACCCATTACCGAAGATGCCCGTTTACAACTTCTCACCTGGAACGATAATTTGGGTAAAAAAGCGTTTTGGCATTCCTCTGCACACCTCTTGGCTCAAGCGATTTTAGACTTTTTCCCTGAAGCAAAATTAACAATTGGCCCAGCAATAGAAAATGGGTTTTATTATGATGTAGACTTTGGAGGAGAAAGTATTTCTGAAAAAGATTTTGAAAAAATTGAGAAAAAAATGCTAGAACACGCTCGCCTAAAGAGTGAATTCCAATTATATCCTGTCTCAAAAGCAGAAGCGCTAAAAAATTATACCGATAATCCGTACAAAACAGAATTAATTGAAAATTTAAATGACGGCGAAATTACCTTCTGCTCGCACGAGAATTTCACTGATTTATGCCGTGGAGGGCACCTGCCGCATACAGGATTTGTGAAGGCTGCAAAAATACTTAACGCTGCAGGCGCTTACTGGCGAGGGAATGAAAAAAATCCACAATTGACACGCGTCTATGGAATTACGTTTCCTAAACAAAAAGATTTAACAGAATATCTCCATAAATTAGAAGAAGCAAAAAAACGTGACCATAGAAAACTGGGCAAAGAGCTCGGAATTTTTACTTTCTCTGAGAAAGTGGGTTCTGGGTTGCCTCTTTGGCTGCCCAAAGGTGCTGCTTTGAGAAAAAAGTTAGAAAACTTTCTGCAAGCAGCCCAGCAAAAAGCAGGTTATGAAATGGTTGTAACGCCACACATCGGCCACAAAGATTTATACGTGACTTCAGGGCATTATGAGAAATATGGCGCTGATAGCTTCCAGCCGATTCAAACGCCCAATAAAGGCGAAGAATTTCTATTAAAGCCAATGAATTGCCCGCATCATTGCGAAATTTATAAATCCCAGCAATGGTCTTATCGAGATTTACCAAAGCGTTTTGCAGAATTTGGCACCGTTTACCGCTACGAGCAGAGCGGTGAATTGCATGGTTTGACACGTGTTCGTGGCTTCACACAAGACGATGCACATATTTTCTGCACGCCAGACCAACTATTAGACGAGTTTAAAAAAGTCATTGATTTGGTCATATACGTGTTTAATGCACTAGGTTTTGAAGATTATACCGCTCAAGTCTCATTACGTGACAAAGAAGACCACTCCAAGTACATTGGAAGTAATGAGAATTGGCAAAAAGCAGAAAACGCCATCATACAAGCAGCGGAAGAAAGAGAGCTAAAAACTGCAGTAGAATATGGTGAGGCAGCTTTCTACGGGCCAAAGCTAGATTTTATGGTAAAAGATGCTTTAGGCAGAAGTTGGCAGCTAGGGACGATTCAAGTGGATTACAATTTACCCGAGCGTTTCGATTTATCATACATTGGCTCAGATAATGAGAAGCATCGGCCTGTGATGATTCACCGTGCCCCGTTTGGCTCATTAGAACGTTTTGTAGCGATTTTACTAGAGCACACCGCAGGTGATTTGCCCTTGTGGCTGGCGTCAGAACAATTTATCATCTTACCTATTAGCGATAAATATTTGGATTACAGTAAAAAAGTTTTAAATTTATTAGAAAATTCCGATATTTGCGGACTGATTGACAAAAGGGCTGAAAAAACTGGACGGAAAATCAGAGATGCCGAGTTAGCAAAAATCCCTTTTATGCTGATTGTAGGTGAAAATGAAGAAAATACAGCAATGGTTTCGGTACGTAAACACGGCGAAGGTGATTTAGGAGCAATGCCTGTGGATGACTTCCGTAAATTGCTAGAAAAAGAAATGAAAGTTTAATTTTAAATTTAGATAATTATCACAAAAAAAAGAAGAGGGGGTTATTCTCCCCACAAAAATGAAGAGGCTCATCCGCTAAATGAGAATATTCGCGTGCCAGAGGTGCGTGTGGTGGGCGACGTGGAAGAAGTTGAACAAGGTATTTACAAAACTTCTAAAGCTCTTGAAATGGCTAAAGAGTTTGGCTTAGATTTGGTTTTAATCACCGAAAATGCTAACCCCCCAGTAGCTAGAATTTTAGATTACAAAAAATTTCTCTACGAAGAGAAAAAACGTAAAAAAGAGCTGAAAGCAAAGCAAAGTAAGATTACGATAAAAGAGATTCGTTTTGGGCCAAATACCGATGACCATGATTACGAGTTCAAAAAACGCCACGCCGAAGGTTTCTTGAAAGATGGAGCAAAACTGAAAGCTTACGTTTTCTTTAAAGGGCGCTCTATTGTATTCAAAGACCAAGGAGAAATTCTTCTTTTGAGATTGGCACAAGATCTCGAAGAATACGGCAAAGTAGAACAAATGCCAAAACTGGAAGGTAAACGTATGATTATGATGATGGCGCCAACCAAAACTAAATAAAAAAGAATAAATTCAATTCAATAAAATAATAATAGAAAAGATGCCAAAACAAAAGACAAAATCAGGAGCTAAAAAACGTTTCAAATTGACAGGAACTGGTAAAATCAAGCGTAAACATGCTTTCAAGAGCCATATCTTGACTAAAAAAGAAACTAAGCAAAAGAGAAATTTAACTAAAATGACGCTGGTTCACGACAATGATGTGAATAGTGTGAGAGAACAATTAGGATTGAAATAAATTTTCTTCTAAAATTTTTTAAGCCTTAAAAAATTTTTTGAGAATTTATATAAAATCGGTTTTTAAAATTAAAATTTGTTTAACCCAACCGTGGGCTTAGTAAAAGTGATAAGTATCCGCCTTCGGTTAAAAAAAAATTAAAAAAATGCCAAGATCAACAAATTCAGTAGCGTCGAGAAGAAGACGTAAAAAAATCATAAAACAAGCCAAAGGTTTCTTCGGGAGACGCAAGAACGTATGGACTGTAGCTAAAAATGCGGTAGAAAAAGCAATGCTTTATGCTTACCGTGATAGAAGACAGAAAAAAAGAAATTTCCGCTCTTTGTGGATTCAGCGTATTAATGCTGGTGCAAGACAAAACGGAATGTCTTACTCTCAGCTGATGGGAGCTCTCAAGAAAAACAATATTGAGTTGAACAGAAAGGTTCTTGCTGATTTAGCAATGAATCACCCAGAAGCTTTCTCAGCCATTGTGCAAAAAGTAAAATAAATAATTTTTTGTTGAATTGAAATTTTAAGTAGCCGCCTCAAAAATAAAAATTTGAGGCGGCTAATTCTGTTCTAATTTAGCAAAACTTTATTTTATAGTAACTTCTAATTGTCTTAAATAAATATTTTTAACTTGCTTTGATTTATTTTTAAATCTCACTTGTTGTGCTTTTTCATTAGGTTTAGCAATCCATTCATTCCCTTTCATCTCACCGTTTACATTCTTCCACTCGCCGTTTTCCGATAAAAGTTCCACTTGCCCCCATTTTTCAAATACCTCTTGTTCACCAGTATTGATGAGCACTTGCTTCACATTTTTAGATGATTTAAACTCAAAGGTAAAATAATCGTTTGGCTGCACCTCTATCACTTCCAACACAGGATCTGCCGCTAGCTTGTTGTTCTCTAATCGAATGTTCAAATCCTTCAATTTTGCATTATTACTCACAAATTGATGTGGATTATCGTAATCTTTGACGACTAATTTGCCTTTAAAATATTGATTATAAGCTTCTACCAAAAATTTAAATGTTTCATCAATCAATGGGCTAACGAGCTTAGATACAGGAGAAACTCTTGGGTGGTATGGATTTTTATTTTCATCTTGATTTACAAAAGAGCGCTTCAATTCCCACCGCTCTGCTTTTTCAAAAGCCTTTAAAAATTCTTCTTGATTTTTAGCTTTGTAAGCATCATACATTTCTAAAGTTGCTAAACCTTTTTGTGCAATATTTTTAGTCTGTAAAATCCAAGGGTAAATTTCTAAAATCAAGGCAGGGTTGTCTTTACATTTTTGTAAAATTTCTGCTGATGAAAGCAATTGTTTGTAATAATTTTGAATTTTTTCTATTTGTGATTTTTGGAGGTTTAAATTTTTTAAGGCTTTAGAAAATTCTTGTGCTGGCTGCTCAAATCCTCTTGATTCCTCTTTACGATAACGGTGCCCATTGGGGCCTGCGTCAGTATTGTTTTTAGCAAAAAAGGTATAGGCTTCAGCACAGGTTTCAAACTCATTGGTAATGTTTTTCTCCCAGCTTTGAATGGAATCATATTTTGCTATATCCCAAGTATAATCACCAACGGAAGCTATCGCTATACGTGAAGCTTCGGCGTGTTCCATTGGGTTAGAAACTACTCCAGCTAAAAGGTTTTGAGCTTTTTGGTCTAGTCGATAGGCTGGCCCCAACATCAGATGATCTCTTGCATAATCGGTTACTGGGAAATTCCACCAAAAGAAAGCTTTTCTGTTGATTTTATCATTAATCCAAGTTAAACTTTCCTTGGTCACATCACCAATTACCCCGTCGCCCGTCCACATGATGTGAATACGTGGGTCTAATTCCTTTCCTAATGTCGGCAGATACCCACCTTTCTTCAAGTTACTCCAACTTTTATTATACTCTGTCGGGCACATAATTAGAGGTAAAACATCGGTATGCGTATCTACAAATTTTGTTTGTAAAAAGTTGAGTAGTTCTGCTTGTTTGGCAGCATTGGTTCCTTCCCCCGAAATGTCATCAAAAAAAACGGCAAAACCTCTCACGCCCAAAGCATACATTTTTTCAAATTTTTGAATTAAGTTTTGACGGTCAGCTTCATTCCACTTGATGTCTTTACCAGGATGTATAGCCCAATAGAAATCTACGTAATTATTTTTTGCGGCTTCTACATAATCTTGAATTTGGCGAGCTTCATCTTCTGGGTAAGCTTCTCGCCAGTGCGGAGAGCTATGATATGGGTCATCTTTTGGGCCATAGATGTAAGTATTCATTCTATTTTTTCCTAAAAAAGATAACATTCTGAGGCGATCTTTGTATTGCCATGGTGTGCCGTAGAAACCTTCTACCACTCCACGAAATTCAACGTCGGGGAAATCATAAATCTGAAGGGCTTTATTAGTCTTAGCATTGATGATTTCTTTTAATCTCAAAAGTGCATAGTAAACGCCTCTTTCTGTTGCAGCTTCTATATTAACTCCATTTTTATTAAGCTTTAGTTGATAGGCTTCTGGATTTTTGATTTTTTTAGAAAAATTAATTTTAATCAGTGCAGCGTTTCTATTTTCACTCAATTCAATCCCAACCTGATGGATCAAATGCTGATACTTTTTACTTTTAAATGTTTGAGGTATTTCACCTGAAGTAAACTCAACCGATTTAGGCTCAGGCAACTTATAGTTTTGTCCCCAACCCATGACACACGCCAATAGCATGGCCATCACAAAAATGTTTCTCATCCCTTATAATATTTTATAATATTAAGGCTACAAGTTACGAAAATCTAAATGATTTAGCTGGGTATTATAAATTTCTATTTCTTTTAAGATTTCATCTTTTCCCACTTTTGCAGTAGCAGAGGTTTTGATGAATTGTGGTAGTTGCTCCCAGTTAGTGAGTAATTTCTTTTGGTAAGTTAATAAATTTTTAGCATACTTGGCACTGCTTAATTTATCAATTTTAGTCATCACGACATTGAATGGAATCATGTTTTCTCCCAAATATTCCATGAATTCCAAATCAATTTTTAGCGGCTCATGGCGACTATCAATCAACAAATAAACATTGACTAAGTTTTTTCTTTTTTCTAAATAGTTGGTAATCATTTTATCAAAATCTTTGCGTTTAGATTTTGATACCTTGGCATAGCCATAGCCTGGCAAATCTACCAAATACCAAGCTTCATTGATTAAGAAATGATTGATCAATTGGGTTTTCCCAGGTGTTCCAGACGTTTTAGCCAACTTTTTATTATCAGCAATCATATTAATGAGCGAAGACTTCCCTACGTTTGAACGCCCGATGAAGGCATACTCTGGTAAATTAGGCGGGGGGCATTTTTCCACCTGAGAATTACTCTCCAAGAATTTTGCTGACGTGATTTTCATAGATTTTTTTAAGGCTTAAAAAATTTAAATTCTTTTTATCAGCCAATTATAGAGAATTTCATTGAAAAGTTCAGGATGTTCCATCATCGGGGCATGCCCACATTTATCAATCCAGTATAAATCAGAATTCGGTAAATTTTCATTAAATTCCACCGCTACTTCAGGAGGCGTCACACCATCTTGCTTCCCCCAAATCAAGCAAACTTCTTTTTGAATGGATTTCAACTCATCTTTCATATTGTGTTTAATGGCACTTCGGGCTATATAGAGGGTTTTGATGGCTTTTTTGGTATCATTCACCGTAGCAAAAACCTCATCAACCAATTCTTCTGTAGCAATTTTCGGGTCGTAGAAAACTTCCTCCGTTTTGGTGCGAATGTATTCTCTGCTACCTCTTTTTGGGAAAGTTTCACCAAAAGATTTTTCATACAAACCGCTACTTCCCGTCAAAACCAACGTATGCACCAGCTTTGGGCGTTTCTCTGTCACGACCAAACCTACGTGCCCGCCCAGTGAATTACCGACCAACGTTGCTGGTTCTTTCACCACCTCTTCTAAGAATAAAATAACATATTTGGAAATGTTTTCCACATTTGAGTTAATTACAGGAAGGCTATAAATGGGTAGTTCTGGGGCGAAAACTTTAAAATTCCGCTCAGAGAAGTACTTTATCAGTTTGCTAAAGTTACTCAATCCTCCCATCAATCCATGCAACAAAACTAAAGGATGCCCCTCTCCTTCTACTACATAGTTGAATTTCTTCTTTTTCTTAATATTAAACAGCATAGGTTTTTTTAAATCATTTTCTTCCCAATTAACAAATATATGACAAAATTGAGAAAAAAATGGAATCCCTTTTCTCTTTCTTGATTTTTCTTCAAAAAGCGGAAAGTTATCAACAAAAGTGGGATTTTGTGGCAATTTGTGGCAAAAAGTAGAAATATCTTATTATTTTTGAGCAAAATTAAATCATGACCAGTTTAATCGGATCTTATGAGTGTAAGGTGGATGCCAAGGGGCGTCTAGCTCTACCCATGGGTATTCGCAAACAACTGGAAGGTTTTTCGCACGAGGGTTTTGTGCTCAAGCGGTCAGTATTCCAACCCTGCCTAGAGCTCTACCCTATGCAGGAGTGGCAGGCTGTGATGAAAGAAATCTCTCAGCTCAACCGATTCAAGAAAAAAAACAACGAATTTATAAGGCGTTTCACTGCTGGAGTAAAGCCTGTGGAGCTAGATAATAGCGGCAGAATTCAGATTGCAAAAGATTTGATTCAATTTGCTAATATCGATAAAAATGTGGTGGTTTCATCATCCATCAATATTATCGAAATATGGGATAAAGATAAATATGAAGCTGAAGTGAGCTCCGATGAGGATGATTTTGCTCTGCTGGCAGAAGAGGTCATGGGAAATTTTGAAAATGATGAAAAACTATCATGAACCAGTTTTACTGAATGAAAGCGTTGATGCTTTGATTACCAACCCCAACGGTGTGTACGTAGATTGCACCTTCGGGGGCGGGGGGCATTCAAAAAAAATTTTAAAGGCTTTAGAAAAAAATGGGAAATTATGGGGTGTAGACCAAGATGAAGATGCTCAGCAAAATATTATCCCTGATCAGCGGTTCTCTTTTATTCCTTCCAATTTCAGACATATCAAAAATCAGTTGCTTTTTCACCAAATCCATCAAGTTGATGGCGTTTTAGCTGATTTAGGTGTTTCATCACATCAATTTGATACGGCAGATAGAGGCTTCTCAACGCGCTATAGCAGCCAGCTGGATATGCGGATGAACCAAAATCAGAAAAACACAGCTAAAGTCGTCATCAATGAATATACTGAGGAAAAATTAGCGGAGATTTTGATGAATTATGGTGAGATCCGTTCGGCTAAAAAATGGGCAAGAGAAATTGTTTCTTACCGCAGTAAAAATCTGATTGGAACGACTGATGATTTAAAAAATGCCTTGAAAAGTTTGATTCCAGCTCACAAAGCTAACAAATTATGGGCACAGCTTTTCCAAGCATTGAGAATTGAGGTAAATGATGAATTAAAAGCTTTAGAGGAATTTCTTTTATCTACAGCGAGCATCATAAAACCTGGCGGGAGATTGGTAGTTATTTCTTACCATTCGCTAGAAGATCGTTTGGTGAAAAATTTCATCAAAAAAGGAATGTTTGATGGTGAACCTGAAAGAGATTTGTATGGAAGATGGTATGCGCCTTTTTATCCGCTAAACAGTAAAGTCATCATTCCCAACGAAGTAGAGATTGCAGGTAACCCAAGAGCAAGAAGTGCTAAACTAAGAATTGGAATTAAAAATGAGCCCAAAGAAGAAGAAAAGTAACATCAGCATTCGAGATATTTTAAAAGGAAAATTCTTAGTTGATGATAATAGTTTCAAACATTGGAAATTCGTATTGTTTTTAACTTTTTTAGCCTTTTGGAGTATTCTGAGTTCACATTGGGCTGATAAAAAAGTGGTGGAAATAAAAAATTTAAAAGAACATGTTTCTAATCTAAAATCAGAATCAGCATATCTACATCAAATTTTGATGCAAAGTAAAATGGAATCAAAGGTTGCCGAAAAAGTAGCTAAAGACAATGTAATTCAATCAAATATTCAACCTTTTTTAATTGTTGAAAAATAAATGATTAAACAAAAAAAAGACATATTATTAAAAGCTTATTTCATCAGCATTCTACTGGTGATTATATCCATTGGTATATGCTATAAATTATTTAATCTCCAGCTCAACCCACAAGAAAGAGCGCGTTTTGAGGCTTTTGCTCAGAAAATCAACTTCAGAGAATCCACTATTCCAGCGGCAAGAGGAAATTTATATGCCGCTGATGGGAGTTTATTGGCAACTTCTGTAAGAAAATATGACGTCGCTTTTGATGCGAAGGCGATGCGACAAAGTCTCATTGATGAGCATTTAAATTCCTTGGCTGACTCGCTGCATGCTATGTTCAATAAACCCGCCGCTACTTATGCTAAATTGATTTTGAATGCCAAGAAGAATAAAAAACAATATGTCCCAATTGCAAAAAATCTGAATTATCATCAGCTAAAAAGAATTTCATCTTTTCCTATTTTCAATCACGGGCAAATCAAAGGTGGCTTCATCATAGAAGATCATCTTGTGAGAGAAAGAAGCGTAAAGGACATCGGTGCTCGGACTTTGGGCTACGTAAAAGGAGATTCACTAAAAGTAGGCCTAGAAGGTGCTTACAATACGCTTCTATCTGGAAAAGATGGCAAAAGACTAGAACAGCGAATGGGCGGAGGCAACTGGCGTCCCATCAATATCGCTAACGACATACAAGCTGTTGCTGGGCAAGATGTGGTAACAACTATCGATATTCCTCTGCAAAACGTTGCCTACAACGCTCTATATGACCAACTGAGTGAATTTGAGGCTGACCACGGCACTGTCGTCGTAATGGAAGTCAAAACAGGTGAAATCAAAGCCATTGCCAACTTGACTCGTCTCGCTGACGGCAACTATGCTGATATTCAAAATTTTGCGGTAGGCGAAGCCAATGAACCTGGCTCTACTATTAAAACCATTTCACTTCTAGCTGCGCTAAAAGATGGCGTTATTGATACTGCTACCACCGTAGCTACTGGCTCAGGAAGAGTTCGCTTATTTGGCAGAACCATCAGTGATTCTCATGGTTACGGCACAATTAATGTACGCCAAGTTTTAGAAAAATCCTCAAATATTGGTACAGCAAAATTAATTACAGAATATTACCAAAATCAGCCAGAAAAGTTTTTCAGAATTTTAAATCGGGAATGGAAGCTAAACCAACCTCTTGGCGTTGATATTCCTGGAGAAGCCGAACCTTACCTTCCCAACCCAAATAATAAATCTTGGAGCAAACAATCGCTTTCATCGATTTCTTTTGGCTATGAATCAAAGCTCACTCCATTACAGATTTTAACTTTTTACAATGGCATCGCTAATGATGGTAAGATGCTAAAACCACTTTTTGTGAAAGAAATTCATGAAAAAGGAAAAGTCATTAAGTCTTTTTCTCCAGAAGTTCGCGTAGAAAAAATGGCTCAAGATAGCACTATAAAAAAAATGCAAAACATGCTAGCCAGTGCTGTAAAAAGCGGGACTGGAAGGGCTTTTTACAACGAAATTTTCCCCGCAGCAGGAAAAACAGGCACTGCTCGTGCAGACTATTGGGTGAAAGGCCCCATGCAGTATCGCGCCTCTTTCTGTGGCTACTTCCCGACGTACAAGCCTCAATATTCTTGCATCGTAGTCATTCACAAACCTAGCCGTAAAAAAGGCTACTATGGCAGCTCTGTTGCCGGGCCCGTTTTTCAGAAAATCATGGAGAGTGTTTACATCAAATCTCCAAAAAAATTAAGCCTTAAAAAATCTAAACTTGCCTCTCTAGAAAAATCAAATAAAATTTTTGACTGGAATTCAAAAAATAAAAAAATGCCGAATTTAAAAGGCTTTGACGGGCAAAATGTAATTCCCGTTTTAGAAAACGCAGGTTTTAAAATTAATTACTCTGGAATTGGAAAAATTATAGAACAAAGCATCCCTGCTGGGCAAATGATTCCTGAAAATAAGGTCATCACTCTAAAACTTTCAAATGTATGAACATTAGCGAATTACTACATAACATTCCCATTCTCCAGCAACAAGGAAGCTTCACTGGTGGTGTAGGCGAAATCCAAATGGATTCTAGAAAAGTGAGCAAGGGAGATGTCTTTGTGGCTATTTCAGGTCCGCAGGAAGATGGTCATGATTTCATTACTTCTGCCCTTGATAAAGGTGCTCAGGTGATTTTTCATGAGAAAGAAATCAAAGACTTTCGAGAAAATGTTTTGTACATTCAAGTGAAAAATTCAGCCAAAAGTCTAGGTTTAATTTGCAAAAATTATTTTGGAGATCCTTCTTCTCAGCTGAATTTGATTGGCATAACTGGCACTAATGGTAAAACGACAACAGCGAGCCTTTTGTACCAAACAGCAGAGAGTTTAGGCTACCCGTCTGTTTTGATTTCAACCATCAATATTCGTATTCACCAAAAAACTTTGTCTACAAAAAATACAACGCCAGACATTATTAGTATCAACAAGATTTTAAAAGAGGCGGTAGATTCTGGTTTTGAATATGCTTTTATGGAGGTTAGCTCACACGGCATCGGACAGGAGCGAATCAGTGGCTTAGAATTCAAAGTTGCTGGCTTCACCAATATCTCACATGAACATTTAGACTACCACAAAACATTTAAAAGTTACATTATTGCAAAAAAGAAATTTTTTGACGAGCTGAGCAAAGATGCTGTTGCCATTACCAATATGGATGATAAAAATGGTGTGGTTATGCTACAAAATTCTAAAGCCTTAAAAAAATCTTATGCCTTGAAATCTGTTGCTGATTACCAAGGAAAAATTTTAGAAAATCGATTTAATGGAATGCTGCTCTTGCTTAACCAAAAAGAACTTTGGACTCAGCTAGTCGGGAAATTCAATGCTTACAATCTTTTATTAGTCTATTCCATAGGGTTGGAATTGGGTTGGGATGAAGAAGAGCTTCTAGTCAGTCTAAGCAAGTTGCAAAAAGTAAAAGGTCGATTCGAATCTTATATCTCTCCTAGCGGGCAAATCATCATTGTAGATTATGCCCATACGCCTGACGCTTTAGAAAACGTAATGTCAACGGTGAACGAAACTCGAACCAAGAATGAAACCTTTTGGGTTTTGGTAGGTTGTGGAGGAAATCGCGATGCCCAAAAAAGACCTAAAATGGCAAAAGTTGCTTGCCACTTGGCTGACCGAGTGGTTCTTACTTCTGATAACCCTAGAAATGAAGACCCCAACAAAATCATTGAAGACATGGAGAGCGGAATTGAACCTCAATTTTTTTCAAAATATAGCAAAATACCCGATCGCCAAGAAGCCATAAAAAATGTACTTGCCAACAGCCACTCGGGTGACATCATCTTAATTGCAGGTAAAGGCCACGAAAATTACCAAGAAATAAAGGGAGAGCGATTTTATTTTGACGACATGGAAATTACTAAAAGTTTAACTCAAAAGATTTTTAAATAAATGTTATACCATTTAATTGAATTTTTAAATCAGTATTTTGACGTGCCAGGCTTTAATATGCTGAAGTCTGTAACTTTCCGTGCGGCATCTGCCGTTATCATTTCCTTACTTATTGCTTTGTTTATCGGCAAAAAGATTATTTATTTTTTGAGAAGAAAACAATTGGGCGAAACGATAAGGGATTTAGGCTTAGCTGGGCAAAAAGAAAAAGAAGGTACCCCGACAATGGGTGGCATCATCATTATTCTTGCCACCCTTATTCCAGTTTTACTTTTTGCAAAACTCAACAATATTTATACAATTTTACTGCTTATTTCCACGCTTTGGATGGGGCTCATCGGATTTATTGACGACTACATCAAAGTTTTTAGAAAAAATAAAAAAGGTTTAGCAGGAAAGTTTAAAATTTTAGGGCAAGTAGGCCTAGGTTTATTCGTTGGTGTTATTTTATACTTCAGCCCACAAGTCACTGTAAGACAACAAGTCAGTGACCAGCCAACCTACAATGCACAGAGCGCTGATGAATTGTTCGCCCCAGCTACCAAATCAAACTTGACTAACATTCCGTTCCTGAAAAACAATGAGCTCAATTATGACTCTCTCCTGTTTTTCTTAAACAAAGAAGAAGCGATGAAATGGAGTTGGGTAATCTTTATCCCGATTGTTATCTTCATCATCACAGCTGTTTCAAATGGTTCTAATCTGACTGATGGCATCGATGGATTAGCGGCAGGAAGCTCCATGATTATTTTAGGAACTTTAGCTCTGTTTGCCTTTGTCTCTGGCAACTTTATTTTAGCTGATTATTTAAACATCTTATACATACCTCATGCGCAGGAAGTCGTGATTTTCGCTACAGCTTTCAGCGGTGCATTGATTGGGTTTTTGTGGTACAACACTTACCCAGCACAAGTTTTCATGGGAGACACAGGTAGCTTGACTATCGGTGGTCTTATTGCAGTCATTTCCATTATTGTGCGTAAAGAACTTCTTCTACCTCTGCTCTGCGGAATTTTCTTGGCAGAAAGTCTCTCGGTCATGTTGCAGGTTTCTTGGTTTAAATACACCAAAAAGAAATACGGCGAGGGCAGAAGAATTTTCTTGATTTCGCCCTTGCATCATCATTTTCAAAAACAAAATTACCACGAAAGCAAAATCGTCAATCGTTTTTTTATCATCGGTTTTATACTCGCTGTATTAGCCGTTTTAACCTTAAAAATTCGTTAATTCCTCAAAAAAAAGAATTTTAGCATATAATAAAACTGAGCAAAAGCGGAAAAGACGCCACATAAATTAGTCAAGAAAAAAACTCAAAATAATTAATTATAAAATACCTCGAAACACTTAAAAATGAATTTAGAAGAAATTTCTTTGATGGGAGAACGCAATGTCTCCAACTCATTAGCAGGAGCTTTAAATAGAAATATTTTAAGGCTTAGAAAAAAAATTATCCAAGAAAGTTTAACTGATTTTGATGCCGTGGAACATCGTCTAGAATCAGTGATCTCCGTTCATGGAATCCAATTTATCAACGATAGCAAAGCTACCAATATCAATGCTACATTTTACGCATTACAGAGTATGAAAAATCCTACCATTTGGATTGTAGGCGGCGTTGACAAAGGAAACGATTACAGCGAATTAGTTCCGCTTGTGAAGAAAAACGTAAAAGCCATCGTATGCTTAGGAATTAATAACGAAAAAATTAAAGCTACCTTTAGTGGCATCGTTCCTCAAATCATTGAAACAAAAACAATGAAAGATGCCGTAAGCTCAGCGTATATGCTTGGCAAAAAGGGTGACACTGTCCTTCTCTCCCCAGCTTGTGCTAATTGCGATTTATTTGAAGACTATCAAGAGCGTGGGCGTCAATTTAAAAAAGAAGTAAAAAATCTATAAATGAACTGGCTGAATAAAATATTTTTAGGCGACAAGTACCTCATTGCATTCATTATGCTTTTGGCAATATTTTCTCTATTACCTGGCTTCTCAGCTAGCTCAAGCATCGAGTACGCTGCCCAGACTGGAACCGTTTGGGGGCAATTTGGCAAACAAGTCGCTTTTCTAGTCATCGGTTTAGTCATTTTATTCAGCATGCAGCGAATTGATTACCGTTATTTTGGCGGATTTGCTATTTTAGGCTTGCCCTTCATCGTGCTATTGTTGATTTTAACTTTATTGCAAGGCACCAGTATTGATGGAGCCAATGCCTCTCGTTGGCTAAAGCTACCTGGCATCCCATTATCAATACAAACTTCCACTTTGGCCTCAGTCGTTTTGATGGTCTACGTTGCACGGTATTTAACTAAAATCAGGAATAAAAAAATTGAATTTAAACAAACTATTTTACCTCTTTTTATACCGATTTTTGTTATAGTCGGATTAATTTTCCCAGCAAATGGTTCTACGGCTATCATCTTGTTTGCTATGGTAATGATGCTACTATTTTTAGGAGGTTTTCCTATCCCATATTTAGTCGGCATTGGGACAATAATTTTAGTCGGGGCAGGTTTATTTATATTTGCTGCCTTGAATTATGGAGACCAATTTCCTAACTCCCGCGTTCACACTTGGAAAAACAGAATTGAACGCTTCCAAAAACCCGCAAGCAATAGCCTTGAATCTTGGCAAGAAACCAATGCCAAAGCAGCTATAGTAGAAGGTGGAATCACTGGCAAAGGCCCAGGGAAAAGCGCCATAAAGCACACACTCCCACAAGCATCTTCAGATTTCATTTATGCGGTAATCATAGAAGAGTACGGATTGATAGGTGGCGTGAGTTTACTTTTTTTATTCCTACTAATTTTATTTAGAATCATCATCATCGGAACAAAAATTCACACCTATTTCGGAAGTTTACTCGCTTTTGCGATTGGAATCCCCATTGTCTTCCAAGCCTTGATAAATATGGGTGTCGCCGTTGGTTTATTCCCGACTACGGGTCAACCTTTGCCTATGATTAGTTTTGGGGGCACATCGTTGTGGATTACGTGCTTATCTTTCGGTATTTTATTAAGCATCAGTCGACAAATTTTGCCTAAAGAAGAAATTCAAAAAGAAGAAA
The DNA here is from genome assembly GCF_951229915.1 of Candidatus Ornithobacterium hominis. Lineage (GTDB taxonomy): Bacteria > Bacteroidota > Bacteroidia > Flavobacteriales > Weeksellaceae > Ornithobacterium > Ornithobacterium hominis. The sequence goes on along the minus strand of NZ_OX579588.1, from coordinate 311,197 downwards.
AAATAAAAAGTGAAGCAGACCTACAAGACATTGCCTAAATTCATCTTCAGTGCTGGGGGCACGGGAGGCCATATTTACCCTGCAATAGCAATTGCAGATGAGATTCGTACACGCTTACCCAAGGCTGAGTTTTTGTTCATCGGCGCCAACGGGAAAATGGAAATGGAAAAAGTCCCCCTCGCAGGCTATGACATCAAGGGTATAGACATCAGTGGAATACAAAGAAATCGCTGGTGGGCAAATTTTTGCTTGCCTTACAAAATTTTTAAAAGCCTTAGAAAATCTAGTAAAATCATCAAAGAATTTTCGCCAGATATGGTCATCGGGACAGGTGGATACGCTTCGGGACCAGCGATGTGGGCAGCTGCTCGGCGAGGTATTCCGATTTTAATTCAAGAGCAAAACTCATTTCCAGGAATTACAAATAAATTGCTAAAAAACAAGGCTTTTGCTATCTGCACAGCTTATCCTAAAATGGAGAGTTTCTTCCCAGTGGGTAAAATTCATTTGACTGGGAATCCTATCCGCTCAGAATTATTCCAGCATTTGCCCGAGCAGCGAAAAGCAAAAGAAGCTTTAGGTTTCGACCCCGATTTACCCATGGTTTTCTCCTTTGGCGGTTCATTAGGTGCGAGAGGCATCAACAATGCTTGGAAGGCAAATTTTGAAACCTTAAAAAATTCAGAGATTCAGCTGCTTTGGCAAACGGGTAAGACAGATTTTTTAAGCCTTAAAAAATTTGATGGAAAATCAAGAAAAATTCAATTGAAGGAATTTATCTATGATATGCCCATGGCGTATGCCGCCGCAGATTTAATCGTGGCTCGTGCTGGTGCAATGTCTATTTCTGAGCTGAGCTTAGTCGGGAAACCAACTATTTTTGTGCCTTTACCTACGGCTGCGGAAGACCACCAAACGAAAAATGCACGAAGTTTGGTAAATGAAAATGCAGCTATAATGATTGCTAATGAAAATATTTCAAGCTCTATAATGCCTGTAATTCAAGATTTATTATCGGATACCAATAAACAAAAAAAATTGAGTGAGAATTTCCTGAAATTAGGCAAGCCTTACTCTACCCGAGATATTGTCAATATTATTTTTGAAAAATTGGGAATTGAAGCATGATAATTTTTGATTTAAAATATTATTTCTTAAGCCTTAAAAAATTTTAGGATGAAGCGTAAATGGGTCTTACTTAAAATACTTATGTTCCTAGTCTTTTTAGGTTTTCTTTTGATTTTTTCTCAAAAACAATTTGAGAAGCGAGAGATTAAAAATATAATTGCTAAAATTGACTATGCTGATGGGAATTATTTCATTACCGAAAAAGTTGTGAAAGAAATTTTAGGAGAAACACATCGAGATTTCCCCAAAATGGCTATGAAAAGCGTGGAAATTAATCGTATGGAAGAGAATTTAAAGAAAAATCCTTTCATCAAAAATGCGGAGGTTTTTTTGGAAAACAACGGCTTTTTGCATACCAATATTCAGCAAGAAAAACCGATTGCGCGGGTCAATACGGGGAAAGAGCAGTTCTACATCACGCAAGAAGGAAAAAGAATTCCACTATCACAGCATTATTCGACTCAAGTTATGCTGGTAGATGGGCCAGTGGATTCTGTAGACTTTGCTCTCATAAGCGAATTAGTTCAAAAAATAAATGAGGATAACTTGTTGAAAAACCTTATCGTCGGAACGCATAAAAATAGTAGAAATTCCTTTATTTTGTTGCCTGCGGATGGTGGGTATGTTCTTGACTTAGGGAATTTAGAAAATGTGGATAGAAAATTAGACAATTTTAAAGTTTTTTATAGAGAGTTTTTAGCTGTAGCAGACAGTATTCCTTATAAGAGATTTAATTTGAATTTTATCAACCAAATAGTTGCACAAAAATAGAATGAAAAAAACAAACAATAAAATAGCAGTTGGATTAGACATCGGAACGACCAAAATTGTCGTCATGGTTGGTCAAAAAAATGAACACGGCAAGCTGGAAATCATTGGCGTTGGGCGTTCTAAAAGTTTGGGGGTTCACCGTGGGGTTGTAAACAATATTACACAAACCATCAATTCCATCAAAGAAGCGGTAGCACAAGCAGAGTCTGACTCTGGGTACAAAATTACTGATGTGACTGTGGGAATAGCTGGGCAACATATCCGTAGTTTACAGCACAGCGACTACATTACTAGAAATAATTTTGAAGAAGTGATTGACGAAGAAGACATTAAAAAACTCATCAATCAAGTACACAAATTAGTTATGTTGCCTGGCGAAGAAATCATTCATGTTTTACCCCAAGAATTTAAGGTGGATAGTGATGGTGATATTCACGAGCCAATGGGTATGTATGGCAGTCGCTTAGAAGCTAATTTCCATGTGGTGGTAGGGCAAATTACTTCTATCAAAAATATTGCACGTTGTGTGAAGAGCGCTGGACTTAATTTAGCTGGTATTACCTTAGAGCCTATTGCTTCTTCATCTGCATCGCTCAGCAAAGAAGAAAAAGAAGCTGGTGTTGCATTAGTAGATATTGGTGGCGGAACAACTGATATTGCTGTTTTCAAAGACAACATCATTCGTCATACTTCTGTGATTCCGTTTGGTGGGAATGTGATTTCTGATGATATAAAAATTGGTTGCTCTATCATCGAGAAACAGGCTGAGCAGCTAAAGGTGAAATTTGGCTCTGCTTGGCCAGGCGAGAACAAAGAAACAGAGATTGTCGCCATCCCAGGACTGAGAGGAAGGGAACCTAAAGAAATATCACTAAAGAAATTAAGCCAAATTATCCATGCTCGTGTGAACGAAATTCTAGAGCAGGTCTATATGGAATTGAGACATTATGGCTGTGAAGAGGAGAAGAAAAAATTAATTGCTGGTATCGTATTGACTGGGGGAGGAAGTAAACTCAAGCATATTCGCCAATTGACTGAGTACCTGACTGGTCTAGATACGCGAATTGGCTACAGCAACGAGCATATGGCAAGCGGGCAATCGGACTTAATCAACAGCCCAGAATATGCTACTGCCGTGGGGCTCGTACTCAAAGGCATCGAAAAACTAGAAGAGCAAGAGTTATACTTTGCCCAAAAGGAGGATGAAGAGTTTACTACTGAAAGTCTCCCTACAGAAAATAAAGCTGAACAAAATAGCTTAACGGAACAGCCTTTGAATGAGGAAAAAGCAGATGATAAAAAAGTAGATAACAAAAAATCAGAAAAGCCAGAAAGAGAGCAGTCTAGCTTTAAGCCTAAATCTAGTATTTTCTCTAAATGGACTGACAAATTTATTAAAATGATTAACGAAACTGAATAAATTTACCAATTATGGATTTTAACAATATGGATTTTGAAATGCCTAAAAACAGAAGCGCTGCCATCAAAGTCATTGGCGTTGGCGGTGGGGGTAGTAATGCGGTGAATTACATGTTTGAGCAAGGAATTACTGGTGTTGACTTTATCGTGAGTAATACTGATGCCCAAGCTCTAGATAAAAGCCCAGTTCCTATCAAAATTCAACTCGGAGCAAACATCACAGAAGGTCTAGGTGCAGGAGCAAATCCTGAAGTAGGTGAACAAGCTGCCTTAGAAACTTTAGATGATATTAAAAATATATTAGACAGCAATACCAAAATGGTATTCATCACGGCAGGAATGGGCGGTGGGACAGGTACAGGAGCTGCCCCCATTATTGCAAAATGTGCTAGAGAAATGGGAATTTTGACTGTTGGCATTTGCACAGCTCCTTTTTCTTTTGAAGGTAGAAAACGTTTAGACCAAGCCAAAGAAGGTATTGAAAAATTACGCTCTAGTGTAGATTCACTCATCATTATAAACAATGACAAGCTCCGTGAATTATATGGAAATCTAGGTTACAAAACGGGTTTTGCCAAAGCAGACGAAGTGCTGTCTACTGCAGCCAAAGGGATTGCAGAGGTCATCACACACGAATATTCCATCAATATTGACTTGAGAGATGCCAAAACCGTTTTGGCTGATAGCGGCACGGCTATCATGGGCTCAGCAAAAGCTAGTGGTGAAAGTAAAGCCAAAAAGGCTATCGAAGCAGCTCTAGATTCTCCATTGTTAAACGATAATAAAATTACAGGTGCAAAAAATGTCTTACTGCTCATCGTTTCTGGTGATGATGAAATTACAATGGATGAAATCGGCATCATAAACGATTACATCCAAACCGAGGCTGGCAATAATGCTAATATCATCATGGGAATGGGTGAAGATGAAGATTTAGGTGATGAAATTAGTGTTACTATCGTAGCGACAGGTTTCCCGCTTGAGCAACAAGATTTTAATGGGCAAGAAGATAAAACCATTGTTCATACATTGGAAGATGAACATCATACACCTATTCATTTCTCTATTTCACAAAAAGAAAAAGATAAAAAAGAAAGTGCAACAGAAGATAATATAGTACATTCTAAGCCAGCATCTTCTGCTACTGAAAATTCAAACAAAGAATATTCTGAAGAAGAAGGAACTGAAGAAGAAAATATTTTCAATTTCCAAATAATAAATCAACTGGAAGCAGAAGAAAAAGGCTATAAAGATGAGGTTTATGAAACTGAAAATCAAATTAATTTCAACCAAGATGAACCTGAACCTAAGGAGCCAGAAAATGAATTAATGGAAAAAAATAGTAGCAAATACACGCTCTTTTCTTTGGATGAAGATTGGGATGATGAACCTGAAACGCCCTCTGTTTCTAGAAATTTTAGAAATCAAGAAACGGCAGGTGATTTTGCTCCCCGAAAAACTAACAACTCTAATGAAAATTTAAAAATCGGTGAAAGCAAAAGCAATTTCACACCTCCACAGCAGGACACTTCTCTATCTCCTAAAAACACATTCCAAACTCAAGAAGTAGAGGTAGATACGAAGGAAGAGCCGAAAATTAAAAGTCATTTTGAAAATGAGTTGTCTCAGCAGATTAATGAAAGAAGAGAACGCCTGAAAAAGTTTAATTACAAATTCAAAACTAGCTTAAAAGAAAGACAAGAAATGGAAGAAATTCCTGCCTATGAAAGAAATGGCATAAAATTATCTGAATATAAGCATGAACGCCCTTCTCGCTATATTGTAGATGAAGATTCTGATAATAACATCAAAATCAGACCTAATCATTTTTTACACGATAATGTAGATTAAAAACTTTATTATGAAATTAGAAGAAAAAATCATGTCAGAAATGAAATCTGCCATGAAAGCAAAAGATAAAATTGCCCTAGAAGCACTTCGAGCCATTAAGTCAGCTATTTTGATGGCAAAAACGGATGGTTCTGGCGACGAACTAGATGAAAGTACTGAAATCGCATTGCTACAAAAACAAATTAAAATGCGAAAAGATGCCGCAGAACAATTTGAAAGTCAAAACCGAAAAGAAATGGCTGAAAATGAATTAAAACAAGCCGAAGTGATCGAGCGTTTTTTACCAGAGCAAATGAGTGATGAAGAAATCAAATCTGCGGTAATTGCTATCATTCAAGAAGTGGGTGCAGAAAGCATGAAAGATATGGGGAAAATTATGAATCTTGCCAACGAAAAAATGGCAGGGAAAGCTGACGGTAAGACTATTGCAAATATGGTCAAAAATCTATTAAACCCTTAAAATTTGAATTATTAACAAAATAATTTTTCTTTAACGCAAGTTTAACGACTTGCGTTTTTTCCTTTATTAAAAGGGGGTTGCTCTCTAAATCTCAAAAATTTTCACCTTATTTAGAATCATTATAAGGAAATTACATCTTCATACCTATAAATTTGGCGCTTATTAAACATAAAAAAATAGAAGTATGAAGACACTTGCGCTTTCTACCTATATGATTTTTAATCTATTATCAGCTCCTTCTTCAGTTGACGAAATGAAAACTGAAAGTGAACTAAAAACTGCCAAAGTTTCGTGGTATGGAAAAAAATTCCATGGGAAAAAGACGGCTAGTGGTGAAATTTACAACATGTATGAATTAACCGCAGCTAATAAAAAATTACCTTTTGGTACGCGTGTGAAAATCATTAATCCCAAAAACGGCAAAGAAGTTATCGTTACCATCAATGACCGCGGCCCTTATGTGGGTTCTCGTAAATTTGATTTAAGCAAAGCTGCTTTTGAAAAAATTGCAGACCCTGTAACGGGAGTTATTCGTATTCAGTACGAAATTCTATAAAATTTTTCAAGGCTTAAAAAATTTTAAGCCTATTTCACTTTTTTAAGCAAAATCGTATAAACTGGAAAATGGTCTGAAACCCCTTGAGGATTGTACTGATCGCCAGCAAACATCCTCTGCGGATAGCCCTTGTACGCTCCTGTTGCTGTCTCTAAATAATAAGGCTTAAAAATTCTTGTTTGGTAAACTTGATAAGATTCAAAATCTTGACGCAGTAGATTTCTACTCACGATAATTTGGTCAAATAAATTCCAAGAATCTCTATACGCTAAAGTCCCATTGCCTTTTCTAAAGTCTCTGAGCAGCAGATTCACCCATTTTTCTGACTCCCCTCCAGCGCCTAAGACTTTCGTGATACTTTCATCTGTCGGGTTATCATTAAAGTCGCCCATCACTAGAATCTTCACTGATGGGTTTTTAGCCTTAATCGCACTCATTTCGGCTTTTAAAACTTGAGCTGCTTTTTCTCGTTTAGGGAAACTTACCGCTTCACCGCCTCGCCTTGATGGCCAGTGGTTTACAAAAACATAAATTTGCTCTCCATCTAGCTCTCCCCCTACTTTCAGAATATCTCTTGTGTAGTCTCTAGCCCCTTTTTCATCATAAACTTCTACTTCGATTTTTTTCTTTTCGTGAACGACAAAACGTTTTTTTTGATAAATCAAAGCTACATCAATCCCGCGTGCATCCCAAGAATTGAAGTGAACAAGCCCGTAATCTGCTTTTTCTAAAGCCTTAGAATGAATTAAATCTTGTACTACTTCTCTATTTTCAACTTCAGCCAAACCTACTAGCACAGGGAAATCTTTTGTTTTGTCTCGCCCTAAGTTAGCGATAACTTGGCTCAGATTTTCAATCTTTTGCTGGTAACGCTGGCTAGTCCAAGTTTTGGGCCCAGTAGGAATAAAATCTTCTGCCAAAATCAATGGGCGAATAATTTGCTTTCCTTTTAAATTTTCTTCAGAATAGCGGCATTTGCAATTCACTGTATCGAGTACAGGTATTTTTTCTTGAGAGATTGAGGTATGATAAAATTCATCTTGATAATCTAAATTCCCATTGACAAAACCCGCTGATGGAATTGTATCAAATAAATTTTCCACGTTGTAAAACCCAATAGTAGCAGCCCGAAATTGGTTTTCTTGTGCATGAAATTTTTTAAGGCTTAGAAAAATAATTAAAATTTTTATAATGAAATTATACCGTTGCATATTTTAAATATAAGAATTTTTTTTTACCTTGATTATTTATTATTAAATTTAAAGAAAAAAATATGCGCTACTGCATTTTAATTATGCTTTTTTTATGGAGCTTGATTTCTTTTGCTCAAACCAAAATCACAGGGACAGTTCATACCTCTGCAGAAGAAAAACCGCTCTATAATGCCAAAGTCACGCTACAAGAAACTGGCGAAGAGGTAATCACAGATCGTATTGGTTACTTTCAATTTATGAATATATCACCAGGAATTTACACGCTACAAATTAGCATGGAGGGATATGCTCGCTACCAAGAGAAAATTAAAATCCAAGCGGAGCGTATTTATGAATTGGGTGATATTTATCTTACCTTCAATCCTCAAAATTCAGATTTAGGCATCATCACTTTAAGCTCTGAAGAATTTGATGCTGAAGAAAATACCTCAGGAGCTCCTGCTACTCTTTTAAGTGCGACCAAAGATGTTTTTTTACAGACTGTTGCTTATGATTGGGGGGCTTTTTGGTTTCGCCCGAGAGGCTTGAATAATGAAAATTCTTCGGTTTTACTCAACGGTATTTCTATGAATAAGATAAGCCATGGCCGTGTTGACTATGGAAACTGGGGAGGATTAAATGACATCATACGCTATCCTGAGGAAAGTGCCTTTGGTATTAACTCTACAGACCATGCCTTTGGCGATTTAGGTGGGCTGACTTACTACGAAACTCGCCCATCAAAATTAAGGACTGGGACTGGACTCTCTTATTCTTTGACTAACCGTAGCTACCGACAACGATTGATGTTGACTCACAACACGGGTTTGATGAAAAATGGCTGGGGGGTTGCTGCTTCTGCTTCCCGAAGATGGGCTAATGAGGGGCGGATACCTGGAACTTTTTATGATGCTTGGGCTTATTTTTTAGGCATTGAGAAAAAGCTGAAAAATCATTTTTTTAATTTGAGTATATTGGGAGCTCCTTATCGCCGTGCAGGCAATAATCCCAATACAAACGAAGCTTATAACTTAAAAGGCATCAATTATAATGCATACTGGGGCTACCAAAACGGAGTAAAACGCAGCGAAAGAGTAAAAGATAATTTTGAACCGATTTTTCAACTTTCTCACCACTGGAACATTAATTTGAAAAATCAACTTAAAACAACATTATCATACCAAACAGGGTATAATAAATACTCGAGATTAAATTGGTACAAAGCCAATAATCCTTCACCCATCTATTACAGAAATTTACCCTCTTATTTTTACTACCTCAATACAAGAAATAAAGAAAATTTAACAGATGATGAGAAACAAAAATATGACTCTCAACTTCATAGCTGGAGGAATGATGAAAATTGGAGTCAAATTAATTGGGAAAATTTATACCGAGCTAACTTAAATCTTAACAGCTACGCTGCTTACTATTTGGCCAATGATGTGAACAAAGATGATGCCTTTGGCTTGTATTCTCATTTAAGAAGTCAATTGAATGAAAATACGACCTTGAATATCGGCTTCCAACTAAAAAACACTCATTCTCATAACTTTAGAGAGGTTTATGATTTGCTCGGAGCTTCTTATGCTTTAAATCTTGATGATTTTTCCGATAATTCTTTTAGCGGAAAATATAATGAAAATGACCAAAATTTGCAGAAAAAAGAGGGTGAAATCATAGAATATAATTATAAAATTAATCATCATTATTATGAGATTTTTAGTGGATTGAATTATAAAAAATCTGCTTGGAATGTCAATCTGATGGGGAAAATGGCTTACACTGCTATGCAGAGAAATGGATTATTCAAACACTATGCACACGGCAATAGCTTTGGGAAAAGCAAGGATTTAAACTTCACTGATTTTGGCGGAAAATTAAATATTCTGTACAGAATCAACGGCAACCACTATTTGCGCCTCAACGGTGCTTTTTTCACCAAAGCCCCTTCTGCATCAGTAGCTTTTCCCTTGGGGCGATACTCAAATACCTTTCAACCAGACATTCGGGCGGCAGAGATGACTTCTTTAGATTTTTCTTATTTATTGAGAACGCCAGATTTTAAAGGAAATCTTACTGCTTTTTATACCATAAGCAATAACGAAACGCAAACCAGTTTTGGCTACATACAGCTGGTGCAAGACAATGCTTTTTTCAACAAAAATTTGTTCATTGCAGAAGTTTTAAATGGTGTGCAAAAAGAATATAAAGGTATTGAGCTTTCTCTAGAAGGTAAAATTTCTAAAACCCTAGCGGCTACCGCTGTTGCTTCCATTGGTGAATACATCTACAAAAATAATCCTAATTTGTATTATTTCTCAGATGATTATGCCAGTTCAGATGGTTATAAGCTTATCGGCAAAACATACCTGAAGAACTATAAATTGCCTGGGACTCCGCAACAAGCTTACCACCTAGGTCTGCAGTACCGTTCACCGAAGTACTGGTGGGTTGGTTTATCTGCAAATTATTTTAAAAATCAATATATCAACATTTCACCTTCTCGCCGCACAGATAATTTTACGCATCTACCAAACGGTAAATTATATAAAGACTTACAAAGTGAAAATGCTGAAGCGCTTTTAAGAAAGGTTTTGAAACAAGAAAAATTTAGCAATGAAATGATGCTAAACCTCAACGCTGGAAAAACCTTTAGGTTAGGGCAATACTACATGGGCATCAGTCTATCTATCAATAATTTACTGAATAATAAAAACTTTAAAACCAGCGGTTTTGAGCAATTAAGGCTTGGGAATTACGAAGCTGCTGCGAATGAGAATTACTCAAAAGTCTTTGGTAATAAATATTGGTATAATCAAGGTTTAAATTACTTTTTAAATGTCTTTTTAAGATTTTAAATTACAAAAATTATGAAAAAATTCATATTACTATCACTCATCTCATTTTATTTCTCAGCTTGTGTTCAAGATGATAAATTCGATATTCCAAATTTAAATTGTCAAGAACTTTGGGCAACTAATACCCAAATCGATGATTTATTGAAAAAAATATCGACAGATCCCATTACCATTGAAGAAGAATTAGTCATAGAAGGTTTTGTTGTTTCTAGCGATGAAACTGGGAACTTTTACAAAGAATTAATCATTCAAGACCAACGGGAAAACCCAACTAAAGGCTTGAAAATCAGTATCAATAAAGCTAATTTGTTTAATGACTTCCCATTGGGTAGCAAAGTTCTAGTCAATGCTAAAGGTTTGACTTTGGGTTTAAGCAATGGCATACCAACTTTGGGCGATGGCTTATACCAAAAGAAAAATCCTGGGCAAATTGAAGCTAACGTTTTATACAATCATGTGGATAAAACTTGTGATAAAATTCAACCAATCCAAGCGAAAAGTTTTGAAAATATAAAGGCTTTAGTAAAAAAAGAAAATTTAAATCAATACATTCAGTTAAACAATGTTTACTTTCAAAATGGCGGAGAAGCAAGCTTCCATGATGCTAAAAGCTCTTTTGCGACGACCAATCGCTATTTAATAGACAGCGAAGGAAGAAAAATTGCTGTGAGGACAAGCAAATACGCTAAATTTTCTAAAGAAACTTTACCCAAGGGAGTCGGTAATTTAAAAGCTGTTTTGAGCGCCTATGATAGCAACAATAATGGGCTGACGGATAGCGAGTATCAACTAACATTGGTGAGTCTCAACGATATTAATTTTGACTCATCCATTGAACCTAACAATAAAAATGATAAAAATATCAACACCTATTTTTCTTGTCTGAGTGAAGATTTTCAATCCTTTGAGAGTAAAAATGAAAACTTTGAAAAGTATATCAACTACTACGCTGGTGAAAAAAGAAAATGGCAAATTGTAGAATTTAATCAGAATAAATACATCCAAATCTCTGCCTATAAAGCGACAAAGCCCATTAAAACTTATTTTATCATTCCTGTAAATTTTGATAAAGCAGATGCATTCTCATTCAAAACCAAAGATGGTTTTTACAACGGGGATGCATTGAGCGTTTATTGGGTCAATGATTTCTCTGATTTAAAGAATTTAAAGTTAGAAAATGATATAACTTCTGAATTTAATATCTCAAAAAATTCCAAAAATAACTACCCCTCTGATTTTGTAGATTCGGGCGAATTTAATTTAAATAAACTGAGTGGGAACGGCGCTATTATTTTTATGTACTCCGCTGATCCTAAAAATATAACAACGACTTATCAAATTGATGACATCCAAATAAAAGATAATGAAAATGAAACTTGCCAATAAGATAATTTTTCTAAGCCTTTTATTTTTTTTCATCAAATTTGTACCAGCCCAAACGGTCATTATTTCTGAGAATTTCAAAAATGGAATCCCTAAAGCATGGGAAGTTTCTTCTACCAACCCTTACCGCACTTGGGAAGCTAAAAACTATAGAGATTTTCATTACGTAAATATCTCCGCTTTTGGTGGGAGGAACAAACCTGCAGTAGATGTTGTGAGCAGCCTGTATACTCCAGAAATTTCTGATTCACTGCAAGCTTGCAAATTAAAATTCAGTTTAGCTGATGCCTATAGTAACGGGCAACCTTTATCCGTATACATTACTGATAATGAGAAGAATATATTGAAGAAAATTCCAGAGAAACACTTTACTAGCTTTATCAATAATCCTGGTAAATACGACAACCGATATGATGTCACCTCATGGATTAACCTACCAAAATTGGAAATCCCCTACAAAATTGAGTTTCGGTATACCAGCAACAAGGAGGTTTCTACCACCATACAACTGAATGAAGTTGATGTTTGGTGTCAATAGTCATTTTTTTCAATTACAGCACTTGCTTCCAAAACTTTACTCTTAGATTTTTTTTAATCTTTCTTTTGATGAAGAATAACTTCTCGATAAATTCAAGATTTTTTATAAGGCTTAAAAAATTTAGATTTAAAAAAATCCCCCAATGTGATGGTGCTTTTCATTCTCGCTTAATTTCTGAAGTCAAAGATTAATTTTCCCCGAAACGGAACCTTTTTTCGTTACAAAAGAATCTCTTTTATCTCTGATTGAAAAAGTAATAAAGTTCTGCTGCTCAGGGAATTCATTCACCAGCATCGAATTCAAAATCTCAATACTGGTAATCTGCCCAGGGCTAGGAATTTCAAAATAAATACGTGTTGCTTTGGGCGAGGTTTGTGCTTTTAAATAATTATACGATTTCGAAACGCCATTTACCTTCACTTGGAAGTGATTTCTCAAATACGTTTCCACAGCGCTATTAAAGCTTGATTCATTACTCACCTTCACGCCTACCGCTTTTTCTAAATCTTCTGTCACAAACTTAGAGGTGAAAGTCAAAGCTGTATTTCCTTCATTATATTCAACTTTTGTAGTAGAGGTATGAAAGTCATTTAGCTTTGTAAACGAATAAATTCCCAAAATTAGTACAAGGAAAAATGAAAAGTATTTTAAAAATTTCATATCTTAAACTTTTAACTAATTCTGCTAGCGATAAACGTTCCAAATCAGATTTTTAATTGTTAAAATTTAGAAATTCGCCATCCACTGAGTCCAAGGAATCATATAAAAACACAATGTAGCTAGCAAAACAAAGGCTAAAATTGAACCTGTTATGTAACTATTCTTTTTCAGTTTTGCATTGGCTATTGTCATCAAAATCACTGCAGTAAACATCATCACTGGGTGTTCCAGCGCTAGGAGTCTCGGCCCCGTTTGCATCGCAATTCCATCTGCCCAAGAGCTCTGAACTACAGGCGAAAACACATATAAGGCTAATCCAAAAACGAACTGAATATGAAATGACAAAACGGTGTAGAAACTTACTTTTCGCAAACCAATGTGAATGGGTTTTTTGGTGAAAAAATAATACAGCGTTGCTGCTAATAAAATTAATGAAAGTAATACTACGATAAAAGCCCAATAGCTGTGAAAGTGTTTTAAAGCAACGTAAAGATTCATAATTTATAATTTTGTGCCAAGATATGATAAAAGTTATTAATAATAAAAAGAAATTTTATTAACCCCACCAATGTTTTGAGTTTGAGACTCTATCTTTTTTTTAAAATCCCCCTCCATTTTCCGAATTCTCAAATTTCAAAAATCACATTTTATCAAGAAAAATTTTTAAAGGCTTAAAAAAATTCTAATTTTTTATAGCTTTGATTTCTGAATGCAAGTAAAAAAAACCTTTGAATTTCTTCAAAAATTCAATGCCAATAGCGGAACTTGGGTTTTCGCCGCTACGCTTTTTAATAAACTGATTCTTTTCGTTATTAAATTGGGCATTCTTTTTTATTTTGAAAAAGCCGTTTACGGGCAAATCACTTATGCGGTTTCCATCGTTGCTTTTTTCACACCTTTTGTAGGTTTAGGCTCGCCATCTGGCTTGCTTCGCTACGGTTCTATCGTAAAATCAGCACAAGAAAAAAAAGAAATCTCACACTATGTCTTTACTCAAGGGCTAGGGCTCTCGCTAATGATGGCGGTTCTTTTGCTCCCCATCGTTTGGTTTTTTGCTAAAGACAATGCTACCACTTACCTTTTTTTAGTGATTCTCTGTTTTCGAATGGTCAGTTTATTCCTCTTTAGTTATCAATCAGTTGAGATGCGCATTCACGATTTAAACAAAAGATTTGCTCAGTTTGATTTAGTCAATAGTCTGCTGCTACTCGCTGGTGCATTGGTTTTGACGTTGCTTTTCAATGCAATTGGTTATATACTTTCGCTGGTTTTAGTTCCCATTTTCGTATTCATTCTTTATGCCATCAAATTTGGTTGGCCTCAATGGAGAAAAAAGATTTCCGATAATATTTCGCTCAAGTCATTTTGGGCTTACTCAGTTTGGGCAAGTTTTTCTAATGTGCTGACAGAAACGGTCTTCATCGTAGACAGCATTTTGATTGGACTTTTGATGAGCGACACCGCCGTGGCAGAATATAACGTGGCTGGGCTCATTCCCATCAATATTTTGATTTTGCCCATTATTTTTATGAAGACAGATTTCCCGCAAATCGCAAAAAACTTCAAAAACAGAAATTTCCTCAAAAATTATTATCAACAATTTTTCATTCTTTTTCTTATCATTTGCACAGCAGGAATGCTCATTGCTTATTTCCTCGGCGATTGGATTTTAAGCTTCTTTGGCAAAGACTATGAACCTTATTCCATTTTTATAATCCTGATGCTCGGAGCCAGTATCAGTATATTATTTCGTATCCCGCTCACCAATATGATTAGCGCCTTTGGCAAAACACGCTTTAATACCATCACTGGCTTCATTACGATTTTAGCAGACATTGGATTAAATTTATATGCCATCCCTAGGTATGGTCTTATCGGGGCCGCTTGGGCCACGACTTCAGCATTGATTTTAAGCGGATTATTGAGTTTAATTTATTTTTTCTACTATTTAAAAAAAGAAACTATTTAATTTTTTTAAAGCCTTAAAAAATTCCTTCATCCACCAAACTCAAATACGCTGTTTGAGTGATGATTAAATGATCTAAAACTTGTACATTCATGATTTCCCCTGCTTTTTTGATATTTTGAGTCAAATTCAAATCAGCTTCACTAGGTTTTAGCTTCCCACTCGGGTGGTTGTGCGATAAAATAAGTGCCGTTGCGTTTAATTCCAGTGCATATTTGAACACCAATCGCTGGTCGACCAAAGTCTGCGAAATCCCTCCAGAACTGATTTTCTGATACTTTAAAACTTTGTTGGACTGGTTTAAGTATAAAACCCAAAATTCCTCGGTTGGCAAATCTCCGATGATGGGTTGCATAATGCCTGCCGCAGCTTGGCTAGAACTAATGATGGGCTTCTCCAACGCCTGTTGCAAAGCTCGTCGCCGACCGATTTCTAAAGCAGTAATGATGCTGATGGCTTTAGCCTCTCCCACGCCTTTGAATTCACAAAGCTCTTTGATGCTTTTCTGGGCTAATTCGTGCCAATTATTCTCTGATTTGCTCAGAATTCTTTTGGCCAAATCTACCGCTGTCTCTTCCCGATTCCCGCTGCCCATAATGATGGCTAGAAGTTCGGCGTCAGACAAACTGGATTTACCTTTTAGCATTAATTTTTCTCTTGGTCGGTCATCTTCTGCCCAAGATTTTATGTTTGTGGTCTTTTCAGAATACGATGTCTTCATCTCGACAGAATGTATAGATTTTTAGTATTTTTTTTTAAGCCTTAAAAAATTTTTATTTACAACCCCCTTCTGATTTCAGCCTAGATATTCTTTCATAGACTTCTTCCACATTACAAAACCTGCGATAGCTAAAATCATGAAAACAAGGTACTGAATGGAGGTCACCGCTAAACCTTTATAGAGGTATAAGGGCACCGAAATTAGATCTCCCAAAATCCAAAAAAACCAATTTTCAACTTTCCTCCTCGCCATCACCCACATTCCTACCAAGAAAATCCCTGTGGTGCAAGTATCTACATAGTCGGTCCATTGGTAGTGGAATCCCACTTCATTCATTTTGGTCAAGTCAAAATTTTGGCTCAGCACAGGGCGGAAGTAATAAATCGCTAATACCAAAACGGCACTTGTCAAAAAAAGTAAAACGGCAAAAAACCATTCTTTTTTGGTCATATACTCAACTTCTACATGCACTTGGTCTTGCGTGTTTTTTGACCATACAAACCAACCGTAAATACTCATCATTGTGTAGTAGAAATTTATCAGCATATCGCCATATAAACCCCAATTGAAAAGTAAATAAATGTAAATCAACGTAGAAATAATGCCTGTCGGGAATACCCAAATATTTCTTTTCATCGAAAAAAATACGCTAGAAATCCCCATGATTGTTGCTAAAACCTCTAAAGCTATTTTCCAAGGCTCGTAAGACTGATAGGGTTCTATAAGAAAGTTTAAAATTTCTTGCATCATCTGTTTATTTAATATATAAACTTAATCCGTCGGCAAAATTTCTATCATTAGCTAACCGCGGTGGCTTGAATTGCCCGCCGAGTTTCCCGATAGATTTCAAGTAAGCGTGGAATCCCCCTGCCTGAACGATTGAAATTTTTAAAGGCTTTAAAATTTTACCATGAATTAAATCATCATAGTAAGTGTTTAGCCGACGCATTTCTTCATCCAATAGCAAACTAAATTTTTCTAAATCTTCTGGCTCTTTTTCAAATTCTACCAACCACTCGTGGTAGGGTAAACCAACCAACGGATTCACCTGTGGAGCGACGTGAAATTCTTTAATCTCGGCAGGCATTTTCTTTAGCACTTCTGCTATTGCTGTTTCAACTTCTTGCCCAATCACGTGCTCGCCAAAAGCAGAAGTAAAATGTTTGATTCTCCCCGTTACACGAATTCGGTAAGGCTCCAAACTCGTGAAACGAATCGTATCGCCAATGGAGTAGGCAAAAAGCCCAGCCTTTGTCGTTAAAATCAAAGCATAATTGACGTCTTTTTCAACCTCGGCAATGCCAATCCGCGTCGGTTTTTCATCAAAATATTCTTCTACTGGAATAAATTCATAGAAAATATCCTTGCTTAGCAAAAGCAGCAAATCCTCGGAATCTAGCTGATCTTGATAAGCGATAAAGCCTTCAGATGCTGGGTAAGTTTGTATTACATCGATTTTCTCTCCCAGCAAAGCATCTATTTTTTGACGATACGGATCGTAGTTAACCCCGCCCGTCACGATTAATTGCAACTGCGGAAACATTTCTGTGAGTGTTTGATTTGATTTTTTTCTGAGTCTTTCAAAATACATAATCATCCACGGTGGAATTCCGCTGATTAGCGTCATATTAGCTTGGTGTGTTTCATCCACAATTCGGTCAACTTTTTCTTCCCAGTTTTCAATTGTATTGGTTTCCCAGCTGGGTAATCTATTTTTTTGCAGATATGAAGGAACGTAATGTGCTGAGATTCCACTAAGTCGGCCGGCTTGTATTCCTCTTTCTTCTTTAAGCTCGGGGTTTCCTTGTAAAAAAATCATTTTCCCGTTCACAAAATTGGCATTCCCTTTATTTTGAATATAAAAAAGTAGTGCATTCCTCGCCGCCTCAATATGATATGGAATTGATTCTCTAGAAATCGGGATATATTTTTCTCCAGAAGTTGTACCCGAAGTTTTCGCCCAATATTTTGGTTTCCCAGGCCAAAGAACGTTCAACTCTCCTTGCCTTATTCTATCAATATAGGGTTTTATATTTTCATAATCTTGAATTGGCACATTTTTTACAAAATCTTGATGATTTTTGATATTTCCAAAATAATGTTTTTTACCAAATTCCGTGTTTTTTGCTTTTCTTATGATTTCTGCAAAAACTTTTTCTTGAGCTTCAACAGGATGCGCCATCCACTTTTTTTCTTGCAGAACAATATATCGTGCAAAAATTTTTGCAATAAATTTCTTAAGCATTTTTTTGAGTTTAAAAATCAATGTATTCCTCTGGGTCTACTGCTTTTCCCTGCACCCACAGCTCAAAATGTAAATGAGGGCCAGTAGTCAATTCTCCTGTATTTCCTACCTGTGCTATGGCTTCACCCTTTTTTACCATATCGCCCTGTTTTTTATAGACTTTAGCACAATGTTTATACATTGAGATAATATCGTTAGCATGCCGTATGATGAGCGTATAGCCAGCATCTGGCGTCCAGTTAGAGAAAAGCACATCGCCATCTGCAATAGATTTTATAACGTCGCCTTCGCCAGCGCTAATGTCTACGGCCAAATGTTTTTCGGTCAAGTCAAATTTCCCAGTCACAAAGCCTTTTACAGGCGTGAAATATTTCGCATCAGGCACTGTGTTTTTAGATGCCTTCATCGCTTCCATTTCTTCTTTTTCTATCTGAATTCTGAACAACGAGTCTTCTTCGCTCGGTTTGAATAATTCTGAATCGGGATTTAGATGGAATTTATTGACCACGAGGCTGTCTACCTTTTCTGCTTTGATATTGCCACTCACTACAGCTTGTATACTTTTTATATAAAGCTCATTGGCTTCTAAATTATTCTCAAGCTCCAGAATTCTTTCATTTAATTTCAGAAGTTGATTTTTATACGCAGCTTGGTTTTCTATAGTTGGGGAAATGAAATACTCTTTCAAAGGCGAATACTTTAAACCCAAAAAAATCAAAGTGGTAATCAAAATCATAAAAAAAGTGAAAAATAGCAAACTATTGAGCGGTGTAAGTTTAATGAGAAATACCGAGCGCTTATCTTCATCATCCAGCAGTTGAAGCTGGTAATGACTCAGCATTTTTTTGTCTAATCTTTTTTGATTTCTTTTTTCCATTGCTATAGTGTGCAAATATCTGAATCTAAATCCGATTTAAAAATAATCTGAGTAATTTCTATATTTTTTATTTATGAATATAAAGCTTTTAAATTGTAATTTTGCAATGCTTATGAGTAAAATAAAATCAATCGGATTCGTTTTTTTACTGTTTTTTTTGGCAGGATGCTCTACAAAAAAAGACAGCCTCAAAAACCGCTATTATCATAATCTCACGGCGTGGTTCAATACACTTTTCAATGGCCAAGAAGCCATCAATCAAAAATTAAAAGAACTGGAATCCAGTCATCAGGACAATTACTTTGAAATACTGAACGTTGACCCTCTCTCAGAATTTAAAGAAAATAATGATTCTGAAGTCATTAGTTATCAACCAGGTAAGGGAATCAATATGTTTTCTCAAGTTTTTAACCTTGGTGAAAATAAGCAAGAAGAAAAAAATGCAAAAACTGGCTTTGAAAAAGCAGAAGAAAAAGCACTAAAAGCCATCGCTGAGCACTCTATGCTAATTCGTGGAAAAGAAAGAAACCGACTGATGGCTCGTGCCTACTTGATGCTGGGGCAAGCAAGGTATTACCAAGGAAAATCTATGCAAGCTCTGGAAGCGCTAAGAGAGGTGCAAAAACTGCCTTTTGACAAGCATCATCATCAAGCTATTTTTTTCGAAGCTTTAGCTTTACAGCAGTCTCAAAATGATGCTGAAGCCTTAGAAAAATTAGCCGAATTAGCTCAAAAGGATTTAAACAAAAAACTTAAAGCTCAAGTTTTTAAGCACTTAGCTCAGTCTCAATTTTTAGCTGGGGATGAATCTTCTGCCATCGAAAATATGAAATTGGCCATCGATGCAACTAGAAATAAAAAGCAACAAGCGCGTTTGAATTTCATTTTAGCCCAATACTTGACGCACACCAAAGCCTACAAAGATGCTGCTCCTTATTTTGCAAAAGCTTATAAACTCAAGCCAGGATTTGAGATGGAAGCTCGTGCAAAACTTTTTAAGGCTTTAAATTTTCAGCCTGAGCACCAAAATTATTTCAGCCTAAAAGAAGATTTACAGCAACTACTGAAAAAAGGAACTTACAAAAAATATTACAACGAATTTTATTATGGATTGGGTAAATTAGAATTAAAACGCGACTCTCTCAGCTTGGCAAAAAACTACTTTGAAAAAGCTTTGCTCGAAGACATTTCAGACGAAAGATTCAGAGGAGAAACTTTTGCTGAAATGGCTGATATTTACTTTAGAAATTCCGATTACATCTACGCCGCTGCTTACTATGACAGTGCTGTGGCAAAATACCCAGAAAGCACACGAAAAACTGAGCTGCAAGAAAATCAAAAAGCTCTCAATTCTATCAAATCCAAATATTACACAATTCGCAAAAATGATAGCATCATTGCAATTGCAAAAATGGAACCCAAAAAACAGGAAGAATTTTTCAAGAATTTTATTGAAAATTTAAAAATTCAAGATGAAAATAAAATAAATCAAGAGCAAGAAATTAATCAAAATTTCTATACAGATAATCAAAATATTAACTTTAGTTTTGAGGAAAGAAAAAGAGGTAAATTTTATTTCTACAATCTTTCTACTCAATCTGCTGGCGAGCAAAAGTTTATCAATCTTTGGGGAAACCGAGGGCTTAATGACGACTGGCGATTTAGCACTGCTACGGCATCGAGCATCGAACAAGAGAAAGCAATGCTGACTGGCGTTGCCGATACATCCAATCCCCGCCGCTATGAGGTTTCTTATTATATAGAAAAAATCCCGAGCCCAAAATTGGTGGAAAATCTAAAAGTAGAACGAGACTCACTTTCGCTGCTTTTGGGCGTGGAATATTATGAGGTTTTGAAAAATCAATCTCTGGCAAATCAGACGCTGAAAGATTTGCTCAACAGCCCACCTGCACGCCAAGAGGTGAAAGAAGAAACCTTGTATCAACTCTACCGCATCAATACCAAAGATGAAACTTTGGCTCAGCAGTATAAAAATCAACTCATCAGTGAGTTTCCAAAATCGATTTTTAGTCAATATTTACTCCATCCGCAAAAAAGTCTAAAAAACAGTAATAGCACAGCGGCGATGCAAATCTACAATCAGATTTATGATTTGTATGCACAACAAAACTTTGAAGGTGTACATGAGCTTTACCAAAAAGCCCAAACCGATTTTGCAGAAGAACCTATTTTCATCAAAATTGAATTCATCGAAGCCTTTTCGTTGATTAAAACTCATGGTGCAGAAGATTATTTGAAAGCACTAGAACGCATTTCAACTCAATATACGCAATCTCCTGAGGCTCAGCATGCAAGGCAATTAATCAATGATTTTAATGCTAAATTCAAAAAAAATCCAAATGCAATAATAGGGCAATAAAAGCACTGAAAACAAGGATACAGAATGAAAACTTTATGGCACAGGAAGTCTTTCGTTTTGTGATTTAATTTTTTAAAGCCTTAAATTTTTTCTTCAAAATCAATTGATGGGTCTTGAATTTCTAAAATAATGCTTGCCACCTGTGCCATCAGTGGCTCAATTTCTTCTATACCAAATAAATACTCTTGCTCATATTGCAGAAATGTCAAATCTTGGCTAAGGTGTTTGAGTGGGAAAATACCACTCATTACTTTTTCTGTTTTATTCTTGCTTAAAAACATATAAGCGTAAATAATGAGTTGCACGGCTTTGGCATAATCTGCATTGATTTGCAAATCCTCTATTTTACCTGATTTGATTTTCACGTTTGAAGCACTGAACCCTCCAGTCTTGTAATCAATGAGACGGTGGACTCCATTGTAACTATCTATGCGGTCTATCACGCCATGAAAAGTGACTTGTAAATCTTGAAACAGATAAGTCGCGCTACATTTTTCTTCTAAGCCTTTTAAAATTAATTCTTGCCCTTGCATCGATTTCTCATCTTTGTGTATCGCATTTTTCAGCATTTCTTCTATGACTGATTTGATGATGATATTCTTACCTCGCAAAGCATTATCAAATAACAAATGGTCAATCATTTTCTGATGAAGAACCTCAGGCAAATATTTTTTAATTTTTTGGTAGAGCTGTGGTGTCAAAATTTCGTTCAAATATGGTCTGTAAAGCTCTTCTAAACATTCATGAACGATATTACCTAAAGTAATAAAACCTGCGTGCTCTTCTAATTCATCTGAATCTCTTATTTTCAACAAATAACGCTGATAAAAATCAATAGGATTTTTAACATAAGCGGCTAGCGAAGAGGGCGAAATTCTTTTTTTCCAAGATTCTATTTCATTTAAAATCAATTGAGTTTTTTTAAAGCCTTGAAAAATTTCAGTAGGCTTAATTTTCTCTGGAGCAAGCATCACTTGCTGAATTTGGTGTGGACTCTCCAGCTCCAGTTGCCTCAGAAATCGACTTTTTTCACCCTTACCTAAACTTTCTGTGTTTGAATTGTAAATAAAATCTGCCCTCTGGCATCGCTGGATGACATGGTAAAAATGATAGGCATAAATCGCATCATTTTCTAGAAATGTATTGAGTTGACTTCTTTTTCTAAACTCAAACGGGATAAAGGTGTTTTCTTGCCTCCCCAGTGGCAGCGTTCCCTCATTCACGGAAGTCATAATCACCTGCTCAAAATCCAACAAACGCGTCTCTAGCATTCCCAAAATCTGTAATCCCTGCTGTGGCTCGCCAATGAAGCTTAAACTTTCTGCAGCTAAAATCTGTTTATAAAGCCAATAAAAAGTAGTGAAATTCTCTAGCTCAAAATTTCTGTGCATTAGCGTTTCCAGCTGAATGAAAATTGATTCAAAATGATAAAGACATTCTTTTTCGAAGGTTGTGAAGTTTTTAAAACCCTTAATTTCTAGTATGAATTTTTGTAATTCTCGCACTAATTCTTTCGGATTTTTTAAGCCTTTAAAAATCCCGGCCAATTTGGTGAAGTTTAATTCACTCGGCTGGAAAAAAGCTTTATTTTTCTGCTGAACCTCAAGGTTTATTTTCAAAAATTCATCTTGATAAAATTCAGAAAAAAGATTTTGTTTTAAAACGCTAAAAAGGTTTTGATAATAAAATGCTCCTCCAAATTTATCTCTATTCATGTGTAACTCAATGACCGAGCGAAAAAAATT
This sequence comes from Candidatus Ornithobacterium hominis, assembly GCF_951229915.1. Classification (GTDB taxonomy): domain Bacteria; phylum Bacteroidota; class Bacteroidia; order Flavobacteriales; family Weeksellaceae; genus Ornithobacterium; species Ornithobacterium hominis. The sequence goes on along the minus strand of NZ_OX579588.1, from coordinate 288,443 downwards.
GGACATGGGTAAATTTTGAAGTGCTATACCCATCGTCACATTCACTTTCTCAATGTTGGGCGGCAGAGAGTTCAAAACTGCTGGTAGCAACTGCTCATCTGCCAAAATCAAAGCTGTTTTGGCGACCTGTTCTGGCTTCAATTTGCTTAAAATTTCTCCAGCAATTTTGGCTTGGCTTACTTGGTCTGGCGCTTGAATGACTTGAAAATCTTTTGGTTCTGAAAAATGATGACTCACAAACTGAAACGATGCTAAACTCTTCTGATGTTGGCGCAAGAAAAAACCAGCTTCCTGAATAGGGTCGTTGAGATAATATTCATCGGCATCCCACAAGCAAGCTGCTCTTTCTGTTTCTATCAATTTCTGTATCAGTAACTTTTCAGTCTTGGTGAGTGCATTAAATCCGCAGAAGTAGTAGAAATCCCCATTGTTTTCTATATACTTCTCTGCATTCTCTACCGCTTGCCGAGCAATCATTCCCCTGAAACCTAAACCTTTATTTTCTAGATAAATTTTTAAAGCCTTAAAAAATTTTTCTGCCATCGACCAAAATCCTAAATAATTTTGCATGATTTGATTTTGCCCGATTTCTATCTCCTGACTCCAGATTTTCATTCTTTCATCAGAAGCCAACGCCTGGAAAAGCGTTTTTGCATCTACACTTTCATTTTCTATGTCATCAAAATCTTTGAGCAAAGTGGGAATCCACTTGATGAAATCCTCAAAACTTTCCGCTTCTTCAGCAATGTTTTTGTAAACGGAATATGCCTCAAACCACAACGGTACACCCTTGATTTTCACTAAATCAGCCATAGCAGAAAGCAATTCTTCTATACTAAAGAATTGTGGCATCACACCGGTGTAATTTTGGCTCAAAATTGCAGACCGAAAAAATTGTTTGGAACGATTTCCTGGTACTACGATAGAAATTTTTTCAAGGCTTGAATGATTTTTTAAAATCTCTTTGGTACAGTTAGAAATAAAAGATTTCATCAGATTTTTTGATTAACGTAATCCATCAGCATTTCTTGATTCTCACACAGCGACTTCAATCTTTCATTGATGAATGTGAGAATATTTTTTTCACTTTGCTTTGGGTAGAGCACATGCACATTAGCGCCAGCATCTAAGGTAAAACAAATTTTTTCTCCTGTTTCTTCTCTGAAACGCCAAATTTCTTGGATTGCTTTTACCGTCTGGGGTTCCATCAAGATAAAATAAGGGTCTGAAGTCATCATCATCGCATGAAGACTTAGAGCTTCCTTTTCTACAATTCTTATAAATGTATCTATATCAGCCTGTTCTAAAGCTTTAAGTAAAATTTTCAAATTTTGATCTGCTTGCTTAAATCGCTGCTCTGCAAATAGATGTTCATTCATCAATTGATGTCCCAATGTGCTTGAAACTCTCTTTTTCCCTTTGTGAATCAATAAAATACAATCCTGAAAGTCTTGAAAAATCGGGTTTATTCTGTGATTAATCGAGATGCTAAATTCATTGTTACTGCCTTCTATTTCTGCTGTTTTCCCCCAAACCACAGCGCCTGGATATAAGGAGCGCGATGCACTTCCTGACCCCAAACGTGCTAAAAATGAAGCTTTTTCTATAGCCTTCTCATTTTTGTAGCCAAATTCTTCTTCCATTTGGATAAGACAACTCGCCAAAGCACTCATCCCAGAAGCCGAAGACGCTATGCCGCTACTGTGAGGAAAGCTGTTGTGCGTATGGACTTCAAAATCGTAATAGTGAATGAATGGAATGTAATCAATAATTGACTGAAAAAATTTTTCAATTTTTGGAGCAAAATCAGGTTGATTTGTGCCATCAAGAAATACCTGAATATTGGTTTTTTTTCCTCTTTTTTCTTTAAATTTCAATTCTGTTTGAGTGAATGCCTCGCTTAGGGTAAAACTTAGTGAGGGATTTGCTGGAATTTGTTTGCTGTATTTCCCCCAATATTTGATGAGTGCAATATTGCTAAAGCCTTTCGCTTTTACGCTTCCCGTTGGTTGCAAATTATAATCTGAAATTGAAGTTATAAAGTTATTTCTCATTTATAGCAATCTAGATTTTTTTGTAAAATTAGTTTTTAATAAAAGACTTTACGAGTAATTCATTATTCTCTAAAAGTATTTTAATGAAATATTTACCATTTTTTATTTTAGATAGATTTAAAGTTATTTTTTTTTCTTTTGTGAGTTTTTCGTCATAAACTTTATTCCCCAATAAGGAATAAATAGTGATGTTATTCATTTTCACATCTTTAGTTGTTTCTACCACGATTATGGTAGAAGCAGGATTTGGATAGATTTTAACGAGACCTTTTATTTTATTTTCTTTTATGATTTCACTTCTATGACTATGATTTTCTGAGCTGTTTTGAGCCAAAGAAAATACACTAAAAAATAGAATAAATAAAAAATGCTTCATATAAGAATTTATTTCAATATAAATTTAGTTTATTTTTTTGTAGCGTCCTAAAAATGTGTTATAATTAAATAAATTAGTGTTGGGAGTTCTTATAAAAAATCAACAATGCTTACCCTAAATGGAAGTATTATTATTCTTGTTCATTTACCTTCTTTTTGGCAAAAGACTCAGATTAATAAATCTGAAATATATCTTTTAAAATCACACGCTTAATAGAATGTTACTAATTATTTTTTGAATCTTCAAATATTCTTCTTCCATAATATATTCTGTTCTGTCATGCGTTCATTTGATTTCGCTACGAGTCGCTTATTTGCTGTGTTGCTGTCGCTTAACTTGTAATTAAAGATTATTGAAATAATCTCTTTGCTTAAAAATCCTTGTGGATAGAAGTTTTTGTTGCATTTATTTTTGTTTCAATTCATTATCTCTATTTTATATAAAAACACAAAAGCCTGTAAGTTACATACAGGCTTTTTCTGAATTTTTAATCCATTTTTTTTAATAATTAGGATTATTTAGTTTCACAGGGATGTTAAAAATTAATGTTGCATTTGAACCATCTGCCATTTTTGCTGGCTCAATTTTATTTCCTTTTCTCTTTAGATAATCCGCTGCTTTTTCTAAAGCTCTTTTTGCTTGAGGTTTAAAGACATCGTCACCCATCTCAGGATCAACGTCGGCAATATAACCTTCTGTTGTCACGTGAAATTTTAAACGAACAGCCACGGATTGCTTATCTACATTTGGAAATTCCATATCTAGATAGCGTAGGATGTCTTTACTAATCTCTTGCTGGAAACAAGCAATTAATTTTCTTTTGTCGCCTTTTAATTTCTCACATCCAGGGTAGATTGCCATTTCAGCAACCCTATTCACCGTTACAGGTTCTGTAACACGCTCTTCCTTGGGAGCTTCTTGTGTTTTTGTTTTCAAGCCAGATAAATCTACTTTTTTAGTAGGACCTGTACTTTTAGCAACGCTTGTAATCTTAGGTGGTTCTATTTTCTGTTCCTGTAATTTTGGTGGCTCTACCGGGTCTGGCACCTGTTCTATCTCTTGTGGTACGGGCGGTGGCGGTGGTGGCGGTGGCTCGTCTGGTTCTGGTGGCGGTGGTGGTGTTTCCGGTTCGGGAATGTCAATCAACACAGCCTCTGTCGCCGGTTCTATCTCTGCTACTTGTTCTTCTACAACAGGTACTGTTTCGTATTTTTTCCAATTGAAAAATCCTAGGACTCCCAAAAGGACTACGTTCAGCCCTACCAAAAAGTAAAGCAGACTAGAGCGGTCAAGATTCGCTTTTTCTGTCTTTTTAACTTCCATTTGATTAGGTTTTGAGCTACTAAAGTAGTGTATTTTTCTAATTAATCAAAATATTCAGTTTTTAATTTTCTTAGATTTTATTTTACTGATTGATTTTAAATTTTTTAAGCCTTTATTTTTTTTATAAAAAAGTAACTTAATGCTCCTAGCACGTCTGCCAATAAGTCGTTCCATTCAAAACTTCTTCCCCAGTTTAGTTTTTCTTGTAAAACTTCTATGCATAATCCTATTATTATCAAGACTATTGTTTTTGAACTTATTTTTTGCTCAAAAGCTCCATCATAGAAAAACGCTAAGAAGAAGAATAAAAGAACGTGTACGATTTTATCTGCTCCATTAAATATAAAACCATCTGTAAAAGATTGTTTTAGCTCCTTGCTTGGCAAAAGCGTAGTAAATAAAACAAGACTTAAATAAAAATAAAAAAAATATTTTCTTGTGGTCTTACTCTCCCACCAAGTCTTTGTACGCTTCTGCATCTAAGAGGTCTTCTAAATCTCCCGTGACTTTAATTTTAATAATCCAGCCTTTCCCGTAAGGGTCTGTATTTATAAGTTCTGGCTGATCATCTAAATTTTCATTTAGTTCTACGACTTCTCCTGTCACTGGCATAAATAAGTCTGAGACTGTTTTCACTGCTTCTATAGAGCCAAATACTTCGCCTGCTTCTACTTCTTCGCCTTCTGTGTCTACATCTACAAAAACGATATCGCCGAGTTCTCTCTGGGCATAGTCTGTAATACCAATGGTAGCGCTATCGCCTTCTACTTTTATCCATTCGTGATCTTTGGTGTACTTTAATTCTGTTGGGGTATTCATCTTATATAATTTTTAATTAATTTCCGAAACTAAATGTAGCTCTAATTCCTGCTCTCACCGTCGAAAGCGGGTAAGCTGTTGAGATTTTATATTTTGTCATTAATTGCTCGTAGTACAAACTTACATTAAAATTATCAGTCAATAAATATTCTGCATTAATTCTTAATGAAAATATTTGCTGTCCGCCATTTACTTGTAAATCTTTTTCTAGAATTCTACGAATACTGGTTTCTGAATCTCGCAAAGATAAATCTGCTCGTATGTTAACATCTCCTTCAAAGGTTTTTTTGCTTCCCATGTATCGTATGTTGAATTTAACTTTAGGTATAAGATACCCAAAACCGAGCACATATTCATTGCTATAATCTTCGGTGAGTGTGAAGTTACTTAAACTCAAATTCATGAATCGGTCTCGGTTGTATTCTGCTTTGATTTGCATTTGATTTCTCAACCTGATACTGATGCCTACAAGCGGAGCAAATGATTCTATCATACTCACGCTACCATAAATATTCTCTGAGTATAAGTTTTGGTTTCCATTTAAACCTGAGACTGGATTGCCTGATGAGTCGGTAATGATGGAGCCATCTGAGTCTAGCGGATATGGATTTGAGAAATAGTCAATATTTGATTGGACTCCTCCTACTGTGTAAGTTGACGTATAATTGTGAGTGAGCTCAAACTGGTCAAAATATTTTGATAAAAATGGGGTTCTCGTCAAGCCAGTATAGCGAATGTTCCAATTGGGTAAAGGTATGTTTTTCTTAAAATTAAAGCCCCTTTCTTTTACGTCTATTCCCTGATAAGTGTATAGAAATGCTGGCACTAGAATGTCTGCATTCGCTATACCAAAGCCTTGCACAAAGCCATCTCCATCGGTATCTTGCAAATCGTACTGACGCCCTTTTGAGGCTGAAATTTTTTGTGCATTTTTCACCAATCTGTCAAACAAGAAGTCTTTACTCTTCGTTGCTGTCGTCAAACTAATGGTAGATGTCGTGAAGTTTTGTTGATGATTCCCAAAGGCTTTTTCAAACCCGTATTCATTCCTGGGCAAAACAACATTGTATCCACTCTGGTAGAAGTTTTCTATCAAATTTCGTCGCCCGTTTAAGTCTATTATGAGAGATGGGCTTGGCTCAATTTGTAAATTTGCAGTAAAGTCTTCCGTCAATGTAGACGTATAAGGTTCAGTGAGGTATTCGCTCCCCGTTATCCAACCGTTTTCTACTGCTTTTCTCCTCAAATCTCTCTGTGAACCAAAAATAAAACCAAAATCTGGCCCTGAATTATTTTTACCTAAGCCAAAGAAATTAGGTTCGCTTAGAAGCCCAGGCAAGATAATTCCCTGATTTTTATTGTAAGAAAATTGTGCTCTTTTAATGCTTTGTGCACCCAAAAGTAAATATTCTTTGAAACTATATTTGTTTCGTAATTTCACTTTCAGATTATTAATTTTTCTAAAGCCTTGTTCTTTTTCTGCCAGATTAGAATAAAGGTTTTGTAGACTATCCAACTCTCTTTCTCTTGCTATTTTCTTGGCATCCAATCTTTTAAAAATTTCAAATTGCGAGTAAAGTTCTTCAAAATTCATATTCCCGTTAACGTTCCAAGTTCTAGAGTTTTGTGCTAAATTCCCTAAATCTTCAAACTGATTATTTACATTAGAGTGGTTGGACAATCGAGCTCGCCAATCATACAAAGCATTGTAGCCAACATCTGCTTGCAGCCATTGTAAATAAGGGAATAAATGCAGTGGTGTGCGATAGTTTATCCTCAGTTCATGGCTGTAGTTAACTGGTCTACCGATGCTCAGTAAATCCTTGAAAATAAGATTCTTTTTTACATTGACGGGTGATAAATCTGCGAGAGTTTTAGTTGCTGCATTATAATCAATGCGTAAAGATTTACTAAGGTCAAAACCAATGTTATACCGCCAATTGAACAAAAAGTTATTGGAAAATACAGGGCGGGTCAATAATTTTTGATTTCCTGCGCTTAAGGTTCCTGAGAGGTCTCTGAATAATTGCTGATTATAAGTTCTGAAAATATCTGTCCTAAATCCAATTCTGCTCGGTATCGGGTTGATATTCACTTCTTTTATCCATTGTAAATATTTAGAAGATTCCATCGAATTTTGCACCATTCGCCAATTTTTGAAAGGTTCATAATTTAAACTTTTAAATTGATAATTGTAATTCAAAGAGGCATTTAAATCTTTGCGCAAATCATAAGCCGTATATAAATCTCTGAAATAATCAGTCCTATAAAGTGCTGAAATTGAAAAATTCTCAATACTGTAGAAATGCTTTTCTGCTTTGGGTGATGTTTTGATTTTACGAATATTATTGAAAGCAATACTGGTTCGTTTATTATAGGTTCTAATAATTTTTTGCAGTTGCTCTTTTCTTGGGTCTTCATTGAACTCTATATCATCATCCAACGGATTGTATTTGGGGTCAATAAATTCTTCTTGAATGCTGTAATTTAATGGGATTTTCAAACCCCATTTTTCTGGGAGAAATTTATCTACATTCACGTTGGCATTAAACGCATAAGCCTTCACTTCTTCTTGTTGACGTTCTACTGGCCTACGGTCTATAGCGCCAAAACCTGATGTGGAAATATTCCCAGTCGCTGTAATTTGTGCTAAATCACTCAAGTTCATATTAAGTGTAGCTTTCCCTGCGTAGCCGCCTTCATTATCAATTTCAGCCAAGCGAAGCTCATTTATCCAAACAATAGCATTTTTCACATTAAAACTCCCTGTGTTTCTTACGCCAATCATCAAACTTGAAACGCTCCCTAGGGAAGGTTTCCCTTTGATGTAAACGTATTTTCCACTCCCCGCAATAGCTTCTTTCCCAAATCGCTCATTTAAAGCTAAAGAAATGTATTCTTTTTTTAAGGCTTTAAAAATTTCTGTATCAATATCTATGCTGTTGCTCTCTGGCCAGATGGAAGTTGGCGAATTGGCTGTGATGGGTGAATACTCTAGTGGTATTTCATATTCATAGTAATTTTCTACCAAATCACTTCCTAATCGAATGAATAGTTTTAGATTATTATTTGGTTGCGTTCCATTTTCCCCGGCATGAACGTGGGTAAACATTTTTAATTTCTTATATCTTCTTAAGTCTAGAGTCGTATTTTTGAAGATTGCTCTAGCATCCTGTGTGGCTAAATCTGCTAAATTCAAGACCATAGAAGCTTCGTTTTTTCTCTGCAATCCTACGCTGCTTTGAATTTCCTCTCGCTGAATACCAGGAGGCGTCACATAGGGTGGAATGGCTGTAGAATTCTCTTCTATATTCACTATTCCTAGGGATAGGTTGGTGTTGTCTATATCTTGTGTGCCTTCGTTGGCGCGCACGTTTGGGTATAGATTTTTTTGGTACTTTACCCAATCACTCCTCACTAAGTCAAAACTACCAAATCGTAAAGTTGTTGTATTTTTAAAGCCTTTTAAAATTAATCGCATAAAGCGAGCATTGTTGAGAACATTTTGGGAAGCTGCACCTGCATCTTCATCATAATCTGACAATGGGATTCTAAAAAGATACCATTTTGACTCGCCTCTTTGTCCGTTTTCAAACAGAATCGGTGTTGCTTTTTCATCAACAATGAATGGATTGTTTAAATTCAAATTTTCTTTGGCTAAACGAAGTGTATACTGGTTGTAATTTTCAATACGATCTAGATTATAATCTTGATTCACATCTTCTGCATCGGGTACGGCTGTTGCTGCCTCTAAGCTGCCTGTGGGTGAATTCCCTTGTGGGTTTCTAAAATATTTATATCGCTCTGGTAAATTATTGGCTCTGGGGTGGTTTTCCCAAGCTTTATCCATATAGTAAACAAAATTATCTGCCGCAGGGTCAATTTCTCCTGTAACTTCATTTTGTGATGTAGCAAAATTACTATAGCCAAGTCTTAATTTTTCTTCTTCATCTGTCAACCCATTATAGCCGACATCTTGCATTCTTCTGTTTTGCTCTTCTTTATCAAAAGAATATAAAACTGCTTGATTCGTAGGCTGCTTCCCCCATCGGTTATTTTGTATATTTCCCCCGCTGGCATTCAAGCCGTTTTCATAGAAAAGTTTACCGTCTCTCAATAAATCTTCTGACACGTTCCCTAGGTGAAGTAGAATTTTTGCTTCAGGGTTGTTATCTAGCCCATCCAAATAAGGATCCATCATCCAAAATTCAACATATTCTACATTATTTTGAACCAAATTTGTTATGGGCAAAGCACGAGTTAAGCCTCCCCATAAATCTCTTTGGTTTTCTGTATTCCAATTCGGGTTTAAATTATATGGGCCGCGGTCTTTAGGGAAATAAGAAATATCAAACGTGGAGGTATAATTTGTAGTTCCAGCATTCATATCTCTCCCTGAAAAAAGCTCTAACGTACTGACTCTCCTAGAGTTATGTTTACTCAAATCTGAATTTGATATAGCTCCGCTCCCGCTCTGCTTGTAAAAACGTGGGTCTACATTATACCAAGTAATTAACCTTCTATTGTAATTAATGCTGAAATCATCTGGATTAAAAATACTTGGGTCAAAATCATGATTAGGCAAGGCGGTAGAACTAATGGGTGTAGCCGCAAGTTGCCAAGCATTTGGGCTCATCAAAGAAATAGAGGTTTGTGAGTTTTCAAAATCATCAATATACGACTGATTATTGATGGAATTATTGGTCCCAGGCATCAAATACGCTGCTTCTGCTGCAAAACTGATATTGGATTTAGCATCTGTATTTACAAACGGTATTTTATCTACCATTCGCGTCAACCACTCCGATTCACTATTGTAAAGAATATTAGCTCCAACAATGGAATTACTCACTGGTTCGTCATTATATTGCGCTTTTGTAACTGAACCTAATGGTTTTTCTTGATAATTCATAAAAGTTCCGCCCAAAATAAAATTATCTGAAAAACGATGCTCTACATTTAGCCCCCACAAACGCTTTGTTTGCATATTGAATGTAGAACGATTTTCTAAGCTAATTTGAATATTTGCTCCATTATCTAGAAGGGTTTGGTTTATAATATTTACTCGCCCCAGCTGGTAGTCAACAGTATAGTCTACGCCCTCTAGTAATTCTCTGCCATTGGTAGAAACTTTAACGGAACCTCTTGGCACATTAAATGCCCCTAAGGGAATTCCGCCTGTCCCTGAGCTTTTATATTGTCCTTGCAAGAAGTAGCGATTGGCTTTCTCATTCTGTTCAAATGTGATTGGAAGCTGCGTATAAAGCTCATTTATAACGTATTTATCTTTATTCCGACTGATTTTATTTTCTATGGTTTTACCAAAAGGTTCAATCGTTGTAAAAATAATCTTTCCATTTTGCTGATCGATGGTAATTCCTGGCAGATAATCAAAAAGTCCATCTCCCTGATTGTTATTCCCCTCTTGGACTTTACCGTTTCTATTCAAACGATCCATATTTAGTACCTGAAGAAGTGTTTTATCTTCTACCGAAGTATCTGGCAAATAATTCAGATCTGCAGTCCCTAAATCTGTATTTTTGTAGAGAATGTTTAAACGAAAATCTTCTGATGAAAGTTGATAAGTATCTAGCGAATAAATATTTTTCATCATTAGCTTCCACATAGGAGAAGTTACATCTACAGAAGTATTGGACTTGATTAATTTTGCAATCAACAAGCTACTTTGTTGGTCAGAAAATTCACCTACCGAGTAAACTTTTCCTGGCTGATTGGTCAAAGTATATTGAAACGAAACGGCCAATAACTCATTGTCATTCAGCTTTTGATTTAGTGAAATATAACCTAAACTTGGGTAAAACTGATATTCTGAAGCGTTTAATAATCGAACATTTTCATGTACTAAATAATGTTCTCCCATGTGATAAGCTTTCCCCTCGCTATCTCGCAAATTAAGCGAAGCTATAGAGGAATCAATCAAGCTGGCATCTCTCATCCTTGGCAAGCTAGAAATCTGATTATACAAACCAGCATTCGCTGGAGTTGAATTATTTTCACCTAAATCTCTCAAACCTAAAATTGCTCTTCTATTCTCTGGGTTAGCATTTCCCCTGTCGATTACCCACACCTCTAGTCTTGAGATATTAATCTGAGAAGAAATAAACGGATAACTAGACAGACTTTTATCATAATTATTACGAAAAAACTGACTTAGAAAATAATGTTGATTAGCCTCATAATCTTTTGCATAAATTTTAAATCGACTGATTACATTTCCTTTCTCTACATTGATGTGCTTACTCTCTGACTCTTGCTGAGAAAAAAGCGTCGTGATGTACGTATTTCCAAATTTCAGTTTCGCTTTCGCCCCAAACAAACTTTGCACCCCTGTGATTAAAGATGTATTGAGCGGCAAACTCACATTCCCAAATTCTATGGTTTGTAAAATACTATCTTCCCCTCCCTCTTGGTTCGGTCGCCAAGAAATATTCATCCTATTTTCAAAAGCAAAACCAGCTTGGGTATCATAATTAGCTTCTAATTGTAGGTTTTCTCCCACTTTACCGATTAATCCCATTCTGATTTGCTGCTGAAGATCAACAGCCAGATTTTTTCTATTCTGAGGTAGTAGCTGTGGATTCTCAAGGTTTTGATACAACACGCCTAAATCTATCGAAGCATAGCCTTTGGGTACTAATTCAATTTTATTCCCGCCAAATATAGATTTGAAAATTTTGTTATTTACCTGGAGGCTTGGTAAAATTTCAGCAAATTCGGTTCTTTTATTCTCTATATCTTCAAATCGATTACGGTATTGAATATCTACAGACTGTGATTTTTGTTTATAATATTCAGAAATATTTTCTGAAAGCAAGGCTTCCAAATATTCTTCTCTCGTCAAATAAATAGGGAGACCTATCGGCCTTCCGTTCACTTCTTTTTGAAGAACATATTGCTTGGTTTTGGCATTATACTTCCCGACCCAACCCAATGGTGATTGTAGGTAAATACCGCGATTCAAATTAATTGAATCCTGTTTTGACGTTTCTTGCGAAAAAGCAAACGGAACATTGATAAGAACTAAAAAAAACAGGAAGCTTAAGCGGCTAAAAAGCTGATTTTTTTTCAAAGCCTTATTTTTTTTTGAGCGTTAATTTTATTAATTCCTCTACCGTACTCTGAGGACTTTCGTTCAATTGCTGTTGCACAATAGGTTCAGCAAATTTCTTGGGTATACCCAACACTTCTAAGGCAGAAAGTGCCTCATTTTTAATATTATTTACAGGTAAATCTGAATTTAAATACTCCATATCATCATTACCGATTTTATCTTTTAAATCCAAAATAATTCGCTGCGCTGTTTTAGCACCAATCCCTTTGATTGCCTTTAATGCATTCACGTTTTCATTCAAAATGGCTTTGCTCAGCTCTCGGCTATCAAGCCCAGAAAGCATAGAAATAGCCGAAGATGGCCCTATCCCGTTAACAGTAATTAGTAACCGAAATAATTCCCTCTCATTCTTTCCTGCAAAACCATAAAGAATTTCCGCATCTTCACGCACATGGTGGTAAGTGTAAATCAATACATTTTCAGGTTTCTTTTTTAATTCTGTGTACGTATTTAAACTTATTACCAGCTCATACCCCACCCCATACGCTTCTACCACAACCGCTGCTGGGGATAACTCTACAACACTTCCTTTGATAAAAGTAATCATTTCAGGATTTCATTTAAGTCGCTAAGGTAAAAAATTCATCTTAGATTACCATTAATTCGAGTTTCTCATTTTTTTTAAGCCTTGAAAAATTTCAATTAAAAAGGCTACAAAAATTGTAGCCTTAATCATAATATCATTTTTATGTTTAATTTGTTAAAACAAATAAGTAACCCCCAAACTTACAGCGAAATTATTATTAACTTTATCTTCAGCTTTTATATGTTCTTTCCATTCGGAAGAATCTAATAAACCATAATAAATTCGGATGTCACCTTCAATATTTCGGTTCAAAGACAAACCAAGCCCCCCTGTGAGTCCAAAATCAAATTTATTGTAATTCTCATTTTTAAATTCAGACTTACCAATCAAATAGCCTAGCTGCGGCCCAATCAAACCAAAAACTTCGGTTTCTTGTTCAGAGAAATAGGCTTTAAAAAGAATCGGAAGAGACAAGTAATTTAGGTTAAATTTTTCAGAAAAGTTTGCCGTTTCATTTTTTTCACCGTATTGGTTGAAGAGTAATTCCACCTGCACATTATACTCGAAACTATTGTTGATTGGCTTCATAAACACAGCACCTCCACCAAAACCAAATTTTGATTTTGAATTGCCATGAATTTGGTTAATTTTAGAATAATTCCCGTTTAGCTTCGCACCGATTCTTACATCATCAAAAAATTGTGCTTGAACCGTACTAAAACCAAAAATTGCTATCAATAATACAACTAAATTTTTCATTTGATTTTTTTATTTTACTAATTTAAAACTTCTTTTACTTTCGCACCAATTTCAGCTGGGGACTCTACTACATGAATCCCGCATTCGCTCATAATTTTCATCTTTGCTTGCGCCGTATCATCTTTACCTCCTACGATTGCACCAGCGTGCCCCATGGTTCTACCTTTGGGCGCTGTTTGCCCAGCGATGAATCCAATCACTGGTTTTGTTCCATTTTCTTTTATCCATCTTGCAGCTTCTGCTTCTAATTGCCCTCCGATTTCACCTATCATCACAATGCAATCAGTTTCATCATCTTGCATAAACATTTGAATCGCTTCTTTAGTCGTCGTGCCAATGATGGGGTCACCACCGATGCCAATAGCTGTCGAAATCCCGTAGCCAGCTTTCACCACTTGGTCTGCAGCTTCATACGTCAAAGTCCCTGATTTAGATACAACTCCTACCCTTCCTTTTTTGAATACGAATCCAGGCATGATACCTACTTTCGCTTCATCAGAAGTTATAACTCCTGGGCAATTTGGCCCTATCAATACCGAATCACGCTCATCAATATAATGTTGAACTTTTACCATGTCTGATACTGGAATACCTTCTGTGATGCAAATAATCACTTTGATGCCTGCTTCTGCCGCTTCCATAATGGCGTCTGCCGCAAATGCTGGCGGCACAAAAATTATACTCACATCAGCTTGCGTCTGCTCTACAGCCTCCTTTACGGTGTTAAAAACTGGTTTGCCTAAGTGTGTCTGTCCACCTTTTTTGGGCGTAACGCCGCCTACGACATTCGTTCCGTATTCTATCATTTGTTCCGCATGAAAAGTTCCTTCACTTCCAGTGAAACCTTGAACTATTACTTTAGAGTCTTTGTTTACAAGTACTGACATTTTATAATTTTTTATTCTTACAAATATAAAGTTTTCATGTTAACTTAAAAATCTCTACAGAGGTATCTTTATGATTTTTTTTAAAGCTTTATTTTTTTTATAAATTTAAATAGGCTTTAAAAATATTTCATCTTTCCCAAAGTCCTAAAAAAATCCTTCAGTCAAATCTCTGGTAGGATTTAATTCTAATTTTATTTAAATTTTTCTTTTCAGGGAATCTTTGTTCCATCAAAATTATTGGGATTCACCATTGGTAAATTTGAACCAAATTTAGCATTGATGGAATTAGCAAATTCATTTGCTACAATTGCATAGCCTCTTCCATTTAAGTGAACGCCGTCGAGAGAAAATGCCCCACCAGAAATAAAGTTAGTAGTATAATTCACCCCATTGTATCTCATTCCTCTTTTTAGTTTATTCATTTTAGCATGGGTATCGACTAACGCTAATCCGTAATTGGATGCTAAATTACTTATAGAGGCATTGATTTTTGAAGTTACGGCTTTAATTTCTTCTACTTCTCTAGAAGTTAAGACTTCATTATCTTTTAGCGGATTCGTTAAACCCGTAACCGAAAGCTGTGTTGCTGTATTTTCAGGCAACCCCTTTCGCATCAAAGCTTGCTTTCGCTCTTCATTTACTTGACCTAATTTTGAACTCAAAGTTAAAATCAAATAATCGCCTTCTTTTGCTTGTCTTGTTTGCCCGTAGATGGAAGCTAAAAGTGCTGCTTGTGCTTGCGGAATTCCCTTAGCCACTAGGGCTTGTGAAATTTGAGTAGACAGATCGGCTAAGCTTTCATCAAAAATAATAGGTGCTGAACTTTCGGTTTCAGAGAAATGCACTATTCTTTCTTCTGCTCTTACCGCTTTGAAAAACTGATTCAAAGACTCAAAAGATTGATTTAAAATCTGAATTTGTGATGAATACGCAGAGTTACTTACAGAAAAAGGTTTTACTGGAACTGTCGTGAAAAAAGGGATAGAGGTCACATCTGGGATGTTTGCTACAGCTCCCTTAGCTCCACTGCTTGTGAGTTTTTGCAATATGGTATTGATGGCGCCAACTACCAAATTAGGGTCAGACAAATCTGAGGTTGCATAGGTAGAAGCATCCATATTTCCTGTTTGATTTACCCCGCTTGCTCCACTCATGGCATAGCCTAAAACATCATTATTCCCAATCCAAAGGGTGAAAAAACTAGGCTTTTGTTTCATCGCATCTCTTAGAATAGACGTATTCTCTTCGGTAGCCATTCGCACAAAATAGGGGTTTGCCTTCCCTGCTGCTAAGGACTGCTTACTGCCATAAGTTTCTGCCAACAAATGATAAGATTTTGCTCCAGGTACACCCAAATTATGAAAATCGCCATTGACTAAAGAGTTTTCTAAGCTATTTTGTGGCTGAGACGGCACAGGGGTTGGTGCTCCATTTACTAAATTTAGCTTTAATTTTCCGTAAAAAGATGTTCCACCCGACTGCTGAAATAAGTCTGAAAATCCACCCACATCATCAGGCATGTATGGCTGCTTAAATTCCTTTGAATTTTGCCCCATCATTCTTGCTAAAATTGCTGGGTAGCTTTGCTTCTGCATAGACTGATAAAGTGCTCCGTCTGCAAAGCCTGCCGTCAAAGAATTCCCCAACGCTACATAAGTCGTAAAGTCTGCTTCACCACTATTTAATTTAAAATCTTTAACCTCGTTTTTAAAATCTTCATCACAAGAAGTAATAAAAATGAAGACAAAAACAACTCCTATATATTTTAAAATTTTATTCATCTCTTTTTTTATTGTAAATCAAAATTATAACTCAAGCCTAAACCAAAAATAAATCCGCTGGAAACAATATCTCCACCAAAATCATAGTCCACATTATTAAACTCTCTTTCATTCCCTTTTAGGTATTCTGCCATTAAATCAATTTTTAAAGCCTTAAATTTATACCCCAACCCGCTGGTAAAGGCATGATAGTTAACCGTTGGCGTTTCTGGATTGAAATACCTCCCTGGCGACGGCGATTCATCAAATTTATAGCCTAATCTTAAATCCAACTTATCTGTTGCAGCATATTCAGCGCCCAAACTATAATTTACTGTATTTTTAAATTCTTTAGTGGATTGATTTTTATAGCCTTCTTTTCCATTCGTTAAATTTATCACTAATTCCTTATAAGTCTCCCAGTTAACTGCACCGATTTCAGCTGCTAGCATCCATTTGGGTGTTGCTTGATAAGTAACACCAAACAGCAATTCTGCTGGCAACGGCAATTGTGCATTGAATTTTTTTGCATTAAATGGTAATGACCCCGAAACCAATTGCGGCACATTTTTCCATTTCACATCTCCATCCTCCGCTTTCATTTTCAGCTCAGAGCGATAGGACAAACCTAAATTCACTTTCTCTGAAGGCTTAATAAATACCCCAAGATTCATACCCCAGCCTTGGGCGTGCGGTGCATCAATCTCGAGCGAAGCATCATTGCCCGCAACAGCTACTTCTCTTTGAATGTTCACACTCCCCTTGGCTATAACGGCTCCACCGCCTAGCGCAAACCAATCGTTGAATTGATAAGCAATCGTTGGTTGAATGAAGAAAGATTTCAGTGCAATTCGATTAATTACATATTTGCCTGACCAATTATTCCCCCAGTCTACAGTAGAGCCAAAAGGTGTCGTCACACTCACACCTAAAGCTAATTTATCTACAGGTTTGTAGCTTAAAGCAGCATATAAAGGAGTCCCCAGCGGATTATCTGTCTCTGCTGTTTCTAAAGTTGTTCTGTTTTGGTATTTAGAAGTCAATCTCACACCAAAAACACCTGCCGCCACACTCCACTGACTCCCCACAAAGGCCAAGGCAGCTGGATTATAAAACATGACTGACGCATCGCCTGTCAATGCTGCCCCCTGAGCTCCTAAAGCTGATTGCCTTACCCCTTGCAAAGAAACTCTAAACCCTCCGGCAAAAGCATCTACTGCTAAAAATAATAGCAAAAATGCTATTCCTGTTTTCTTAATCATACGTTTTTATTTTTTCAATTCTACCCCAAACAAATATAAACAAATTTTCAACTTTAGTTTAAAAATTATTTTTATTTTGATAAACGCTGTGTCTGAAACCTTTTTTAGCTCGTGTACACACAGTTGCGACCCGTCTGTTGCTGAACGGAAATCATTTTTTTTTAAGGCTTTTAATTTTTTAGAGTTTATTTGAATTTTATATTTAAAATTTTAAAACTTTTCTTCTACATAAATTAGTATCTTCGCAGCCGTTAGAAAAATCAAATGGCATCAAGAGAAAGTCAAAATTTAGAGTTAAAAAAAATCTTTCAAGCCTATTTTAATAAAGGTAAACTTTGGGAACATGATGAAAATCCCGTTCAAATTCTAGTCAATATCGTTGACTGCCTCAGAACTCCAGGTACTACGACTGCTTTTGACTTGACGGGACTTATTGCATTGCTGGAAGAAAATGAAGTTCTCAGGAATAATTTCATTGAATTCATTAATTCCCTATTTGCTCAAAATGATTTTGTTGATTTAATCACTGATACTGGAATGTTGCGTGATGAAAGTTTTTTCAAGGAATTTACATTACGCTTCTATAACTTGATTTTACCTTACCAAGGTAAAATTAATTCAACAAAATATATTCTCAGTCAAGTTTTTAACCATTCTGATGATTATCAATCAATTCTTTTGATTCCTTACGGTGATTTGTATCAACTTTTTAATTTATTGGAAGTTCCTAGTATCGATACTCAATTTTCTGAAAAAAGCTCTCTTTCTCAATTAATTTATGCTTTAAAAATTTTGACTCTACGCTTGTGTGGGAAAGCGATAGAGAGCGAAACGCTGCGAATGGTTCCTACCTACAATAATATTAATAGTCCTTTTTTAGCTTTTCACAATGAGCTGGAATCTATCAAAAAACATATTACCAAAAACCAGCAATTGGCTGATAGCAAAAGCCTTGATTACAAACAATTGCACGTCCTTCTAAAGCAATGTGAAGAATATATTGATTTAGCTTACAAAAACAGTAATAATCTTGGCATTTCACTTTCTTTGAACAAAAATTTGGCTCGAATGCGGATGCAACTCATGCGAATCGAAGAACTCATTCCCCTTATTCATGGAGATACTCCGCAAGATGGGAAAAAAAATACAATTGATTTGTATCTCAAATTAATTCAATACAATGCTCAAAGAAAAAATTTAAAAAGCTTCATTAGTGAAACGACGCAGCTTTTTGCGTACGAAATCACTTCTCAGACAGCAGAAACTGGGAAAAAGTACATTTCTGAACATTGGTATGATTATGGGAAAATGTTCTATAAGGCTGCTGGTGGTGGTGTGATTGTAGGCATTCTGTGTATTATCAAAGTTCTACTATCAAAACTAGATGTTAGCGACTTTGGCCAAGCAGTTCTGTACAGTTTAAATTACAGCCTTGGTTTTATCGCTATTTACCTGACGGGCATGTCTTTAGCCACGAAACAACCTGCTATGACGGCATCTACCGTAGCCTCTTTCCTAGAAGCTGACATGAAAAAAGCGCCTCATATCAAAAATAAATACAACCAATTTGCTGCCTTTTTTGCTCGTTTGATTCGCACACAATTTGTCGCTTTTTTAGGCAATATTTTGCTAGCGTTCCTCGTCGCCTTAGTAGGAATATTTCTACTAGAAAAATATATGAATATTGAAATCGGGAAAGAAAAAGCAAATCTTCTCATTCACGATTTAAACCCGATTGAGTCTTTAGCTTTGTTTCATGCCGCTATTGCTGGGGTATATTTATTCATTTCTGGGCTCATCTCTGGGAATCGCTCCAATAGCGACAAGTATTATAAATTACCTCAGCGAATCAAAAACGGTATTTGGACTAAAAAAAGATTTGGACTCAAAAGAGCGGAAAAGATAAGTCGATTTTACGAACATTACTACCCTGGCTTGGTTTCCAACTTTTGGTTTGGTGTTTTCATGGGGACAACGGCATCAGTGGGTAAGTTTTTAGGTCTGAATCTAGACATTCGCCACATCACCTTCTCTTCTGGAAATTTTGCACTTGGCGCTTTCGGGAAAGATTTCATTTTGAGCTATTATCAAATTTTTTGGAGCCTTGCTGGGATTATTTTAATTGGGTTCATCAACTTTGCTGTAAGCTTCAACTTTTCTCTGTTTATCGCCTTTAAGGCAAAGAAAATTCCTGGCGGAGAATTAAGAAATATTATCTCTTCTATTATAAATTATTTCTTAAAAAAACCACTTGATTTTATTTTCCCTCCGATAAGGAAACAAGAAGATAACTCAGAGCTTATTTAGGTAAGTAGCCAAAACAGCTGCCTCGCTCCAGCAAGCTTGGAAATTGAAGCCGCCTGTTACCGCATCAATGTTTAAAACCTCTCCCAGCATAAATAAGTTGGGAATCAATTTGCTCTGCATATTTTTGAAATCAATTTCCTTCAGATCCACACCACCCGCCGTCACAAACTCATCTTTGTTGGTAATTTTACCATCAATATCAAATTTTTTAAGGCTTAAAAAATCTGCTATAAGTTGCATTTCAGCATTACTCAAATCAGCATATTTTCTTTCTTGAGGAATTTCTAAAGCCTTTAAAAATTCTTTTCGAAATTTTTTAGTTAATTCAAATGGAAAATGATGTGTAAGCAATTGCTGCGGATGCTTCTTTTTAAAATTTTTTAAGCCTTGTAAAATTTCATCAGGGGTTTTCCCTAAAAAATTAATTTGAATCTGAAATTGATATTTTTTTTCTGCTAAAAATCGAGCCGCCCAAGCTGATAAGACTAAAATTGCTGGCCCACTAAATCCGCGATGCGTGAAGAGTAAATCACCTGTATTTCTGAACGAAGAATCTAAAATTTGAACCTCTGCATTTCTGAGAACCGTACCTGGTAATTCCTTCAAAAAGGCATCTCTACAGTTGAATGAAAATAATGACGGGACTGGCGCTACCACTGTGTGCCCTAAAGTTTTGAGCAATTCCCACATTTGTCGGCTGCTACCACTGGCTATCACCACTGCATCAAAAACTTCAGTGGCTTGAGTTGTTTCTAGCTTAAATCTTTGATTTTCAAATTTAATTGCCTTTACTGTTTCTTGCAGATGAACTTGTGTTTTTCTTTTTATATTTTCTTTAATTAACGTTTCTACAACATCTAGTGAATTATCTGAAATCGGGAAAACACGCCCATCTTCTTCTATCTTCAAAGGGACTTTTCGCTCTTCAAACCACTGCATGGTATCGCCACACATGAATTGATGAAATATACTTCTCAGTTCTCGGCTACCGCGAGGGTAAAACTCAGTCAAAATACTAGGGTCAAAACATGCGTGAGTTACGTTACAACGCCCTCCGCCAGAGGCTCTTACTTTCTGCAGAGGTACTGTTGCTTTTTCGTAAATATGGACCAAAAAAGAAGGTGCCAAGTTGGCTCCCAAAAAGAAGCCGCTGGCACCTCCCCCTATGATTGCAATTTTTTGCAATTTTTTTTCTTAGAAATTGAAAGTCAAACCTAAACTTCCGCGGTTTCCAACTTCTATATAAGCTCCCATGTTGTTGGTGAAGAAATAGCGAAAACCTAGGTGACCGCCAAAGCCAAAATCATTGCCCAATAGGCCCAAATCAATACCTGGGTATAAGTCCATTTCTGACGGCATATTCAATAATGAACCTAAGTGTGCATTCGCTCTACCAAAGACGTAGAAGTTTGCATTTTTAGGTTTATTCTTTCCATTATCGCCATGGAAGTAAAATTCAGCTCCTGCTCCTAATGAAAAATATTGGTGAATCCCATAATCAAACGTGCCTTGCAAACCAATCCCATTACCAAAAGCAGAAAAACCTGCTTGTAATTTCTTGTCTCCATTCCCTTCAAATGCCTGTGCATTCATCTGTGATAAACCAAATAACATCAATAGCGCTACTGCTAAAATTTTTAAATTTTTCATATTTATTAATTAATTATTGTTTCCTCTTAATCTTTTATTTGAAATGATTTTCTCTAAACAAAAGGCAAAGGTATTATTTTTTTAATAAACTTATTCATTTTTAGATTACATTTTTTACGCTATGTTTAAATTAAGCGCATAATTTTATCGTGATTTTTAAAAAAAAGTTAATTAAACGGGAAAATAATACATAACTTGTGAACGCTATTTTTATAAAAAAACCTAAGCATTCATTTCTGCCCACAATTCAATAATATTAATTAATGTTAACGGTAATATGTCTCTCAAAATGTTTGTAATATCTTCTTTTCTTCTAAAATAGTTCTTAAAACTAAATTTTCCATCTCTCTTTTCTCAGTGAATTACTCAAAAGTATTCTGACTTGGTATTAAAATTTAATGAGAATAATTTTCTTGTAATTGCAGAAGTTTAGTACTTTCGTCTTAGAAAATCAATCAAAACAAAAATGTCGAAATTTATTTTATTTTTTCTAAGCCTTATATTATTTTTTTCGTGTGAGAAGAAAGATAAAAAAATCAATGAAACTTCAATTGATTCCACTTCTTTAGAAATTCCACCTCCGCCGAATACTTATAATGAATTTCCTAGTCCACAAGAGCGGTTAGAAAAATGGGTTGACTACTATAAATCTAAAGAAGCTGACTTTAAGCTAGAAAATTTCCAAAAAGTTGATACTTTTAAAGTATTCAATCAACCTGCGACTGCAATTCCTTCTTTTTCATCAAAATTTGACCAAAGATATCAAACTTTTTTAACTTATAATGCTGATTCTAGCAAATATGTAGATATAGACAGCTACTTGCTTCGTTTTTCTGATAATGGAAAAGTCGATTACAATACCGACCAAGAAATTGTATTAGTCGATTTAAATCAAAAAAAAGCTCATCGAATTCTGTTTTACGGGCCAAGTTTTTGGGTAGAAGATGCTTTTTTCAAAAATGATTCTACTTTGATGTTGCTAGAAAATAATAACGACCGAGTACCTGGTTATCAGGAAATTAATCTCAACACCATGATTTCCACCGCTTACACTTACAAAGATACTTTGAGTTTTGATTCTAAATATTATTCTGCCCGAGTCCATCAAATTTTAAACAAAAATCAAAAGATTATCCCATAATGTCTAAGCGCCTGAAACATCATGCGGTTTTGGAAATCAATTCTAAAGCCTTGAAAAATAATTTTATTTATTTAAAGTCTCTAGTCTCCCCCAGCACCAAAATCATGGCAATGGTGAAAGCCAACGCTTACGGGCTTGGCGCAGTGAAAGTCGCTCAGATTTTAAACGAGCTTGGTGTGGATTATCTCGGTGTTGCATATCCCGTTGAAGTCATAAAATTAAGGAAAAAAGGCATCCAAACGCCCATCATGGTGATGAATGCCGACCAAGATTGCTATGCTCAGCTTATCAAATACAAGGCAGAACCTACAATCTTCAGCCTTGAAAAGCTAGAAAAACTTGGAGAGAAGATAAATAATTCCCCTTCCCTCTCAGCGTATTCCATTCATCTAGAAATCAATACGGGGATGAATCGCGTTGGCTTTTCACCAAACGATACTTCTAAAATTTTAAAGCTTTTAAAAAAATTCCCTCAACTGAAGGTGCAAAGTATTTTCTCTCATTTTGCCGAGAGCGATAACTTGAGCGACAAAGCGTTTACTCAACATCAAATTAATGTTTTCAAAGAAACCACTGAGCTTTTAGTCAAAAGATTGAGTTACCGCCCACTATTGCATATCGCCAACTCCTCGGGCACCACTAACTTCCCAGAAGCTCATCTCGATATGGTGCGCATCGGCATCGGACTATACGGCTACTCCAATGAGCCGCTGCATCAGAAAGAACTTGAAGTTGTAGCTTCGCTCAAAACCTATATCTCACAAATTCATCATGTGGAAAAAGGTGAATCCGTCAGCTATGGTCGAAGTTTTATTGCAGAACGCAAAAGCCGAATTGCCACACTATCTATTGGCTATGCCGACGGAGTTCCACGAAATCTGAGCAATGGGAACTTCAGTGTCAAAATCAACGGGAAACTAGCGCCCATCGTCGGGCTTATTTGCATGGATATGCTCATGGTTGACGTCTCAGAGATTGATTGCCAAGTGGGTGAGGTCGCGACTCTCTTTGGCAAAAAACCCACTTTCCAAGAAATGGCTGCTAGCGCAAACACCATTCCATATGAAATTCTGACGTCTATTTCTCCAAGGGTAAAAAGAATTTTCTTCTGATTTTTTTAGCCTTTGTTTAAATTTCAAAAAACTAAAAGCAAATCATTTAAAAGATGAAAATACCTGTTTGAAAATTAATTTTTTATTTTGGGAAGTAAAATCTGGAAAGTCGTTCCATTTTTGTCACTTTCCAAAACAAAAATTTGCCCCCTGTGGTAATCTTCCACTATTCTTTTAGCTAAAGATAAGCCCAAACCCCAACCTCTCTTTTTGGTTGTGAAACCAGGTTTGAATACATTTTTTCTATTCTGCTGTGGAATTCCTGAGCCATTATCTTGAATTAAAATTCTGACTTTATCTTCCTGCTCTTTCAAGATGAATTTAAGTTCACCTTCATTTTTCATGGCATCTAACGCATTTTTCACCAGATTCTCTATGACCCAGCCCAAAAGTTCTGCATTTATATCAGCATATATAACCGAAGATGAATGGGAAAAAGTAAACGCTACTTTGCTAGAAATCCTTTGCTTCAGGTATCTAAATGTTTCTTCGCAGACTTTCACTAAATCTTGCTTTTTCAGCTCAGGTTCTGAACCTATTTTAGAAAAGCGTTCTGAGATTAAATTCAATCGGTGGACGTCTTTTTGCATTTCAATGAGGATGGATTTTTCCTTTAAACTTTCTAATTTGAGCAATTCAATCCAGCCTAGCAAAGATGATAGTGGCGTGCCAATCTGGTGGGCAGTCTCCTTTGCCATTCCTGCCCAGAGAAAGCTCCTCTTCTGAGCCTCTATCGTGCTAAAGTACCAAATGCTAAAAAGCATAAATACCAATAAAATGGAAATCAGCAAATAAGGATATGACTGAAGTCGAGATAGTAAAAATGATTTTTCGTAATAAATTTTTTGAGTACCAAAAGGCAAATTAACATCCAGTGGCTGATGATATTCTGCCATGCTTTTAATTTTTTGAGCTAAATATTTTGGGTTATTTCTCAAATTTTCTTCCTCTTGATCTAAATTTTTCTGAAAAGAAAACTCTCCCTTTTCATCAATCAAAATCAACGGAATCGACGTATTGTCTTGGGTAATCTTCAGCGCAAAAGCACGCGATTGGTCTGAAATCACCTTTTCTGAACTCAGCAATTCCAGTGCATTTTTGATGTTTTCCACCTTTTTTTTCTCATCTGCCCTTAGCGTATTGACCACATAATGAGACGCATATAATATAAATGCGAAGAATAAAAATATCATAGAAAAACCTAGCCAACTCTTCAAAGAATTGTTTCGGAAAAATTGTTTTTTTATAAACTTTTTTGGCATGCAGAGGTAAATTTAAGAAATAAAAGAAATTCAAATCATAAAATTCAAATAGGCTTTTAAATTTGAATTAAAATTCAGACTTTTCAAACAAAATTTTTTTAAGCCTTTAAAAATTCTTAATTTATGCCCAAAAGATTTTAAATTTATTGCCTTTAAAAGTTTAATTTCAAATTTATGGATAAAGTAAATACGTACATCAAGGAGCATCAACAGCGTTTTCTAGACGAATTATTTGAATTATTAAAGATTCCGAGCATCAGCGCAGACTCTCGCTATAAAGATGATATGCTGAAAACAGCAGATTTGACCAAAAAATTCTTAATACAAGCGGGGCTAGAAAATGTTGAAATTTGCTCTACAGAAGGGCATCCGATTGTGTATGGCGATAAAATCATTGACAAAAATTTACCTACTATTTTAGTCTATGGCCACTACGACGTTCAACCTCCAGACCCGCTCGAACTTTGGGATTCAGAGCCTTTTGAGCCCGTCATTAAAGAAACGCAGATTCACCCCAATGGAGCTATCTTTGCTCGTGGAGCTTCTGATGACAAAGGGCAGTTTTTCATGCACGTGAAAGCCATCGAAGCTATGATAGAAAATGACTCCTTACCCTGTAATGTGAAATTCATGATCGAAGGTGAAGAAGAAATCGGCTCAGAGCATTTAGGTTCTTTCATCAAAGAAAATAAAGAGAAATTAGAAAATGATATTATTCTAATCTCTGATACTACATTAGCTGGGAAGGATATCCCGTCTATTTGTGTAGGCTTGAGAGGGCTGAGTTACGTAGAGATAGAAGTGGAAGGTGCTAACCGAGATATGCATAGCGGCATCTATGGCGGTGCTGTCCCCAACCCCATCAATGTCTTAAGTGATATGATTTCTGGCTTGATAGATGATAACGGGCATATCAATATCCCAGGATTTTATGATGATGTAGAAGAATTGACAGAGCAAGAAAGGCGAGAGATGGCTAAAATTCCATTTGATTTAGAAAAGTATAAAAATGCAATTGGCATCAAAGACATTCAAGGTGAAAAAGGTTTTTCTACCAACGAACGAACTTCTATTCGCCCAACGCTAGATGTGAACGGCATTTGGGGCGGGTACACTGGTGAGGGAGCTAAAACGGTGATCCCCTCTAAGGCTTTTGCAAAAATCTCAATGCGTTTGGTTCCTCATCAAAATTCAGAAAAAATCTCAAAATTATTTAAATCTTATTTTGAGAAAATAGCGCCTAATTCTGTGCGTGTAAATTGCCAAATCCTTCACGGTGGCCAACCTTATGTTTTGCCTGTTGCAAGCTCAGGGTATTTGGCAGCAAAAGAAGCCATGACAACGACTTTTGGCAAAGAGGCTTTGCCTTACAGGTCGGGTGGGAGCATTCCAATTGTGGCATTGTTTGAAGAAGTTTTAGAAAGCAAATCTGTCCTCATGGGGTTTGGCTTGAATTCTGATGTTATTCATTCACCCAATGAGAATTTTGGGGTTGATAATTTCTTCAAAGGAATTGAAACTATCCCTTATTTTTATAAATATTATTCAGAAAAATTTTAATTTTTTAAAAGCTTAAAAAATATGAATCAAGAAATTAGAAATCTTAAACCAAGAGCTTTGTGGAATTTTTTTGCTGACTTGAATGCAGTTCCTCGAGCTTCTAAAAAGGAAGAAAAAATCCGTCGTTTTATGGTGGATTTTGGGAAATCATTAAACCTAGAAACCTTGGAAGATGAAATAGGCAACGTCATCATTAAAAAACCAGCTTCTAAGGGAATGGAAAATCGCAAGACAGTGATTCTGCAATCGCATTTGGATATGGTTCATCAGAAAAATGATGACACCGATTTTGACTTTGATACGCAAGGAATTGAAATGAAAGTTGATGGCGATTGGGTCATGGCAAAGGGCACAACTTTGGGTGCAGACAATGG
Source organism: Candidatus Ornithobacterium hominis (assembly GCF_951229915.1). Taxonomy (GTDB): domain Bacteria; phylum Bacteroidota; class Bacteroidia; order Flavobacteriales; family Weeksellaceae; genus Ornithobacterium; species Ornithobacterium hominis. The sequence continues at coordinate 262,139 of NZ_OX579588.1, read as the reverse complement.
CTTGGGAGTTGCAAGCATCATGGCTATTTTGGCTTCTCAAGATATTCAGCATCCGCCAATCGAAGCGCTTTTCACCATAGATGAAGAAACGGGAATGACTGGTGCGCAGCAACTGGACGGGAGTCTACTCAATGGTAAAATTCTTCTTAATCTTGATACTGAAGATGATGATGAAATCGGGATTGGCTGTGCTGGCGGCGTGGATGTCACAGCTCACCGAACTTATGAGCTAGAGAGCGTGAACGATGATGAATCCTATGGTATGAAAATCAGCGTGAAAGGATTGAAAGGTGGCCACAGTGGAATGGAAATTCATAAAGGCTTAGGAAATTCTAATAAAATTCTTGCTCGCTTGTTGACTTCAGTGGAATCTAAATTTAGAATTGCTGAGTTTGAAGGTGGGGGGTTACGAAATGCTATCCCGCGGGAAGCTTGGGCAAAAATTGTTGTGAAAAATGAGGATGTGGCAGAAATAGGGAGAGCTATAGAAGCTAAAGCTTGGGATATCAAAAAGGAGTTTAATGAAGTTGACCCTAAACTTCAAATCCTCATCGACGCAAAAGTAACTGCTCTAGATAAAACTTTGAGTGAAAAAGATACTGAAGATTTTTTAAGCCTTATTAAAAATTTACACAACGGTGTCTATAAAATGAGCGAAAACATGCCTGGCCTAGTAGAAGCATCTAATAATGTTGCTAAAATTGAACTGAAAGAGGGCAAGGCTGAAATTGAAAATTTGACGCGCAGCAGCATGGAATCAACAAAGGATGAAGTTTCTCAACTTCTAGAGGAAGCTTTTTCTAAGGCTGGTTTTACTACAGAATTGTCAGGCTCTTACCCAGGTTGGCAGCCAAATCCTAATTCTGAGATTTTAAAGCTTTTAGAAAATCTTTACCTTGAGATGTTCAGTCATAAGCCCAATATTGTTGCTTGCCACGCAGGTTTAGAATGTGGGATTTTGGGCGAGAGAATTCCTGGTTTAGATATGATTTCACTTGGCCCGACGATACTTGGGGCTCATTCACCTGATGAGAAGGTAAGCATTTCTTCAACTCAAAAATTTTGGAAATATTTGCTCAATATTTTAGAAAAAATACCAAATAAGTAGATTTTTTTTTAAAAAAAGAAGCCATTTCAATCTGTTTTAAAATGGCTTTTTTTAACCTTTTTTATTCATTATCATACTTTTCGCTCAAAACCAGTAGCGGAGAAGTGAATGATTTTGAAAAATTATCAGCAAAACTATCACCTAAAAAGCTTTTTAAGAAATTGTCTTCTCGTTCTATCAAAACAACCATATCTGGATTGTTTTCTTTCGTAAATTCCAAATAACCATCAATAACTCTAGGGGATTGAATTTCTACGTAGCTGTACTCTCCTCTGAAAGAGGATAGTTTGGAGTCAAAAGTATCATGAAACAGCTGTTCGTTCATTCCTTCAGCTCCAGTATTGATGTGTATAAATTTAATTTCAGCTCCAAAAAATTCTGCAAATTTTAAAAATAATTCGAAATCTTTATCATTATCAAATGGCTTTAAATCTACTCCAAATAAAATTGTTTTTATATCCTTCGGCGTTTGGCCTTTGGGCAAAAACAAAACTGGCTCTTTTAAGCTGTTAACGATATTAGAAGGGTTTAACTCGCTGTTTCTGAATATCTTATCAAAGAAGTTATCAGCTTTATAAGACAAGATAACAAAATCAATCTCATCTTTTTTATCATAAAGATGCAAAACATTGAGCAATGAGCCTTTTTGTGAACACTTTTCAATCTGATAATCAGATACATTACCAAACCTCTCTTTGATGAAGTTCGCTTCTTTCTCCAAATCCTCTTCGCTTATTTCACTTAGTTTTTCGTCCATATTGTATATTATACTCTGCCCAACCCGCGGTGTATCATACGCATTCAGAAGAGTTAATTTTGTAACACCTTCTTTTGGTAAGTGCTGAAAGAAAATATCTAAAAAAGAAAAAACAGTTTCACGGTTTTCTTGAGAAAAATCGGTAGGAATGACAAGATTAAACATAAGTCAAATTTTTTCTCTAAAACTAAGAAATTTTTTGCAACAAAAAAACTACAAAAGTCAGTGTTTTTTTTTGGAAAGCTTGTTGCAGAGCTGCATCTTACATGTCTAATTGAGCTTAACTATTTTTGAGTTTATCTTATAATGTTCAGACAAATACATTTTTCATTAAAAACTTTGAAATTTTGATTCTACTCAGGTAAAAAATCAATATAGCCGTCATTATTTTAATTGACTCCTTTGGTGGTAAAATGATAGTATTTTACCCTATAAAAAAGAAAATCCGTGAGATTTTTCACGGATTTATTTAATTTTCAACATTTTTTTTTAAGGCTTAGATTTTTTTATTTCTGAGCAGTATCTTTTTCTTTTAGCTCTTCTTTGATTTTATTTTCGATTTCTTCAGCTAACTCTGGGTTGTCACCAATAATGGCTTTTACCGCATCTCGCCCTTGCCCTAGTCGAGAATCATTGTAAGAATACCATGAGCCACTTTTTTGTATAATACCCAAATCCACTCCAATATCAAGAATTTCTCCATTTTTAGAAATTCCTGTACCATACATAATGTCAAATTCTGCCTTACGGAACGGTGGAGCCACTTTATTTTTCACGACTTTCACGCGCGTTTGGTTTCCAGTAATTTCATTATCGTTATCTTTGATTTGCGTTGAACGACGAATATCTAAACGAACTGATGCATAGAATTTCAATGCATTACCACCCGTCGTCGTTTCGGGACTTCCAAACATTACGCCTATTTTTTCTCTCAATTGGTTGATGAAAATAGCCGTACATTTTGTTTTGTTGATAGAACCAGTTAACTTACGTAGAGCTTGTGACATTAGACGCGCTTGCAACCCCACTTTAGAGTCCCCCATTTCACCTTCAATTTCAGCTTTTGGCGTCAATGCCGCCACCGAGTCTATCACAATGATGTCAATCGCTCCCGAACGGATTAAATTATCAGCAATTTCCAAGGCTTGCTCTCCATTATCGGGTTGAGAAATAATTAAATTCTCCACATCAATCCCCAGATTTTGTGCATAATAACGGTCAAAAGCATGTTCTGCATCGATGAAAGCCGCTATACCACCTGCTTTCTGAGCTTCTGCAATTGCGTGAAGCGTCAAAGTTGTCTTCCCTGAAGATTCCGGCCCATAAATTTCGATAATTCTTCCACGTGGGTAGCCACCAACGCCCAAAGCAATATCTAGCCCCAGTGAGCCCGAAGGAATCACCGCTATGTTTTCATCTATCGCATCATCACCCATGCGCATTACCGTTCCTTTGCCATAGGTTTTATCCATTTTATCCAGCACCAGCTGGAGCGCTTTTTTCTTTTCTGAATTGGTATCTTTTTCTGCCATTTCTTAATTATTGATTTAAAATTTGCTGTGCGTGTTCTTTTGTTTTCACGTTTTTAATAACTTCTTCTATGATGCCATTTTCATCCACTAGAAAGGTTGTACGGTGAATCCCTTGATATTCTTTCCCCATGAATTTTTTTGGCCCCCAAACACCAAAAGCTTGAATGATTTCTTTGTTTTCATCTGCAATTAGCGGATACTGAAATTCATATTTATCACTAAAGTTTTTTTGTCGCTTCACTGAATCTGCACTCACTCCAATTATTTGATAACCAAACCTTTCTAATTCTTTTCGGTAGTCATTCAAGTTACAGGCTTCTTTGGTGCAACCTGGTGTGCTAGCTTTTGGGTAAAAGAAAATCACTAGCTTTTTGCCTCGGAACTGCTCTAGCCTAATTTCCTTCCCGTTTTGGTCTATTCCTGCAACATTAGGAATTTGATCGCCTTTTTCTAACATTTTCTGCATAGAGGTAAAGATAAAAATTTTTAAAGGCTTTAAAAATTTTTATTTTCCTCATAGATTTTCAGCTGCTGATATATCTGTTGATAAACATATTCTTTGTACTTTGGGATTTCTTTTTTCTCAAACTTCCCAGCTGGAATAATTTCGTTCAAGAACACTTCTACTCGCCCCGGCCCACCCGTGAAGTAGCCATAAGGTAAGCGTTCCTTCATTCCACAAAAGCTAAATACCACCATGGGAATCTTCAAAATAGCACTCAATGCAAATGGCCCATCTTTGAAATCGTCTAAAAAAACTTGAGAATTTGGCACTCCTCCTTCGGGGAAAATACACACGGATTTTCCTTGCTTGATTTTTTCTGAAACTTTCCTAAAGACCAAAGCTCGACTTGCTGCATTCTGCCTGTCTACTGGAATATTCACTCTTTTATAAACTGGGCCAAAAATAGGGAGTTTAGAGAGTTCTGCTTTGCCTACAAAAACCAATGGTTGCTTTACAATGATGAGCATTAGCATAATGTCCATCAAAGAAGTATGATTGGCTACAATGATGTAAGCTTGATTATGATCTAATTTTTCATGCGAATGAAGTTGATAGCTCAAACCTGAACCGTAAAAAATCAATTGTGCCCAAAGACGTAAAGCTTGAGCTAGGTATTTGGTGTCCTTCTCCCGAAAACTTAGAGGGAAAATAACAAAAGGAGCAAAAAATAAAGTAAAAAGAATGGTAATCAGTACAAACCAAATTCGCCAAAGAAAACTCAACGCACCGCTTATGATTTTCATTTCCCGTTAAATTGATTCATCGTATTTGCAAGCCCTGCAAAAATAAAGCTAAAACAGGTTTCAGCAGCGGTTTCCACACGCTCGTTTAATTTTAGATTTTCATCATCACTCCATTCACCCAAAACATAGTCTATCTGTTGTCCTCGGCTAAATTCATCGCCAATTCCAAAGCGTAACTTCGGATATTTTGTTGTGTTCAGGACTTGCTGAATATGCTTTAAACCATTGTGTCCGCCGTCGCTGCCCTTCCCTCGCAGTCGTAAAGTTCCAAAGGGCAAGTTCAAATCATCCGTTACTACCAATAAATTCTCTAGGTTGATGTTTTCTTTTTTCATCCAAAATTGAACAGCATTTCCGCTCAAGTTCATAAAGGTATTTGGCTTGAGTAAAACAACGGGTCTTGCTTTGTATTTAAACTGCAAAATTTCGCCAAAATTCCCATTTTCAAAAGACGCACAGGCTTTTTCAGCCATTCGGTTCAAAATCAAAAAGCCAATATTATGACGTGTTTTTTCGTATTTCTGACCTGGATTACCCAAGCCCACAATGAGGTATTTTTGCATAAGACAAATATAATTTTTGTATATCAATTTCTAAAGCCTTATTTTTATTTCATATATGAAAAATAAATTTTATACAAACTTGCTGGTTTTACTCTTAGCTCCTTTCTTATTTAGCGGATGCGGAAAAAAATTAGCTCAAGAGCCTGAAAATTTCAATCCTGAAACTTTAAATCAAGTTGTTTATGATACTCAAGAAAACGAATATTCGATAGGAGAGATCGTCAAAAATCAAGCTTCTTTCACCGTTTTAGAAGTTTGGGCAAGTTGGTGTGGAGATTGTGTGAAGTCTTTGCCTAAAGTAGAATATTTTCAAAAAAAATACCCTTATGTTAATTTTATTTTCCTCTCGGTAGATGACTCAGCAGAAGATTGGCAAAACGGTATTCAGAAGCACTTTGCTAACCATCACATCAATGGTGAACATTATTTCTTTAACACTGGCTGGGCGAAAGATTCCTCCAACGCCTTTATCAATTGGGCAAAATTGGATTGGATTCCACGCTATATCTTGCTAGACCAAAACGGGAAAGTACTGGTTTACAACGCACAAAGTATTGACGATGAAATTTTTGAAAATTTTCTAAAGCCTTAGAAAAAATCAAGATTTACTCTTGTAATTGACTACAGCTTCTATAAAAGCTTGGGCATTTTCTAATGGGACATTAGGCAGAATACCATGCCCTAGATTTGCAACATATTTATAAACCCCAAAGTCATCAATCATTTCGGTCACCATTTGCTCAATGATTTCTGGTGAAGAAAACAATCGGCTTGGGTCAAAATTCCCTTGTAAAGTTTTCTTAAATCCAGTGAGTTCTCGAGCTAATTGTGGCGTTATTGTCCAGTCAACGCCTAGAGCTGAAGCATTGCTTTGTGACATTTTTTCTAAAGCAAACCAACAACCTTTGCCAAAAACAACGACTGGTGCTTCAGTGTATAATTCGTTAACAATTTGCTCGATGTATTGGTAAGAAAATTCTTGATAATCTTTGGGCGAAAGCATCCCCCCCCAGCTATCAAAAACCTGAACTGCATTACAACCCTGTGCTACTTTTTCTTTTAAATAATAAATCGTGGCGGTGGTAATTTTTTGCAATAACTGATGTGCCGCTTCGGGTTGAGAGAAGGCAAAAGCCTTTGCTTTATCAAAATTTTTAGAACCCTGACCTTGCACGGCATAGCAAAAAATAGTCCAAGGGGAACCAGCAAAACCAATCAAAGGAATCTCATCATTTAATCCCTTTTTTGTCAAATCAATTGCATCAAAAACGTATTGTAATTCATCATTCACATCGCCATCTCTCAGTTTTGCTACATCTTTTGCTGATTTCACAGGATTTTCTAACCATGGTCCTACGCCAGGTTTCATTTCAAAATTTAACCCCAAAGCTTGTGGCACAACTAGAATATCTGAAAACAGAATGGCGGCATCTATCGGGAATCGATGAAACGGCTGAAGCGTGATTTCACTCGCTAACTCTGGCGTTTGGCAACGTGTAAAAAAATCATATTTCTTTTTAAGCTCTATAAATTCAGGTAAATAACGTCCCGCTTGGCGCATCATCCATACAGGTGGACGCGAGACTTCTTCTCCCCTCAAAGCTTTTAAAAATAAATCATTTTTGATTGCCATAATATTCTTCTATTTTTTTAAACAAACTGTCTGCATCAGGTTCTTTTGGAATCTCAACTTGTGTTATTCCTTTTTTTTCTAATGCTTGGGCGGTAGTTTTACCAATGGCAAAGATAACCGATTTTTTGGGAATTTTATTTTCTTTCAGAAAAGATTTCACCCCCGATGGACTAAAAAAAGCGTATGCATCATAATCTTGATTCAATTTAATTGATTGACTAAAAGTATAATACGTTATAATTTCTTTGAGCTGAATGTGACTTTCTTGCAGAGCTTCAGCAATCGTTGGTTGGCGAATTTCACTACAAAAATAAATTATAGTCGATTTTGTAGTTATATTCTTTAGTAGCCACTGCGATAGGCTTTCCGCATCAGGCTGAGTCGTCACTACACTATGTCCCGCATTAGACAACAATTGCGCAGAAGTTTTCCCTACGCAGTAAAAAGTGCCTGAGAGCGATAAAGGTAAAATATGCTTGGCTGCTATTTTGCTTGTTACAATAAATTTTTGTTCTCGTTTGAGTTTTTTCTGAATTTCTTCTAACGGAATGACTTGCGTCTGAATGAAATCTTGACTAAAAATTTCTAAAGGCTTAGAAAATTTTTGCTTTAAAATCTGAGGCTTATAAAATTTAGTTAATAAAATCTTCGGCATGCGCGCTTAGAGATATCTTTTTATTTGCTCTACGATATCGCCAGCACCTTTTGCCAATGCCTTTTCTGCCATTTCCATTCCTGCCTGAGTAGCTTCTGAAAATTCAAACTTCTCTTCTACCGCCACTTTTTGTTCGCCGCCTAAACTCAAAATTGCTCCTTTAAAATGCATTTCCTTACCCTTAACTTTCGCTAAGGCACCGATGGGTGCCGTGCATCCTCCTTCTAATCTTCGCAGAAAAGCTCTTTCTGCGAGTGCTGCTTGATGCGTTGACTGATGTGTAAGCGCTGATAAATCCAAATCTTCCCGAGCTACAATCCCCACAATTCCTTGTGATGGCGCCGAAATCATATCTTCTAGAACTTGGTATTTCAAAGCCTTTTTTTCAAGGCTTTGTAAAATTTCGCTACGTTCTAATCCTGCATAGGCAAAAATGGCTCCGTCCCAATTATTGTCTAATAATTTCTGTATTCTTAGTTGCACATTCCCGCGTAAATCTGTTAATTCATCTTGTGGGAATTGATGCAACCAAAAAGCTTTTCGGCGAAGACTTCCCGTTGCTATTATTCTTTTTTCTTTTTGAGCCCAATCTCCTGATTTATAGACTAAAATATCTTGATAGCTCCCACGAGGTAAGCAAGCCGCTAGGTGTAATCCATCAGCTAATTGTGTCGGCACATCTTTCAAGCTATGTACAGCAACGTCAACTTCTTGGTTGATTAAAGCAATGTCTAAAGTTTTGGTGAAAACACCAGTTATACCAAGCTCATAGATTGGCTGAGATAAGCGTAAATCTCCTTCTGAAGAAATTGGAATAATTTCAGTTTCGTACCCAAATTCCTTCAGCTTTTCTTCAGCTTTTTGTGCCTGCCAAAGTGCTAGTGGGCTTTTCCGAGTTCCGATACGTATTTTTTTGCTTTTGGGATTTCCATTCTTAGCCTGACTCATTTTCTTTCTTGCTTTAATTCTAAATGAAAAATTTCATTGAATAAATTGATGGTTTTCTCGGCTTCTCCTTCAGGACTATCCATAACATAGCTGGCAAATTGATTGGTCATTTTTTGAATTAAACTAGTACTTAAAGATTTTTCTGAAATCTCTATATCTTTTTTCTCTAATTTTCGTTTTTCAAATTCAGCCAAAAACTCCATCCGCTCTCTGAATGCTTCTATCGCTGGTACGAATTTTCTACTCTCTAGCCATTCTTCAAACTCCCACATATTCAGCCGAATAATCGTTTCTACTTTAGGAATTTGGCTTTGCCTGTCTTCTAAAGTTTGATTTATAGTTTGTGATAATTCATCTACATTCACTAATGTGACATTTGGCAATTCCTTCACATCGGCATCTACATTTGCTGGAATCGACAAATCGACAAGCAGCAGGGGTTTGGTTGTGCTAATCATTTCTTTGAATATCACAGGTTTTGATGAACCAGTAGAAACTATAAAGATATCTGAATCATTCAAAATTTTATCTAAAAACTTATAATCTACTTGATTGACCTGCAACTTGTCGCTTAATTTCACTGCTTTTTCGTTAGTTCGGTTGATGAGCGTTATTTGGTCATTATGGGTTTGTTTCACGAGGTTTTCACAAGTATTTCGCCCAATTTTTCCCGTCCCGAAAAGTGTAATTTTTTTATTCTTAAAATTTTGAAATTGGTGAGTAATGTATTGCACTGCAGCATAAGAAACCGAGGTTGCTCCATCACTAAGGCTGGTTTCATTTTTAATTTGTTTGCTTATACGAACTGCCGTATCGATAAAACGTTCTAAATGAGCATTTGCAGAGCCCGCTTTTTTAAATTTTTTAAAGGCTATTTTAATTTGTCCTAAAATTTCAAAATCACCTAAAATTTGACTTTCCAAACCTGATGAAACTCTGAAAAGATGTTCTAAAGCATCTTTCCCGTTTTTTTGAAAAGTAATTTGTTTAAAGGTTTCTACATCACCCTCTACCTGCTTACAATAAACCTCATACATTTTATCTGGTTCTTCTGCAAAAAAGTAAATCTCGGTACGGTTGCAGGTAGAAATCACAAACAGATGCTGAATGCCTATTAGGTTCGACTCAATGACCAATGAACTGATCAAATGGTCAAAAAAAGCGAACTTTCCTCTGGTTTTTACGTCTGCTTTTTCATAACTTACCCCAATTACATAAAACTGATTCAGCGATTTGGCTTCTTTCAACATAAAGGCAAAGATACTGATTTTTATATTTTTTTTAAGCCTTAAAAAATTTTCACTAATTATTTTACACTCTTTTCTTCCGCTAGAATTTGCTTGAATTTAGCTACCAAGGCAGGGTTTTCTAGGGCAATATTGTTTTTCTCTTGCGGGTCAAGTTTCAAATCATATAGTTGCTCGTCTTTAGAGAGCCCAGTCTCAATGCCTGTTTCCCACGCAACTTTAGCTGGTCGCTCTGTGGCTTCTATGTATTTGTAGCGTCCATCGGTAAGGCTCATATTCAGGCGCAAAGCCTCTTGCACTACGTAATCTCTCCCCGTTGAGTTGTTCCCCAGCCAAGCTTCCCATTGATTTTGCGTATCTGGAGACTGATTTTCATCGAAATTTTGATGTGTGAAAGCTGCTAAATTAGCCAACAAATCCACTTGACTGATGAGATTGTATGAAACCTTTGGTTGAATATGGTTTTGCCAATAGATAAACATCGGCACACGTGTCCCAGCTTCGTAAGAGCTATATTTACCTCCTCTTAAGCCTTGCCATGGGTTGTGTTCGCCAAGCAATTCTTTTGCTTGGTCTTGGTAGCCGTCATCCAACACAGGACCGTTATCGCTAGAAAAGATGATGATGGTATTGCCGAGTAAATTTTCATCTTTGAGAAATTGAGTCAACCTCCCAACACTTTCATCCAAAGATAAAATCGCATCACCGCGCAATCCGTAGCCCGATTTCCCTTGGAATCTCTCGTGTGGCATGCGTGGAACGTGAATATCATTGGTATTCAACATTAAGAAAAAGGATTCTTCTTTATTTTTTTGAATAAATTGAATGCTCTTCTCTACAAATTGGTCGGCTAAATCTTCATCTCTAAATAAAGCTGACTTGCCACCGTATTGATACCCGATGCGACTAATCCCGTTGACAATCGTCATATCATGACCATGTGAGGGTTTTAATCTTAGCATTTCCGGATTTTCTCTTCCTGTTGGCCAATCACCAATTTTCTGTTTGTAGCTGACTTGTATAGGGTCATTAGGGTCTAAATTTACTATTCGCCGCCCTTCCATCAGGACAATGGGTACGCGGTCTGAAGTAGAAGGCATAATGAAATTATAATCAAAGCCTATGTCCATCGGCGAATTACTGATGTTTGCATTCCATTCCGGGCCATCTCCTCCCCCCAAACCTAAATGCCATTTCCCGACGATAGCCGTGCGGTAACCTGCTTTTTTCATTACCGATGCCACGGTTTGCCTTCCTGCTGGAATCAGGGCTTTGGCATCACCAGCTACAACTCCTCTTCCTTTTTTTCGCCAAGCATATTCACCTGTCAATAGTGAGAATCGAGAGGGTGTACTTGTGGCTGCTGTCGCATAAGCACGCAAATGCTTCACTCCATTATTGGCTAGAAAATCTAAATGTGGCGTTGGAATCTTACCTCCGAAGCTGCTTAAATCTCCATAACCAACATCATCGGTATAGATGATAAGGAAATTAGGCTTTTGTACTGATTCTTGTTTTTTACCTTTTTGAATATAACAAGATTGTAGAAAACCAACTCCAACCAAAAGATAATTCCACTTTTTCACCGCTTTGTTTTTTATTGATTAAGCCTTAAAGATATAAAATTTAACTCCTAGTGCATTATCAAACGTGATTTGTTTTTTCACTCGTTTAAGTTTCTTTAGGACTCAAATTTATTGGACTATTTAAATTATGCTAAGTCTTGTGATTTTGACTAAATTTAGCTAAATTCCTGCTTTTTAAGTTTTCGAATATATATTCGAATATATAAACATATGATTTTCAGATAGATTAATTTCTATTTCACTGAAACAATCGGCTTAATCAATTATAAATCAAAAACTTAACGATTAATTGCTTTATAATCAATATTTCTGAATCTAGTATTTCTTGTAGCTTATTTAAATTTTCTAAGCTAGCTTTAATGCATTACGATTTTTTTTTAGTATATCTGATGATTAATTTTAAACTTTTGTCGCTAGAATTTTCCCCATGAGCGATTAATCTATACGGATTTTGAACTTGATCGGTTGCCCAATAGTAGGGTGGCTGATATTGAACACTTTGACCTGGATTGTAGTAATTTCCTACATTAATGGCTAAATCTGGGTTAGTTGCATTTTCTTCCACAATATTTTTTATCAATCTTGTGATTTTCAATTGATAGTAGCCTTTTTTATTGTTATATTTTCTACTAATATCTGCAAAAATAAATGGTGTTTGCCCCGCACGATTATTTCCTACATAATCATCTATCAAACTTTTCTTAGTATAATTATATAAATACAAATATGGTGGCAAAGCTAGATTCTTTTGCATGCCATGATTGGGGTAGACGCGTAGGTAAGCTTCGATAATCGCCCACTTATTTTTTTCTGCCGTCGTTTTGAAATCCGAGAGTTGCTTATCATCTATATGCAATTTTGCAAAAGAGCCTCCCATACCTTCTAAATATAGATTAGAAGACTGCTGAGTGGTATAATCAATACTACCTCTCTCATTTTGAATCTCACTTTGTAGAACATTGTAAGCCCCCCCTAAACTTAACTGATAAGTAGCATTCAACCTTGGTTGTAGTACTTTTACATCACAATTTTCTTCTCGGTCATCTATTCCATTATGATTTGCATCTTTGAAATCTTCATTTACCCTGTTGTAATAAATATTCAACTGCATTTTAGATGGATTTATTCCTAATAAAAAACCTTGGTCATTTCCTACCGAAATTTTTAAACCCTTTAAAATTTTATTCACAAAATAAGCTTGATTACTTAATTGAGATGGTTTTTTTAAAATCTCATTTTGCACAAGTCTGTTCAGTCCTGTTAACTTTACTTTGATGCTAGGCACGCTATCTTGTAATATGGTGTTTTTTCTAGCGCTATCAACTTTAGCTCTTAGGTTTAAATTGTAAACATATTCTGTAAAAGCATATTTATCAATTTCTTTTTCGCCAAGCAAATCTCCTGTCTTAAAACTTCTCTTGCTGTAAAAAGCTGTATCGATCGACAACATCGGCTCAGAAACTTGATGAACTTGTAGTGTCATTTTTGCTTCTTTGTTCCCATAAATTGAATCTAATTCAAATTTTCTGAATTCACGGTAAGTGAGTATTGTATCTGTCACCTTTTGGCACTCATCATCAACTTTTTTCACATAAGTAGTCTTTAAAAGCTCTTTTTTTACACTTAGTGTGTCTTTCATAAAACCTAAGACAGGGATAGATAAAACAATAGAATCCAGTTGTGGATCTTGGCCAAATTTAGGATTTAAAGCAGATAATCTAGGCTGAACGAAAAAAGCACTTTTTGTCTTCCCAAAAACAGGCTCATCATAAACGCCTACCACCGCTCCAGATAATAAATTGACTCCCCCTCTGCTATTGAGTGCTTTTCTATCTGAGCGAATGGAATCTTCAAATAGATTAAAAACTTCTACATTTATCTCTTGTTCTTCAAAAACGGTATTACCATTTCCTAATATTCCAGCTCCCACTAATTTATCTTCTTGCTCACAACTAGATAAAGAATATAAACCGAAAATGAACAAAAAAACTCTACTCCAAGCTTTTCCCATAAAATAATTCTGATTTTTTTAGTCTTTCACTTCACAAAGCGAAGGATACAGTTCACAAAGGCTTTCCGCCACTGCATATTCTTTGAAAGACTTATCTGTTTTTTTAATATAATCCATAATTTCATCTGGCAAGACTTCATCGCCTTGCACTACCACATCAGCGTGGTCTATTCCCACTTTCAATAAATTATTAAAAGTCGGCTTTTTTAAATGCTCAAATTCTTTTTCATCAATTTTATCAAAAGCAATTTTACTCATCATATCATCACTCAGAATCCCTTCAAAGGGCTTATCAAACAGCGAATAAACGATTTTAATTTCATTAAAGAAGGGGTCATCAGCGTAGTAAGTTTTCAAGTAAAGCGGCATCAGTGCAGACATCCACCCCTGTGCATGGATAACGTCAGGTTTCCAGTTCAGTTTTTTGATTGTTTCTAGAATTCCTTTCGTAAAAAAAATTGCACGCTCATCATTATCCTCATAGAACTCACCAGTTTTTTTATCCTCATAAATACCTTTTCTTTTAAAATACTCCTCATTATCAATAAAGTAAACCTGCATGCGGTCATTGGGCAACGATGCTACTTTGATGATTAAAGGTTGGTCTATATCATTAACAATCATGTTCATTCCAGAAAGCCGAATCACCTCATGCAACTGATGCCGGCGTTCGTTTATCGTACCAAACCTCGGCATAAAAATCCGCACATCATTTCCCTGCCCGTTCGTAATTCTAGGCAACTCTAGCGCTGCGTTTGAAAGTGTATTTTCTGGCGTGTAAGGAATTAACTCTGATGAAACATAAAGAATGCGCATAAATCTAATTTTGAATAAAACTTTTTTATCGTAGTTTTTCTTATAAAATATTAGCAAAAGTACAAAAAATCATTGAAAATATATTTCATAGCTGTAGCTTTGCGATTAGTTGGCAGAAATTTAACATTTAAATATGGAAATATTTTTCGATTTTTTAAGCCTTAAAAAATATTTAGAAGAAATTCATTATCAAGGCAAAAGCGTAGGATTCACCCCCACCATGGGCGCCCTGCACCAAGGGCATCTATCGCTACTGCAAAAGTCTGTAGCTCAAAACAAAATCAGCATATGCTCTATTTTTGTGAACCCCACGCAGTTTAACAATATCGAAGATTTAAAAACTTACCCTAGAAATCATGAAAAAGATGCTGATTTGTTACAAAAAAATCACTGCGATATTCTATTTCTACCCTCTGTAGAAGAAGTTTACCCCGACGGTGAAAAGTCTGAACACTTTGATTTTAATGGGCTAGAGCATGAGATGGAAGGAAGATTCCGCCCAGGGCATTTTGATGGCGTCGGCACTATTTTGCACAAACTCTTCAGTGCCATTGAGCCACACAGAGCTTATTTTGGCGAGAAAGACTTTCAGCAACTAAGAATCGTGCAAACTTTGGCTCAGAAATTTTTCAAAGCTTTAGAAATTGTTCCTGTAGATATTTACAGAGAAGAAAACGGCTTGGCGATGAGTTCACGTAACGCCAAACTCAGTGCAGAGCAACGGAGAGAGGCCAGCATCATCTACAAAACGCTGGCTCGTGTGCAGCAAATCATTACCAAAGAAAATTTTCAAAAAATCGATGAGATAGTTAATACCGCTTTTGAAGCCTCTTCTCTAAAATTGGAATATTTTATCATCGCTAACGAAGAAAATTTAAAACCCTTAGAAAATTTTGACAAAAGTCAACCCATGCGTGCATTCATCGCTGCCTATGCTGGCGGTGTCCGATTAATTGACAATATGAAGTTAAATTAATTTATCTTTGCGCTATGCAAATACAGGTTTTCAAATCCAAAATACATCGTGCGACCGTTACTGGCGCAGAACTCAACTATATGGGGAGCATTACCATAGACCCGATTTTGATAGAAGCCGTTGGAATGCTCGTAGGTGAACGCGTACAGATTGTCAACATCGACAATGGTGAGAGACTTGAAACTTACATCATCGAAGGCAGAAGAGGTTCTGGTGAAGTTGTTTTGAACGGCCCTGCTGCTAGAAAAGTTCAGCGAGGTGATAAGGTCATCATCATCGGCTACGCCTTTTGCACACCAGAGGAAGCTGCTGAGATAAAACCTCAGATTATCTTCCCCGATGACAATAATCAACTGAATTAATTCTCTATGGGCATATTGCTCAAAAACACTTTAGCGCTGTGCATCTCCTTTTTGCTAGCAGTTATATTAATTTGGTTTGCCTTTCGTGGAATTGATTTGGAGCGAATCAAATTATCTTTTGCCAACGCCAATCTTTGGTGGATTTTCATCTCAGTAGCTCTTGGCATTGGAGCGTATTGGCTTCGGAGCGAACGCTGGAAAATCCTTTTAGAACCCATCAATTCCAATATCAGTAGCAAAGACTCTTTTATAGCTATTTGCATGAATTATTTTGGGAATCTCATCATTCCTCGCTCGGGCGAATTGGCTCGTTGCACATCGCTCTATTCAATCACCAAAACGCCTGTTGACCAATCCTTTGGCACCGTGATTGCTGAACGAGCCATTGACATTTTATGCTTTGGTGTCATTTCTTTATTTACCTTATTTTTCAATTTTGATTTGGTTATAAATTTATTTAAACAAATCTCTTTTCAGGAAAGATTGAATAGTACTCCCAGTTGGAGCATTCTTGTTGGAATTTTTTTTATCATTTTCATTTTTCTTTTTCTCAAAAAAATCAAAAAACTTTCTTTTTATTCTAAATTCGAAAAAATACTTCAAGGGATTTTGCTCGGCTTAAAAAGTATTCAGAAAATACGCCAAAAGAAATTATTTCTGCTCTACACTTTTTTGATTTGGTTGGCTTATTTTCTAATGACTTACCTTATCGTTTTTGCGCTCCCTGCCACACAAGAAATCAATTTAGCTCAAGGCTTTTATATCCTCTTTGTTGGTTCCATTGGCATGATGATTCCTGCCAGTGGAGGCGTTGGAGCTTATCATGCCGCGATGCGATTAGGGTTTATCACACTAGGATTTTCAGCCGAAACAGGTTTAGCTTTTGGATTTTTAGTCCATACGCCACACACGTTAATCTCTTTATTTTTAGGGATTTTAGCTTTTATTTTAAATTTAAAAAACCAAAAATTTTTAAAGGCTTAGAAAATTATTATTGCATTCCGCTTTAAATAAACTATTCTGATGCTTATTTTTGTCCCAAATTCATATCAATGAGTCAAGTTAGAGTTCGTTTTGCCCCTAGCCCCACTGGCCCATTACACATGGGCGGTGTACGCACGGCTTTATTCAATTATTTATTTGCCAAAAAACACAACGGCAAGTTTCTGCTTCGCATTGAAGATACCGACCAAAAACGCTATGTGGAGGGTGCCGAAGATTACATCATCAAAGCCCTGAATTGGTGCGGGCTAACTCCCGATGAAGGACCAGAAACTGGCGGAAATTTCGGCCCATACCGTCAATCGGAAAGAAATGATATTTACCAAAATCACATTCAAACCTTGCTCAACGAAGGCAAAGCTTATTACGCTTTTGATACTGCCGAGGAGTTAGAAAATCTGAGATTAGCTGCAGAAAAAAGAGGTAATGCTTTTCTCTACAATTCAGCAAATAGAAATGAATTAAAAAATTCCCTCAGCCTTGAAAAATCTGAAGTCGAAGAACTTCTGAATCAGAAAACTCCTTTTGTAATTCGATTTAAAATTCCTGATAATGAAACGATTAGAGCTCACGACATTATCCGTGGAAATGTCGTAGTAGAAAGTAACACCTTAGATGATAAAGTTTTGTTCAAATCAGATGGATTACCAACTTATCATTTTGCCAATATTGTCGATGACCATTTAATGCGCATCTCGCACGTCATCCGTGGCGAGGAATGGCTACCTTCTTTGCCATTGCACATTTTGCTCTACAAAGCTTTTGGCTGGGAAGCGCCACAATTTGCACATCTTCCATTAATTCTAAAACCTGAAGGAAAAGGGAAATTAAGCAAAAGAGATGGTGAAAAATTAGGATTTCCAGTGTTTCCATTGGCTTGGGAAACTGAAAATGGAATTCATGACGGGTATCGAGAATCTGGATACTTGCCTGGTGCGTTCATCAATATGCTAGCGCTGCTGGGCTGGAACCCTGGCACCGAAGAGGAAATCATGGATTTTCCTAGCTTGATTCGCTTGTTTGATTTATCTAAAGTAAATAAGTCTGGCGCACGATTTAATCCTGAAAAAGCCGTATGGTTCAATCAACAATATCTGCAGCAGTTGACCAGTAAGGAACTTTTGGCTTCGTTCCAAGAAATCATCAAAAGTCACCAAATTCAGCCGAACGACGCTTTTGATTTGAAAGTGATTGACGCCGTAAAGGAACGTGCAAGTTTCGCCCAAGACCTTTGGGGAAATGCTTCGTTTTTTTACCAAGCGCCACAAGTTTTTGATGAAAAAGGTGTGAAAAAAGTTTGGAAGGAGGATACAGAAGAAATTTTAAAGAATTTTCTAAGCCTTCAAAAAAATATTGAAATTTATTCAGCAGAAAACATTCATGATGAAATTCAAAATTTTGTAAAAACTCAGGAAATAGGATTTGGAAAAATCATGATGCCACTACGCTTATCAATTGTTGGGGCATTGCACGGGCCAGATATTCCACTGATGATGGAACTTCTAGGTAAAGATGAGATCGAAAAACGAGTTCAATTTTTTATAGATTACAGCCACTGAAAACAGAAAATTTGAAACAAAATTTTGACACACTACGGCGGCTTTCGCTATCAATATGCTCTGCGATGTTCTTCACATTACTGAAGCATCCGTGGCTGATTTTACCGAGCGTGAAGGCGACTTTGCGTTGCTCTGCCGCTGCAGAAGCCCATTTTGCAGATAGTCATTACGGTGAAGGCGAAGCCAATGCTTACAAACACGTTTTATGGAATATTTTTTTGGCTGACTTTAGTCGTTTTTGGCTTAAGACTCCCAAAAAAAGAATTTTTTGGGCAAAAAAGATTACCGATTTGCACGAGCAGTGTTTCCCTAATTTACCAGCTTCTCAAAAAATGGATTTGGAAAATAATGAATTAGGCCGAAAAATTTATTTAAAACATTATAAAGATGTCAAAAAATCAAAAGATTGGGAATTTATTGCCCTGAAATATAAAAATGAATTTAGCCGCCTTACATAACATTTCTCCTTGCCCCATTCAAAATGTGAATATGCCGCTTCTGGAAGAGAGAAATATTGGGCTTGACATTTTGAGAGAAGATATGAATCACCCTCTCATTCAAGGGAATAAGCTACGAAAACTGAAATACAATATTCTAGAGGCACATCGGCTGGGGTTTGAAACTATTTTGAGTTTCGGAGGGGCGTTTTCTAATCACATTTCGGCACTAGCAGCCGCAGGCAAGACTTTTGGATTTAATTCAATTGGCGTCATCAGAGGTGATGAATTGGCAAAGCAGCCACTCAATGTGACACTAAAAGATGCTCAAGAAAGAGGAATGAAACTTGATTTTGTGAGTCGATCTGCGTATAGGAGCAAAAATCACCCAGAATTTATAAAGACTTTAAAAAATCATTGGGGGAATTTTTTTATTGTGCCAGAGGGTGGCAGTAATGAACTGGGCGTGAAGGGCGTAACAGAAATGGTAGATGAACGCTTTTTAGATTATGATTTCATCGCGACGGCAGTAGGTTCTGGTGGTACTTTGGCTGGAATTTTACAAGGCTTAAAAAATCAGAGAAAAGTATTAGGCTTCCCAGCACTTAGAAATGCTAATTACCTAAAAGATGAAATTGGAAAATGGACTAATTTCAGGAATTATGAATTTATTAACACATATCATTTTGGAGGTTTTGGGAAAATCCCTCCTGATTTAGTTACTTTTGCTCAAGTATTTTATGAATGTTCAGAAATTGTTTTAGACCCATTATACACTTCGAAGATGTTTTATGGGCTAATTGATTTGATTGAAAAAAATTATTTTAAACCTGGTACAAGATTGTTGGCAATTCATACTGGGGGCTTGCAAGGCATCTCTGGTGTGGAATCGAAAATGGGTAATTGGGTCAATAGATTATGAGAAAAAAATATTTTTTATACTTCTTATTTGCTATCACGTGGTGCAAGTCTATTTTAGCTCAAGATCGAGATATTGACTATGTACAGCGATATGCTCTCTTGGCAGTAAAAGAAATGGAAATTTATAAAATCCCTGCCAGTATTACGTTGGCACAAGGGATTTTAGAGACTGGTGGCGGGCAATCGAAGCTTGCTAATCAAGCAAATAATCACTTCGGGATTAAATGTAAAACTGAATGGACTGGCGAAACTATAACTCATGATGATGATGCTCTAGGAGAGTGCTTTCGCAAATATGCAAGTGTGGAGGAAAGCTACCGAGATCATTCTAAGTTTTTAGCTGAAAGACCTTATTATAAAAATTTATTCGAATTAAATTTAACGGATTACAAAGCTTGGGCTCATGGACTAAAAAAAGCTGGCTATGCAACGAATCCTCGCTATGCTTATATTTTAATCAATAAAATTGAGAAACTTCATTTGCATCAGTTTGATTTAATTTCAAATCAAGATGTTTATGACCAATTGGTGAAATTATATGGCCCAGTCAGCCGTAAAATTGTTGACCCTAGCTACGAAGAAATCCTACCTAAAAACCCAGTGAAAGTAGCTGAAATTCAAGCTAAAAGAGAGGAAAAAGAAGCAAACAAGAACTTTACTGTTGAGGAAAGTACAACCCCGAGTAATCCTGTAGATAGAATTTTAGAACACCCCAACCATCTTGATTACATTATAGTAGAAACTGGTGAAACCATCAAAAAGATTGCTGATTTATTCAATATTTCTCAGAAAAATTTAATGCTTTATAATGAGTTAAAGTCTCCAAAGGATTTAAAAGCTGGTCAGTTTCTATTTTTCAATCATAAAAAAAACTGGGGGCAAGAGCAGTACCACACCGTGAAACCAGGCGAGACGATGTATCTCATTGCCCAAAAACACGCAATGAGAGTAAGTAAATTATATTACAAAAACCGGATGGAGAAAGGTCAAGAACCTCAGCCCGGTGACATTTTATATTTAAGAGGACGAAAACCAAAACAATAATGAGATACCAACGTAGCAGCGCACTTTTCAAAGAAGCACAAAATGTTTTACCTGGCGGTGTAAATTCACCAGCAAGAGCCTTCAAAGCCGTGGGCGGGACGCCTCCTTTTATTGATAAAGCTAAAGGAGCCTATATTTACGATGCCGATGGAAATAAGTTTGTAGATTACATCAACTCTTGGGGGCCGATGATTTTAGGGCACGCTCACCCCAAAGTAACCGAGGCTTTAATCAACCAAGTGGAGAAAGGAACTTCTTTTGGCACGCCGACGGAGTTAGAAACGGAAATAGCTCATCAGGTAATCAAGATGGTGCCAAACGTTGATAAAGTCCGTTTTGTGAATTCCGGAACAGAGGCTTGCATGAGTGCTATTCGCTTAGCGCGAGGTTTTACTGGGCGAGAAAAAATCATCAAATTTGCTGGTTGCTATCATGGGCATTCTGATGCATTTTTGATTGATGCCGGAAGCGGATTAGCTACATTTGGCAAACCCAGTAGCCCTGGCGTTACACAAGGTACTGCCAAGGATACACTGATGGCAAATTACAATGATTTAGAATCGGTTCAAAGATTATTCCAAGAAAATCCAGAGCAAATTGCCGCCGTCATCATCGAACCTGTTGCGGGAAATATGGGTTGCATTCCTCCGAAAGAAAATTTTCTAAAGGCTTTAAAAAATCTTTGTTCTGAAAATCAAAGTTTACTAATTTTTGATGAAGTAATGACTGGCTTTCGACTAGCTATGGGCGGAGCTCAAGAACTTTTCCAGGTAGATGCTGATATTGTAACTTTTGGTAAAATCATAGGTGGCGGGCTTCCTGTGGGTGCTTTTGCTGCTCGCCGTGAAATTATGGATTATTTAGCTCCAGTCGGGCCAGTCTACCAAGCTGGTACTCTGAGTGGCAACCCATTAGCGATGTGTGCTGGGCTAGTGACTTTGGATCTTCTCTACAAACACCCTGAGTGTTTTAATGATTTAGACAGTACGACTTTAGCCATTGCTGAGGGAATTAATGACATTTTTAGTCAAAAAGGCATTGAGCACCAAATCAATATGGTGGGGTCTATGATTTCTATATTCTTTACCGATGTAAAAGTTGTAGATTTCGAATCGGCTAAGACAGCAAATAACCCTACATTTATTAAGTTTTATCATCATATGCTAGATGAAGGAATTTATCTACCGCCTAGCTCATTTGAAACTTGGTTTGTAGGATTAGCCATTAGTGATAAGGAAATTGATAAAACTTTGAGCGCTATAGAAAAATTTGAAATTTAAAGTCTTTTTAAAAATTTATTTATTAAATTTGAAGTCTTATATTTTTTGATGGGGGATTAGCTCAGTTGGCTAGAGCGCTTGCATGGCATGCAAGAGGTCACCGGTTCGACTCCGGTATTCTCCACTTTTCCTCTCTTTTTGATTGAGCTTTCTTTGTGAATTTATAAAGGCTTAAAAAATTTCTAGCTCAGTTTGTTTTTAGGAATGCCTCAACCTAGAAAAAATAATACGAGGTTAATACTACTCCACGACCTGCCTTTTTACCATAGTTTTTACTGTCTTTGGTTTAGTCTAAAGGTTTCGTAACTTGCTGAAATTCTAATTTTTCCGACCTCGAAAACAATTTTCTTTATCTTCTGTAATTCGCTGATTTATGGTATGATACAAGTGTACAAACAAAGCAGGAAGTAAGAGAAGAAATATTGCAACAAGTGAAAGATGAGGGAAGTATAATTGTGCCAAAGGCTGAATATACAGCATTACGACACGAAAAAAAGTTGCTAAAAGGTTAGTATGAGGCTAATCCAGAGGATAGAAAATTATACAACACACACCGAAAAGCAATAATGAATTTAGAGCAGAATAATGAAAAAATATTCTTTGAAAATCCTGCATCTTCTGAATTTGGAAAGGGAGGTAGTAAAGGTTTTTTTAGTTTTTATTTAAGTCTAATCTCTTTATAAATACTATCCTTATCAGAATGGATATTATTTTCATTTATTTTTTGAAAATTCATTAATCTTAGCATATAATAATCAACTGAATCTTTATTATTATAAAAATCACCAAGTTCTTTTTTAAGATAAGCATTTGCCCCATCCACATCTCTTAAGAAAACATTAATTATTTTGTCTGAAACACCTTCTTCTCTTGCTTTAGAACTATTGAATACATAAACGGTATCTTTTAATTCTAAATATTGAAAACCTATCAATGCCTCTTTTTCTGTGAGTTTTGGATAATCTTTTTCTTCATTATTTTTTTTTGAACAAGAAAAAATTAACAATAGACTTATAATAAAATATATTAAACCTTTCATTTAGTTTTTTTAATTAAAATTCAAAACTACAGTATTTAAAGGTAGCCATAATGTCTTCTTTGGTAGTTTCTCTTATAGCATCGTCATCATCGGAACAAGAAGATATTATTAATAAAAAAACAAATGAAATATAAGATAAAAAGTTCAAGTATTTCATAACGAATAAGTTTTAGTGTATGAGTTAAAAATAGGCAAATAATTTTTTTAAAAAAATTGCATTGATTTTCTTGTCTCAAATGTAGCAAAAGAGTGGAATTTATAAAGGCTTAAAAAATTTCTAGCTCAGTTTGTTGATTCAAATCATGCACAAACGTTATTAATTTCATCTTTTTGATTTTAACTTTGTGTTCACAAAATCATTGTATGAAATATTTTTTCTCCTTTCAGAAAGCTTTATTTTTAATTTCATTCCCTGCTCTTCTCCAAGCTCAAATCAAAGAAAATCCTTCTAATTCTGAGAATTCTTTGCTCCAATCTAGAAAACATAAAATCGGCTTTTTCTTCGTAGGAAATTACAATTATGGACTATCTAAAGACACTGATGCAGGTGGCAAATACAGGCCTGATGCTGAAAGCAACAATGACTTTTCGCTTCGCTATGCACGATTGAACGGTACTTTTCATTTGAATCCAAAATGGCAAGCAAATTTTTTGTTCAATTTAGCCGATTTCAAACATAACAATTTGAAAAATAGGGTTTTAGAAATTGCTTCGGTAACTTACAAGCATAGCCCTTACCTCAATTTTCGGTTTGGGCAATTTAGGCCTTATTTCGGTGTAGAAAACACTTATATTGCACAGAATCAAAAGTCTGATTACCGCACCAATTCTTACCTGCTGATGGGCGCTAGCCACTGGCAAAGCTTCCAGATTGGCGCCTCATTGTACGGGGAAATTCATTTAGGAAGCATCCCTCTAAAATACTACTTTAATGCTTACAACGGAAATGGGAAAAATAAACCCGCTGATGACGATGCCTACAAAAATTTCTCAACACGCCTAGAATATGAAGTTTTAAAAGGATTTACACTGGGAGCTAACTACGCTACGACTAAATACAAAGGTAAGCCAACGCGAGTCTTCACATTTGATCTACAAACTGAACATCAACTTGCTAAGCAACTCAAATTCATCACCGAAAGCCAGTACGCTAAAGGACACAACATGAAAGAAATTAAGAATCAGGGGGTTGACAAATCAACGGTAGATAATTATCAGTTTCAAAATTGGTACGTGACTTCACTTTTTCACTACGATACACGGCAAGATTTCCTCAAAGCTTTAGAATTTTCTTATCGCTATGAGGATGTGAATGCAATTCAAAAATTGAACAATCACCAAATCACACACACACCTTTTCTTTCTTTTTTGTTTGAAGAAAATAATAGTTTAAAGGTCAGCTTTGGAGCAAAATTTAATCGCTATAAGAATAAAAATATGAATTTCACTCCCAACGAAGATTCATTTATCTTTCAGCTTCAGTTTAATTATTGAAAAATTTTTAAAGCCTTAAAAAAAATTTAAAGATTTAGAGATATTATTCATATTTTTATTAATTTTATTTGAATCTGTTTATTAAAAATTCTTTTGGCAAACTTAGTGTAATTGAGAGTTAAATCAGAAACCCAAAAATAATCTTGAGTAGATTTCTCTGCTTGCATTCTATTTTCTTCTAAAAATATTTTAAGTTCATTCGCTACAATTAATGGAGAGTTGATGATTTTAATCCTCCCTTCGTAGAAAGAGTCTACCCATCTCTGAATAAATGAATAATGCGTACAGCCTAGAATTATTGTATCAATATTTTGCATTTTCTTGCGAGATAAATACCTGTTAATTAACTGCTTAGATATATCTGATTTACTCAACCCCTCCTCTATCATCGGCACTAGAAGCGGCGTCGCTAGCTCATAAACTTGAATATGCTTATTAAACCTTCTAATTTTTCGGGTATACATTTTTGCATTTACCGTTGCCTGCGTAGCAATCACACCCACCTGCTGATCAAAACCAAAGGCTACTTTCTCTGCTACCGGAGTTATAACGTCAATGACTTTTATCTTCCTCTCCCGAGCTAAATTTTTAATTTCTTTCAATGCATTCGCCGAGGCTGAATTACAGGCTACAACAATAATTTTACAATCTTGTTCTAGTAAAAATCGTGTAGCCTTTTGACTATATTCTTTGATTGCTTGCGCAGATTTTTGCCCATAAGGCAAATGCTTCGTATCTCCAAAATAGATTATATTCTCTTGCGGGCAAAAGTTTTTAATTTCTTTAGCGATGCTTAACCCACCTACGCCTGAATCAAAAATACCAATGGGGCGAGAATCTATCATGCTACAAATTTAAACAATAAACATTTCTGCGGCGATTCCATCAGCAAAAAATCGAAATTCTGGATTTAGAAAAATTCGATTTTCCTTTTGCTCAATGTAGTTTTTCTGTATTAATCGCTCCAAATTCTCGTGCCATTCCGCTAAAACACTTGATGAAAACTGGCTATTAACTTCATCTAAATCAACCCCGTAACTTGTTCTTAGCCCAATCATTGTGAGCTCATTTATTCGGTTCTCTTCCGTCAATTCTTCAATTTCAAGAGGAAGTGTATTCTCTTGCAGTGCTCGAATATATTTCTGGTTATTAGCCACATTCCAAGCACGTTGTTTCCCATTAAAGGAATGTGCTGAAGGGCCTAAGCCAAGATATTTTCTACTCTTCCAATAATTGGAATTATGCCGAGATTCAAATCCCGCTAAGCCGAAATTACTGATTTCATAATGAGTATAATTATTTTCTAGTAAGATTTTCACCAAGAAATCAAATTGTGATTTCTGTTGATTTTCATCAACTTTCGACCACTTCCCCGTCTTGATCTTGTGTGCTAAAGCTGTTCTAGGTTCAACAGTCAGTGCATAAGCCGATAGATGTGGAATGTTGAGTGTTAAAAAGATTTCAATATTTTTTTCCCATACTTCATTTGTCGTTGTAGGCGAACCATAGATTAAATCTATCGTCATATTTTGATAACCAAAATCTTGAATTAAACGAATAGCTTCTTGAGCTTGCTGAGCAGAATGAGCCCGATTCATCAATTTTAAATCTTCTTCAAAAAATGATTGAACGCCAAGACTGAACCGATTGATTGGCGTATTTTCTAAGCCTTGTAAAAATTCCACCGAGACATCATCGGGATTTGCTTCTATGGTAATCTCTGCGTTTTCAGAAATTTGGAAATTTTTTTTTAAGGCTTTAAAAATTTTTTGCCACTCTTCTGGATTTAAAATAGAGGGTGTTCCGCCGCCGAAATAAAGCGTCTCTAGTGGTGTTTGAATTTCATTTCTCCTCAGGAAAATCTCTTTTTCTAAAGCCTTTAGAAATTCCCCTCGCTCCTTGGTTTGGGTAGAAAAATGGAAATTACAGTAGCTGCATTTTTGTTTGCAAAAAGGAATGTGAATATAAACCGAAGACATACTAAAGTTGCTTTTTTCTTCTTTTGAAAGACAAAGTTAGGATTCTCTGAGAGATTTAATTGTAATCTTTCAAATTATCTGCTTATCTCATCTACAAAACTTTTTCTACCGATTTTTTGAGTAATGATGTCTTTTTCTAATCGGTAACCTCTCGCTGGCGAATATTCTCGCCCATACCAAATGATTTGTAAATGCAATTTATTCCATAAATGCTTAGGAAACAACCTTTTAGCATCCATTTCGGTTTGCACCACATTTTTCCCGTTACTTAAATTCCAACGCCACATCAGTCTGTGAATATGCGTATCTACTGGGAATGCTGGGACACCAAAAGCTTGAGCCATCACTACAGAAGCCGTTTTGTGCCCAACTCCTGCCAAAGTTTCCAATTTTTGTATATCATTCGGAACGATTCCATCAAAATCATGAATCAATTGTTCTGCCATGATTTTCAAGTTCTTAGCTTTAGAATTAGTTAGCCCGATTCCTTGAATTAAATTTTTAATTTCCTCAACTTCCAAATTTGCCATTTTCTTAGGCGAATCTGCCACAGCAAAAAGGCGAGGAGTGATTTCGTTCACCTTTTTATCAGTAGTTTGAGCAGAAAGAGCCACGGCAACCAAAAGTGTATAAGGATCTTGATGCTCCAGCGCAATGGGCGGGTTTGGGTAAATTTCTTCCAATGTATCTATCACAAACTGAACTTTTTCTGCTTTTGTCATTCCTAGGTGAATTTATTTTTTTAATATTGATGCAAATTTAAGTTTTGTGAAACAAAAAATTGCAATTCAGGGCGGGCTAGGGAGTTTTCATCATGAAGCTGTGAATCAACTATTTCAAAAAAAGCGGTTGATATTATAGAAAAAACGCTTTCCATTATTAAACTGATGCCAGAAGATTTAATAATTTTTGGGCAATATGAGCAGAAAAATTATACTGAATTTTTTAAGGCTTAAAAAATAATTATTAAAATCAGAATCAACTTAATAACAGTCATGCTTAATTTGTTTTTTTTCAACGAAATGATAGGCAGATAAACCTTGTTTTTTCAGATTTTGATCTAAAATTTTCATCACAGAATAATACATTTTCAAACTTCCACAAACCATAATTTCACCACCGTTGATTAAATTCAAAACGATTTTATCGGCTTGTTGATTTACAATATCTTGCACATATCTTTTTACTTCTTTTTCCCTTGAAAAACAAAGTGTTACATTTTCATCTTCGGTAATTAAAAGATATTTTCCGTATAAAGAAAAATGTTTTATATTTCTAAATCCAGCCAATAAATGCACTTTATTTGCAGGATTTTGTTGCATCATGCCCAAAAAGGGTGTAATGCCTGTTCCGTTAGCAATCAAAAGCATTAATTTTTGATGTTTTGGGAAATGAAAAGCTTCATTCTTTTTGATATAAGCCTGCAAAGTTTCGCCTACTTTTAGTTGGTATAAATATCGGCTACACAGACCTTTCTCATGCAATTTTATACTAATTAAAATGCGATGATTGATTTTCGCGATGCTATAATAGCGTTCTCTCGCATTGGGCGAAGCAAAAACCGCTAATAAATCGCCAGATTCAAAAGATAGAGTATCAATAGGATTCAAAATTAAGTTGAAAACCGTAGAAAATCCATCATTTACAATCTCTTTTTGTTCAATTTTGAAGGATTTTCGTTCAATTTCTTTCATTTTGAAATAGGTCTGAAAAGGCATTTCTAAATGATTTTTCCCTGACCATAAATTCCACCAAGATTGAAATTCTATTTTAGATTGATTATGAATATAAACACTTGGAATTAAGCAATTTGCTTTAGATTTATTCAGCAAAGCATCACAATCCTTAGCAAATTGACAAAATTGTGCATATTCTCTTGCCCCGAATCCCACAATGCTATATTCAAAAGTTTGATTCTGTATATATTGTTGAAATTTTTCGGTGAATTTATGGGCATTATTGGGAGCTTCACCATCGCCATAAGTTGACGTCATGATTATCAATTGTTTCAGCTTAGGGAAATTCTGCAATTCATTCATCGTGGCAATGAAAACTTTTTGCTTCTTCTCTACTAGAGCCTTGAAAAAATTCATCGCAAACCGCTGTGTAGCACCATTTTCGCTGCCATATAAAATCACGATTTCGGCATCCTCTGCAAGCCATTGGTTTTTAGATTTCATCAGTCTTTTAGAGGCCATTTTCAAGCCTGAATAAATAAAATATAAAATGCTCAATGAACCCAAAATCAGAAAAATAGGAATCCACCAACTCCCTTCGCCTGTATGCAAAAAGTAACTGAAATCTTTTAGCTTTTTGTGATTAGAAAAATAAATCTCTTGCTGAATTTCCCCACTAAAAGCATTGACTTCCAAAACTTTATCAGCTAAATGAAGTGTATAAAATTCATCTGGGTCTGCACTAAACGGAAATTCAATTTTTTGAAAATTTTTTAAGGCTTGATTAAAATACGCAAAATCTTTTAAATCTTTTTCGGTAGAATTATCAGGTGAAAAAGTAATGATTTCTGTTTTGTTTTCATTAAAAAATTCAGCTCTAAAAAGAAATAAAATACTTCCCGTTAATGCAATGAAAAACAACGGAATTAGCATATATCTGCCCAAGAAAATGTGGGAAAATGTAGTAAAATTGGTCGGTTTAATTGGTTTGAAAAAATTTCCCCAGCCTTGTTGTCTCCTAGCGGTTACAAAAATACCAGAAATACTGATGAGAACTAGAAAAATAGAAGTGATGCCAACCAGCCATCTCCCAGTACTTTTGAGCATAAACGAACGATGAAATTGCCTTACCCACTGAAAAAATACGTTAGACTTAGGCACTTCGGCTATGATTTCCAGTGAATTAGGGTTAATGTAAACTCTCCCAACCATTTTATCTTCTGCTCCTAGAGCTTCAATGCTTAAACGCTGGTAGGCATCGACTTGAATTTCTAAAATTTCGTCAAATTTTTCATTCAAGCGAGGAAGCAATTCAGCTAAAGTTAGCTGATCATCAATTTGAGCTTCAGTAAATTGTGTTTTTTCTACAAAAGGTTCAAAAGACAAAATAAACCCTGTGGCTGCCAGCAAAAACAGAAACACAGCACTCACCAAGGCTAACCATAAATGTGCCAGTCGCCAATACCAATTCATTGCTTATGATTTGGCAAGGCGTACATAGCGGATGTAGCCAGAGCCATTATATTTCCCGTTTAAATTTTTTGCATTGAGCGGAACAATCAGCACATCATTTTTCTTGTAAGATTGCTCTTCTACAGCTGTTTCAAAACGGAGCTGATAGTTTTTGTCTAAGTATTTTTGTGGAATTTTGAGTTGAAAAGTAGCTCTTTCTCCGCCACTCAATGTTTCGCCAGAAATAGCATCTACATTCACAATTCTTTTATTCTTTTTGTAGTAAGGATACCATGCTTCGAGCCCTTTATACCATTCATCGTCATCGCCAAAAAGCTTCAAAGTCTCTACATAATTGTTTTTACTATCTAGCACAGAAACAGCTACATATGCACCTTCACCATTGTAATTCGTCATTTGAATCATGCATTTGTAAGTTTCTGTACTGAATGTGGTAAAATTCAAAAAGCTTATAAAAAATCCGATAAGTAAAGTGATTATAATATATTTTTTTCTCATCATTGTTTAATTTAAAAAAGTTAAATCCTGCCCTTGTAATTTTTCATTTTCAGAAGCCAAATCCAGTACGCTTTCATCAAAATCTGTACGTACATTTTTATCAGCTCCGAAAGCGATTAAATCTTTCATAAACTGAACATCATCTACCTGCATAGCAGCCAATTGGAGTGGAGAGAAACCTTTTTCATTTTTTTGATTAATGTCTTGGCTGATTTCCTGTGCTTTGTGCAGTAAAAATAAACTATTTTTTTCTACCGCAATATGGAACAGGCTTAGCTGAGCAGATGAAGCTGAAATTCCTGCATTTTTGAATACATTAAAAGCTTTTTCAAAGAATTTTTGGTTTTGGGGATTATAAGATTGAAACAGGGTATAAAGATAACTTTCACCTTTTTGGTTCAAATGTTTTAAATCTATGTTTTTCTGTATCAAAGCATCAAAAATATCAGCATTCCCGCCAGCAATTGCTTTAGTCATCAATGTTTCTCCGTAGGCATTAGTTTCGTTAATGTTTTGAAAATCATTTAATAAGAATTTTGCTACCGAATTATTATTTCCTTGCACAGCATAGAAAATAGCTGGATTTCCGTTCTTATCTTTTTGGTTGGCATCCACGCCTTGATTGATGAAAAATTCATAAATATTGATATGATTATTTCTTGAAGCCAGCTTGTGCAAGGGTGTTTCATTGTTTTTATTGCTCACACGGGTAGGAACGCCTATACTTTTCAAAAATTCAAAAACTTCAATATTATTAAAGCTTCTTTTCTGCCCTTGAGCCGCAAAAAACATTGCATTTTCTTTTTGAAGATTTTCATGTAACGGATTGATTTTGTGTTGAATTAAGTCTTTCAACATCGGTATGTTTCCAGAAGTCGCAGTGTATAGAAAGATATTGTTCCCGTCTTTATCTGTATCTGTGAGTTGAATATCTTTTTCTTTTAATAGAAAATTCAAATCCGCAACTTGCTTCACTGCTGGAGCCAAAAGCAGAAGAGCGTGGGCACCTTTGGTATTTTGAATAGAAAGAGGTACACCATGTTGCTTGAAAGTGGTATAAACAGCAGGGTTTGTAACGCCTCTCACCGCTGTATAAGTCACCAAATTATTGCCTTTATCTTCTACCGCCATCACGTCAGAGCCTTTTTCAATCAAATATTCAATTAATGGAATATTACCTTTACTCCCTGCCCAAAGCAAGTAAATTCTGCCATCATGCGTTTTTTTATCTACACTATTGCCGTCTTGTTGCAATAGAAAATCAATAATGGAAACATCTGCATTGTTTAAAATGGCATAAGTTGTTGCATCAAATCCGCGATTGTTTTGCGCTGAAGGATTATTCCCGTTGGTGACGGCTTGTTTCACTTGATTTAAATCAGGTTGAGCTGACCAAAAATCATCGCTCAGCAGTAGATTGTTTTGCGATTGAACACGGTTCATCATTAGAATCATGAACAAAAAAATATAAGAAAAGTATTTCATTTTAATTTATTTAGAATGATTAAAACAAAAGTATTTATAATTTCTGTTTAGACGAAATCTAAATTAAAATTTGATATTATATTAACGTTTTAAACCACCCGTTGTACATTATAAAAGAGTTTATCAAAACATCAAATTTAACCTAACAAATTGATTTCCAAAAAAAAATAGTAAAATGACAGATAAACTTGAGCCAAATTGCAAAATAGTTTTGATTGAATATCAAAAAAATACCGAAAAAGGATTGAAATCTTATTTTATCAACTTTGTGATTAGTTTTTAAAATAAATTATACCAAAATTTTCTAAGCCTTAAAAAAAATTATTTACCTTGCATTTCTACAAGCGGAATTATCATTTCTTCCATCGATATTCCCCCGTGCTGATAGGTGTTTTTGTAATAATTGACGTAATAATTGTAGTTTTTGGGATAAGCTAAAAAAGTATTTTCTTTTGCAAAAATATATTTGGATGATACATTGACTTTGGGTAAAAAATAGTCCTCGGGCTGCTCTATAGCGAAGACATCATTTTCATCAAACTGCAAGTGGCGTCCGAGCTTGTAACGGAGATTGGTGCTGGTTTCTCGGTCGCCCACGACTTTAATTGGATTCTTCACAAAAATAGTCCCGTGATCTGTCGTCAATATGATTTTCATTCCCTCGGCAGCGGCTAACTTCAGCGTTTTCATTAAATAACTGTTTTCAAAGAAATTACGTGTCATGGAGCGATAAGTTTTATCATCACGAATCATTTCGCTCACGATTTTGTTATCAGTTTTAGCATGGGAAAGGATATCGATAAAGTTGTAAACGATCACCGTTAGGTCATTTTTTTTGAATTGAGAAAATTCATCAAAAACTTTTTTAGAAAAAGAGGTATTTAAAATTTTATAATATTTAAATTTCAATTGATTTTGGTTTAAACGCTTCAGCTGTGCTTGCAACAGTTGCTCTTCAAACTCATTTTTATTACCTTCTTCATTATCATTTTTCCAATATTGGGGGAATTTTTTTTCAATCTCGAGCGGCATCATTCCGCTGAAAAAGGCGTTTCTGGCGTATTGCGTGGAAGAGGGTAAAATGCTGTAGTATAATTCTTCTTTTTTGATATTACAAAATTCCGTGAAAAGCGGCTGAATTGCCTTCCATTGGTCGAGCCGTAGGTTATCAATCAACAGCAAAAGCACCTTCTCTTGTGGTTTTATTTGTGGTGAAATTCTTTTTTGAAAAACGCTGTGAGATAAAATCGGAGCATCTTTTTCATGTAGCCAATTATGATAATTTTTTTCTACAAATTTAGCAAACTGTTGATTCGCCTCTGCCTTTTGATTACTCAAAATTTCGAGCATATGAGGGTCTTCAATATTTTCTAGCTGCATTTCCCATTGCACTAAGTTTTGGTAAAGAGCTACCCAATCTTTGTCATCGCATGCATTCATCAAGTTTATAGAAATATTTCTAAACTCTTGCTGATAATTGGCAATGGATTTTTCGGTAATGAGCTGTGTGCTGCTCAGAATTTTTTTAAGGCTTAATAAAATTTGATTAGGATTGACTGGTTTTATCAGATAATCAGATATTTGAGAGCCAATAGCTTCTTCCATCAAACTCTCTTCTTCGTTTTTGGTGACCATAACCACGGGGAGGTAAGGGTGGATTTCTTTGATGAGTTTTAGAGCGTCTAAACCACCGATGCCTGGCATGTTTTCATCAATCAAAACGGCGGAAAAACTTTCAGTCTTCAGTAAGTCTAAGGCATCTGTAGCATTATTTATAGGAATGGCTTGGTAACCTTTTTTCTCTAAAAATAGAATGTGAGCTTTGAGTAATTCAATTTCATCATCAATCCAAAGAATTTTCATAAATGTTTTTAATTTTTACTTTTGTCACCAAATTTATAGCCAAATTTAAATTAATTTAAACCTAATATCAAGTCCATTGAACAAGTTCAAGATTTTTAATGACCCGTTGTATGGTTTTATAACGATTCCCAATGGAATTATTTTTGATTTAATCGAGCACAAATATTTTCAAAGACTCAGGAGGATTTCACAAACGGGTTTAACTCAATATGTCTACCCAGGCTGTACGCATTCTCGTTTTTTGCACGCATTGGGTTGCCTGAATCTGATGCAAAAGGCAGTTCAGACTTTGCGGCTTAAAAATGTAGAAATTTCTCCCGAGGAAGAGCAAGCGGTTTACATTGCGATTTTGCTGCACGACATTGGTCATGGGCCCTTCTCGCATACGCTAGAGCGTACGATTGTCAAGGACGTTTCTCACGAGCAGATTTCTCTTCAATTAATGCATTATTTGAATACCGAAACGGGTGGACGCCTGAATCTAGCGATTGAAATTTTCACAGGAAAATACCCCCGCTATTTTTTAAATGAATTAATTGCCAGCCAGTTAGATATAGATCGGCTGGATTATCTGAAAAGAGATAGCTTCTTTAGCGGTGTTGCAGAGGGAAACATCAATTCAGATCGAATCATTTCTATGCTAAATGTGCATGAGAATCGATTAGTCATCGACGAAAAAGGAATTTATTCGGTAGAGAAATTTTTGATTTCTCGCATGTTTATGTACTGGCAAGTCTATATGCACAAAACTTCTTTGGCTGCGGAAATTTACCTGACTCAGGCATTTCGTAGAGCGCAAGAGTTAGCTCAAAATGGTGAGAAACTACCAGCGACACCTGCCTTAGAATATTTCTTGAGCAGACAAAAGAAAGATGATTTTGATTTTAATGACATTAATGCTTTTGTGGATTTGGATGATAATGATATTCTATTTGCTCTCAAGCAGTGGCAAAATCAAGAAGATGAGATTTTATCAATTTTAGCCAAATCAATTATCCAAAGAAAATTACCGAAAGCAGAAATTTATAATCAAAAAATTCCAAAAGAGGAAATTGAAAAACAGGTGCAACTGTGCGAAAAGCTCTTAGGGGCTGGCTCTTCTTCCTATTTTGTACATGATACTGAGATGAGCGTAACGCCATATAATAAAGAAAGTCATCCGATTTTATTGCTGAACAAGAAGAAGCAGTGTATGGATATTGCAGAGTCTCCCAAGCAAATTTTGACGCAGCCGCTGTACCTGAAGACAGTAAAACATCATTTTTGCTCTTGGAATCAAGAAAAATTATTAAGGCTTAAAAAAAATAAATATTTTGTTGAAATTTAAATAGCTCTTAGAAAGCATTTATTTTTCTACTTTTGTAGTATGGAATTTACAGCGCAACAAATTGCTGATTTGATAAATGGACAAATTGTAGGTGAACCCGAGCAGCCAGTGAGTGGTTTTGGGAGAATTCAAGAAGCAAAACCACAGGAGTTGACCTTTCTTGGAAATGATAAGTATTCACACTTCCTTAAAGAAACTAATTCTCAGGTAATTATCATTTCTAAGAAATTTAAAAAAGAAGTGACTACGGGGAAAACTTTCATCATTGTAGAAGATGCATACCAAGCCATCACACAACTTCTGCAAATGTATGAGTCTCTACAACCCAAAAAAAATGGCATTATGCAACCTACATCCATAGCTGAAAACGCTCAAATCAAAGAGAAAGGATTTTATTTGGGAGAGTTTAGCGTGATAAGTTCTGGAGTTAAAATAGGAGAAAATGTAAAAATTTATCCACAAGTTTATATTGGCGAAAATGTGGAAATTGGGGATAATACCATCATTTATCCTGGAGTAAAAATTTACGAAAACATAAAAATTGGTAGAAATGTAATTATTCAGTCCAATAGTGTAATTGGCTGCGAAGGTTTTGGCTACCAACCAGATGAAAATGGCGTTTTTAAAAAAGTTCCACAGCTGGGAAACGTCATCATAGAGAACGATGTGGAAATCGGAGCTTGTTCTACAATAGACCGAGCGACAATGGGTTCTACCCTCATAAAAGAAGGAACAAAATTAGATAATCAAATTCAAATAGCTCATAATGTTGAAATTGGACGTCACAACGTGATTGCGGCACAGAGTGGCGTAGCGGGTTCTACCAAAATAGGCAACCACAATATGATTGGTGGGCAAGTAGGTGTCACTGGGCATTTGAAAATTGGAAATAAAATTCAGGTGCAGGCACAGAGCGGAGTAAACCATGATGTGAAAGATGGAGAAAAATTGTATGGCTCACCAGCTTTTTCTGCCATGGATTTTAGGAAATCTTATGTGCATTTCAAAAATTTCAGTAAAATTGTTCAAAGGATTGATAAATTAGAAAAATTAATTAAAAAAGAAAATCATGGCGGATAAGCAAAAAACCTTAGCTTCTGAAATTACTTTAAACGGTGTTGGCTTGCACACTGGGGAAGAAGTAATAATGACTTTAAAACCAGCGAAAGAAGACGCAGGATTTGTTTTTGTGAGAACCGATTTAGAGGGTAGCCCAAGAGTTGAAGCTGATGCCAATTTTGTGACTTTTACCGATAGAGGAACGATTTTAGAAAAAAAGGGAGTAAAAATCAATACAACGGAGCACATTCTTGCTGCTCTTACTGGGATGGATATAGATAACGCTATTATTGAACTAAATAGTGCTGAACCTCCTATCATGGATGGCTCTGCAAAATATTTTGTAGAAGCCATAGAAAAAGCAGGAATCGTAGAGCAAGAAGCTGAACGGGAATATTTTGAAATAAAAGAAATTGTTACTTTCTCTGACCCTGAAACTGGTTCTGAAATTACAGCAATACCCTCAGATACCTACCAAGTGACTTCTATGGTAGATTTCGGAACTAAAGTTTTAGGTACGCAAAATGCTACACTGAAAAATTTAGCCGATTTTAAAAAAGAAATTGCCAATGCAAGAACGTTTAGTTTTTTGCATGAATTGGAACAACTTCTAAACGCTGGGCTCATTAAAGGAGGGGATATAAACAATGCTATCGTCTACGTAGATAAAGAAATAACACCCGAAACGGAAGAAAAACTCAAAATAGCTTTTAACCAAGAAAGCGTCTCCATTCGCCCGAATGGAATTTTAGATAATTTAACCTTACATTACCCTAACGAAGCTGCTCGCCATAAACTTCTAGACGTAATTGGCGATTTGGCGTTGGTTGGCATGAAGTTAAAAGCAAAAATCATTGCCAATAAACCTGGCCACTTGATTAATACGCAATTTGCAAAAAAACTGAGTAAACAGATCAAAATAGCACAACGAAAAAATGTCCCTGCTATTGACACCAGTGCAGAGCCTGTCTACGACATCAATAAAATTATGGAACTACTACCACATCGCCCACCATTTTTGTTGGTAGATAAAATCATGAGTATTGATGAAAAAACGGTAATTGGCATCAAAAATGTTACCATGAACGAACCTTTTTTTGTCGGTCATTTCCCAGAAGAGCCAGTAATGCCTGGTGTTTTGCAAGTAGAAGCTATGGCACAGGCAGGTGGAATTCTGTTTCTGAGTAGTGTCCCAGACCCAGAGAATTACTCCACTTATTTCGTCAAAATTGATAACGTGAAATTCAAGAAAAAAGTAGTGCCTGGGGATACAATGATTTTTAAAGTTGAATTAATTGAGCCTGTTCGCCGTGGAATCGTTCACATGCAAGGCTATGCTTATGTGGGCGATAGCATCGTAGCAGAAGCAGAACTCATGGCACAATTAATTAAAAATAAAAAAGAAGTTTAGAAAAAATTATGAATCAGCCTTTAGCTTACATCCACCCCGATGCCAAACTTGCAGAAAATGTAGTGGTAGAACCCTTTACAACGATTTCTAAAAATGTCTCAATTGGCGAAGGAACTTGGATTGGCCCGAACGTCAGTATTTTAGATGGAGCAAGAATCGGTAAAAATTGTAAAATTTTCCCTGGAGCTGTTGTTTCTGCAATCCCACAAGATTTGAAATACCGAGGTGAAAAATCTATAGTAATAATCGGTGATAACACAACAATTCGCGAATGTGTGACCATCAACAAAGGAACTGCTGATCGTATGAAAACGATGATTGGCAACAACTGTTTAATCATGGCTTACTCGCACATCGCACATGATTGCATCGTAGGGAATAATTGTATTTTTTCTAATAATACAACCTTGGCTGGCCATGTGAGCGTAGGAGATTTTGCCATCATGGCGGGAATGACAGCGGTACATCAGTTTTGCACGGTTGGGAGTCACGCCTTTGTTACCGGCGGGTCATTGGTAAGAAAAGACGTTCCCCCTTTTGTCAAAGCGGCTCGTGAACCACTCTCTTATATGGGAATCAATTCGGTAGGTTTGAGGCGAAGAGGATTTAGCTCAGAACAAATCAGGGAAATTCAAGACATTTACAGAATTTTATATCAAAAAAACTACAATACTGCTCAAGCTTTAGAAATTATAGAAGCAGAAATGGAAGCAACACCAGAGCGAGACGAAATTCTAACTTTCATCCGAGAGTCGCAGAGAGGTATAATGAGAGGATATAATACAAATAATTTTTAAAAAAAAACAACGGATATGGCAACAACATCAGACATTAAA
Source organism: Candidatus Ornithobacterium hominis (assembly GCF_951229915.1). Classification (GTDB taxonomy): domain Bacteria; phylum Bacteroidota; class Bacteroidia; order Flavobacteriales; family Weeksellaceae; genus Ornithobacterium; species Ornithobacterium hominis. The sequence goes on along the minus strand of NZ_OX579588.1, from coordinate 224,314 downwards.
AAAGGAATGTGTATAGAATTCAATAATGATACGTATAAAATCATCGAATTCCTACATGTGAAGCCAGGGAAAGGACCTGCTTTTGTGAGAACAAAATTAAAAAGCGTTACCAACGGAAAAGTTTTAGAAAATACATTTTCTGCTGGACACAAAATTGATGATGTACGTGTAGAAACAAGAACGTACCAATATCTATATGAAGACGACCATGGTTATCATTTTATGAACAATGATGATTATTCTCAAGTTTATATCAACAAAGGAATGATAGAAAACCCTGGATTTATGAAAAACGGTGAAGAAGTGACCATCGTTTTCAGAGCAGATGATGAAACGCCACTTTCTGCAGAGCTCCCAGCGCACGTAATATTGGAGGTTGCCCACACAGAGCCTGGTGTAAAGGGTGATACAGCAACTAACGCTACCAAACCAGCAACTTTAGAAACTGGAGCAGAGGTTAAGGTTCCGCTTTTCATCAATGAAGGAGACAAAATTAGAATCAGTACAGAAGATGGTTCCTATCAGGAAAGAATAAAATCTTAATTCTATCAAAAGAAATTGCTCTATTTTTTTTAAGGCTTAAAAAAATTAGTGAAGAATTAATCATATCTTTTCATGAAACGGGCAATAACTTTATGCATTAGTATAATTAATTTAATTTTATGGCTCAAAGTATTCAATTTTCGTTTATTCCGTACATCGTTGAACTTAGACATACGTTTTCTATTTCTAATTTTTCAAGAAAACAAACGCCAGCAATGCTGGTGAAATTAGAATGGGAGGGCTACACGGGCTATGGTGAAGCATCTATGCCACCCTACCTAGGCGAGTCGATAGAAACGGCTACAAAATTTTATAAGGCTTTAAAAATTTCTCAATTTTCTAATCCTTTTTTGCTAGATGAGATTCTAACCTATGTTGACGAGACCGAGCCAGGAAATACTGCGGCAAAAGCGGCTGTAGACATTGCTCTACATGATTTGAAGGGTAAAATTCTCAATCAGCCATTACATCAACTTTTGGGCTACGATATTTGGCAAACACCGCCAACAAGTTATACAATTGGTATTGATGAGCCGCAAGTCGTACAAGAGAAAACACGAGAGCACCAGAGAGATTTTAAACTTCTGAAAATCAAAGTGGGGAAATCTAATTACCAGTCAATGATAGAAAATGTACGCCAAGTTTTTTCAGGAGATTTATGCGTAGATGCCAATCAAGATTGGGAAGAAAAAGAATCGGCGCTAGAAATGATTCACTGGATGAATGAAAATGGAGTTATCTTTGTGGAGCAACCTATGCACAAAAAATTCATTGATGAAACTGCTTGGCTGACCGAAAATAGTCCGCTACCCATTATTGCAGACGAATCCGTTCAGCGGCTGCAAGATCTTTATAAACTCAAAGGTGTTTTTTCTGGAGTTAACGTCAAATTGATGAAAAGCACGGGCATCAGAGAAGCGCAAAAGATGCTCTATGTTGCAGAAGCGCTCGGTTTGAAAAAAATGATGGGTGTAATGACAGAAACTTCTTGTGGCGTTTCAGCAGCAGCACAGCTTTCAGCTTTGGCAGATTGGGTTGATTTAGATGGGCATTTCCTTATTTCAAACGACCCATTTACTGGGCTGAAATTGGAGGATGGGAAAGTCATCTCCGCTGGTGTTGGACTAGGTCTAGAGAAAAAAGATTTTTTAAGCCTTTAGAAAATTTTGGTGAAATTTGAATCTTTCCTAAAATAGAGAAAACAAAAAATTCCATTTCAGTGATTTGAATATGTTTTTTTTAAGGCTTAGAAAAATTTAGGCAGTTTTTCTTACAAAAAACTGCCTTTTTTATTCATTTTTATTTATCAATTGAGCCTGTGACGCGCTTCATAAAGTTATTTAAGGCTTCTTTTTTAGATTCACCTTTTTTCACCATATTATCTACTTCGACTGCGCCATACAGGTTTGATAAAATTTCACCTAAGACGTCTAATTCTTCATCTTTTAGATTATCGCTTTCTATTAGGTTTTCTAGCGTTTCGATGGTTTCATTGACGTAATCTTGATCATTTTCATCGATGAAATTGGTTATATGTTTAATTAGCGGTAACCTCATCTATCAATGCTTTTAGCTGTTCGGCCTTGTTGGTTTGGATTTGATTTACAACTTTACCGCTTCTGAATGCTGCAAAAGTTGGCAAATTATCTACGGTAGCTAATTTCCTAGACTCTGGGAATTTCTCTGCGTCTACATAGTAAAAGGTTGCACTTTCAGTTTCTTGTGCAAATTTCTTAAATTTTGGTTTCATGATTTTGCAATTTCCGCACCACCCAGCTCCGTATTGAACGAATACCAATTCGTTTTCGTTTATAATTTCCTGTAAATTATCTTGTTCTAACTCTTTCATTTTTATTTAATTTTGAGAAAAAGGCTCATCAGAAGTGCCTTTTCTGTTTTTAAAATTTAGTGAGATTTTAAATAATCTGCGATGCCTTTTCTATCAGCGCTCATCGCATCTTTGCCTTCTTCCCAGTTGGCTGGGCAGACTTCACCGTGCTGCTGAACGTGTGTGTATGCATCTATCATTCTCAAATATTCTTTTACGTTTCGTCCTAAAGGCATATCATTGATGCTCTCGTGGAATACGCGCCCTTGCTCATCAATCAAATAGGTTGCGCGATAAGTTACGTTATCTCCATCTACGATGTAAGAATCTGTTTCCTCGTGGTATTCACCTTCGGTCAAATCAAGAATATTAAGTAGCGAAGCTAGATTTCTATTGCTATCTGCTAAGATAGGATAGGTCACGCCTTGAATCCCACCTTGATCTTTTGGGGTGTTTAGCCAAGCGAAATGAACTTCTGCGGTATCGCAAGATGCTCCAATCACTAGTGTATTTCTTTTTTCAAATTCTGGTAAGGCTTCTTGAAATGCATGAAGTTCTGTCGGGCAAACGAATGTGAAGTCTTTTGGGTACCAAAATAGTAGTACTTTTTTGTTATTTTTTATTGCTTTTTCTAACACATTAAGTCTGAATGTGTCGCCCATTTCATCCATAGCGTTAACAGAAAGATTTGGGAATTTTTTACCTACGTTAGACATATTTTTTTAATTTTTTTGTTTGTTTAACTTTTATACCGCAAAGATAATGCTAAAGATTTTGCCATATAATTATTTCTAATGATTAAACTTATAATTGATAAATAAATTTTATAGTTAATGTGTATCTTCAATGTTTTTTTCTATCCAGTAGAGGCAAGATTTAAAATCATCAAATAAGTAATCTTCTGAAATTAAATTTGGTATAATGCCGATGCTTTGCATCAAATATTCTGGCTGTTTATTTACCCCGACCAAAAGCGTGATTATATTTTTTTGATTCATTTCCAATAAAATATCTTCAAATGTGTAGACACCGCTTTGGTCTAAGTAAGGGACGTTATCCATAAGAATTACTAGGCATTGTGTGGTTTCTGGTAGGTCTTCAGACAAAGCTTTTATATCACCCGTGTTCCCAAAAAATACAGGACCGTTTAGGTGCTTGATGAAAACTTCTTCTTTAAGTTTTTCTGGGAAATGAAGCTCATCTGCCCATTGGTCTTCCAAAGCTAAATTTTTGAGTGCAGTAATGCTAGAGCTTTGAGCTGTAAAATCACCCATTTTCTTCATAAACATGAGAGAAGCTATGACTAAACCGATTCCCACAGCGTTCACTAAATTCCAAAATGTAGAAAGTAGCAATACTATAATCATAATTAGTACTTCCATACTGAATTTTATAGAGCCTATTTTCACATCTTTTGGAATGTTCGGGATTGCTTTCAGTCCTTTGTAATCCATCACTCCTACCCCGACAGTTATTAAAATTCCAGCTAAAACAGCAGCAGGAATCTTAGATGCGACTGGCCCTAAGGCGACTGAAACGACTAGCAACAAAACCCCAGCAAACATCCCAGAGAGTCTTGTTTTCCCTCCTGCATTGATGTTCACCACTGTTCGTATTGTTGCGCCAGCTCCTGGTAAACCTCCAAAAAATGCAGCGACACCATTTCCAATTCCTTGCCCGACTAACTCTTGATTTGGCTGATGTTTGGTTTTTGTCATATTATCTGCCACTACACTTGTGAGCAAAGAATCAATGGAGCCTAGCAAGGCTAAAGTTAATGCTGTAAAAATATAAGGTGTTACTATTCCTAAATCAAATTCGGTAATGATTCCAAAATTGGGCATGGGGAACCCACTAGGAATTTCTTCAATCGGTCTATAGTCTAATTTAAAAATCAATGCAACAAGCGTCATCACGATTAGAGCTACTAAATTAGAGGGAATCACCGTGGTAATTTTTTTAAACCCGTAGATGATAATTACTGTTCCTAAAGCTAGTGCTAATTCTAATAAATTGATTTTTTGAATAGCTCTAGGCAACATTTTAACTGCCCCCACAACGCCAGAAGCTTCATTCCCTGCCAAGGTTTTAGCCTCTGCCAGAATCTCAATTTCTGAAATTTGATCAGCTCGCTCCACTGTTTTTTTGAAATCTTCTAAAACTAGAATATCTTCACCCGCCTCTTCTTCTAAAATACCTTTTAGCAAAACTGCTTCAGCTTTTGAGCGAAATTCGTTTACAAAGTCTTGGTCTTCTTTGGGGTAATATCCCATCATTGGTAGCAATTGTGTGATAATGATAATTACGCCTATCGCTGTCATAAATCCTGAAACAACAGGGTATGGGATATATTTAATATATTTCCCAAGCCCTAGAAATCCCATTAAAATTTGAATCAACCCCGCTAATAAAAAAACCGTTAAGATTCCAGGCATGGCTTTTTCTACATCGCCTTCATTTGCTCCAATAATTCCTGCTATAATCACCATAGAGACTGCCGTCATTGGTGCCGTTGGGCCAGAGATTTGTGTTTTTGTCCCACCAAATAAAGCAGCAAAAAAAGCTAGAAATATCGCCCCGTAAAGTCCTGCCGATGGGCCTAAACCTGAACTTACCCCGAATGCTAAAGCCAATGGCAAGGCCACGATACCTCCAGTGATTCCACCAAAAAGGTCTCCTTTGAAATGTTTAAAATTAAAGTTAAATAAATTCTTGAACATAAAAGTTTGGTTTTTTTATTTGATTTGTTTGTTTGATTAATTCCCCCTAGCTGATATTTAATTTTTTTTAAGCCTTTAAAAATTTTAATGGCAATGATGTGTAGAATCTACCTTTGTATTCAAAACTTCCTGCGGAGGAGATAGATAGGGGATGCCTAGCGACATTCCTCTCAAAATAAAAATAATGCCGACCAAAACGGTAAGGTATGGTAAAAGTTTTACAATTTTCAAACGAAAGTTTTGATGAATGGTTGAACCTGCCAGCGCGGCTAAAAACATCAACGGCATCGTGCCTAACCCAAATAGAAACATAAAAAGGCCTGAACCTAATGGTGAACCTGCTGCAATGGCTGCGACCAAGGCTATATAGACTGCTCCGCAAGGTAAAAGCCCGTTTAGCATACCTGTTACTAAAAAAGAGAGATAAGATTTGCGTTTTAGGAATTGAGCTAATTTTGATTTAAGTTGGATCAAAATTTTACCTAACCAAAATTTAGGGGAAATATGTTTTTCTAAATTTTTGGGCAAAAAGACCATTAAAATCATCAGAATTCCAGCAAAAATACTGATATAACTCTGAATTCCTGCCGCTGTGAATCCTGTCCCTATAACGCCTATGCATAGGCCTAAAACTAAATAAGTTATTGCCCTACCAGTTTGATAAGTTAAATTTTTACTTAAACTTTTCACTGCGTTTTCTTGGTTTAACCCCAAAGAAAAAGCAATGGGCCCACACATCCCTACACAATGTAAACTAGAAGCTAAACCTAGCGAGATGGCTGCAATAATTAGCGTGGTATCCATTCTATAACTTTTTGGATGAGATAAAATTCATCATTCATTTCCCAGCGAAGAGACATGTCGTATTCTCCTTTTTCTAACTTCACCGCTGGTATCAAAATTTCTTTAGCATTTTCATTAATGCGAAAATGAATATCATTTTCTTTCTTAACTCCCCGCATTAACAAAACATTTCCATTCTGAATCTCATAACTATCTGGAAATGAAATTAAAATCCCATTGACTTGAATTTTTATCTCAGGTTTATAAACTAAAGTACTTGCTCGGTTGGCTGCATCAATGGTTTCTTCTTGGTATTTCAGAGAATGCTCATAGTAATTATCTGTTACGAGATCGCCTGTATCGCCTGCCAAATAGATTAAAGTCAATATGAAAATCATAAAAGACCCTAAGCCAATCACTACTAAATATGGCCAATTAAGTTTAATTTTTTTCATAATTTTCTATTGGAATGGTGCTGCAAAACTAGTTTTATGGCTATCGATTAGTTTATTATTTTCATCTACCAATTCAATTTCAATTCGCTCTTTGTATGATCTCAATTGCTCTCTCGGTATCTTTATTACCATATTGCCTTGTATTTCACCGCCAGGTTGCATGATGATAACAGAAGTCCCGTTTTCTAGTATAATTTCGCCTTCTGGGTGAGAGGCAAGCTTCAAATGCAATTGCTTGGTTTCTTTGGTTTTATTTTGTAATTGATATGTAAATTGATTCATGATTAAATGATTTTCAGTTTTATAATCTGTACCTGGCATTCGTAAAAATTTAGAGTTCACATCAGATCTCATAAAGAGGAAAGAAGCCAATACACCTATTAAAATGAGCAATACAACGCTATAACCTATCATTCTTGCAGTAAATTTGAATGGTTTTTTCTCTGCAATCTCTTCTTCTGATGCATAACGAATTAGCCCAGTTGGTAAGTTTATTTTAGTCATTACCTCATCACAAGCATCAATGCAAGCAGTACAATTCACACATTCTAGCTGAGTCCCGTTTCGGATATCAATTCCCGTAGGGCAAACAGCAACACACTGCCCGCAGTCTATACAATCACCAATGCCTTTATCTTCTCTGTCTTGCCCTCGCTTGAAGCGTTGTCTCCCTTTTTCTCGCTCTCCCCGAACGTAATCATACGCTACAATAATGGTTTTTTTATCAATCAAGACTCCTTGCAATCTCCCGTAAGGGCAAACCAAAACACAGGCTTGCTCACGAAACCAAGTGAAGATAAAATAGAATATTCCCGTGAAAATCAACAAGCCTAAAAGCGTACTGAAATGCTCAACAGGACCTTCTACGATTAAATCTTTTAATTTATCCACTCCTATCACCCACGCAAAGAGTATATTAGAAATAATGAATGAAATAATGGCGTATATCGTCCACTTCAGAAGCCTTTTCCTAATTTTTTCTTCGTTCCATGCTTGGTTTTTTAATTTAATTTGCTTGTTTCTATCCCCATCTATTACATACTCTATTTTTCTAAAAACCATTTCGAGAAAAATAGTTTGCGGGCAAATCCATCCACAGAAAATTCTTCCATATACTACCGTGAATAAAATGATAAAGACCATCGTAGTTATCATTCCTATCGCTAGAATTTTGAAATCTGAGGTAAAGAACGGATAACTGAATAGATAAAATTCTCCTTTTATAACATCAAATTTGAATAAAGGATTTCCATTTATTTTGATAAACGGTACAACTAACAGGATTAAAATTAAAAACCAACTGACGTAACTTCTATAATTATAGTACTTGCCTTTTGGTTTTTTGGCAAAAACCCATTTTCTTTTCCCAGATTTCTCTGCTGTTCCTATACTATTACGAAAACTCTCAAGCTCATCTTCGAGTTTTGTTTTATTTTGATTTGTTGACATGTAACAAATTTATTAATATGCTTTCTTTAAACCTAATTAAAAAAACAAAAACGCAGGTCAAAAAACTGCGTTTCTATTTTTTTTTAAGGCTTAAAAAATTATTTTCTTTTCCATTTAGAAATTTCATCTCCTTGAGGTTCCAAGCCCCCGTCCGCTTGTGTTACCTCTTGCTGAACTTGATTTAAACTATAAACGTAACTTGAAACATCCTGAACATCTAGCCCCGTTAATTGCTTCGTTTGCCCAAATGCTTGCATTGCTGGGTTGTTCGGGCTACCATCATAAATAACTTTATAAATATTTTTGAATAAATCATCTTCTGTATGATTTATCCAGTAATCATCTGTCAAGTTAGGCCCGACAGAGCCACCCCCAGATTTTGTATGGCAAGTAGCACAAATGTTTTCATAAATAACTTTACCTCTCTCTATTGCTGCCTCATCTTGGTAAAAATTCTCAGCTTCAGCTATCGTGATGTCATTACTTTTAATCCACTCATCTGCCTGTTCTTGTAGCATGGCAGTCTCCACATTAAACTCCTCAATAGGATGAGCAAAGTCTGTCGTAAAGTAAGCTACAATATAAATAACCATGTATATGCAACCTAAATAAAATAAAGCGAGCCACCACTGCGGTAAACTGTTGTCTAGTTCTTTAATCCCATCAAAACCGTGATCTAACAAAATAGCCTGTTCTTCTTCTTCCGTTTGCTTTTCTCTACCACTTCTAAACCAAGTTTTGAAGAAGCCTGCTTTTTTTTCTTCTACGTAAATAGCTTGCTCTTCAGGGCTTAATTGTTCGAATTTTTTTCTCTCTATGACTTTATTCATGTAATCAACTACCAAAAGCATCAAGAAAGAAAGAATAAGTATGACCCAAACAACCCAGTTACTCAAAACATTTATAATCTGATAATAAGCATTATAAAAAATACCTAATAGACCATGCTCTGGAATGAAATTAACAGGAGTCACCGTCATAAATGCAGCTAGTATTACCAACATAACTACAGGAATAAATACGCTACCAGGGATTCTATGTTTCATTTTTTTGATAATTTATATTTTAAATTTATCCTCCTCACTATCATCTTCTAATGGTAACTCAGAGTTTTTTTTATAATAATTTTTTGGTTTATTTATTACTGAATAGATTAATAATACAAAGAATAAAATTGAAGCAATTAAAATAACAAGCTGCAACCATTCTGCGTTTTCATAACCAAAATAATCTTTATAATATTTTAACATTTAATTACTTACTGTTTCAGTTTCTTCCAAACTAATATCGATTCCTAATCGTTGTAAATACGCCGTAATTGCTGTGATTTCTCTACTTCTTAAAGGAACAAACGCTTCTCCTTTTTCTTTTCTCTCTTTTTCGAATAGAGCGGCCAAGTCTGGAGATTCATCAAAAACTCTCTTCTCAATGGCTAAAGCTTGTTCATCCATATCTTTAAATACAGCTTCTTGAGTTCTTTCTTCTTCTGTATAAGGTACACCGATTGTAGCTAGTGCATTCATCTTTTGAACAGTTAAGCTTCTATCTAATTCATTTTCTATTAACCAAGGATAGCGAGGCATAATGGAACCTTCTGACGTTTGCCTTGGATTCCAAAGGTGCTTGTAATGCCAAGAATCTGTTCTTTTAGCGCCTTCTCTTGCTAAATCCGGACCTGTTCTCTTGGACCCCCACAAGAATGGGTGGTCATAAACAAACTCTCCTGGTTTAGAATATTCTCCGTATCTTTTTACTTCGTCTCTAAACGGACGGATCATTTGAGTATGACAAGCATTGCAACCTTCTCTGATGTAAAGATCTCTACCTTCCATTTCTAGCGGAGTGTAAGGCTTCACACTTGATATCGTCGGTATATTAGATTTCACAACCATGGTCGGTACAATTTCTACCAAACCACCTATAGCTAGAGCTAATAATGAAAGTAAAGTAAATAATAATGGAGATCTCTCTAACCAAGGGTGAACTTTTTCTGTTTTTTCTCTTGTTGAAGGCTTCTTCACCAATGCGGGTGCCTCTGCTTTCTCATTTTTAATGAATGAACCGCTTTTCACTGTTTTAATTACGTTCACAACCATAAGAACAGAGCCTAATAAATATAATGTTCCTCCAATTGCACGCATTATATAATAAGGGAAGATTTCTGTTACTGTCTGCAAGAAATTAGAGTAAACTAAAGTCCCAGAAGGGTTAAATTGCTTCCACATCAAGGCCTGCGTCCACCCTGCTATATACATCGGGATCACATACATAATGATACCTAGTGTTCCTAACCAAAAGTGGGTATTCGCTAGACTTCTTGACGCTAATTTTGTATTAAATATTCTTGGTATAATGTAATAAATCATACCAAAAGCCATAAATCCATTCCACCCCAAAGTACCTACGTGTACGTGAGCAATAACCCAATCAGTGAAGTGACCAATTTTATTTAAAGTTTTTGTTGCCAACATCGGTCCTTCAAAAGTTGCCATCCCATAGCATGTCACTGCTACTACAAAAAACTTTAAGATAGGATCTTCTCTTACTTTATCCCACGCTCCTCTTAACGTTAACAAACCATTTAACATACCACCCCAAGATGGAGCAATCAACATTACTGAAAAGCCAGTCCCTACCGCTTGTGCCCAGCCTGGTAAAGAGGTATAAATCAAGTGGTGAGGACCTGCCCATAAATAAACAAAAATCAAAGACCAAAAGTGTATAATTGATAATTTATAAGAGAAAACTGGTCTATTTGCTGCTTTAGGCAAAAAGTAATACATTAAACCTAATATTGGTGTAGTCAAAAAAAGAGCTACAGCATTGTGCCCATACCACCACTGCACAAGTGCATCTTGAACGCCAGCAAAAATAGAATAACTCTTCGGCTGAAGAACATTCCAAGTCACAGGAATCTCTATATTATTAACAATGTGAAGCATTGCCACACCCACCCAAGTTGCTATATAAAACCAAATGGCCACATACATATGTCTCACACGTCTTTTCGCAATAGTAATGAACATATTTATACCAAAAACAATCCAAATAACAGCAATGGCAATATCTATAGGCCATTCGTGCTCTGCATATTCCTTTGATGTATTATAACCTAAAAAGAAACTAATAACCACAAGTATCAAACCTGCCTGCCATCCCCAGAAGTTCACCCAGCTTAGGACATCACTACCCATGCGAGTCTTCAGCAACCTTTGCATCGAGTAATAAGCGCCAGCAAAAAATCCATTCCCCACAAAAGCAAAAATAGCTGCCGAGGTGTGTAGCATCCTCAATCTTCCAAATCCCATTACTCCTTGTGTGTTGGATAAATCCTGAATCGTAGTCCCAAAAATAGTAAAGCTTACACCACCATCATCGGTTCCAAACAAATATTCTGGCAAAGTAGGAAAAAACAGAAGCACTGCTACCGTTAAACCTAATAAAAAAGCTAATACGCCCCAAAAAATAGTCGCGTATAAAAAATACTTTACAACTTTATTGTCGTAATAAAAAGTTTGCATTTGCATTATTCGTCTTCTTTAGTGTTATCGTCTTTTAATATTCTGATTGCAGGGGACTCACCCTCATCAAACTGACCTTTTTTCGCAAAAATAATAAACATGACTAAAAAAATCAATGCGAGAGAAACGCTTGCTAATATCATTAAAAATATTATCCCCATAGTATCTACTTCAGCACAAAAGTATAAAATATGAATTCTTTTTTACTTATGACTTTTGTTAATTAATTTTTCACAAAGGCTAATTTAGAAATTATTTAAATAATTAACAGCTATTCTTGACAATAATTTCAATTATGTTCGTTTTTATTTAACTTTGGCATTCTAAACAAGTAAGACAACTCAAATGGAACTCGAATCCAATAACTTTATTGAACAAATCATCAATGCCGACCTGCAAAAGGGAATGAATCCAAATAAATTAAAATTTCGTTTCCCCCCTGAGCCCAACGGATATTTGCACATCGGGCACGCCAAAGCCATTTGTTTAAATTTCGGTTTGGGTGAAAAATATAAAGCCCCAGTCAATCTCCGTTTTGATGACACCAATCCTGAAGCCGAAGAGGAAGAATTCGTCAATGCCATCAAAGAAGATATTCAATGGCTAGGATTTCAATGGAGCAATGAATGTTACACTTCAGATTACTTTCAGCAACTTTATGACTGGGCTATTCAGCTCATCAAAGAAGGCAAAGCTTATGTAGATGATCAAGATTCAGAAACCATTGTGGAACAAAGAAAAACACCTTTTGAACAAGGTATAAACAGCCCTTACCGTGAACGCTCGGTAGAAGAAAATCTTCGTTTGTTTGAAGAAATGAAAAATGACACTTCCGATGTCAAAAGAGTCCTCCGAGCTAAGATAGACATGGCTTCTCCTAATATGAACATGCGTGACCCTGTGATGTATCGCATGCTCAATAAGCCACATCACCGCACTGGTAATGCCTGGAAAATTTACCCCATGTATGATTGGGCGCACGGCGAAAGCGACTTCATCGAAGGAATTTCACATTCTTTATGTTCCATTGAGTTTGAGAATCACCGCCCTTTATATAACTGGTACCTAGAGCAAGTAAGCGAAGAATCAGATTTAACGCCAAAACAAAGAGAATTCGCTCGAGGCAATGTAAGTTACATGATTACCAGCAAAAGAAAATTGAAACGTTTAATTGATGAAAACATTGTCAATGGCTGGGATGACCCCCGTCTCGCAACCATTTCAGGCTTGAGAAGACGCGGCTACACACCAGAATCCATCAAAACTTTTTGGGAAAAAGCAGGCATTTCTAAACGTGATAATGTGATTGATATTTCTTTATTAGAATACGCCATTCGAGACCACCTTAATGCCATCGCACCACGTGTTTTTGCCGTACTAGATCCCGTAAAATTAATTATCGAAAATTACCCAGAAAATAAAACCGAATATCTACAAGTAGAAAACAACCCTGAGGATGAAAATTCTGGAGAAAGGGAAATCCCTTTTACCCGAGAACTTTACATCGAGCGAGAAGACTTCATGGAAGATGCTCCCAAAAAATTCTTCCGCCTAAGCATCGGCAAAGAAGTCAGGCTAAAAGGTGCTTACATCATAGAAGCCACCCGAGTAGAGAAAGATGAAAACGGAAAAATCACATGCATCTATGCCAAATACGACGAAGAAAGCAAAAGTGGTAGCGGAACGGAAGCCAGCCAAAGACGTGTCAAAGGCACCTTACATTGGGTTTCAGCTCACGAAAACATCCCCATTACCGTAAACTTATACGATCGACTTTTCACCGAAGAAGCACCTGATGGCAACAAAGATATTGACTTTTTAAACTTTATCAACCCCAATTCACTAGAAGTTGTTCAAGGTTTTGGAGAACCTTCATTAGCAGAAGCCAAGCCTGGCGACCGCTTTCAGTTTCAGCGTTTAGGCTACTTCGTTGCAGATAAAGATAGCCAGCCAAATCAAATGATTTTTAATCGTACCGTAGCATTGAGAGATAATTGGGCTAAAAAGAAATAATTTTTTTAAAAGCCTATTAAAATTTTAAATAAAATAAAAAAATACTTAAATCAGTCCTAAGCCTTAAAAAAATAAAAAAAATGGGAAGAGCATTCGAATATCGTAAAGCAGCCAAATTTGCCCGTTGGGATAAAATGGCGAAACAATTCAATCGGATTGGGAAAGAAATCACCATGGCTGTGAAAGAGGGCGGCCCAGACCCAGATACCAACCACGCCCTGCGCCGTGCTATTGATAATGCTAAAGGAGTCAATATGCCCAAAGACAATGTGGAACGTGCCATCAAAAAAGCTTCTGGCGCAGATGCTGAAGTTTATGATGAGATTACCTTTGAGGGCTATGCCCCTCACGGCATTGGAATCTTTGTGGAATGTACAACCAACAATAACAATAGAACCGTAGCCAACGTACGTGCTATCTTTAACAAAGTCGGTGGAAATCTCGGCAAAAACGGCGAACTAACTTTTATGTTTGACCGAAAGGGTGTTTTCACCATCGAGAAATCACAGCTGAAAACTGATATAGAAAATTTAGAATTGGAATTAATTGATTACGGAGCAGAGGATTTTGAAATCGATGAAGACTTTGTCTACATCACTTCTGAATTTGAAAGTTTTGGCGCAGTTTCTCAAAAACTTGATGAAATGAAAATCTCGGTAAAAAATGCAGAGTTAAAACGTATTCCTAATATTACCAAAAATTTAAATCTAGAAGAAACCAAAGAAATTCTGGACATTATAGACCGTTTTGAGCAAGATGAAGACGTGCAAAACGTATACCATACGATGGATATTTCTGAAGAAATAGAAAGTCAATTAGAAGAATAAATTTTCTAAGGCTTAAAAAATTTTCAACAAAAATCTGTAATCAAAAAATTGCAGATTTTTGTTTTTCCTAAGAATCTAATTTCAAAATTTAAAAGAAATTCTAAGGCTTAATTTTTTTTCATTTTAAATCATTTGATAGTTTTAGTAAATTTGAAACCATGCAAAAACCTACAATAGCTAAAGGAACTCGCGATTTTTTGCCCGAGGAGGTGAAAAAGAGAAATTTTATCATTCAAAAGTTAAAAAAGAATTTCGAACTTTTTGGATTCTCACCCATTGAGACTCCCTCGTTTGAAAATCTTTCTACACTCACGGGGAAATACGGCGAAGAAGGCGACCGATTAATCTTTAAAATTTTAAAAAGCGGAGATTTTACTCGCAAGATTAAAGATTGGGGTGCTGGAGCACAAAGTTTAGCCACTCAAATATCAGATAAAGCGCTGCGCTACGACCTCACCGTGCCTTTTGCACGCTTTGTAGTTCAGCATCAAAATGAATTGATTTTCCCCTTCAAACGCTATCAGATTCAGCCCGTTTGGCGAGCAGATCGCCCACAGAAAGGGCGATTTCGTGAATTTCATCAGTGCGATGCCGACGTTGTGGGCAGTGACTCGCTGTGGCAAGAAATAGACCTGATTCAATTATATGATTTTGCTTTTCATGATTTAGAAATTCCTACAGAAATTCACATCAATCACCGAAAAATCTTAGCAGGATTGGCTGAAATTGCTGAAATTCAAGAGCAGCTAATTGATTTCACCGTGGCGCTAGATAAATTAGACAAAATCGGGCAAGATGCTGTGATTTCTGAAATGAAGGAGAAAGGAATTCAAGAAAATTCTATAGAAAAATTTAAACCACTATTCCACATCCAAGGTACATTTGATGAGCAATTGAACCAATTGGAAGAATTTCTAAAGCCTTCTGAAATTGGTATGCAAGGCATTGAGGATTTGAAATTTATTCAAAATAAACTAAAAAATCATCAATTTCTTTCATCAGAACTTATTTTAAACTTGACTTTGGCGCGTGGTTTAGATTACTACACTGGCTGTATTTTTGAGGTCAAAGCAAAAAAAGTGACAATGGGTTCCATCGGCGGCGGCGGCAGATACAATGACTTAACAGGGATTTTTGGACTCAAAGACATGCCAGGTGTCGGGATATCTTTTGGCTTAGACCGCATTTATCTGGTAATGGAGGAGCTTGGACTTTTCCCTATGCAAGAAACAAGACATTTCAAAGTTTTGTTCATCCACTTTGGTGAAAATGAAGCCTCTGAAGCTCAAAAATATATTCAGAAATTACGCCAAGCTGGGATTCAAGCGGAGCTTTACCCTGAAGATGCGAAAATGAAAAAGCAGTTTAGCTACGGAGATAAAGGAAATTTCAGCCACGTGGCTTTGTTGGGTGAAGATGAGATTAAAAATGACTCTTTGGCTGTGAAAAATTTAAAAACTGGAGAGCAGTACGAAATCAAACAAGCTAATTTGCTTTCTAAATTTAATGAATTGAAAGAAAATTTTTATAAGGCTTAAAAAAATAATGATAAAATGACACAAGAAAAAGCGCTCGCACTACTGAAAAGCGGACGAAATATATTCTTGACTGGCTCTGCTGGAACGGGGAAAACCTATGTGCTCAATCAGTATATTCAGTACCTTAAAGACCGAAAAGTCCCCACCGCAGTGACTGCTAGCACTGGGATTGCTGCGACTCATTTGAATGGGATGACGATCCACTCTTGGAGCGGAATCGGCATCAAAGATAATCTTTCTCTAGCACATTTGATATTTCTACAGCAGAAAAAATATATGCGTGATAAAATGGAGGATGTCAAGGTCTTGATCATTGATGAAATCAGTATGTTGCACCGCAAACAGCTGGATTTGGTGAATGAAGTTTTGCAGTTCTTCAAGGGGAATACGTTGCCTTTTGGTGGAGTTCAAGTGGTTTTTTCAGGTGATTTTTTTCAGTTACCGCCCATTGGTAGCGAATGGGAAACCAGCAAGCATAAATTTTGCTTCATGTCCCATGCTTGGGTGCAAGCCCAACTCAAAGTCTGCTATTTGACTCAGCAATACCGCCAAAGTAAGAATTTCCTCAATCAGTTGCTCAATGAAATTCGCTCAAGAAATTTGAGCGCGGAATCTTATAACTTAGTCAATGAAAAAGCTCAAGAAGCGATGTACAGCGATGTGAATCGCTTTCCACAATTGTATACTCACAATGCTGATGTTGATAAAATTAATGAAATTCAATTAAATTTAATCAATGCTCCTGCTAAGAAGTTTAAAGCTATGGTGAAAGGGAATAAAACTTTGGGTGAAACTTTAAAGAATAATGTTTTGGCGCCAGAAATCATTTATTTGAAAGAAGGTGCAGAGGTGATGTTTGTGAAAAATAATTTTGAAAAGCTCTATTCTAACGGCACATTAGGTGTGGTAAGAGATTTCACCGAAGAGGGTTTCCCGTTGGTAGAAACCAAAGACGGCAACTGGATAGAGGCTAGAAGCGAGGAATGGAAAATCGAAGATGAAACGGGCAAAACTTTGGTTTCTTATACGCAAATTCCGCTACGCTTGGCTTGGGCTATTACCATTCACAAAAGTCAAGGTATGACGCTAGATGAGGCTTGTGTAGATTTGAGAAAAACCTTTGAGAAAGGGCAAGGCTACGTGGCGCTCTCTCGGCTGAAGGATTTTGATAAACTTACATTACTGGGTGTGAATGACTTGGCTATGCAATTAGATGATTTAGCCTTCCGTGCTGACCGACGTTTTTTAGAATTATCAGACGAAGTTGATAGCGAGTTTGAATTGGATGATTTAAGTTCAGAGCATCATATTTTTGTCTTGAAATGTGGTGGGACTGTGGATGAAAAAGAAATCAAAAAAAATCGGCAAAAAAAGAAAGCTAAAAAGAAGGCTACTCACCTCGTTACTAAAGAAATGCTAGATTCTGGTCTATCGCTAGAGGAAATTGCTGAGGAAAGAGGCTATTCGTTAGAGACAATCTTCGGGCATTTGAATAAAGTGAAAAAAAATTATCCAAAAACTGATTTTTCTTCGATTGTTGTTGATAAAGATATTATCATTCAAGTCAAAAAAGCGCTACAAAAAATTGAGTTTAAAGATAATGAAATAAAACTTAAACCAATTTTTGAATTTTTGAATGAAATGGTTTCGTATGAAGATATTCAGCGGGCTTTACTGAAAATTTAAGCCTTAAAAAAAATTATTCTGAAATTTTTCTAAGGCTTAAAAAATTTTACTCAGAAAGTGAAATCAAACGTTTCCGAAATCGCTAGTTATAAACTTTCCAAATAAGCTTTCCAACCTCTTTCTCTGTATTCCTCTGCGGCTTCTGTGGGGTTATTAGATTTATAAATTCCTCTTCCAACAATTATGAAATCGGTAAAGTAATCGCTGAAAACCTTTTCTGGCGTATTGTATTGTTGTCCTTTGTTGTCGCCCTTTGATTCTAAATTTACGCCAGGAGTTAATAAAAGTAAGTCATCTGGAACTTGTCTTTGAGCTACTACGGCAAAAACGTTATTAGATTTTTGAGCTAGATTCAAGGCTTGGGAAACATAGTAATTATCTGTCAAAGTACCAGCCGAAGACATTTCTACTATGGCAATAACGCCAGTTGGGTCAAATACGGAAAAACTTTTTTCACCAGCAATCGGGTGAGCGGTTACCATATCTACCCAATCTGCGAATTTATAAATCCCTTGCTTGAACTGAAGCTCTTGCGTATTCCCGATATCGGCAAACTTTCTGTCTTCAAACAAAAGAAAATCTTTTTCTCTTGCGATACTTCGTAAATCTTCTACCAAAGTCCAACTAAAATCCGAAATAATATCAGTATGAAGCTTTAAAGCTACGATTTTATCGCCAATGGATTCGGCTAACTTTTTCAATTCCAGAGCACTCACAACATCTGCAGAAGCAATCAAATTTGATTTTTTACGTAACGCAATGTCTATCATCTTTTTACCCACAGGATGGTGAATATCTTTTTCTTCTAGCTTTTTTCTTTTTCGTAGTGGGGCTGATGGCGGTTCGCTCAAAAAGTTTTTAATTTTAGCTACTTCGTTGGCTTCTAGTCGGCGGTATTTGTGTAAAATATCTATCACCTCATTAATTGTGAACAGGGTCAAAACTCGATAGCCTTTTTCTTTCAATCGTTCGATTCCCCCTTGCTCTCTGTCTAAAACCACGACGATATCAGTCACATTCAGCCCTTCTTTTTCTACCTCATCTATGGTTTCTACCAAGCTTTTCCCGCTCGTGATGACGTCTTCTACCAACAAACAATTTTGCCCGTTTTTGAAAACTCCTTCCAGCATTCGTTTTGTTCCATAGCCTTTGTTTTCTTTTCTTTTAATAATTAATGGAATTCCACTCTCTAAACTCATTACGGTAGCCATTGGCAAAGCTGCGTAAGGGACTCCACAAATCAGCTCTAGTCTTCTATCATCGACTAATTGAAGTAAATTATTAGACAAGGTTTTCAAAAGTTCAGGACTCGATGCCAAGGGCCTCAAATCTACATAGAATGGTGATTCTATACCACTTTTCAAGGTAAAGCTTCCAAATTTTATGATTCCTAATTCATAAGCCTTTAGCAAAAATTCTTCTTTATTTTTCATGAGCGGTTTTTTAGAAATTGAATTGTAATTTCAGCAAATTTAAAAGAATTCTTATTTTTATGCACTCACACTTAATTGAACTTTTATGGATTTATCCACAAATATTGCCAATTTCAGCTTCAAAAATCCTTTGATGAACGCCAGCGGAGCCTTATGCACCAGTTATGATGAACTCAACGCCTTATTGAGCGGGAGCAACTCCAGTTTGGTCACGAAAAGTGCCACGCCCCTGTATCGTGAAGGGAATCCAACGCCACGCTATGCAGAAACGCCTTTAGGAACCATCAATTCAATGGGGTTAGCCAACCAAGGTTTTGATTTTTATTTAAATTTCATTGAGAATAATTATCATCAGAAACCACTTTTCCTATCCATCGCGGGGTTGTGTCTTGAAGACAATTTAGCCATGGCTAAAAAGGCACACGAAAGCAAAGCTGAGTTTCTACTTGAACTGAATTTATCTTGTCCCAATATCATGGGGAAACCGCAAACTGGTTACGATTTTCAGCGGACACGAGAAGTTTTAGAGCAAGTATTTGAAATTTATACCGATAAACCTCTGGGCGTGAAGCTCCCGCCGTACTTCGATATGGTTCACTTTGAGCAAATGGCTGAGATTTTAAAGCAATTTCCGTTATCTTTTGTAACATGCATTAATTCCATTGGCAATGGCTTATACATCGATGCCCAAACTGAATCTGTTGTCATCAAACCCAAAGATGGTTTTGGCGGATTGGGCGGTGAATATGTAAAGCCTACGGCGCTTGCAAATGTTAGAAAATTTTATGAATTACTACCAAAATCCATTAAAATTATTGGCTGTGGCGGCATATTGAGCGGTAAAGATGTTTTTGAGCATTTACTGTGTGGTGCTTCGATGGTACAGGTTGGTTCGCAGCTGATGAAAGAAAAAAATCAAATTTTCTCAAGGCTTGAAAAAGAATTGGAGGAAATTATGTACAAAAAAAACTATTCTAAAATTGAGGATTTTAAAGGGAATTTAAAGAGCCTTTAAAAATTTTCTCATGCAAATAAATAAAAAAACCTCAGAAAATAATCTAATCTCTCTGAGGTTTTTTTTAATTTTTAAGTCTATTTTTTTCTAAGGCTTAAAAAATTTTTCAAGCATCTAAAGCCTTATTCACTTCTCTTACTTTTTCCACAGCTTCGTCAAACTTGGCACGTTCTTCTTCATTCAATTCGATTTCTATGATTTCCTCTACTCCATTCGCTCCAATGATTGCTGGCACGCCTACACACACATCGTTCAACCCATATTCTCCTTCCAATAGTAGTGAGCAAGGGAACATTTTTTTGGAATCTTGAGCAATGGCTCTTACCAATTCGCTCACGGCAGCACCTGGTGCATACCAAGCCGATGTCCCAAGCAATTTAGTCAAAGTGGCACCGCCCACACGTGTTGATTGCTCTACTTCGTCTAATTTTTCTTGGCTAGTGAATTTAGACGCTGGCACACCATTTCTAGTTGCTAAGCGTGTTAATGGCAACATTCCAGTGTCACTGTGTGCACCAATCACCATTCCGTCAACATCTGAAATTGGGCAATCTAAAGCTTCGGCTAATCTGTATTTGAAACGAGCACTATCTAAAGCGCCTCCCATTCCTATGATTTTATTTTTGGGTAAATCAGTTGCTTTGTGAACCAAATATGCCATGGTGTCCATTGGGTTGCTCACCACTATAATCGTAATATCAGGCGATTCTTTTACCAATTGCTCTACGACTGATTTCACGATATTGGCATTTGTTCCGATTAATTCCTCACGAGTCATTCCTGGTTTTCTAGGGATTCCTGAAGTAATTACTGCTACTTGGCTATCTGCTGTTTTAGAATAATCGTTGGTAGAACCCGTGATTTTTGTGTCAAAATGATTTAAAGAAGCCGTTTGCATCAAGTCCATAGCCTTCCCTTCAGCATAGCCTTCTTTGATGTCAACTAAAACAACTTCTGAGGCAAAATTTTTAATTGCAATGTATTCTGCACAACTAGCGCCTACGGCTCCAGCACCTACAACTGTTACTTTCATGATTTAATGATTTTGTGAAATTTTATTTTGGTTTAAAGATAAGAAATATTCAAAATATTTTTGGAATAAAATACATTACTTTTATAAGTTTTTTGATATGTTTTTTGACATGTTTTTTTTTAAGGCTTAAAAATTTTAAACGAAAAAGCCGCCTCAAAATATGAAACGGCTTAATTCTTTGTTTATATTATAATAAACGTGTGATTATTTCTGCTCACCTAGTTTATTGATAGTTACCTCAACTCTTCTGTTACATTGTCTACCTTCTTCGGTATCGTTTGAACATTTTGGCTGAGATTCACCAAATCCTCTTGGAGTCAATACTCCTGCAGAGATTCCTTCTCCTTCCAGCGCTTGTACTACAGAGGCTGCTCTTTTCTGAGAAAGATTTTTGTTATAAGAAGCAGCACCTTTGCTATCGGTATGCCCGTCGATATATAAAGTCATATCTGGATAAACCTCTAGAACTTTTCTAATTTGAGCTGCTTTTTCTTCGATTTTAGCTTTAGAAACTGGTCGGATTGAAGCTTTATCAAAATCAAACTCAACTGCAAACCCAACATTGATGTTTTGTACCATTACTGCTGCCTCTGGGCATCCGCTTGGTGCTATACCTGGCTCGTTAGGGCATTTATCTACATTGTCTGTGAATCCGTCGCCATCAGTATCTGGCCAAGGGCAACCATTATTTTCCTTAGGTCCTGCTTGATTTGGGCATTTATCTACATTGTCATTTAGCCCATCTCCATCAGTATCTGGCCAAGGGCAACCATTGTTTTCTTTAGGCCCTGCTTGGTTTGGGCATTTATCTACATTGTCAGCTATACCATCGCCATCGGTATCTGGGCAGCCGTTGTATTCTGGCAAACCTGCAACCTCTGGGCAAGCGTCATCTATATCACGGATTCCATCTCCATCAGTATCTGGGCAACCATTAAACTCTTTCAAACCAAATGTATCTGGGCATTCGTCTTTATCATCTGGGATTCCATCCTTATCTCTGTCTTGTAATCCGAATTTAAAGGCTAAACCAGCAGTATGCTGAAAGAAGTTAATTGTATTTCCTTCCACGGTTGGCGCCCAGTTGTAATCAGATGCAATGTTTAGCCCGATGTTGTCTGTAAACCAAAAGTTGATTCCTGCTCCTAACTGAGTCATAAAGTGATCTTCTGCTCCTTTAAATTCTTTGTCGATAAGAGATCCATCGAAAGTTTTGTAAGGAGAACTCTTAGATATATTAATCTTGCTATAATCTGTCTTGTTGTATGAAGCACCTACGCGTAAGTAAGGGTCAAACCAACTACTTTTTTTAGTGAAAGCATTCAAAAACTGAAAACGCAAACCTAAACCTGCGTTTAAGAAAAATAAATCATTTAACATTAATCTTTTGTTGTCAATCTGCCCAATGGAAGCAGTTAAATCTGCACTGAAAGGTCCAGACAGGTGACGTACAACTGAAAGTTTTGATAACGGTGGTACTACACTGTAATCATCATAATCAAAAAAACCATCAAAAAGCCCACTAACTGAGGTGTGATCCACAGCATGTGCACCGATAGAAATTCCCCAAGGATTTTGGGCATCTTGAGCCTTAAGTGAGCCTGCAAAGAGCAGAGCTACCAAGCCTAATACTAAATTTAACTTTTTCATACTAAATAAACTATAATTTAATTTAATCCTATATTTAACGCAAAATTAAAAATTCTTTTTTATTCGAGCTATATCTCGTTGCATATCTTTCTTTTTTATGCTTTCTCTTTTGTCAAAAAGTTTTTTACCCTTTGCTAAAGAAATCTTTACTTTTGCCAAGCCTTTTTGATTGATAAATAAATTCAGGGGAACAATCGTCAAGCCTGTTTCCTTTGTTTTGCGTTCAAGTTTATCAATTTCCCGCCGATTGAGCAAAAGTTTTCGGTCTCTTTTTATTTTATGATTATTGTGCGTGCCAAAATCATATTCGTTGATATGCATGTTTACGATGAAAATCTCTCCATTTTTCACCTCACAGAAGCTCTCTGCTATACTAGCTTTCCCCATTCTGATGGATTTTATTTCAGTCCCCTTCAGTTGAATGCCTGCAATGTAGTCATCAAGCAACTCGTAGTTGAACTTTGCTTTCTTATTTTTTATATTTACGTCTTTTTGTATCACAAAAAGTTATTTTTTACCTTTGAATTTTATTACGAATCAAAATTTATTCCAAAATATATGTTAACAGTTTCTAATGTTTCTCTTCAGTTCGGAAAAAGAGTTCTTTTTGATGAAGTCAATATCAAATTTACCAAAGGTAATTGCTATGGAATCATCGGAGCCAACGGGGCTGGAAAATCAACTTTTCTCAAAATTTTATCTGGCGAGCAAGAGCCAACCTCTGGCCATGTGAGTTTAGAAACAGACAAAAGAATGTCTGTACTAGAGCAAGATCACTTCCGATTTGACCAAATTTCTGTTCTAGAAACCGTTTTACGCGGAAATCAAAAGCTTTTTGACATCAAAACAGAAATGGATGCATTATATGCTAAGCCTGACTTTGACGAAGCCGATGGCGTAAAAGCTGGCGAATTAGGTGTGGTTTATGAGGAAATGGGCGGCTGGACAGCTGAAGCCGATGCCGCAACACTCCTCTCCAATGTTGGTGTGAGTGAAGAAGATCATTACAAATTAATGGGTGATCTAGATCCCAAAACAAAAGTTCGTGTTTTATTAGCTCAAGCACTTTTTGGGAATCCTGATGTGCTGATACTAGACGAGCCGACCAACGACTTAGACGTAGAAACCATCTCTTGGCTAGAAGACTTCTTGGCGGATTATGAAAACACTGTGATTGTCGTTTCTCACGACCGCCACTTTCTAGATGCCGTATGTACGCACACAGTAGATTTAGACTTCAGCAGACTCAATCTCTACTCAGGGAATTATTCTTTTTGGTACGAAGCTTCTCAGTTAGCCGCAAGACAGCGTGCACAGGCTAATAAAAAAGCTGAGGAGAAAAAGAAAGAATTACAAGAATTCATTCAGCGTTTTAGCTCCAATGTCGCTAAGGCTAAACAAGCTACGGCCCGTAAAAAGATGATTGATAAACTTGATATGCAAGAAATTAAACCTTCATCTCGACGTTACCCAGCCATCATTTTTGAACGCGAAAGAGAAGCTGGCGATCAAATTTTGGAAACTAAAAGTTTGAAGGCCGTACTTGATAATGAAATTTTATTTGATGAAGTTTCCATAAACCTCAAAAAAGGAGACAAAGTAGCTATCATCTCCAAAAATAGCTTGGCTCAAACTCGATTTTTTGAAATCATAAGCGGTAACAAGTCTGCAGATGGAGGAAGCTATAAATGGGGCGTCACTACGACTCAAACTTATCTTCCGCTAGATCACACCGATTTTTTTGAAAAAGATTTAAATTTAGTCGACTGGTTGAGGCAATACGTAGATTCCGATGAGGAGCGCCACGAGGAATATATTCGTGGTTTCTTGGGGCGAATGCTGTTCTCTGGTGAACAAGCGCTAAAAAAAGCTACTGTGCTTTCGGGAGGAGAAAAAATGCGTTGTATGTTTTCTCGCATGATGTTACTCAAAGGAAATGTCTTATTATTTGATGAGCCGACCAATCACTTAGACTTAGAATCTATCTCTGCTCTGAATAATTCTTTGATGAACTTCAAAGGCACAATTCTAATGTCGTCTCACGACCATGAGTTAATTCAAACCGTTTGCGACAGAATCATTGAAATCACCCCCAAAGGCGTTATTGATAGATATATGACTTATGATGAATATCTAAAAGACCCAAAAGTAAAAGAATTACGCCAAAAATATTATCAAACAAAAGTTGATTAATATTAAAAAAAAGAATAGAGCAAAATAAGAAATAGCTGTTAATTATTTGATTTCTAAACGAATAATTAACAGCTATTTCTACAAATAATAAAAAAAAGAAGTGACGCAAATTTCAGGATAAAATAAATTTTTCTAAGCCTTTAAAAATTTCTCAAAATCAGGGCTCCTTTTTCTTGAGTCTTATAGATTAGAAAATTTTTATTTGCCTTTTCAATTTTATTTTGATAAGATATCCCATCTATTATTCTCCATTGACTTTCATCTTTTTCAATAATATAGCTAGCATTAGTATTTGGCGGCATAAGACTAATTCGAGTCTCTCCAAGCTTTATTTTACTTCCTATTTTGTGGAATTTCCCTTGAGCAAAATCCTCTCCAAATTCAAAAATTTCTAAAGCCTTGATTTTTTCTTTTCTGATGTAAGGTTTTAAAATAAAATCTCTCAAACCCTTAATATTCTCACCTTTATAGAATACTCTGAGCTCCCGCCCATCTCTCCAACCCAGCGCGCTACCTCGGTTCTGATGGAACACAATTAATTCCTTTTTTTGCACAGCTTGATAAGTTTCAACCCAACGTGCGCTCTCAAACAATACGACGCAGCAAAGCAAACCCAAAACTAGCTGAATTGCATGCTTTTCTAAGATTTTTTTCATGAAAATCAAAGCCGATAGCCAAGCTAAAATTTGAACCCAATTCCAAGAAATATTCTGTACAATAAATCCATCTTGATGAGCAAAAAAATCAATCAGTTGATAAATCATTTCCATTCCAAAATTCACTGTTTTCACCAAAATTTGAGGTACATCTGCCACGATTACCCAACCAACCATCAATAGCGAAAGAATGACTAAAAACCCAGCTAGCAAAATCAGCAAAATATTAGCAAACAAAAATAAAAAGGAAAAATTACCAAAATAATATAAAATCACAGGCATCACGCCCAGCTGCGCAAATAGTGATATCACCGCTATGTCATAAATCTTCCGCCACCGTTTCGGGATTTTCATTTTAAATTTCTCTCGTATGGGATTAAAATAGACGATAAAAAAAACAGCTGAAAAGCTCAGTAAAAATCCAACATCAAACAGCTGATGTGGCTGAATAAGTAATAAAATAAAGGCTGCCAAACAAAGCGTGTGATAAATATTGGTAGGGCGTTGCAAAAGAAACGTAGCGTAATAAATCGTCAGCATCAATGCAGCTCGAGTAACCGATGGTGAAAAACCGATAAACCAAGCATACAGCCAAATCATCAACAGAGAAAATACAATTCTTAGTTTTCTCCCGTAAGGGAATCTTAACAACGGGAGCCCTAAAATCATCATTAATCCAAAAACAATCCCAACATGCAAACCTGAAATGGCAAACAAGTGAATTACCCCTGCAAACGAAAGTTTCTGTGTCAACTCCGTACTAAAATCAGTTCGATCTCCTAAACCGAGCGAAGCGATAAAAAGCTGAGAAGTTGTGGAAAATTGATTTTTTTCTAGCCGTTTTTTGATTTGAGTTTTTTGCTTCCAAAACCATCCTGATGTATTCAAACTTTCATCCGTTACTTTAATCTCTCTAGCAAAAATCTGCAAACCTATTTCCTTGTGTTTTAGGTAATTTCGGTAATCAAACTGATGTGGGTTTAGCGCTGGCGGAACAGCTTGCAAAGAGCCTTTGAGCAAAACATTTTGCCCTGGGAAAATCAGTGGTTTATCCTTAGGAATGTAAAGCAAAATTTTCTGATGATTGATGGTTGAATTGTCTGCATTTAGAATTTCGCCCGTGTATTTTTGGTATTTTTCTGAAGGCTTTAGAAATTCCTTCACTTTCACTTTTATTCCCACTTTTTGGAGTGAAATTTCATCTATAGATTCAGGTAATTTGTGAAAGCTAAAGACGATTGCCCCGACCATCAAAATGGAAGCTAAAGAGGTGAAAACAAATAAATTTCTAAAGCCTTTAAAAAAAGTGAAAATTAAAATAAGTAGCACCAAAAATAGAAAGAAACCTAATTTATAGGCAGAAAAACTTAACCAATTTTGAATCAATATTCCCCCAGCTAAAGCTGCTACATAGAATGCAAAGGGCTGAAAATTCATGACTTAGCTCTTTACAATTAATTTTGCAGCTTGTGCTGAGGCTCCTTCTCCACCCAATTTTTCTCGTAATTCTTGATATTCTTTTTCTATTCTTTCTCGATGCCCTATTTCCAAAATTTTAGCTAACTCTTTCTGTAAATTTTCTTCGGTAAAGTCTGTTTGAATCAGCTCTTTCACTACTTCTTTTTCTAAAATTAAATTAACTAAAGAGATGTAGTCAATATTTTTAATTAATCTTTTCCCGATTTCATATGAAATCCGACTGCCTTTGTAGCAGACCACTTCTGGTACCTTCATCAGTGCCGCTTCCAGCGTTGCTGTTCCGCTGGTAACCAAAGCTGCGTGAGCATTGTGCAAAAGATTGTACGTATCATTTTTCACCACCTTCGTGCCCTTACTCATCAGTGATTGATAGAATTCTAAATCTTGCCCTGGCGCTCCAGCTATCACAAATTGGTAATCAGGAAATAGCTTTTCCATCGCCAGCATTGTTGGTAATTTTTTAGTGATTTCTTGCTTTCGGCTACCAGGCAACAAGGCAATGATGGGTTTCTCATTTAAGCCATATTTTTTGAGAAAAATTTCCTTTTTTTCAAAATCTTTTTGCGCAAAAGCGTCCAACAATGGATGCCCCACAAATTCAACTTGATAACCCCAGCGTGCATAAAAATCTTTCTCAAACGGGAGAATGACTAACATCTGGTCGATACATTTTTTTATTTTTTTGACACGATCACTCTTCCAAGCCCAAACTTGCGGAGAAATATAATAGATCGTTTCAAAGCCATTTTCTTTGGCAAAAGGTGCGATTCTCAAATTAAAACCAGGGTAATCGATAAAAATAACCTTATCTGGTTGCCAATCTAAAATGTCTCTTTTGCAAAAATAAATATTAGACAAAATCGTTCTAATGTTCATCAGCACCTCTATAAATCCCATAAAAGCTAACTCACGATAATGTTTGACCAAGGTTCCCCCAACTTCTGCCATCAAATCCCCTCCCCAAAACCTAAATTCCGCTGCTGAATCTAGCTTTTGCAGTTCTTTCATCAAATTGCTCCCGTGTAAATCTCCGGAGGCTTCACCAGCAATGATGTAATATTTCATATCATAAAGAGATTCTTAACAAACTTAATCATTTTTTTCATTTATTTTCCAAGCCTTGTAAATTTCAGACATTTTAGACCGAAGAGCATTATTAAAGGGGTTTTATTTTCAAATTGTTTAAGTTTCTTGAATGCGCAAATTTATTGAACTACTTAATTGATTATAAGCAAACAAATCTTAGCTTCACCAGGCTAAATTACTGCGGGTTATTCAAAAAAAATTGAGGCTTAGAAAAATATTGAAATTTTAATTGAACGCTAAGAAAAAAAAGGATTGAATTTCTCAACTCAATCCTTTCTTTAGTTTTATTAGTTTTCAAAAGTTAGAATTAAATTTTAAAACTCTCTTCTAGTTGCAATGATTTGGGGAATAAAATATTATTCTCTAAATGAATATGCTTATGCAAATCATTTTCAAAATCTTGCAACATGGCAAAAGCTACTTGATAGGTGTTGCACGCATCTGCTGGAGGTTGAAACTCATTGGTCAATTCAGCAATTTTTCTCATACGGTCACCCTCCACGGTGTGCTCTTCTTTCATCATATTCACAGGATTCTCTACCGTACCGAAATGAGGTTGCTCTAGCTTTTCGCCAGAGATTTTAGCTTTTATCATTTTTCTAATGAAAGGGAAAAGAATTAGTTCTTCTTTTTTCAAATGTGCGGCTAAATCACGTGATGAAGCCTCAAATAGCTCATAAACTTCAAACAATTCTGGGTGGTGCTCTCCGTGAACTTTACGGATTTTATCTAAGAAAGTTAACAAAACAGGCGTTTTCTCTTCCACGTAGCGGTGGTGAGTTTTCTCTACATAATCAGCCAATAAATCTAATGGGAAAGCATTGAAATCTATCGTGTTATCTTGCTTGATATTTAAATTTTCAATCTCATCATAAATCGCCTGAGGATTAATATTTTTATCAGCACAAGCATCTTCTATCGTTCTACCACCGCGGCAGCAAAAATCAATTTGATTTTTTTTGAAAATTGCAGCAGTTCTAAAGTCTTTTGCAACGATGTTGCCAATTAATTCATTTTTAATATCCATAATAAAATACTTTTTTATCTTTTTTTATTTAAAAAAAATTTTAGCGTTTATCTTTTCAAGAAAGTCAGATTTGAATTCAAATCATTAATATACGTCTCAATTTTAGTATTGTTTAACAAAATAGATAAATCATTTCTAATTTTTTTAAACTCATTGTGTAGCGGGCAAGGGCGAGTCTCAGAGCACTCATCCAATCCCAGTGCGCAACCCGTGAAAATTTTATCTCCCTCAAATTCTTTTACAATTTCTGCAAGAGGCGTGCAAAGGGTTTTCTCATCCATATAAAATCCGCCGTTGGGTCCTTTTGCCGAGCGTACGAAACCTTTTTTACTCAAAACTTGTAAGATTTTCCCAATAAAATATTCAGGGGAATCGATGCCTTTTGCCACCTCTTTTATCGAGACTCTTTGCCCATCCCAAGTTTTTTGCGCAATGAAAATCAAAGCTTTAATAGAATATTCACTACTTTTAGAAAACATCTTTACATAAAATTTCACGACAAAGGTAATAAAATCTTTTTAAATAAAAGATGTGATTGTCTTTTATTTTTCAACGAAATTTTTTAAGCCTTAAATAAATTAGAAATTAACTCCTCCATAGCGGAGATAAGTTCCTGTGATTAAAAACAATAAGCTAAGAATCGTAACACTGATGATGTGAAAAGTCATTAGGTTTAAATTTTGATAAGAAAGATGAGGAATTACACGAATTTGTGCACTTAATGCAAATGCTAATGTGGCGAGCAGTAAAATAATTTTGATAGAAATAGCGGTTTCCATCGGGTTTTTAAATTGAAACCAATCCTGCACAGGAACGCCAAATTGATATGCCATCCAAACGCCAGTAATTAGCATTATCAGCAGTGCTGGCATACCGATTTTCTCATATTTTTTCTCGAAATTAAGTAAGATTGAAATGTCTTTTTTCTTATAAACTTCAGGCAAAATCCCTACGCTTAAAACTAAATGTCCGCCCACCCAAATGCAAGCACCGATTAAATGTAAAACTAAAAGTAAATGATGAGACATTATTTTTTTTTGATGTAAATTTAAAGAATTTTTTGAGCCTAGTGAACTTAGGGGTTATAAAAAAAGATTTTAGTGCTTAATTAAAATGAAAGAAAAGTTATACACATCACAATGAGAAAATTAAAATCTAATTCCAGCATTGCTATAGCCGCTCCTGCGGGGAGAATTTTTTTGCAAGATTTAGATTTTGCCATCTATTGGGTTGAACAAAACGGCTGGAATGCTGTGTATTCAAAAGAAATTTTTAAGGCACATGATTTTGGTTACCATTATGCTGGGAATACCGAACATCGTAAAAATCAGCTTCAAACTTATCTGGATGATGAAAATATAGACGCCATTTGGTTTGCCCGTGGTGGCTACGGTTCGGTGCAAATCATAGATGATTTAGATTTTTCAAGCCTTCAAAAAAATCCTAAATGGCTGATAGGTTATTCAGACATTACGGTTTTTCACAATCATTTGAATAACTTAGGCATTCCAACGCTACATGCGGTTACGGCAAAGCAATTGAATGCCACTTATTCAGATGAAACTTATACAAGTTTGCTAAATGTTCTGAGGGGCGAAACTTTAAATCATGAAATCGCCCCTTATTGGCTGAACATCAAAGGAAAAGCACGGGGGAAATTAGTTGGTGGAAATCTTTCTATCATATACAGTTTGTTAGGCAGTGATTCCTTTATTCAAGGTGAAAATTTAATCCTATTCATAGAAGATTGGCAAGAAAACTGGTATCATTTGGATAGAATGTTGATGGCGATAAAAAGGAGCGGTTTGCTTTCACGCATCCGAGGTTTGGTTGTGGGAAGTTTCACCAAAATGGACATCAAGGGTGAAAACCAAAACTATGAGCAAGCGTTTGATGAGGCTTCAAACCAAATCATTCACAGTTTTGTAAAAGATTTGAATATTCCTGTGGCGTTTCAGTTCCCGAGCGGACATATCGGCGACAATCGTGCATTGATTTTAGGAAACGATGTGATTTTGGATGTTTCTGAAAAAAAATCTATGTTAAAATTTTTTAAGCCTTAGAAAAATAATACTGCAAACATCTCAATTGTTTTGAGATACGAGCAGTATTTTGT
This sequence comes from Candidatus Ornithobacterium hominis, assembly GCF_951229915.1. GTDB lineage: Bacteria > Bacteroidota > Bacteroidia > Flavobacteriales > Weeksellaceae > Ornithobacterium > Ornithobacterium hominis. The sequence continues at coordinate 193,263 of NZ_OX579588.1, read as the reverse complement.
TGAAAAATTTTTTAAGCCTTAAAAAAAATTAAGAATTTATTTCAAAGTTTTTTGCCATTCCCAAGCGGTCCGCAAAGACTCTTCTAGATTTGTTTCTGGCTTCCAGCCTAATTCCTTTTCAGCTTTAGTATTATCAGCATAGGCAGCGGTGATATCTCCTGCACGGCGCTCAGTAATTTTATATTTTAGTTTGACTTTATTGGCTTTTTCAAAAGCTTGAATGACTTCTAAAACCGTGGAACCTGTGCCAGTTCCCAAGTTGAAGATTTCATAGTTTTTCTTATTTTTCCCATCCAAAAGACGTTGAAGAGCCATCACGTGAGCTTTTGCTAAATCCATCACATAAATATAGTCGCGAATAGCTGTTCCGTCGCGAGTGGGGTAATCATCTCCGAAAACGGAGAGTTGCTCTCGTATGCCAGCGGCAGTCTGCGTTACAAAAGGTATCAAGTTATTGGGAATTCCTTTGGGTAGTTCACCAATCAATGCTGTGGGGTGCGCTCCAATGGGGTTGAAGTATCTGAGAGCTATAACATTTTTTTTATAAGTCTCACTGAAGTCTTCTAAAATTTCCTCACCCATTTGCTTTGTTTTCCCGTATGGGCTTTCTGCTTTTTTTAGCGGAGCATTCTCATCAATGGGTAGTTCATCTGCTTGCCCGTAAACTGTGCAAGAAGAGCTGAATATGAAGTTTCCAATATTTTGATCGCGTGCTGCTTCTAGCAGATTTAGCAAACCTACGATGTTATTTCTGTAATACATCAGTGGTTTTTCTACACTTTCGCCCACGGCTTTGTGTGCAGCAAAATGAATGACTCCAGCGATATCTTGATGACTAAAAAACTCATCTACAGCTTCTTGATCTTTTAAATCGATGAGGTGATATTCTAATTTTTTATTGGTGATTTGTTCAATTTTTTCATGGACAAATTCCTCAGAATTAGATAAATCATCAATGACTACAACCTCAAAACCATTATTTTGTAGTTCCACCACCGTGTGAGAACCGATGTAGCCTAGCCCGCCTGTAACTAATATTTTTTTATTCATTGAAAAAGTTTAAAACGTTTGTACTTATTTTTTCGATTTGGCTAATACTCAACTCGCTGTGCATTGGTAGCGAGATTACTTGCTCTACCAAATCCATTGTTATAGGAAACTGCTCATCGGCATAAGCTCCACGATTATAAGCTTTCTGCTGATGCAAAGGCACAGGATAGTAAATCATTGCTGGAATTTCCTTTTCAGTCAAGTATTTTTGTAGCAGGTTTCTATCAGCATTTTTGATTTTTAAAGTATATTGATGGAAAACATGCGTAGAATTTTCGCTTCTTTTGGGAATCGAAATATTGGGATTCCCCTCAAATCTTTTATCATATTCGTTGGCTGCCCATCTTCTCGCCTTATTATATTGCTCTAAGTAAGGTAACTTCACGCGTAGAATAGCTGCCTGCATACTATCTAAACGAGAATTTACTCCAATTTCATCGTGATAATAGCGTTCGTACATTCCATGATTGGCAATCCCGCGAATACGGTAAGCCAAATCATCATTATTAGTAAAGATAGCACCTCCATCACCAAAGCAGCCCAAATTTTTGGAAGGGAAGAAAGAAGTACAACCCAAATGGCCCATCGTTCCTGCTTTTTTAGTTTCGCCATTGCTAAACGTGAAATCAGAGCCCATGGCTTGGGCGGTATCTTCTATCACAGCTAAATCATGTTTTTTTGCAATCTCTAAAATAGCTTCCATATTAGCACATTGACCAAATAAATGAACAGGGATAATAGCCTTTGTTTTCGGTGAAATAGCTTTTTCTAACTCTTTAGGGTTAATATTAAATGTCTCGGGATCTACATCCACTAAGACTGATTTCAATTTCAGTAAATCAATCACCTCAGCCGTAGCTGCAAAAGTGAAATTGGAGGTAATGACCTCATCGTCAGGTTCCAGCCCTAGGGACATCAGAGCCACTTGTAGAGCATCCGTCCCGTTGGCACAAGCAATAACGTGTTTTACCTCTAGATAATCAGCCAATTCTTTTTCAAAGGCCTTCACCTCAGGGCCATTGATGTAAGCTGAAGACTCCATCACTTCAATCACTTTTTTATCAATTTCAGATTTAATTTTTTGGTACTGACTGACCAAATCCACCATTTGTATTTTTTCCATACTAAAATTTCATCTTGGTCGTAAAGTTAAATATTAATCTACAAGTATAGAAATGAGATTTGTTTTAATTTATCTACTTTTGAAGCATGAATTTTCTTTATCAAATTTTTATACAGCTTTTTTGTTTCGGTTACTGGCTAAGTTCTTTTTTTACTGAAAAGGCAAAAAAAGGATGGCAAGGGAGAAAAAAACAAAAAAAAATTATAAAGGCTTTAGAAAAAGAAGAATTCATTTGGATGCATTGCAGCTCTGTAGGTGAGTTTGAGCAAGGGCGACCAGTCTTGGAAGCCATCAAAAAAAAATACCCGAAGCGCAAAATAGCACTTTCATTTTTTTCGCCCAGTGGATTTGAGCTTCGGAAAAATTATCCTAAGGCAGATATTGTCTTCTACTTACCTCTCGATACACGCGCTAACGTCGCAGATTTATTAGAAAACTTTAATCCCAAAATTTTAATTTTAGTCAAGTATGATTATTGGTTAAACTTATTAAAAGCACTAAAAATCAGGGAAATACCCGTTGTAGTCATCAGTGCAATTTTTCGTGAAAATCAGTATAAAAATCAAATTTTCGCCAATTATTTTTTTAAGGCTTTAAAAAATCACATCACACACTTTTTCGTTCAGCACGATAAATCAGCACAAATTTTAGAATCCTACGGCTTTTCTGATTTTAGCGTTGTAGGAGATACGCGTTTTGACAGAGTACAGCAAATCGCAAGTCAAAAGATTGAAATTCAATGGTTAGAAAAATTTAAAGGCTTAAAAAAAATTTTGGTTTTGGGCAGCACGTGGCACAGCGACGAAGAAGTTTTCTTGAATTTCCTCAACAGAAAGCTCCCCACCGATTGGAAAGCGGTCATCGTTCCCCATGAAATCAACCAACAAAACATTTCTCATTTCAAAGAAATTTTTGGTGAAAAAGTCAGTTTTTATTCAAAAAATATCAATCCCGAAACTGAAATTTTGGTGGTAGATGCCGTCGGCTTTTTAAGCCAAATCTATGCCTATGCAGACACGGCGTATGTGGGAGGGGGCTTCAATAAATCGGGAGTACACAATACGCTAGAGCCAGCTGTTTTTGGGCTTCCGACAGTGATTGGCCCTCGCCATGAGAAATTTAATGAAGTTCAACTTTTGATTGAAAATCAAGTGGTTTTCCCGATAGAAAATGAGCAGGAGTTTGAAGAAACCTTTCAATTCATTCAAGCTCAAAATCCCGATGATTTCAAAAGGCGAAGTAAAGAAGTTTTTAATCAAAATTTGGGAGCGACGCTGAAGATTTTAGATTTTTTGGAAGAAAATAAGTTGTTGTAAACTTTTAAAAGCCTGTTAAAGTTTTGAGATGTAATTTTTTTAAGGCTTAATAAATTTCATATTTCGCATCAGCCCAGTATATTTGGTGCGTTTCACTGCGGATTTTCTAAAAATTTCATTAAACATTTCTTGGCTTAATTCTTCCCATTCTTTCTTTTTAAAAGATTGAATTGCGGGATGAGGTTCAAACTCTCTCTCTTGGTGAGGTTTAGAAAATCGATTCCATGGGCAAACATCTTGGCAAATATCGCAACCAAACATCCAATCCTCCATTCGGTCTTGGAAATGTGCTGGAATCTCATTCTTTAGTTCAATCGTGGCGTAGGAGATGCATTTGGAAGCGTTCACCATCCTAGGAGCTTCAATAGCTTGGGTTGGGCAGGCGTCGATACAGGCGGTACAGCTACCGCAGTGGTCAGTCTTGAAAGGAGAATCATACTCAAATTCAACATCAGAAATGATTTCTGCTAAGAAAAAGAAACTACCCGTTCCTTTGGCTAAAATGTTACTATTTTTCCCCACCCAGCCCAGCCCGCTACGTTTTGCCCAGGCGCGGTCTAGAACGGGGGCAGAATCTACAAAAACCCGACCATTGATTTCACCGATTTCATCTTGCAATTCATTAAAGAGCTGGAAAAGTTTATCTTTTACCACAAAATGATAATCTTTCCCGTAGGCATATTTAGAGATTTTATATGAATCCTCAGGTTGTTGATTTTCAGTATAATAATTGAATGAAAAAGAAATGACTGATTTCGCTCCTGGCACCAATTTAGTTGGGTCTAATCTTTTATCAAAATGATTTTCCATATAGCCCAACTCACCGTGGAATCCTTTTTTTAGCCAAGCCTCAAAGCGTGGCGCCTCTTCTTCCAAGAATTCTGCTTTTGAAATGCCACAATTCAGGAATCCTAATTCTTTAGCTCTTTTTTTAACGAAAGTCGTCCGTTGTTGAATGTTCATTCGAAAAGAAGATTTTGTTGATTTGCACTTTTTGCCAACCCCAAATGTTGATAAGCTTTGTCAGTAACTTCTCTGCCACGCGGTGTGCGCATCAAGTAGCCTTCCTGAATCAGAAATGGCTCATAGACTTCTTCTATTGTCCCTGGATTTTCTGCCACAGCAGTTGCAATGGTAGTTAACCCCACTGGGCCGCCCTTGAATTTCTCTATCATCGTCGTAAGAATTTTGTTGTCCATCTCATCCAACCCATTTTTATCTACTTTCAAAGCTTGTAGGCTGTATTCAGCCATTTTTTTATCAATCTGCCCATTTCCTTTAATTTGAGCAAAATCTCTCGTTCTGCGGAGCAAAGCATTTGCAATTCTCGGTGTTCCGCGGCTTCTGCCTGCAATTTCGATGGAGGCCTCTTCATGCAAAGGTGTCCCTAAAATTCGGGCACTACGCTCTAAAATAGTGCTGAGAAGTTCCACATTATAATATTCAAAACGGCAATTGATGCCAAATCTAGCACGCAAAGGAGCAGTCAACAAGCCAGAGCGAGTCGTTGCACCAATGAGTGTAAACGGATTGAGGTTGATTTCTACCGAACGTGCATTGGGACCCGATTCTATAAGAATATCAATTTTATAATCTTCCATTGCAGAGTACAAATATTCTTCGATAATGGAAGACATCCGATGGATTTCATCGATAAAAAGAACATCATTGGGCTCTAAATTAGTTAGCAAACCCGCCAAATCTCCTGGCTTATCTAACACTGGGCCAGATGTTACTTTGATTCCCACGCCCAGCTCATTGGCAATGATATGCGCCAAAGTCGTTTTACCCAAGCCTGGCGGCCCATGCAAAAGCACGTGGTCTAGCGATTCTCCACGCATTTTTGCGGCCTTCACAAAAACCTCCAAATTATCTAAAATATGAGCTTGCCCAGCAAAATCACCAAAACTTTGGGGCCTGAATTTCTCTTCTTGATTCAATTCTTCTTCTGGGAAGAAATCTTCATTTGGATTTAGGTAAGCATCCATATCACAAAGTTATACAATTTTGCACGGAATTTTCTAAGGCTTAATAAATTTTAGACTCCAAAAAGCGTTAAACACGAAACAAGAAGGATTGTTTTGAATTTTAAATTCTAAATTTGAATGGCAATAAATGGTGATAAAAGTCAACGAAATCTTTTTTTAAGTTTAAAGAAAATAATATTTTCTAAGAAAAGTACTTTTTTGAAAATTTTCTAAGGCTTAAAAAAATTTATTTTTTATTCAATTCTAAAACTTGCTTTTCACCTGCGTTATTGAACTTTTCAAACATGATTTTGCCGTCAAAAAAATAAGCTACGGCACTCGAGCCATCATAAAACTTCACTTGGTATATTTCTGAATTTTGGGTAGGGAACAACCGAGCAAAAAGACTTTGATTTACCATATCTTTCAGTAGAAAAATTTCATCTTTTTCTTCCAATCGATAATCTCTAAATCCGTCGGAATAAATGGTGATATCACCCGCTGCCGCTTCTTGTTTTGCAGAGGAATTTACTCTTTTTTCTTTACTATTTGGCTGAATTTTCTGCGCAGGAATCAACTTTTCAGCTTTGATGACTTTTTGAGCCAAGTTTGAATCTTTTTTTTGGATGGCAGAGTAAGCTTTTCCGTTGTAATTGCCCACCTCCCCCAAGGCATTTTTTATTGCATCTAGGTAACCTTTTCTTAGATCTTTGATTTTGGTTTTCCCATCAAAAGAACTGACGAGTTGGTCTCTACAATCTCTAAATTCAATTTTGATTTTGGTTTTAAACCAAGAACTTTCATCTTTGAGGTCTACAAAAATTATTTCGCAGGGAGCGTTAAGCAGCTCTTCAATTTGTTTATTCTCAGAAATGATTTTGAAGTTTTTTTGCCTCAGCAAATACTGAACGTAATGATTTGCTTGATATTGATTAGCCTCAAGAGCCGAAAACTTTGCAGGCACACGTACATAAGCAAAATCTTCAACCTCTTGAGCGAAAGAAAAAGATGAAAGCACAGCAAATAGAAAAACGATAAATGTTTTCATTAGGTTTAAAATTTTTCTAAAGTTAATAAAAGTTGTGATGTTCTAACTATTTTTGCGAATAAGAAATTATTTAAACCATGTTTCATCCTTTCGGGAAATTGTATCAGCTCACTACTTTTGGCGAAAGTCACGGAGCTGCGTTAGGTGGCATCATTACTGGTTGCCCAGCAAATCAATTGCTAGATTTAGAAAAAATTCAGTATGAATTGTCGCGGCGAAAACCTGGGCAATCTTCGATTGTAACACAGCGTAAAGAAGCTGATGAAGTAGAGTTTCTCAGTGGAATTTTTGAAGGGAAAACAACGGGAACTCCCATCGGATTTATTATCAGAAATCAAAATCAAAAAAGTCAAGACTATAGTCATAATGTAGATGCCTTTCGCCCCTCCCACGCCGACTTCACGTATTACAAAAAGTATGGCATCAGAGACTACCGTGGAGGCGGACGTTCCTCTGCTCGAGAAACCGCCAATTGGGTCGTGGGTGGAGCAGTAGCAAAGCAAATGTTGCCACAGATTTCTATTCAAGCCTATGTTTCTTCCGTAGGCGAAATTTTTTTGGAGAAGCCTTATCAGGCACTGGATTTGATGAAAACGGAAGAAAATATAGTACGTTGCCCTGATGAAAATACCGCACAGCAAATGATCGACTACATTAAGCAAGTGAGAAAAGAAGGTGATACCGTTGGCGGAACGGTAACTTGTGTGATAAAAAATGTTCCTGTGGGCTGGGGTGAGCCAGTTTTTGATAAACTCCACGCACGCTTGGGGCAGGCGATGCTTAGCATCAATGCGGTAAAGGGATTTGAATACGGTAGTGGATTCTGCGGGAGCAAAATGCGTGGAAGTGAGCACAATGATTTATTTAATCCTGACGGAACAACTCAAACGAACCTTTCAGGTGGTGTGCAAGGTGGAATTTCTAATGGAATGGATATTTACTTTCGAGTCGCCTTTAAGCCTGTTGCTACTTTGATGCAGACTCAACTGACGATAAATCAGAAAGGAGAAAAAGTAGAAATGCAAGGCAAAGGGCGGCACGACCCGTGTGTGGTTCCTCGAGCGGTACCGATTGTAGAAGCGTTGAGCGCCATGGTTTTATTAGATTTTAAATTAATTCATCAGGCTTTTCAGTAATTTTTTTTAAGCCTTAAAAAAAAACAAAAAAATTAAGCCTTAAAAAAAATCTCTCTACTTTCGTGAAATGGCAAAATCTAAAACACAATACTATTGTCAAAATTGTGGGGCTCAATTCCCGAAGTGGATGGGCAAATGCAGCAACTGTGGCGAATGGAATACTATAGCAGAAGAAGTTGTTTCTAAAAACGAACCCGATAAACCTTGGCGAAGTCAAAATGATAAAAATCCAGTTTTATTTAACATTCAAGATATTCCTGCTGGGCAAGAGACTAGAATTATTACTCAAAATCAAGAATTAAACCGAGTATTGGGCGGAGGATTAGTGTTGGGTTCTGTTATTTTATTAGGCGGAGAGCCTGGCATCGGAAAATCCACACTGCTGCTACAAGTGGCGTTGCAATTCAATGATTTAAAGGTTTTGTACGTATCAGGAGAAGAAAGTGCTTCGCAAATTAAATTACGGGCGGAACGCTTGGGCATTGAAACCGATTCTTGCTTTGTGTTGACGGAAACTCAGACTCATAAAATATTCAAAAAAGCAAAAGAAATTCAGCCACATTTACTTATCATTGATTCAGTACAAACTCTTCAAAGTCAACTGGTAGAATCATCTCCAGGAAGCGTTTCGCAGATTCGGGAAAGCACATCAGAACTAATTCATTTTGCGAAAGAAACCAATGTGCCAGTAGTTTTAGTCGGTCACATTACTAAAGAGGGATCAATTGCTGGACCTAAAGTTTTGGAACATATGGTAGATGTCGTTTTGCAGTTTGAAGGCGAAAGAAATCATTTATATCGCCTTTTGCGAGCACAGAAGAACCGCTTTGGCTCTACAGCGGAATTAGGAATTTTCGAAATGCAAGGCAATGGTTTGAGGGAAGTTAGCAACCCCTCAGAAGTGCTCATTAGTGCCAAAGATCACACACTGAGCGGCAATGCCATAGCTGCTACGATGGAGGGCATCCGCCCCATGCTGATAGAAATTCAAGCCTTGGTCAGTACGGCGGTTTATGGTACGCCACAGCGTTCTACCACGGGATTTGATATTAAGCGTCTCAATATGCTTTTGGCTGTTTTAGAAAAAAGAGCTGGATTTCAATTGGGTGCCAAAGATGTCTTCTTGAATATTACAGGAGGAATACGCGTGGATGATCCTGCTATAGATTTAGCTGTAATTTGTGCCATTTTGTCTTCGTATGAAAATCAAGCATTGCCAGATAATTGCTGCTTTGCAGCAGAGGTGGGATTGAGCGGAGAAATTCGCCCAGTCAATCGGGTGGAACAAAGGGTTTTAGAAGCAGAAAAACTAGGCTATGATGTTATTTTTATTTCCAAATATAACAAAATTAATCCAGGAGATTTTCAGATACGAGTAGAGTTATTGGGAACAGTGGGTGATTTGTACCGATTAATGTTTTAAAGATACTTTAAAAAGTGCCAAAAACTTCTCCCTCTCAGGTAATTCAAATCTAGCTCATTACCGTAAGCCTCCTTTTCAAACGAAATTTGATGATAAGCAGCATCCGCATCACCTATTCTTGCCCAGTGAATTATGAACTCTATGCCGTACCAAAGGTAAAAAGGCAAAACGCCCATTTCTACCTGCTGGCGCAGATGGATTTTCTCATGGTTGATAAGGCGTTGGTTGAACTTATAAGTCTTTTTCCCAATAAAAATAAAAGGAAAAATCGCCATGGCAGCAAATTTTTTGTGAAATAAATGTGCAGTTACAATAATCATAAGACAAAGATATTTAAGTTTTTTCTCAAAAATTTTTTAAGCCTTAAAAAAAATAATATTACGAATATTTCCTATTTTTGCCCTCTAGGAATAATTATGAAGAACATTCGCAACTTTTGTATCATCGCCCATATAGACCACGGCAAAAGCACCTTGGCAGATAGGCTTCTGTCTCATACCCAATCAGTTACCGATCGTGAAATGAAAGAGCAATTGCTCGACGATATGGATTTAGAACGCGAACGTGGAATTACCATCAAATCGCATGCAATTCAAATGAATTATGAATACAAAGGCGAAACCTATACACTAAATTTAATTGATACGCCCGGGCACGTGGATTTTTCTTACGAAGTTTCACGTTCGATTGCAGCTTGTGAAGGTGCTCTGTTGATAGTCGATGCCGCACAAAGCATTCAAGCACAGACGATTTCAAATCTTTATCTGGCTTTGGAGCATGATTTAGAAATTATTCCGATTTTAAATAAAATTGACTTACCCAGCGCAAATCCCGAGGAGGTTTCAGATGATATCATCGATTTATTGGGTTGCGAGAAAGAAGACATCATCCGAGCAAGTGGTAAAACAGGACTTGGCGTAGAGGATATTTTATCTGCAATCATCGAAAAAATCCCAGCTCCTGAAGGCGATCCTGATGCGCCCTTGCAAGCCTTGATTTTTGACTCCGTTTACAATCCGTTTCGTGGTGTAGAAGCTTTCTTTAAAGTTGTAAATGGTCAAATCCATTCGGGGCAAGCAGTGAAATTTATGCAAACGGGGAAGAAGTATGAGGCCGATGAAATTGGAACATTGAAGCTAACGCAAGTTCCCAAAGAAGTCATCAAAACAGGAGATGTGGGCTACATCATTTCTGGGATTAAAACTGCGGTGGATGTGAAGGTGGGTGATACGATAACTTCAGTAGAAAACCCAGCCGATAAACCAATTGGTGGATTTGAGGAAGTGAAACCGATGGTATTTGCGGGAATTTACCCTGTAGATACTGAAGATTATGAGGAATTAACCTATAGTTTAGAAAAATTACAACTCAACGATGCTTCTTTGACTTTTCAGAAAGAAAGCTCTGCGGCTTTGGGCTTTGGTTTCCGCTGTGGTTTCTTGGGGATGCTTCATCTAGAAATTATTCAAGAAAGACTGGAACGTGAATTTGATATGACGGTGATAACTACAGTGCCTAACGTCTCTTATCACGCCTACACGACTAAAGAACCAAATGTTCCGATATTGGTTAACAACCCATCAGATTTGCCTGACCCATCAGGTTTAGACCGTGTGGAAGAACCTTACATCAAAGCCAGTATCATTACCAAAGCAGACTTTGTGGGGGCGGTAATGACGCTGTGTATCGAGAAACGAGGTGAAATTGTGAATCAAACTTACTTGACGACCGACCGCGTGGAATTAATCTTTGATATGCCTTTGGCAGAAGTTGTTTTTGATTTTTACGATCGTTTGAAGACGATTTCCAAAGGTTATGCCTCTTTTGACTATTCACCGATTGGTATGCGAGAATCTCACTTGGTGCGTTTGGATGTCTTAATCAACGCTGAACCAGTGGATGCGCTGTCAGCTTTAGTGCATAGAGATAATGCCTATGATATTGGCAAAAAAATGTGTGTGAAGCTGAAAGAATTGATACCAAGACAGATGTTTGACATACCTATTCAGGCAGCAGTTGGGGCAAAAATAATTGCACGAGAAACCATCAAAGCTTTACGAAAAGACGTCACAGCTAAATGCTACGGAGGAGACATCTCACGAAAACGTAAACTTCTAGAAAAACAGAAAAAAGGGAAAAAGAGAATGCGCCAAGTCGGACGTGTAGAAGTTCCTCAAAGCGCATTTATGGCCGTACTCAAATTGAATGATTAAATCAAATTATTTAGTTTGATTAATGCTTTCCCTCGGCGATTTCTTCAACCATTTTATCCAAAAAAGCAGGTAAATCCTTTGGAGTTCTGCTTGTAACTAAGCCATTGTCTACGACAACCTCTTCATCAACCCAGTGAGCACCAGCATTTTGTAAATCCACTTTAATAGAAGGGAACGAAGTTAGTTTCTTCCCCTCCACAGCCCCAGCATTGATGAGCGTTTGCGGACCGTGGCAAATCGCTGCAATAGGTTTTTTGTTATCAGCAAAATCCTTTACAAATTGTACAGATTTTTCACTGTTTCTCAAAATATCAGGATTGATAACACCCCCAGGCAACACTAACGCATCATAATCACTAGCTTTCACAGCATCAATGACTTGATCTACTTTTATTTTTTTAGACCATTGGTGCTCTTTCATTCCTTGAATTTCTCCTGATTTTGTGGAAACAATATGAACCTCGGCTCCTTCCTGCTGAAGCCTGTGTAATGGCTCAAATAATTCAGACTCTTCGAAACCTTCATCAGTTAATATAGCTACTTTCTTATTCTGTAAACTCATAATCATCTTGTTTACTGCTAAATTCGCAAAAATTATTCCAAGATTTGATTTTGAAATTAGAAAAAATATTGTATATTTGTAGCCCTGTTTTGCCCGAGTGGCGGAACTGGTAGACGCGCTGGATTCAAAATCCAGTGATAGCAATATCGTGCCGGTTCGATTCCGGCCTCGGGTACTAAAACCGTTGTTAATCATTTGATTTTCAACGGTTTTTTTTAAAGGTTTAATAATCAAAAATAGTTAGTAAAAACATTTGTATCCCTGAAGTTATTCTTAACTTATTTGAAAATTTGTAATTAGCCCTAACTCGTTCAATATTGTATTTAAACGATAGTTAATAAAATTTGATATCTGAAGGATTTTTTTTATAAATCACGACATGTTCATAATAATATTACTCTAACTAGCAATTACAAAATTATTCCTGTTCAATTTTTTGAATTTTGACATCATCTTGGCACTTCTCAACTTCGAGGCGAAGCGGTATTAGTGAATCTTTGTAGTGAATTACAAAAAAACCGCAAGGTTCTTGGCGAGGCTGACTAACAGAAAAATTAATCTGCCCGTTTCTAAAAACTTTTTGGTGAATAAAAGCAGTATCAATGTTTAAATCTTTCATGCTTTTCTTTGCTGCTGGAGAATAAGTTTTTTCACGAAAACGGATTTCAGATAAAACTCTTCCGTTGGGCAGGTAGTTATTGATGTATTGCGTGCAACTACTTCGCTGCCCAAAGAATAGAATCACAAGAAAAATTCCAGCTAAGCTACCAATACCAAAAAATTTGTACCGATCAACTTGCCTCATAGCATCAGTAAATTTAAATCGGTGAAATTTAAGTCAAACCAATCTGCCAATTCTTTATTGGTATGGCGACCTTTAAATAAGTAAATTCCTTTTCTCAAGCCTTTGTCATGGTGAATTAAATTTTCAAAACCGCCTTCTTTAGCCACTTGAATCAAGTAAGAAAGGAAAAAGTTACTCAGGGCTTTACTTGCTGTCCTTGCAAAACGTGACGGGATATTGGCAACGCCGTAATGAATGACCTCATGCTTCACCACGACTGGGTTTTCATGGGTTGTCACTTCGCTGGTCTCAAAACAGCCTCCGCTATCTATACACACATCAATGATGACTGCCCCTGGCTTCATTTTTTTCACCATATCCTCAGTCACAATGCTCAGTGCTCGGCAATCTCCCCAAATGGCTCCAATGGCTACATCACAGCGCATCAATGCTTTAGTGATTTCTTTGGGATCTAAAGTGCTGGTAGAAACACGAAAGTTTAAATGATCTTGTAGTGTTCGGAGTCGTGTTAAACTTCCGTCAAAAACTCGAACAGAAGCACCTAACCCCAAACCTGCCTTAGCAGCATATTCGCCAACTGTTCCTGCGCCTAAAATGACAACTTCCGCTGGGCGAACACCAGTCACACCACCAAGTAAAATACCGTTTCCGCCATTGCTGGTTGAGAGTAATTCACTGGCTATAAGGAGAGAAGAGGTTCCAGAAATTTCTGCTTCTAAACGTTTAATGGCAAGATTGCCATGAGCATCTTCGTAGTATTCCATGCCAAGAGCGGTGATTTTCTTCTTGGCTAAATGCTCAAAATAATCTTTTTCTAGCGTATTGGGCAGCACAGAAGAAATCAAAATTGTTTCGGGCTTTAAGAAGTCAATTTCTTTAATGGTGGGGGGTAAAACTTTCAAGACGATATGTTGCTGAAAAACCTCTTTCGCATCATAGGTTATTTTAGCTCCAGCTTCAGAGTATTGATTATCAGTGTAATGCACTCCTTTGCCAGCGCAACTCTCCACGGTAATTTGATGCCCATGCCGCACCAAAACTTCTACCGCATCAGGAGTAAGGCAAATTCTATTTTCCTGATGATGAGTCTCGCGTGGTAGGCCGATACTGAACTTCCCATCGCGCAATGCTACTTCTAAAACTTCCTCTTGCGGTAGTAAATCTTCTTTATTGAAAGGGGTGAAAATAGGTTTGCTCATCTTTCTAAGTTTATGATACGTTTGGTATTTTCTGTCGCAATACTGACACAATGATACTCTTTTGGCAAAAGATTTTTAACTCTCTCAGGCCATTCAATGAAGCAAAAATTGCCAGAATAGAAATATTCTTCTGCTCCCATATCAAAGGCTTCCTCTTCGCTCTCAATTCGGTAAAAATCAAAATGAAAAACACGCCCATGATCAGTTTCGTATTCATTGACCAAAGAAAAAGTCGGGCTGTTGACAAGCTCTTGCCCCCCCATAGCTTCCACCAAATATTTGATAAATGTCGTTTTACCAGCGCCCATTTCGCCCTGAAATAAGATCACAGGAAATCTAAGCTGCTTGTGCAAAATTTGAGCAATTTCACGTAATTGATTTTCATTTGTAACTTCCCAGCGCATGCTTTTACAAAAATAGTATTTTTTATTCCTTTTTGTCTTGATTTTTTTTAAAGCTTTAAAAATTTATAGATAAATTAAGTTTTGTTTGAATTTTAAACAGAAAAAAAATCATATGTTTTGTTAAAATACAGGCAGATGCTAAATTATGGTTTAAAAATTGTAATCATTTTTTTATTAAAAAAATAAATTTTTATGAGTTATAAAAGAATTTCTGACGAGATGGAGAATTTGCTAAATAAGCAAGTAACGAAAGAAGCAGAAGCTGCACAAGTTTTTTTAGCGTATGGCTCTTGGGCAGATACGATGAGTTTCGGGGGTGTGGCTGAGTTTTTCTATAAACATGCAACCGAAGAACGCGACCACATGAAAAAGATTATCAGCTATATCAATACCCGAGGTGGGAAAACTAAAATAGAGGCAATTCCTGCACCACCAGCAAATCCTAAAAATTTAAAAGATTGCCTAGAAAAAGCTTTGGAGCACGAAATACAAAACTCGAAAGCGATTGATAAAATAGTTGATTTAGCTTTGGAAGAAAAGGATTGGGCTACTTTTAATTTTGCGCAATGGTTTGTAGAAGAGCAAATTGAGGAGGAAGCTTTAATCAATGATTTGATAGATAAGTATAACTTGGCTACAGAAGCTGATGAAAATAATGCTAATCTTTATGATTTAGATAAAGATTTAAAATCTGCTCCGCAGCATATTTCAACTCCGAGAGAGCACTAAAAAAGAGTGGAATTAAAATGAAAAATCAGACTTTTCCCGAAGTCTGATTTTTTTTTAAGGCTTTAAAAATTTTGAGGTTCCGAGCGGATTCGAACCGCTGTAGAAGGTTTTGCAGACCTCTGCCTAGCCACTCGGCCACGGAACCAAAGAGGTACAAAGTTAAGAATAATTGTTGAATATGAAATTTTTTCTGAGAGAAATTTGTTCAAGCTTCGTTAATGTTAAAAAATGCTAAATTGAAATCTCTATCGATTTAATTTCCCTTGCTGAAAGAGAAATTCTTTTTCTTCTGCTGTGAGGCTGCTGTAGCCACTTCGGCTAATTTTATCAAGAATCGCATCGATTTTCTGTTGTTTGTTTACCTTTTGCTCGTTGTAGTCATAGTCGTTTCGTGGAGGTGAAGTAGACTTAGCCTTCTTAGAATGAGTTTTTAAAGAACTTTTGGGTCGGAAAAATTTTGTAAAGCCTTTAAAAATCCCATCAAAAATGTCATTCCCTTTTTCAAACTTTTTCATATAAAAATAGCCAAAAAGAGCTCCACCTAGATGTGCTACATTCCCGCCAACATTACTGGGTTGAATTAAAAATCCAAAAATTAAAAATCCTAAAGCTACGTGAATTAATTTAAAGCGGGTTTGAAAGAATAATAAACGAATCTGCAAATGTGGTTGATAAGCAGCCATGGCAAAAAACACGGAATAAATGGCTGCTGATGCACCCAATAGGCTATTGATTTTATTTGTTAACACACTGTAAATCAAGAATGAAATCCCTCCAGCGATACCGCCCAAGAAGTAAAACTTAGCAAAGTCTTTATCAGTGAAATTTTGATAGAAAAAAATTCCCATAAAGTAAAGCATGAGCATGTTAAAGAATAAATGAAAAAAATCAACATGCAAAAAGAAATAAGTAAAGATAGTCCAAGGTCTTGTGACGAAGTCGTACTCAAGCGGAGGCAAAGCTAGCCAACCTAAATTTAATAGATTGAATAAACGTAAAATAGAGATTGAGATATACACGACGATATTGATGAAAATCAGGCGCGTTGCTAAATTTCCGCTGGTGTATTTGTATTTTAATTTATCTATTAATTCCATTGATGTAAATTCTTTTTCCAAATTCGTACTAAAATAAAACCAATTAAGGCTCCACCCAAATGTGCATAGTGTGCGACGTTGTCACCAGGGTTGTTTGCAACGGCAAAATAAAGTTCAATGACAATATAAATGGGAATAAAATATTTAGCCTTGAGCGGAATTGGCGGAAAAATTAACATCAAAACGGCATTGGGAAAAAGCATTCCAAAAGCAACTAAAACCCCAAAAATTGCTCCTGATGCTCCCATCATGGGAATGCTGTAGATGATGCTTAAATCCTCATATCTTTGGTCTACCATAAAAGGTTCTAAAGTTGCAATTTCATTTACTTGTGAGGCACTTAGACCATGGTGTTCAATTAAACTTTGTGCTGAAATATAATTGGTTAAATTGAATAATAAAAAGGCGCCTAAACCTGCCCCAAAGTACAGAATTATATATTTTTTGTCTCCCAAAATTTGTTCTACGTTTGAGCCAAACATATAAAGGGCAAACATATTGAAGAAAAAATGCATGAAATCCCCATGCATAAACATGTGCGACAATACTTGATGGCTTTTAAAATTGTCTGATAGCGGATAAAATGCACCCAATAATATATCTAAATTAACAGTTTGTGTGGCTGCAAATACATATTTTGCTGCAAAAAATAAAACATTTAGAATCAGTAAATTCTTTGTAATAGGAGCAATTCTTTGTAACATTTATTCTAATAATTTTTTTATGATTTCGGCGTCTAGCAAATGAAAATTTTTTTTACCAAAAGGAGAATATACAAAATCTTTCAGCTGAAAAAAATCATGACATAAATTGAGCATTTCCTCTGTGCTAAGTTCTGTGCCTTTGCGTATTGCGGCAGCTTTTGCCATGAGTTTTGCTAGAGTTGTTTCAAATTGAATGCTTTCTTCTATATTCTCAGCATAGAAAAAAGCTTCAAAAATCTCTGGAACATGTTCTTGAGATATATCTGCTGGTATAGCGCTGACTAGCAGTGTTTTGCCTTGAAAGGTGAAATCAAAACCAAAACGAAACCAAAGACTTTCCGTTTCTTCAATTTTACTCTTTACTTTGGTGTCCACTAGTATTTCTACTGGGAAGAGCAGCTGTTGACTCAATGCGTTTTTATTTTTCAGTCCCGAGAGCTTTTGATACAAAATTGTTTGATGAACTCGATTTTGATCTAGAATAAATAATTTCCCCTGATGAAGTACGCAAATGTAACTTTTTTGCCATTGAAAGATTTTTTGATTTTCAAAGGCTTCGGAGGCGTCTTCGTAGTCAAAACTTTTTTGTTCGTTATTAATTTTTTGAAACTCTAAAAAATTATATTTTTTTGAATCGCCAAAACTTTTAGATTTAGAAGAAGAAAAACTCGGCGGAGTACTCCAATTTTTCTCTTCGAGAAAGGGATTATAATTTTTATTAACATCAATATTGGGCGTCGCAATTTCTTTTTCTTTATCTAGAATTGGAATCTCCCATTCGCCTTGCTCAAAATCTAAAGCAGGGGAAAGTTGAGCCTGCCCAATTGCAAACCTAACGGCGGCACGCAGCTGAGCGAAAATCGCAAATTCATCTTCAAATTTTACTTCCGTTTTAGTTGGATGAATATTGATGTCAATTTTCTCTGGTGGAATCTTCAGGAAAAGAAAATAAGAAGGATGATAATTTTTAGGAATTAAATTTTCAAAGGCTTGTAAAATTGCCTTATGCAAATAACCGCTGCGGATGAAACGCTGATTGATGAAAAAAAATTGCTCTCCTCTGCTTTTTTTGGCAATTTCTGGTTTAGCAATGAAACCCTCTATTTTCACCACATCTGTTTCCTCTTTCACTGGAATCAATTTGCCTTCCATTTTTTTACCAAAAACATGTAAAATACGTTGGGCGGAAGTGGTTGATGGCAAGTGAAAAATTTGTTCATCATTATGTTCTAGCTTAAACTCCAAGTCTGGATGCGCCAAAACCACATGATGAAATTCATCGATAATGTGCCGAAACTCTACCGCGTTACTTTTTAGGAAATTACGACGTGCCGGGACATTGAAAAATAGATTCTTCACGGCGATGCTTGTCCCTGTAGGTGTCACACAATGTTCTTGAGATTTTATCTTCCCACCTTGTATGTGAATTTCTGTGCCCAGCTCATCCTCAGGTATTTTGGTTTTCAATTCCACCTGAGCGATGGCAGCGATAGAAGCCAAGGCTTCTCCACGGAAGCCTTTAGTTAAAATTTTAAAAATATCTTCAGTCGAATGAATTTTGGAGGTAGCATGTCTTTCAAATGACATTCTCGCATCGGTTTCGCCCATGCCTTTGCCATTATCAATGACCTGAATCAGCTCTCTTCCCGCTTCTTTGATGATGACCTGAATTTGTGTGGCACCAGCATCTATGGCATTTTCTATCAATTCTTTTATCACAGAGGCTGGCCGCTGCACCACCTCTCCTGCAGCAATTTGATTGGCAACATGAGGTGGCAATAGTTGAATTACATTACTCATTGCCCAAGAATTCTCCAAAATTAGGATTTGTAATCATCCACATGATAAAAACAAATAGCATAAGAATGGCAAAAATGATGAAGGTATTTCTGTTTATGGAACGGTCGCTACGTTTGTTTTTGGCACGGAATGATTGTAAGTCAATTTTTGATTTCTCCCATTCTTCTTCAGTAGCATCATTCATAGCTTTGCGACGAGCTACATAGCGCTCTGCAAAACGAGAATCGCCAATGCGACGATTGACCAAATCGTGTGATTTAGTATCGTAAAATCGAGGAATGTATCTGAACTTACGTGATTCTGTTTTTTTAAATAAACCTCCTATCATGACTCACAAAGATACAAAAACAAAACAAGTCAAAACTCTTTTATAATTTTTTTAAGCCTTAAAAAAAATCACAAAAGTCGTCTTCATTTTTTGAGACGACTTTTCTTTTAAGTCTGGTGTCTAGTCCTAAAATAGCGTTACGGGTAATTAATTGTAAGCCTTTTCAGGTCTATCTATTCGTTAAACTTTATCCAAACAAATCATTAAAAGCTTCTGCCATTGTAGGGTGCGTGTAAATCTGATTGGCCAAGACTTCGGCTTTTAAATCATTGTCCACCGCTGTTTTCACAATGTTGATGAGTTCGTGAGCTTCGGCACAAAATAGCGTACAACCCAAAATTTTATTCGTTTTTTTATCTATAATTGCCTTCAAAAGTCCGTCGGTTTCTTGCAAAATTTTAGCTTTGGGGATGCTGTTAGCTGGCATTAATTTTACAATAACTTCATTTTTATTTTCAATCTCATTCTCTTTTTTACCAATGTGCGCATATGCTGGCGAGATGAAAACTGAAGTCGCAAAATCTTTACGCTGAGAGCGCTTCGTATAATCGCCTCCAAAAAGCTGATTTTTTACCAAACGAAAATCATCTAAAGAAATGTACGTAAATTGCGGCCCACCGTTGCAATCGCCCAATGCCCAAATGTTTTCAACAGAAGTTTTTAATTCATCGTTAACTTGAATGAAACCTCTTTCATTTAATTGAATATCAGTATTTTCCAATCCTAATTCTTCAGTATTCGGAACTCTGCCGATGGCTACCAAAACGGCATCTGCTAAGATTTCTTCGTTTTCAGTTTTAACTAAAACTTGCTCATTTTGTGTGATAAATTCTTGCGTTTTCACTGAAGTTTTGATGCTTATATTTTTCTTGTCTAAAACCTCTTGAATGGCTTTTTTCATATCTGCATCTTCTCTGGGAAGAAATTCATCTCCAGCATCTAAAATTGTAACTGAACTACCGAAATCAGCAAACATAGAAGCAAATTCTAAACCGATAAATCCGCCTCCTACGATGCAAAGTTTTTGTGGCAATTTGGTGAGTTGCATAATGCTGGTGCTGTCATAAATTTGTGGTAAATCTGCACCTTTTATCTCTAATTTTCTTGGCTTTGCACCTGTGTTAATGAATATTCTTTCAGGCAAATAAAGTTCTTTCCCGCTCTCAGTTGAGACTTCAACAGTTTGATTATCAATGAATTTTGCTATTCCTGTAATAACTTTAGCATCAGATAAATCTTCCACTTTATCATAATTGGCTTTTCTCAATTTAGAAGTTAACTCATTGGTCATTTCCACTGCTTTTGGAAGTGGAATTTCTTTTCCCGCCTTGGTAATGAGTGATTTAGACGGAATACAGCCTACATTGATGCAAGTACCACCATACATTTTTGGCGATTTTTCTACGAGAATAACTTCTTCATTTTTATTTGCCAAAAAAGCCGCTAATGTTTTCCCTGCTTTTCCGAATCCTATGATTAAATTTTTTATTTCTTTTGGTTGCATACTTTCAATAATTTATTTTACTATTATAATTTTTAGCCGCAAGAACTCCCCAAATCATGCAGATTGGCCAACAAATGAATAAAACTCCGAATCCGAAAGTGATTATTGCAACAATAAGTGAAACGACAAACATAATAATTGCTCCTGATACCGTTGTATACAACATGCCTAACGGACCAAACAAAATTGTTAATAATAACGATAAACCAATACTTTTTCTCTCTTTAATGATTACAGTCTGCTTATCATGTCGATTTTCTTGATATTGAGTATTTTGATTTTCCATACGTTTTTTTTATTTTTTTAATTAATTTTCTCTTTTAAAAAGAACATTTTTTTTATAATAAGCCAATATTTGTGAGAGCAAACTACTGACGTCCAATGAATAGCCTAATTCAATTTTATGTTTTAAATCCTCTTCTTCAATCAATTGCTTGAATTCTTTCATTTTTTATAAACTAAAGATTGTTCCATCTTTTCCGTCTTTTAATTGTATGCCAGCGTGTTTCAATTTATCTCTGATCTGGTCAGAAGTTATAAAATCCTTATTTGCTCGAGCTTGGTCTCTTAATTCAATCAAAAGTTCTACGGCTTGTGTCAATTTTTGATTCCCTGCTTCGTTCAAAATAGGTTTTAATCCCAAAACATCTTCAATGAACTCTTTCATTTTTGTTTTAAAAATCGCTTTATCCTGCTCATTGATTTTCAAGGATCCCTCATTGATTTGATTGATTATTTTCACTGCTTCAAATAATTCTGCAATCAGCATCGGCGAATTAAAATCATCATCCATTTTTGCGTAGCAAGCTTTAGTCCATTCTTGCAAATCAAATGTAGATTCTTCACTTACAGGCATTTCTGCCATTCTTGTGTAAGTTGCCATTAAACGCTGATAGCCTTTTTCTGAGGCGAGCACTGCCTCGTTACTTAAATCTAAAACACTTCTGTAATGCGCCTGAAGCATGAAAAACCGTATGACCATCGGGTCAAAAGCTTTTTCAAAAAAGTTGTTGTCTCCAGAAATCAATTCTCGGGGTAGAATCGTATTGCCTGTAGATTTAGACATTTTCTGCCCATTCATTGTCAGCATGTTTGTGTGCATCCAATAACGTACTGGGTTTTTCCCATAAGCGCCTTTCGCCTGAGCGATTTCACACTCGTGGTGTGGAAACTTCAAATCCATTCCCCCACCGTGAATATCAAAAGTTTCGCCTAAGTATTTAGTACTCATCACTGTACACTCTAAATGCCAGCCAGGGAAACCATCTCCCCAAGGCGAAGGCCAGCGCATAATGTGTTCTGGTGAAGCTTTTTTCCAAAGGGCAAAATCTTGTGAATTTTTTTTCTCTGCCTGCCCATCCAGCGTACGCGTATTTGCTATTAAATCCTCTATATTTCTCTTGCTCAGCTCTCCATAATCATGGGTTTGGTTGTATTTAATAACATCAAAATAAATAGAGCCGTTGCTTTCATAAGCCAAGCCTCTATCTATAATTCTTTTGATGATTTCTATTTGCTCAATCAAGTGCCCAGTTGCGGTAGGTTCTATGCTGGGTGGCTGAATATTAAAAAGTGCATTGACTTCATGAAAATCGGTAGTGTATTCTTGAACGATTTCCATTGGCTCAAGCTGTTCAATTCTTGCTTTTTTAGAAATTTTATCTTCTCCCTCATCAGCATCGCTTTCCAGATGCCCGACATCGGTAATGTTTCTCACATAACGAACTTTGTACCCCAAATGTTTCAAGTAACGAAAAACTAAATCAAACGAGAGAAAAGTTCTCATGTTCCCTAAGTGCACGTTTGAATAAACCGTTGGCCCACACACGTACATACCTACAAAATTAGGATGAAGGGTTTCAAATTTTTCTTTCTCCCCTGAGTGGGAATTATAAATCTGTAAGTTATGTTTCTCTATCATTTTTTAAGGCTTTAAAAATTTATACATTAAACCTTGTTCCCATGCCGATGTATTTCAAAAACTCTGCGCGTGTCGTCGGGTTGTTTCTAAAGGCTCCGCCGAGCTCCGCTGTCACCGTGCTACTTTCTATATCTTTAATTCCTCTGGAGTTGACACAAAGATGTTTCGCATCAATCACACATGCTACATCATCGGTACCCAGTGCTTCTTGCATCGCATGCACCACTTGCATCGTCAGGCGTTCTTGCACTTGGGGGCGGCGTGCATAGTAATTTACAATTCTATTTATTTTTGACAAACCAATGACTCGCCCTTTGCTCATATACGCCACGTGTGCTCTCCCTACGATGGGCAAAAAATGATGCTCGCAGGTAGAATAGACGGTAATGTCTTTTTCTACCAACATTTGATTGTATTTGTATTTATTTTCAAACGTAGACATTTTCGGGCACCTCTCTGGGTTTAACCCGCCGAAGATTTCTTTCACATACATTTTTGCCACACGATGTGGTGTCCCCTTCAGGCTATCATCTCCCATATCCATCCCCAGCACATTCATGATTTCATAGAAATGTTTTTCTATTTTTTCTATTTTCTCATCATCATTCAAATCAAAAGCATCTGCTCTTAATGGCGTTTCATGATTCCCAGGAATATGCCCATCACCCATATCTTGGTATAATTCTTTTTCTTTCATTAATACTTAATAATTATATAAAATTTTCTACATTTAAGTTGAAATGCGAAAGTTTCTTAAATTTTTTAATTCTTTCTGCAAGGTTTTCCTTGGTTACGCTAGCTAGTTTTTCTACACCGAATTTTTCTACCGTAAAAGATGCTAAGGCACAGCCAATGATGATTGCGTTTTTCATATTCTCAAAACTATAATCTTTTGTTTTGGCCAAATAGGCTGCAAAACCGCCAGCAAAAGTATCGCCTGCTCCCGTTGGGTCAAAAACCTCTTCTAAAGGAAGCGCTGGAGAGAAAAAGATTTCATCCTCATGGAAAAATAATGCGCCGTGCTCTCCTTTTTTTATAATTAAAAATTGAGGACCCATTTTTAAAATCGCTTTTGCAGCTTTTCTTAAACTATATTCGCCAGAAAGTTGCCGAGCTTCTTCATCATTTATCGCCAAAACGCTTACTTTTTTAATGACTTTTAGCAAATCATCCCAAGCCGAATCCATCCAAAAATTCATCGTATCCAGAACTACCAAACGAGGTTTTTCTACTTGATTCAAAACGGACTCCTGCACCAAAGGATGCAAATTACCCAACATCAGTACTTCTGGATTTCGCCAATTGGCAGGAACTTTGGGCTGAAAATTCCCCAAAGAATTCAGCTCGGTGACGAGTGTGTCTCGCGAGTTCATATCATTGTGGTATTGCCCTTTCCAGAAGAAAGTTTTTTCGCCTTCCTTTATTTCAATTCCGCTAATATCAATGCCTTTTTCTACCAAAAAATCCAAATTCTTCTGCGGAAAATCTTCTCCTACGACAGAAACTAAGACGTTTTCAACACCCAATAATGATGCTGCTAAACTAATGAACGTGCCGGCTCCACCCAAAATTTTACCACTTTCGCCAAACGGAGTAATAATTTCATCAAAAGCAACCGATCCTACTGTTACTAAACTCATATCTAATTCTTAAGCTCACAAATATAGCTATTCTATCTGTGTTTTAGGAATTTTAAGAATACACTTCTTTCAAAAAAATTCTCTTCTTTTTAGGGTTTAGTTAAACTTAGACAAAGTATTCACTTTCAATGTTTAATGAACGTAAATCACGCTTAAGCAACGGCAAGAAGTGGTTGCTTTATTCCTCGTTTTTTTTCTTAATTTTCTAAGGCTTTAAAAATTTTCTCGCTAAAAATTCTAATTTTAATAACCTTCCACCTCGTTTCCATCTACGATTTCTTTGGCAGATGAAGTCCCCAAGCGTTTTACGCCCATTCTTATCAGTTTTTTGGCCTCTTCCACATTTCTGATGCCTCCAGCCGCTTTCACTGGCAGCGGATGTGCGTGTTTCAGCATAATTTCTATAGCGTGAGGCGTAGCTCCATTGGGGCTTCCATCTTTTGTAGTATAGAATCCTGTGGAAGATTTCACAAAAACCTCATCTGTTTTGCTTGGTAAATACTCTAAAGTTACTTCTCTGATTAGTTCACTTGCTTCTGCTATTTGCTCATCAGTCAAAGCAGCAGTTTCTATTATCCATTTGATAACGCGTCCTTTGTTCAACACCAGGTCATTTCCAGTCTTCACTTCTTCTTTCACGAAATCTAAATTTCCATTTTTCAGTTGCTGAAAATTCAGAACAAAATCCAACTCATCTGCACCATCATCTATGGCTCGCTCTGCTTCTTGAATTTTTTCTTTGATGGTATTGATTCCCTCATGAAATCCAATTACCGTTCCCACTTTCACTCGACTCTGTGCCTTGTCTACTATTTTTTTTGCCAATTTCACATAGCCAGGGCGAATCATTACTGCTTTGAATCTATTTTCAATGGCTTCTTGAACTAAATCAACGACTCTTTGCTCGGTTTCTTGCACTGATAGATCTGACTGTTCAGGGGTTTTTAAATACGTTGAATCTAAATATTCTTTCATTTTTTTAAATTTTAAAAATTGTATAAATGGGGAAATGGTCGCTGTACCCGCCTAGGTATTTTCTCCCTACATAGGTTCTGAATGGTTCCCCGTGATATTTCCTATTCCATTCTTGTAAAAAATAAGGATTGAAAACATGACTTGAAATTAAGCGAATTTTTTCATCTAAATAAAAGCCTTTTGAAAAAAGCATTTGATCATACAATATCCAAGTATCTCGGTGTTTTGTCGTGTATTTCCCCTCTTTTCGCATTAATTCCATGGGGTTATAAAACTCGTAAGGTTCTTGATTTTGAAAATAACCTGTGGTTTTAAAGTGTTTTTTTAACGTTTCATCTTCTGGATTGGAATTAAAGTCGCCAAAAATCATAATTTTAGCCTGTGGGTCATCTACCGTATCAAATAAATTTTCTAGGTTATAAAATCCAAAGCTGTATAGTCTACTCATGGCTTAAAGTTACGAATATTTTATGCTAATTTTACCCACGAATTTAACTCTATTTTTTTCTAAGCCTTAATTTTTTTTGAAAAGCTTGAAGAAATTACGTTTTTTTAACGCACAAATACAATCTAACATTTTTAATTTTTAAGCATATTTAGCATATTTGCACCTACGCAATAAATTTTTCATATGAGCAAATACATAAGTTGCTTCCTGCTAACCTTGGTTACGTTTACACTAACGGCACAAGATATTTCCATATCTCCTTATTCTTCTTTGGGTTATGGCGATAAAATATTCAATCATGGAGCTTCTACATTTGGCATGGGAGGTGTTAGTACTTCCTATCTATCCCCTTACGGGAACGAGGCTAATTTTTCTAACCCTGCGGCTAATAATAATTTGTTTTACACAACATTTAGCTTTGAAGGCGCAGCCAATTTTTCTCGGTTTGCCGATAAGCAGAATGAGTCTTCTAGAAGTTCAACTTATTTATCTAAGGTTCATCTAGCCTTCCCAATGGGGCTAAAATTCCGTGGTGGAATTGGTTTTCAGCCTTACTCTTCCGTAGGCTACAAGGCTGGAATTTATGATTTGGAGAGCAATCCACAGAAAGTTAACTTATACAAAGGCGATGGCGGAATCAACAGTTTAAATGCCTTTCTCTCTTATAATGTTAATCAAAATTTTGCTGTGGGCTTACGTGCTGATTACCTCTTTGGGAAATTAAAAAGAAATGAAGTTTTCTCTGTTCAGAATACGCAACTACTTACAGACTATACTTATGAAGATGAACTGAAGGGGTTTAATTTGACTGCTGGTTTAGCTTTTAATAAAAAAGTAGGTGAAAATCAGCGATTTTTTGCTGGGGCAACTTACGGCTTGGGCAACAAATTGAAGTCAACGCAGTCTTACCAACTAAGTACTTATCAGCTAATATCTTTAGGTTCAGCACCTATCAATAAAGATATTATCTACGAAAAATCCAGCAATGAAGATGTGAAATTCCCTCAGCAGGCTTCTCTTGCGCTAAGCTATGGGAGAGATTTAAAGTGGTTGGTTGGAGCTCAAGTGGATTGGGAAAAAACTTCAGAACTAAATTTCATCAACCAAAAACATAATTCTAAAGACCGTCTAAGATTAGGGCTCGGGGGCTATTACACACCTCAGTTTAATAGCTTTAGGAACTATTTCCAGCGAGTAACCTATCGATTTGGTGGCTTCTATGAAAATATGCCTTTTGAGATTAACAATCAGCAAATAAATCGTTATGGCATTACTTTTGGGCTTGGGTTACCTATGGGGAAATCGAGCGACCCTTCTGAGTTGAACATTGGCATTGAATTGGGGCAACAAGGAACGAAAGAAAATAACCTGATAAAAGAAAGCTTTGCGAACTTACGCTTAGGTTTTAATTTGAGCGACACGTGGTTCCAAAAAAGAAAATATGATTAATTATTTAAACCTATAAAAAATGAGAAAATTATTTATACTTGGTTTAGCAATGTTTTTTTTAGGCTATCAGTCTATTCAAGCACAAAATTGTGATACCTACGAAATTAAATTGAATAAGCAAGTTCAAACTAAAAATTACAAAGAAGCATACCCAATCTTGAAAGAGGCTTTACAAAATTGCGCTTCTGAAAAAGTAAATTATTACAACTTTGGCGAAATCATTTTGGATGAATTGGCTAAAGATGCAACTAATGAGGCTGATAAGAAAAAATATGCTCAGGATTTAATTGACTTACTAGATAAGAGAATTCAGTACTTTGCAGAAGATAAAAAAGCCTTTTGGGAAGGTGAGCGTATCTCCTATATGCTTAATTATAATTTGATTGATAAGCAGCAAGCTTATGATGCCTTTACTAAATTATTTAACTCTAGTGAAGATACTCAGAAAGTTTCTGCCAATACCGTTTTACTGTATTATACTACAGCTTTAGAACTTTTAAACGAAGATAAAATTGACTTTAATCAAGCCTTAGATGTTTACTTCAAAACCAAAAAAGTGGCGGAAGACAATATTGAGCTTCGCTCTATCGAATATGGAAAGTTGGCTGAAAAACTAGACAGTATTCAAAAAATTAATCCTCAAAATCAATTAACTGCCGCAGAACAACAAATTATGGAAAATGCGCAGTCTGCAAAAAATGTTTTTGTGGATGTTAACCAATCTATGGAAGCAATTCTGAAGGAATATACAACTTGTGACAACATCGCTCCAATGTTTATCAATAACTTTGAGGCCAACAAAGACAGTATCGAGTGGCTGAAAGAATCATACGCCTCTTTAGCAAGCAATGATTGCTATGATTTACCCATCATGCAAACGATAGAGGATCAATACAAAATCGTATGGAAGAAACAAAATCCTCAAGAGGATATCAGCGTTGCCTCATCAAGCAATAACACCTCAAGCACGATTGGCTCTGACTATGCTGATGGTGCTAGAAAATTTAAAGCTGGAAATTATAGCGGCGCAATTACTAGTTTCCAAAAAGCAATAGACCAAGTAAGCGGCACAACCAAAGGTGATGTTGCCTATTATATTGCATTGAGTTATCAGAAAACAGGGAATTTATCTAACGCTGTAAGCTGGGCCAAAAGAGCAGCAAACTACAAACCAGGATTTGGTGCTCCATATCAATTAATTGCTGGTATTTTTGGGTCAAACGCCAACAGTTGTGGATCTTCTCAATTTGAGAAACTAAGCGCCTACTGGGTAGCAGCTGACTATGCCAATAAGGCTTGTGCTGTAGATAGTAGATCTTGCTCTTGGGCCAGAAAAGCAGCAAACAGCTATGAAGCCACTGCACCAAATCAAGAAATGGCCTTCCAAAATGGTAAGAAAAAAGGTGAATCTGTTAGCATTAGCTGTTTTGGTGGCGCTACAACAAGAGTAAGATAATAATGATTAAATAGATTTTTTCTTGATGTTTCTAAAAATTTATTTTAAAGCAGCCTTATTTATTTTGGCTGCTTTAATTCTTTATAGTTGTGAAATTAAAAAAACGGAGGAAAAAGGGCCTCTAAACAAAAATTTCTCCGACCAAACTATTTTTAATGCTGAAGTTATCTACAAAGACAGTGGCTTGATTAGAATGAAACTCAATGCGCCTCTGATAGAAAATTTCACGCTAATTGATTCCCCTTACACCTTAATGCGCAGAGGTGTAGAAGTTTTATTTTGGAATCGAGATGAGAACGAGTCTAATTTTTTAAGGGCAAATTGGGCTAAATTGCAAGACAAGAAAAAAATGTATGAGGGAAGAGGAAACGTTGTCATGATAAATAACGATGGTGATACACTAAAAACGGAACAAATCTATTGGGACAATAAAAATAGACGTATATTTACCGATAAATCTGTAACCATCAAAAGGATGGACGGGACAGTAAATGTTTCTGAAAATGGAATAGAGGCAAGTGAAGATTTCAAAGAATTTACCCTCAAAAATAATAGTGGAGTTATTGCTTTTGAAAGACAAAAACCTGCTTTGGCTCAATCTGATTCTATTTTGAAAGATTCTGTAACCTTCCTAGATTTAAATAAAAAAAAGGATTAATGGGCTTTACAATCGCTATCATTATTTTTTCATTGATTGCCTCAGCTTTTTTCTCGGGCATGGAAATCGCTTTAATTTCCAGCAACCGAATGGAAATGGAAATAGAGAAAAAAAAGGAAACTTTAGTGGCAAAAGTCATCACTTTTTTAGCAGAGAGACCAGAAAAGTTTATCGCTACTATGTTGGTAGGGAATAATATCGCTATTGTCATCTATGGAATTTTCACTGGTTCTTTCATCATTTCTCTACTTCCCGAAATTTCCTCTGAAATTCTGAAAATTTTAATTCAAACCGTTATTTCAACACTTATTATTCTAGTTTTTGCAGAATATTTACCCAAAGTTATTTTCAGTTTATTTCCCAATAATTTATTCAAAACCTTTGCGATTCCAGTGTTTTTTCTCTATTGGCTGTTTGCCCCTATCACTGCATCTATTATGTGGATAACGAATTTATTCCTAAAAATGATAGGCAAAGAACAACAAGAAGATGAAATCTTTGTAAAAGATGAGTTACGCTTTTTTATTTCTGAACAGTTAACCGATTCTGATGAAGAAATCATTGATTCCCAAGTTCAAATTTTTCATAACGCTTTAGAATTTGCTGATATAAAGGTGCGAGAATGTATGATCCCACGCAAAGAAATTGTTGCCATGGCAATAGATGAAGATATAGACCACATAAGGCTAAAATTCATCGAAACTGGCTATAGCAAAATCATTATTTACCAAAATAATATCGATAATGTCATCGGCTATATTCACTCTTTTGATTTATTCAAGAAACCTCGCACAACTCGCAGTGCTCTTCTCCCCGTAGAGTTTGTGAATGAAACAGAAATCGCCAAAGAAGTTATGAATAAACTCATCAAAAGTAGAAAGTCTGTTGCCATCGTGAATGATGAATATGGCGGAACGGCAGGAATGCTAACCGTAGAAGATGTCGTGGAAGAACTCTTTGGTGAAATTGAAGATGAGCATGACCAAAACAAACTAACAGAAAAAGAAATCAGCGAAAATGAGTTTCTGTTCTCTGCTCGTTTAGAAATTGACTATATCAATGAGCAGTATGGTTTAGATTTACCAGAGGATGAAGCTTATGAAACTTTGGGAGGTTTGGCGGTCTCTATTTTAGAAGAAATTCCAGAGACAGGAGAAGAATTTAAAGTGGGGGATTACCTATTTAGAGCTGAAAAAGTCTCTGAAACAAAGATAGAAGAAATCAAAATCATCCGTTTAGACGATTGATTTTTTTTATATAACATTCAGTATTTTTACAGAATAATTGTAATTTTGCAGATTGTAAAGAAAATTTAACGCATGGCGCTTTTAGGAAAAATTAGAAAAAACCCTTGGCTATTAATTTTAGGAATCGGTTTACCCTTATTTGCTTTTTTAGTGGGGGATGCCTTCTCACAAGGAAATGTTTTTGGGAACCCCAATGAATTAGGTTCTATAAATGGTAAACCTATCAATATTCAGGATTACAATTTAGCTTATAATCGATTGGCCAAAGATCCAAGGCTGGAAGGAGCAAGTCAAAACTTAGTTTCTCAACAAGCTTGGAATCAGCTGCTACAGGAGAGAATCATTAGTAGTGAAACAAAGGAATTAGGATTAAACTTTACCGACAATCAATATTATCAGATGGCGGGGAGATTTTTTTCTTCTGTCAATCCTGATTTGGTCAATCAAAATAATCAAGTAAACATCGGTCTTGCTAAGCAGTTTTTAGCTCAATTAC
Organism: Candidatus Ornithobacterium hominis; assembly: GCF_951229915.1. Classification (GTDB taxonomy): domain Bacteria; phylum Bacteroidota; class Bacteroidia; order Flavobacteriales; family Weeksellaceae; genus Ornithobacterium; species Ornithobacterium hominis. The sequence continues at coordinate 162,565 of NZ_OX579588.1, read as the reverse complement.
AAGCAGCTGCACAGGGAGGAAATCCCCAGGCTAATTACTTTTTTGAGCAATGGCAAAACTTCAACCCTCAGTTTAATGCTCTGCGTTCAGAATTTATTTCATTAGTTGCTGGTGGAATTTTACCAACCAATTCTGAAGTTAAATTCAATAGTGATTTGAAATCAGTACAATCAGACATTAATTATGTTTTTGTTGACTATACCGATTATGCGAAAGCCAATGGCATCACCGTTTCTGATGATGAAGTCAAATCATATCTGAAGAAGTATAAAAAACAATTCAAAAAAGAACCTTCAGTCAACTTATCTTATGCTTATTTCCCTGCACAAGCAAGTGATGCAGATCGCCAAAAATTCAACTCAAGCATCAATGCTTTTCTAAGCTCACAAGTCATCAAAGATGAAGAAACTGGCATTACAGATAGTATCCCATCATTTACAGCTTCTATCAACGACTCAGCTTATGTTTCACGTTATTCTGAAGCTCCATTTGACCCTAACTACTACACCAAAACTCAGCTAGAAAATATACCCAACGAGGCTATAAAGTCTGCTTTACTGTCAAATTTAGAAAAAGGTAAAGTAGTCGGCCCTATTCAGGTAGAAAATTTATCCCAATTGATCAAAATCTCTGATGTGAAACCAGTTACTGACTCAGTAAAGTCAAGTCATATTCTCATTGGTTTCCAAGGAAGCCAAGGAGGAAATAGCTCTTTGACTAACGAGCAAGCAAAAGCTAAAGCTGATAGCCTATTGAGCGTAGTAAAGGAAAATCCAGCTAAATTCAATGAATTAGCTTCTAGCGTATCAGATGATCAAGTTGCTGCAAAAGATAACGGTAGCGTTGGCTGGGTCAGCAGATTTCAACAGAATTTCTCTCCAGCTTATTTAAATTATATTACCAATAATCCTAAAGGAAGTATTGATTTAGTTCCTTCTGAATTTGGGTATCATATCATCCGAATTGATGATGTGAAGCAAAAAACTGGTTATCAATTGGCTAGAATTCAAAAACAACTAATGCCAAGCGAAGAAACTCAGCAGAATATCTTCAACCAATCAAGCAAAGTTGCTGTTGAGTCTCAAGGCAAATCTGCCAATGATTTCGTCAATAGCGCAAGAAGTGCAGGAGCAGAGGTTTCTACCGAATATGGATTATCACGCTTTCAACCTCAACTCCCAGGTATAGAAAATACTAAAAAAGAATCTGACATCCTCAGTTGGGCGTTCAACAAAGACACCAAACCTGGTAGTATACAACGATTTGAAACCAACGATGGCGGACAAATTGTGGCTTACCTCAACGATAAATTTAGTGGAGATGAATACAACATTACTGCTTACAAAGAGATTGTAGAGCCCTTTATTTTACATGAAAAGGTTACAAAATCTATACAAGAGAAAGTGGGTAGTCCTAAAGATTTAAATAGTATTGCTAAGACTCTAAATACAAAGGTAGAAACCGCCAATGGGTTGAATTATTTCAACGGAAATTTACCAGGTATCGGGGTAGAGCAAAATGTAGCGGCTGCGGCTTTTGGCTTGCCAAAAGGTAAAGTTTCCTCTGCCATCAAGGGGAATAATGGGGTTTTCTTCATCCAACCCTCTAATAAGACCGCTCCGCCTGAAAAAATTATGAACGAAGAAATGGAAAGAAATTCAATCCAAGCTCAAAACTCAACATTGGTTCATCAGCAATTGATTCCTTCATTTATCGATGCTTCTGATTTGAAGGATAAAAGAGCTGAGAAATTAGCGAATTAAATTTTTTAAGGCTTAGAAAATTTTTAAAAATCTTTAAAGATGGTTTGTTTAAATCATTTTTAAAGATTTTTTTAAGCCTTAATTTTTTTTAAATCTTGATAGTAACCACTTTCCCCTCATTCCCTCGCACATTGATGACTTCTTGATTTTCAAAAATCAGGTATTGCCCTTTGATTCCCATTAATTTCCCACAGAAGGGTTTATTCAAACTTAACTTGACTGACTTTACTTTTGGCAAATAAGTTTTTACTGGAAATTCAAAATCATAAACCTCTCCTTCTTCTACATAAAATTTCTGAAAATCAGTAGGGATAAAGTTTTTTGCTTTTATTTTTTCTTCTATTAGATCAAACTGGTCTGCTTTTGCCGTGAGCATCTGTCGCCAATTAGTTTTATCGGCATAATATTCTTTTAGCGCCACTTCTATCATACCTGCTTCATATCGATTTTCTGTTTTTGCTAAGACAATCGCTTGGTCTGCTCCTTGGTCAATCCACCGGAAGGGAATTTGCTTCTCGCGCGTCACACCGACTTTGATACTGCCACTTTCTGCTAAATATACAATATGCGGTTGCAATTCAAATTCTTTTTCCCAGGCCAAATCACGAGTTTCTATTCCCAAATGAGCTTGAGAAAGTTCTGGCTTTATAATATTAGGATTCGCTTCAGGAGCAGTAAAAAAACAGTTTTTACAAAATCCCATTCTGAAAATTGGCTTGTCTAAACGACAAGATTTGCACTCATTTGCTATATAGCATATTTCCATCTCTTGCCCGATGAGTTGATTGATGTGTAAGAAGTCATCTTTTAAACTAAGATAGTATTGAATTGGGAATTTAAGCTCCGTCAACATTTTTTTTAAGGGCCCGGTATATTGCATTTAGTTCTTTTTTTGTAATTTGTTCAGCCATTACAAAGTTAACTTAATTTGTAGGTAAATTAAACTTAAAATTCGTGAGTATCATCAATAAAGTTGCATCGTTCGTTACCCAGGCTTATTATGACCAAATGGAGGAAATCATTAATGCCCCTCATTCGGCCCAAGAAAAGGAGTTTTCCCTTCTCATCGAAAACGGGAAAAAAACGGAATATGGTCTTGCACACCATTTTAATGAAATAAAAAATTATCAAACGTTTCAAGAGAAAGTACCTATCGTTACCTATGAAGAAATTCAACCAGAAATAGAACGTGCAAGAAAAGGAAAGGAGAACATTCTATGGCCAGGAATTTGTCATTTTTTTGCAAAGTCCTCTGGCACTACTAATGCTAAAAGTAAATTCATCCCCATCACCAAGCAATCTTTGGAGAGTAATCACTTCACTTGCGGTAAAATGCTTTTTGCTAATTACCTAAGAAATCACCCCGATACGGTAATTTTCAAAAGAAAAAATTTAAGAATTGGAGGAAGTGCTGAATTGTACCAAGAATATAAAACCAAGTATGGTGACCTCTCGGCCATCATGATTGATAATTTGCCTTTTTGGACTGATTTTATGAATACCCCCAATCGTGAGATTTCACTCATGAGCGATTGGGATGTGAAGTTAGATGCCATTGCCAATGTAGTCATCAACGAGAGCGTGGGTAGCTTGACGGGCGTGCCAAGTTGGATGCTCGTATTGCTTAACCGCTGTTTAGAAATCACAGGAAAAGAAAAATTAGACGACATTTGGCCTGATGTGGAAGTCTTTTTCCACGGGGGGATTAGTTTTAAACCTTACCAAACGAATTATGCAGATTTATGCAGAAAAGAGTTGAGGCATTATGAAATTTATAATGCGAGTGAAGGCTTTTTTGCTTTTCAAGATCAAAAAGATTCTAAAGATTTACTCCTATTGCTCAATGTTGGTATTTTCTATGAATTTATCCCGATGGAAGGTTCAGCGTTGCAAGAACGCAAAGCTGTTCCGCTTAGCGATGTAGAAGTGGGTAAAAACTATGCTATCGTTATTTCTTCCAATGGTGGCTTATGGCGCTATATGATTGGAGATACCGTGAAGTTTGTGAGTGTTAATCCTTACCGTATTGTCGTCTCGGGCAGGACTAAACATTACATCAATGCCTTTGGCGAAGAAGTCATCATAGAAAATGTAGAAGATGCACTAAAAGTAGCGGCAGAGGCCACTGAAGCCAAAATCAATGAATTTACTGGTGCGCCTATTTTTATGAAAGACAAAGAAAAAGGGGCACACGAATACATCATTGAATTTGAGAAATTACCCGTAAATTTTAAAGCCTTTAAAAATATTTTTGACGATCGGCTGAAAGAAATCAATTCTGACTATGAAGCTAAACGCTATAATAATATGACGCTGAATGCGCCAAACATTCATATCGCACGGGAGAATTTATTCTACGACTGGATGAAAGAACGTGGCAAACTCGGTGGGCAAAACAAAGTGCCTCGCCTGTGCAACGACCGACAGTTTATTGAGCCTTTGCTAAGATTAAATGAAACTAAAACGAGCTCTTAATTGAACAAAACCCAGTGTACACCAATCTGAAGTTTGAAATTTCTAAAGGCTTGATTGGGCATGATTAAATTTTGTGCAGGCAAAATAAAAGAAGTTAAATTTTCTGCACGGAAGTAGATACGCATGCTTCTCACCTTCAGGTTGGCAAAAACATCCAATTGCGGGTAGTTACCTAATGCTATTTCTTCCCCAGATTTTTGTAAATAAAATTCATTCAAAATCGGAGAAAATAAGCGAGCTTTGTACCAGGTGTGCCATTTGACGTTAAACCCTGCCTGTAGCTCTGCATTTCTGCTGAAAACTGGTGATTGATAATAACTTGTGAGCCTAGCCACCACACTTGGCAAAGGCAGCAAATGGGCATTGGAAGTCACCTGCTGATATTGTGCACGCGATAAGAAATGAAATTTCTTAAAAGATAATAAATACTCTCCCCCTACTTTAAAGTAATTTAAAGCCGAACCAGACTGCTCAGGCAACTGATTTTCATTCAAATAAGTGTAATTCAACACATTATAAAACCCACCAAAGGCTTGTAAGGATAAGCGTGGTAATTTTAGCTTAAACCTGAGATTTTGTGTATTTTCATTTTTAAAATCGGCATTAAAAAAATTATAAGGCTTATAAAAATTTTGATTAAATATCAAGTTGTATGAGGGCATTTCTGAAGCAATTTTCACATCACCTTCCACCTTTACCAAATCACTAAACCTAGCAACCAAATTTCCCTGAACGAAAAACTGTGATCCAAAATTTTCTCCATTGGTAAACTCAGCATTTCCCTTTAGTTGAATGTTATCTCTCCATAGAAAAGCTGCATTTGCTACCACCCCATAGCGATTTTCATTGATTTTCTGCGGAATTTGTAAAGGCTTAGAAAATATAGTGTCAAGGTAATTTTGCTCTAGGCTGTAGACCAAACCTGCTTGAAGCTTTAAGCGATCTGATATGGAAAAGCCTAATAAAGCTTGATTAGAAAATTCTTTGTAATTCTTTGCTGATTTTCTATTTTTCACATCAAATTCTTCAAATTTATAGTAAGCTTCATCTGAATTCTCTGCATAATTATAGCTTTCTTTTTTGAACTTTAACTGATGATAAATTCTAAATGGATATTGCTGTAGGGAATCTTTCCCGATACGAAATAAGCCAAAATGATGATTGATAAAAAATGAATTGGATTGGAATTCTGATTTGGCGGTTTTCAAATTTGGGGTTAGACGCTCTAAGTCACTAAAATCTGGATTGTTACCCTGGTAGGCTTTTATACTCAAACTATCTAGTCCAGCATTTTCATCACTATTATTGCTTTGGGAAATAAAGTTTGTTTCTAGCTGATAACGTTGATTTTTTGTTTTATAATTCACCGCTGCAGTTAAGTTTTTCATACTCACTAATTCTCTCTGAAAAAATCCCTGCGACCTAAGCGAATTAAAGTTAATGGCATAGTTGATTTGCTGATTGGGATTATGAGTAAAAAGTGTAGAGAGAAATTGCCCTTCTCTTACGCCATTTTCAAAGATAAAGCGTGTAATGGGAGTTTTCACATCGTAGTAATTAACGGCTTCATTTAGTGTATAAAAATATGATTTCCCTGTAGGGACAAATTTACTTTTTCTTTTGACCTCAATGCTAAGCGGGATAAGCGGCTTCCCCCAATTGGATGGCAATTGATATGAAAAATTGTCTTGTAGATAAACGTTTTGTTGATAAAAATTTTGAATGCTCAAAGTGGTATCTATGGGCTTTTTCTCTTCCAGAGAGTTCCATTTTTGGTAATCTTGTATGCTTGGTGAAAAGGTTTTCAGTGAATCGGGAACAGATTTAGGCTCTGCGCTTTGTATAGAATCACGCAATACGTTTTGAGTTTTCTCAGCATTAATCTGAGCGTATGCAAAAAATGGAAAAAATATAAGGCTTAAAAAAAAACATTTATACATGCTTCAAAATTAAGGAATTTGTAGATAGTCTACATCAAAAAATAATAGCCTTGGCTGAAAGCTGAAAAATCAAGATTTATTTCAATAAATGAAGCATCTAAAAAAACCGCCTCTGGCGGAGGCGGCTTCTTTGATTTTCTATTTCAACAATGGATTGCTATCTACGGCTTGCTGTGGATAGGGAAGCACATAGTCTTGTTTTTTTGATAATTTCAAGTCTTGCCATCTGGTCCATTCAAAAGACATCTCAAGTCTTCTTTCATCTTCTAGACTCAGCGTAGAGTTTCGGATGTTTTGTAATTCCCTCAGTCTATTTGTATTTCCTGCTTCGGCAGAAATTAAATACATTTCTGGTATTCTAACGACTAACAGATCTGAGTTATATTGAGTCTTATATTTATTTGAAAATACGTATCCGTTTCTTTCATCTTTTTTATCAAAATCAAATAATGCTCTTCTCGTATCGTTATCTGAAATCAGATTCAATAAATCATCTGCTGCGGCAAAGCAGTTCCAATTTCTCGCCTCGTAGCTCATTATCCATCCCCAAGAGCCTGCTTCCTCTGCTTTGTTTCCTTTTAGCATTGTAATCACCTCACTGTCTCTTTCTTTTGGGTTTTGAGCGATAGAAAACTTATTGGTTCCTATCACATATTCTGCTTCATTTGCAGCAGCGGCGAGGTCGCCTTTTAGCCTATAAACTCTTGCCAACAATGCTGCTGCAGCTTCTTTTGTAGGAACTTTGCTAGATAGCCCTACATTCTTCCCATCAAATTCTACCATATTTTCTTTGCCGTATTTCAAATCTTCGATGATGAAGTTTAGCACGTCTTCTTTGGATGATGGTGCAATGGGTTGTCTATTATAATTTTCATCAATGATTGGAACTCTCTCATACAGATCAAAAAGTCTTAAATACGTATATGCTCTATAGAATTTTGCTTTCCCTTTTTGATCTTTATTTGCAGATGGTGACTTCAAAATCGTATTTGCCCTATCTATACCTGCATAGAAATCTACATAGAGGTTGCGTAATAAAAGATCATTTGACGGCACATTATGCTCATATATGTTTTGAACCTGAAAGAATTGAAATTTCACTGGCTTATAGTTGTCTGCCATTATCTCTGATGTCATCACAGCGAAATACCCGTAATTGTTAGGATGTCTAACTTTCCTATATAAGCCTACCAGTAATTTATTGACATCGTCTTCTGCTAGTTCACTTGAAGCATCTAATGAGGCCTCTGAGGAAATTTCCTCTAAGCAGGAGTTTAGTGACAATACACTCCCTACAATCATTATATATAAAAATATTTTTTTCATTTTTTTATTTTAAAAATTAATATTTAAACCTACGTTTATTGATTTAATATTTGGAATTCCATTATAATCTACACCAGAGGTTGTCTTCGCTAGGTTTGATTCATTTTGGTTATTTGCCGTCCCTTGGTTCAAGTATTGTACTTCGGGGTCTACACCAGAATATTTTGTAAAAGTAAATGGATTTCTTGCCTGAACATAAATTCTAGCTTTTTCTATAAACCCAAGTTTAAGCGAGGGTATAGAAGTTAAATTAAATCCTACTGTAATATCTGAAATTCTGAAATAATCTGCATCTTCTAGATATCTTGTAGATCTTTGGGTGTTCCAAGATGAAATTGCTGAAGATAAATGCGGTCTTGGGTTGGCAGCATTTGGATTTTTTGGAGACCAATAGTCTAACATTTGTGTCAACATATTCTCTGAGAAAGATGGATGACCAACGGCTCCTCCGTTTAGCGCACCTTCCTTATACATTGCATACAGTTTTTTCCCTACTGAGTATTGACCTGCAATAGATAAATCAAAGCCTTTGTAGCTAATTGATGTTGAAACTCCGCCATATATCGGTGCAATTCCGCCAGAATATACTTTCCTGTCGTTATCATCTATTTTCCCATCCCCATTTTGGTCTTTATAGATCATATCTCCTGCTTGTACAACTTTTGTCACAGCTCCATTGGCATCTTTATATTCATATTTTTCTTTGGCAACTCCTAGGCTTTCTAATAAATAGAAAGAGCCAAGACTTCCTCCTTCTTTTAGAACAGAAACGAAACCTGTTGTATAATAATCAACCTCACCTAGACCTAAATCTTTAATTTTGTTCTCATTGTATGAAAAGTTTGCAGCAATATTCCATTTAAAATCTGTATACTTATAAATATCTAAGTTTGTACTTACCTCAAATCCTTTGTTTGATATTTCTCCAATATTTTTGAGCATTGTTCTAAATCCAGACTCTTGAGGTATATTTATTCTATTTAACAAGTCTTTGGTTGTTTTCTTATACAAATCAAGGGAAAGGTTAAGTCTATCAAATAATGTTAAGTCCAATCCTATGTTTGTACTATAACCTACTTCCCACTTTAGGTCAGGGTTATACACATCTGTTGCGGCTAAACCTGGCTGCAAATCATAATTCTGCCCCCCTGTCAATAAATTTTGCCCTACAGCATAGCTAATTCCAGATTGGTTTCCTGTTAAGCCATAGGAACCTCTCAGTTTAAATAGATTAACTGTACTACTATTGAAAAATGGTTCTTCTGAGATTACCCATCCTGCAGAAGCAGCTGGGAATACCCCCCATTTGTTTCCTTTAGCAAATTTTGTAGATCCATCTGCTCTGGCTGATAGCATAAGCAAATATTTGCCTGACCAGTTTAATTGTAATCGTGAGAAGAAGGACTCTAAACCAATGCTTAAAATATAACTTCTACCTTTATTAATTTCCCCGGCAGAAACTAACCATCTTAAATCATCAGAAGGGAATTTCTCTCCTTCTAAATAAGAGTCTTCATAATCCCAATGCTGGTATGTGTGCCCTGCTAAGAAATTCAAACTCAAATTATTTTCAAAAAACTTATTATCATAAGTCAATGTATTTTCTATTTGGTAATTTCTATTATTTTTAGTTGAATACCTTCCATAGCCTGTAGGTACACCATCTCCATTTTCTCCTCTTTTTGTATTAGGCGCATCAAATCGATTATATCTTTCATTATCTATATTCCCGCTAAAAGAGGAATGCCAAGTAAGCCCAGCTAAAGGAGTCAAATCAAAATAAAACTGCCCCCCTACTGTCTGCCAGCGACTAGCAACCTCTCTCTCAAAAGCCCATAGTGGATTTTTAAAATTGCCTCTGTAAGGTTTTCCTTTATTTCCATAGACTGGGTAAATAGGAGGTGCTTGAATGGCATTATTCCACGGCTGGTACGTATTATTATCATCCGCAATCGGAGTAGCTGAAGAGTAAGAGAAGTAAGAGTTAATACCTGTTGACAAGAATTCTGTAATCTTCTGTTCTACGTTTAATCTTAATCTTCCTTTTTTGTAGCTATCTTGCTTTATAATTCCTTCTTGGTTAAAGAATGAACCAGAGAGGTAAGCTCTCGTAGATTCTCCCCCACCACTTACGCTTATTTGGTGATTTTCTACAATTGCAGCATTTCTTAGCACTTGATTTAACCAATCTGTGCTGGCTTGCGGTTGAGCCATTGGAGTTAATACAGCAGGATCTTTGGGCGCCTTAAGTACTCCTGATGCAATATCTGCCTCATAATTTGTTCTTGCAACATCATGTATTTTTTTATATTGCGTAGCATCAAGAAGTTTAGGAAGGCCAACAGGAGATTGCCACCCTCTAGAAGAACTGATTTGTATTTTCACATTTTCTCCATATCCTCCACGTTTCGTTTCAATCAAGATAACACCATTAGAAGCTCTTGAACCGTAAATCGCTGCAGATGCAGCATCTTTTAACACAGAAATACTCTTGATGTCTTCATTTGTCAAGTGACTCATCGACTCCTGAGGCACTCCATCAATCACGTATAAGACATCATTAGACGCCCTTAAAGAACCATTTCCTCTTATACTCATTTGCACCTGGCTTCCAGCTCTACCCGCAGTGTTTACAATCTGCAAACCAGGTGATTTCCCCTGTAATGCCTGCTCTACAGATGCTACTGGCTTATTCTCCAGTTCTTCTGCACTAATTGAAGTAATAGCTCCTGTCACATCTTTCAGCGATTGGCTACCATAACCCACAGCTACAACGTCCTTTAAGACTATAGCCCCTCCCTTGGTTAATTTTAAATCATAAGTGTTCTTTGCCCCAATCGTCACACTTTTGGTTTCCATACCAATATATTCCACGACTACAACATCTCCTGCCTCTACAGATATAGTATAATTCCCATTCTCATCTGTGTAGACACCTTGTGATTCTCCCTCTATATGCACAAATGCATCTTGTACGGGAAAGCCATCTGAATCTAATACTTGCCCCGTTACTGTTTTTTCTTGACCAAAACCATAAATGGCAAGACAGAAAACAGCAACGCTAAGTAATTTTTTTACGTTTTTCCTCATATTTTTAGTTTGTTTTTTAGCTAAGTTATAAACATTTTAAATATTTACAACATTTTAACATACGTTGTTTCAAAACAAGCCAATAAAACCGCACATAAAAGCATGCAAAAGCATACTCAATTAAATTTTTGATAAAAAAAATCAAAATACATTATAGAATTAATGATATTTCTCACAAAAAAAGATATTTTAAATCTTATTTAGAATGAAAAAAAATTACGCGCAGTTTAATAAAAAAACCGCTTCATATGCTGAAACGGTTTTTTTTATTCAATTTTTTTTAAGGCTTAAAAAATTTTTATTTCAGTTTTTTCTTTACCTCGTTTACAACATAAACTTCTATCGTATCTCCTACTTGAATGTCGTTAAAGTTCTTAATGTTTAGACCACATTCATAGCCTTTATTAACTTCTTTCACGTCATCTTTGTAGCGTTTAAGACTTGCTAATTCACCATCATGAATTACCACACCTTCACGAATGATTCTAACTTGGCTGTTTCTAGTAATTTTACCTGTCAACACCATACATCCAGCTATAGTACCAACTTTAGAAATCTTAAAGGTATCTCTTATTTCTACTTCACCTATTACTTCTTCCTTCAAGTCTGGGGAAAGCATACCTTCCATCGCTTCTTTCACATCATTGATGGCATCATAGATTATCGAATAAGTTCTGATTTCTACTTCTTCTTTATCTGCAACGCTTCTTGCAGAAGAATTTGGTCTTACATTAAACCCGATAATAACGGCGTCTGATGCTGAAGCCAATAAGACATCACTCTCTGTGATTTGCCCTACACCCTTGTGTAAGATGTTAACGTGAATTTCTTCGGTAGAAAGTCTCTGCAGTGAATCTGTTAAAGCTTCTACAGAACCGTCCACATCACCCTTTAACACTACATTCAGTTCTTGGAAGTCACCCAAAGCAATTCGACGACCGATTTCATCTAGCGTAATGTGCTTTTGAGTTCTAATGCTTTGCTCTCGCTGAAGTTGCTCTCGCTTGCCCGCTAATTGCTTCGCCTCTTTTTCATCTGCATAAACTCTGAAGTTATCTCCAGCAGTAGGTGCTCCGTCTAATCCCAATATGGTAACTGGGGTAGCTGGCTTAGCTTCTTTGATTTGTTGGCCTCGCTCATTCAGCATAGCTCTTACTTTCCCATGATTGCTTCCTGCTAAGACGTAGTCTCCGACTCTCAATGTTCCATTCTGAACTACAATTGTAGAAACATAACCTCTACCTTTGTCTAACGAGGCTTCTACGACTGTGCCATTGGCCAATCTATCTGGATTTGCCTTGAGTTCTAGCATTTCGGCTTCCAGTAATATTTTTTCTAAAAGTTCGTCTACATTCAAACCTGTTTTGGCAGAAATATCTTGAGACTGTAATTTACCGCCCCAATCTTCTACCAATAAGTTTTTCTGAGCCAACTGTTCTTTTACTTTTTCTGGGTTGGCAGTCGGTTTATCAACTTTGTTAATTGCAAAAATCATGGGTACTCCAGCTGCTTGAGCATGACTAATGGCTTCCTCGGTTTGTGGCATGATTTGGTCATCTGCTGCGATCACGATAATTGCTATGTCTGTAATCTGAGCTCCTCGCGCACGCATTGCGGTAAAGGCTTCGTGACCTGGCGTATCGAGGAATGTTATAAACTTATTTTTTTCTACCTCCACGCTATAAGCACCAATATGCTGTGTGATTCCACCTGATTCTCCAGCGATTACGTTTTCTTTTCTAATATAATCTAGCAAAGAGGTTTTACCATGATCAACATGCCCCATGACTGTAACGATTGGAGCTCTCGGCAATAAATCCTCTTCATTATCTACGATTTCATCTTCCTGTGTCTCTTCTAGCTCAGCATCGGTAAATTCAACTTTATAGCCAAATTCATCTGCTACTAGTTCGATGGTATTAGCATCCAAACGCTGGTTCATCGTCACCATAATTCCTAGAGACATGCAAGCAGAAATAATATCCATCACATTGGTATCCATCAAAGAGCTTAAATCATTCACCGTTACAAATTCGGTTACTTTAATTGTCTTATTCTGCTCTTGTTCTAAAATTTCTAGTTCTTCTTGCTCTCTACGATTTTTACGTTTTTCTCTACGGTGCTTAGCTCCTCGTTTGTTAGAAGTTTTATTCGCTTTGCCAGTTAATTTTTCTAACGTTTCTTTAATTTGTTTTTGAACCTCTTCTTCTGTCAGCTCAGAAACATCTTTTTTAGGTCGAGTATTCTTATTTCGGTTATTGTTTCCGCCTTTACGGTTATCGTATTTTACATTTTTTTTAATACGCTTACGCTTCTTCTTATCTTTATCGTCAGAGCTGCTATCTTTCTTCTTTTTATCTTCAAACTTAGAAAGGTCTATTTTCCCAACTTTAGTAATTCCTTCTAGTTTTTTATACTTAGTCTTAATTCTATCATCATCCTCTTCTTTTTTAGGAGCGTCTGATTTAGGTTCTTGCTCTTTTCTACTATCTGAGATTTCTTTTCCTTCCTTTTCTGAGTTAGCGGGAGTCAGTTTTTCATCTTTTGTAGATGTTTTTTTCTCGGTATCTTTTTTATCAGACGGAAGCTCAATTTTACCCACTTTTGTCAACCCAGCTAATTTCTTTCTTTCCGTTAGCAAAGATGAACTTTCTTTTTTTTCTTTTTCGGCTTCTTGTTGTGCCGCCAATTTTTGCTCCTCTTTTTTCTTAGCTTGCTCTTCGGCCTCTTTTTTAGCCCTTTCTTCTTCCGCTTTTTTCTCAGCAGCTATTTTTTCAAGCCTTTCTTTTTCTTCTTGAGCTTTTTCCCGAGCTTTTTCTTCCTCGGCTAACCTTTCAGCTTCTTTACGCGCTTTTTCCTCCTCTGCTTTTTTCTTTTTCTCAGCCTCTTTTTTCTGCTGCTCTTTTTTCTCCTTGTCTAATTTATTAATATTGACTTCTCCCGAGGCTTCTTTTTGCAATCTATCTGCATCAAATTCATTTAACAATAAATCATAGGCAGCTTGATCTAGCTTGGCATTGGGGTTGGTATCCATTTCAACTCCTTGCTCACCAAGATAATCAACCGCTCGGCCGATGGATATGTTTAATTCTCTAGTTACTTTACTTAATCGATAAGATTTTGGCATATATGCGCTTTATTTCTTTTATATCAACGTGCAAATTTAACAAGAATTTTGCACTTTTTCTTTATTCTATTCTTTGTTTATAATCATTCTTCAAACTCTCTTGCGAGAATTGTCATAATGGCCTCTACCGTTTCTACCTCTAAATCAGCTTTTTCTACAATATAATCAACATCTTGAGCTAAAACACTTTTAGCCGTATCTAAGCCAATCTTGTGCAATGATTCGATCACCCAATCATCAAATTCTTCAGAAAACTCAATCAATTCCACATCTTCCTCCTGTGGCTCATCTCGGAACACATCAATTTCTTTGCCGATTAGCTGAGAAGCCAACCTCACATTTGAGCCTTTTGCACCGATAGCTTTAGAAACTTGGTCTGGTTTCACATAAACTTTCACCTGTTTATTCTCTTCATCTATCTCAATGCGAGAAACCTGAGCTGGACTCATTGCTCTTTGAATCATCAACTCTTCATTATTGGTAAAATTAATCACATCTATATTCTCATTCCTCAGCTCACGCACAATGGTATGAATTCTCGAGCCACGCATTCCCACGCAAGCTCCCACTGGGTCTATTCTATCATCATAAGATTCCACTGCCACTTTTGCTTTCTCGCCTGGCATTCTCACCACTTTTTTGATGGTAATTAACCCATCGTATACCTCTGGAATTTCTTGTTCAAAAAGGCGTTCCATAAATACAGGCGACGTACGCGAAAGTACAATCTGCGGTTTGTTCCCTTTCAATACAACTTCATGAATAACGGCTCTCACTGTTTCCCCTTTCTTGAAGAAATCAGAAGGGATTTGCTGCTGCTTGGGCAGAATCATTTCATTTTGCTCATCATCAACGATGATAACGTGATTTCGCTGAATGTAATGTACTTCGCCGCTCACGATTTCACCTTCTAACTCTTTAAATTTTTCATAGATATTTGCATAATCATGCTCAAGGGTTTTCATTTTAAGGTTCTGGCTCAAGGTTAGAATTGCTCTCCGCCCTAAATCTTTAATCAAAACTGGCTCAGAAACCTCCTCCCCGACCTCAAAGTCTTCCTCAATCTTTCGAGCATCAGTCAAAGAAATTTCAGCACTTTCATCTTCCAATTCATCATCTTCTACCACCACCCGATTGTGCCAAATTTCCAAATCTCCTTTGTCTGGATTTACAATAATATCAAAATTCTCATCTGAACCATATTTTTTTCTCAAAACCAATTTCAGAGAATCTTCCAAAATGGCCATTAAAGTAATCCGATCTATATTTTTTTCATCCTTAAATTCAATAAAGGATTCTATTAAAGCTTGATTGTCCATAATTTTTTTTAAATCTCTAATTCTACCGTTGCTTTATTCACTGCTTCATATGCAATTTTTTCCACCTTTGTCACCGTATGTTTTCCTTTACCTAGCGGTTTTTTCTCTCTTTGTTTCCATTGCAAAGTAATGCTTTCTTCGTCTGCTTCTATCAATTCACCTTTAAACTCCTTCCCATCTGTTTTCACCTTCAACTTTCGGCCAATATTTTTTTTAAATTGGCGAGGAATCTCTAGCGGGCGGGTGGCACCAGGTGAAGAAACCGTCAAAGAAAAATCAGCCTCATCACGATCTAAGTTATGCTCAATGTGTCTGCTAATACGCACTACCTCATCTATTGGTAAGCCTTCATCTCCATCCACCAAAACTTCAATGTGATTTTCTGTATTAATTTCCCAATCTACTAGAAACAGAGAAGGATTTTCCTCCAACGCTTCTTGTATCAATTGTTCTACTTTTTCTTTCATACCAAAATCTGTAATAACAAAAAAAGAGCTTCGGTAGAGGCTCTTTTAGTGACTTTTTATCGCTAAATTGTACGCAAATTTAGTGATTAATTTTTTGAGTACCAAATTATATTTTTTTAAGGCTTATTTTTTTATTCCATTGAATCTAGAATTTTATCAATATCTGATTCTGTCGTATCTGGGTTTATAAAGCAGAAACGCGCAACACTTTCTGTTTTGCCATTGCTTTGCCATTGTGTTGGCGTTACGAAAGCAAAGTTTTTGCGGATGTTTTCATACGTCCATAGCTTGTATTCTTCTGCTGACCAACCTTTTCGCCTAAACAAAACGCAGCTCAAGCCTGGCTCTCTTACTAATTCTAAATTTTCTCTCTGCTCAATTTTTTTTGCAGCAATCTGGGCTAATTCTATTCCTCTTTCAATGGCATTTTTGTAAACCTGTGTTCCGTGCATGGCCAGCGAATACCATAGCGGCAAACCACGGACACGCCGCGTCAACTGAATTTGGTAGTCTGAGGGGTTAAATCCTTGTGCTCGTGGGTCATCAAAAATTTTAAGATAACTTGCATGTTGCGCATGAGCTTCTCGTGCTAATTCTGGTTTTTTGTAGATTACCGCTCCACAATCGTAAGGCGAGAAAAGCCATTTGTGCGGGTCGATAGTAATACTATCAGCTTCCTCTATCCCATTAAATAAGTGCCTCACGCTGTCTGCTGCCAAAGCTCCTCCACCATAAGCTGCATCGACATGAAACCACAGTTTTTTATCTTGACAAAATTTAGCCACACCTTTTAAATCATCGATGATCCCAGCGTTGGTAGTTCCGCCTGTTGCTACTACTGCAAAGATTCGCTCTTTGATTTCAGATGGCAGTTCTGCCCATTTTTGTTCTAATTCCTGTTGCGTCATTTGCTCTTCTGTCTCTACTAGTATGACTTCTGCGTCAGTCACTTTTGCCATGGCTTTGATAGAGGAATGTGCGCCAACGCTAGTCAAAATCATGCCTTTCTTGGTTTGATTTTCTAGCTTGTTGCTTCGCCAAGCTTCTCTGGCAGTCACTATTGCTGATAAATTTGCCGCCGTTCCGCCTGAGGTGAAAACGCCAAAAGCTCCTTTTGGTAAACCAGTCAAAGAAACCAGCCATTTCATCGCTTGATTTTCTGCAAAAATACCTCCAGCTCCCTCTAGCCAATACGCCCCGTGGATACAACTTGCCGAAACCACCAAATCAAACAAAACGGCTGCTCTCGACGGCGCTGCTGGCACAAATGCCAAATGCCTTGGGTGGTCTATCGTTGTGCAAGCTTTTGAGAGAATATTCTTCCATTTATCTAAGGCTATTTCACCACCGATTCCTTCTTCGGTAATGGTTTCACCGACTAAGTTAAATAATTCTTCCTCAGATTGAATTTCACCTAGGAAAGGGTCCGTCGTAGTGATTCGATTGATGACGTATTTCATAATATCCAACGTCATTTCTACGGTATCTAAATCGATATTGTTTAATGCTGTTCTGGTTGCCATAAATATTTTTCAAAGTTTATAATTTGATTGTTTTCAACTTTCACTCCCTCTTTTTTCAATCTTTTTTCCATCAAATCAGGGGTTGCAAAATGATGTCTCCCTGTGAGTAAACCCTTTCTATTCACCACCCGATGTGCTGGAACATCGGGTAAACCGTGACTGGCATTGAGTGCGTAACCCACCACTCGGGCAGATTGTGGGGCGCCGATGAATTTAGCTATGCTCCCGTAGGTGGTTACTCGCCCTAGCGGAATTTGCCGTGTAACGTTGTAAACTTTATGATAAAAGTCTTGCTCCTCCATTTAATGATTTTTTTTAATTTTTTTTTAAGCCTTAAAAAATTTTTAAATTAAGCTTTTAGTCTATTTTTTTCGTTAATTTCTTAAACTGTTTTCGAGGATTTTTTTCTTGATACAAAATTTTATGCACAGTTTCCAAAATCGGTAGATTCAAGCCATTTTCTTCTGATATTTTGAAGATACCTTCAGTGGCATAATAGCCCTCTGGCACCATATTCATTTCCATCAAAGCTGATTTCACGGTATAGCCTTTGCCAATCATATTGCCAAACATTCGGTTGCGGCTAAAATAGGAATATCCTGTCACCAATAAATCGCCTAAATAAACAGAGTTATTGATGTTTCGGTCTATAGGGCTAATGATTTTCAGGTACTCTTCCATTTCTCGAATGGCATTACTGAGCAAAACGGCGATGAAATTATCGCCATAATTAAGCCCATTGGCAATGCCAGCAGAGATGGCGTACACATTTTTCAGCACGGCGGAATGTTCTGTTCCATAAATGTCATCACTCGGGGTAACTCGCACAAAATCAGACTTCAAATGTCGTCGGCATCGGTTCAGGTTTTCTCCGTTTTTGAATGCTAAAGTGATATAGCTTAACCTCTCCAAAGCTATTTCTTCTGCATGGCAAGGGCCCGCAATTACACCAATGTTTTCTTCTGCTACGCCATATTCTTTCATAAAATAATCTCCAATGATTTCACAAGATTGGGGAATTAATCCTTTGATGGCTGTGATGATGATTTTATTTTCTAGACTAATTGTCAACGGCTTCAGGGTTTCTAAAAGATAAATCGACGGGACTACAAAAATGATGATATCTGACTGATGCACAAGCTGATCGATGCTCGTTGTGAGATTTAGCCGCTCTACATCAAACGCTACGGATGAAAGATAGTTTGGGTTTCTTTTCTCTTGTTTAATATGATTTTTTAACGTTTCGTCTCGTACACACCAATTCACGGTAGCAGCATTTTCTAGTAGCATTTTCACCATTGCTGTCCCAAAACTTCCACTGCCGACTACGCCAATGTTTTTATTTTCTATACCCATCGTCATTTTTACAAATATAATATCTAAATTTACATTTTATTTTTCAAAATTTTCAAAGCCTTAAAAAATTTCCATGTGTTTTTATCATAATTTCACGTGTTTCACTTCATGATTTCATAGTTTATTTCAAATTACCTTTATGAATTATTAAAAAAAACAATCGCTGCTCACCGTTTTTCTAAGGCTTAAAAAAAATGATTGTCAATAAATTTAAAGAATAGATTTTGCGGAATGAGAAAGATGAATGATTTTTGTAATCTTAAAGAGTTATTTTGTACAAAAGATTAATTAGCGAAACCATCATTTATGGCATTGGGGCGGTTCTGCCTCGGGTCATTACTTTTTTGCTCAATCCATTTTATTTTGAGCACATCAACGTGGCAGAATTTGCTAAGTTCACTAATTTGTACGCCTTAATTTCTTTTGTGAATATTCTATTGACTTTTGGTTTTGAGACGGCTTTTTTTCGATTCGCAAAAGATAAAAATGAAACCCAAAAAGTTTTTAACACTTCATTTTGGTTTTTATTTTTCAATGCCTTTGTTTTTATTTTATTGATTTTAGTTTTAAGAGAACCCATTGCCCAGCTTTTAAATTATGAAGAAAACCCTGAGTACATCACTTGGTTTGGCTGGATTGCTTTTTTTGACACGCTTTGTGTGATTCCATATGCGTGGCTTCGGTTCAGGAATAAAGCGGTGGCGTATTCCGCTATTCGTGTAGGGCAAATCACGATTCAGACGCTTGCCGTTATGTTACTATTTTTGGTTATTCCTTACTCGGTATCCGCTTCTTTTGGTTTAAATGAGAAGGTCGCCTTTCCTTTTTTCAGTAATTTGATTGGTAGTTTAGCAGGAATTCTGATGCTATTACCGATTGGTTTAAAGCTAAAAATTCAGTTTGACTATGGTTTATTCAAGAAAATGTTTCGTTTTGCTTACCCCATTATGATTGCGGGTTTTGCTTTCATGGTCAATGAAAATTTTGATAAAGTAGTGCAGCGTTTCATCGTCTCTGAAGTAGAAGCGGGCGCTTACGGTGGCTGCTATAAACTTGCCGTGCTGATGACACTTTTTGTCACGGCCTACCGCATGGGTGTAGAGCCTTACCTCTTCAAGCAAATGGAGGCCAATGATGCCAAAATCAAATATGCGCGCATAACGGAATACTTTAGCATTGTAGCTTCCATCATCGCTTTAGGCATCATCACCAATTTATCTTGGCTCAAAAACTTAATCATTACCGACCCTGACTACCTACTGGCCATTGACATCGTCCCAGTGATTGTGATTTCCAATTTATTTTTCGGGATTTATTACAATTTATCTACGTGGTACAAAGTGACAGATAATACCAAAATCGGAAGCTACATCTCTTGGGCTGGCGCTGGCATAACGATTATACTCAATCTCGCCTTAGTTCCTTTCTTAGGATTTATGGTTTCGGCTTGGGCAACGCTGGTTGCTTATGCGGTAATGATGGTGATTTCTTACATCATCGGGCAAAAAAATTATCACATTCCTTACCGTAAAAGAAAAATTTTATTTTACTTAGCACTTGTAATTATTTTTTCAATGATTAGTTATTTAGGCTTTTCACAAAATTTATGGGTAGGAAATTCATTGTTTTTTATTTTTTTAAGCCTTATTTTTTTCATTGAAAAACAAACGATTAAAAATTTATTATGAAAATCAATATTATCAACAAATCGCAACATCCTCTACCAGAACACAAAACTGCGGGTGCTGCTGGACTTGACTTAACTGCCAATTTAGAATCACCAGTCACTCTAGAGCCATTGGAAAGAGCTTTAATCCCGACTGGTTTATTTTTAGAAATCCCGCAAGGTTTTGAAGGGCAAATTCGCCCACGCAGCGGTTGGGCAATCAAACACGGCATCACTTGCCTCAACTCACCGGGCACCATAGATTCCGATTACCGAGGCGAAGTGAAAGTGATTTTAGCGAATATTTCTGCTGAAAAATTCACCATAAATAATGGCGATAGAATTGCCCAATTAGTAATTGCCAAGCACGAAACAGTTGAATTTAATGCAGTAGAGGAATTAGAAAACACCGCTCGTGGCGAAGGCGGATTTGGTAGCACTGGAAAAAGGTAAAACATGAAACGTAAATTTATATTTCTCTACGGATTTTTTGCTTTTTTCTTATTCTCTTGCGGAATACAGAAAAAAATTGTGAAAGCTAGCGGCGATGTTGTAGAACAATCTGTTCAGCAATTTTGGAATAATTACCAAAAGCAGCTTCCCGATTTCAAAGCCATTCAAATCAAATCTAAATTAAACGCAAATATTAATAAAAAAAACATCAATGTAACGCTGAAACTCTACATCGAAAAAGATAAAAAAATATGGCTCAACGCTTCTATGTTGGGCATCACTGGAGCTAGAGCCTTGATTTCCCCTGCTGGTGTGAAGGCTTATGAAATTCTAGACCGCACTTACATTGATGAGGATTTGAGCTATTTGAATGAACAATTCAATGTAGATTTCTTTGATTATGAAAAAGTTCAGCAACTTCTACTCGGGCAAGCTCCTCTACTCGCAAGTCTACATAATTATGAGTTTACGGCTAATGAGGCTTCGGGCGAATATGAGCTTTCTTATAAAAAAAATAAAGCCTTGAAAAATTCTAACAAAAAGGGAGAGTATATTCATTCTTTCCTTTTTGATACTAATTATCGTCTGAGAGTTATCAAAATTCAAGATACGCAAAATCAAACGGAAATCATCGCCAACTACAGCGAATGGCAAAATCTGCAAGGCATGAATTTACCTTCAGTTGTTAAAATTTTGATAAACAGCCAAAAGCCTGGGGCAATTGAATTAGATTATAATAATTTTACTTTTGAAGAAATGCAAGCTCCTTTTAAAATCCCGAGTGGATATTCTAAAAGAGAGGTAAAATAAATAGATTTTATGAGATATTTTTTGCTTCTGTTTTTTAGTTTTCTTTTTTGCTCTAGCCTAAATGCGCAGTACAACAAAGAAAAGCTTAGAAAAGAGAGTCGTGCCTTGCAACAAGAAATTGCTCGACTCAATAAGAGTTTGAATCAAAGTAAATCTGAGTCAAAAAAATCTATTTTGTACATTAAG
The DNA here is from genome assembly GCF_951229915.1 of Candidatus Ornithobacterium hominis. Taxonomy (GTDB): domain Bacteria; phylum Bacteroidota; class Bacteroidia; order Flavobacteriales; family Weeksellaceae; genus Ornithobacterium; species Ornithobacterium hominis. The sequence goes on along the minus strand of NZ_OX579588.1, from coordinate 141,064 downwards.
CAATTAGAGGATAAAATCAAGGCACAAAATGAATTACTAAAAACAACCGCAAAAGAAACTCAAGCCCTGAAAGATGAAATCTATCTCTCCCAGCTTCAAATCAATAAGCTAAAACGTGAATTGTCTGAACTCAAAAAAGAGTATAAAGATGTTTTGGTCAACGCTTATAAAAATAAGTCTTTGCATAATAAAATTCTTTTTATTCTCTCTAGTAAAAATTTTACCGAGGCTTTCAGACGAATTAAATACTTAGAAAAATACTCGGGCTACCAGAATGAAAAAGCTGATGAAATTAAGCAAAAGCAAAAGGATATTGAGCTGACAATCAGTAAAAGGGAAAAAGCTAAAAATGAGAAAGAGGCCTTGCTGGCTCAGAGAAATGAGCTGAAGAAAAATTTAGAAACTCAAAAGCAAGAACAAAATAAAGTTTTACAAGAGTTTCGTGCCAATGAATCTCAAATTGCTACCCAAATAGAGGCTAAAAAACAAGAAAACAAGAAATTAGAAGGGCAAATTGAGGCCATAATTCAAGAAGAGATTAGAATTGCTCGAGAAAAAGCGGAGGCAGAACGTAAAAGAAAAGAAGAAGAGGCTCGCAGAGAACGAGAACGCTTGGCAAAATTAGAAGCAGAACGTAAAGCTAAAGAAGCTCGGGATGCTGCTGCTAATAAAACTGAAGCGAAAAAAGAAGTGCCTAAAACTGAAAAAGAACCTGCAAAAAACGAGGAATCAGAAAAAACTTATTCTTCTACAGCTGAAACGGAATCGCTGTCTAATAGCTTTACAGCCAATCAAGGGCGATTGCCTTGGCCTGTTGCCAGCGGCGAAGTTGTAGGTGGATTTGGACGCCAACCGCACCCAATCCTCAAAAATATTTATGAAAATAACGCTGGCGTAAAAATCGCAGCCGCAAAAGGAACGCAAGCTCGTGCAGTCTTTGAAGGAGTGGTGCAAGAAGTGATTTTGGTGCAGGGAGGGAACAAGGCGGTTATGATTTCACACGGAACATACTTTACCGTTTACAATAACTTGAGCCAGGTAAGTGTTTCTAAAGGGCAAAAAATTTCTACCAAACAGAGTCTTGGGACGATTTATACTGATAATGACAATAACACCATTTTGGATTTCCAAATCTGGAAAGGAACGGTAAAACAAAATCCAGCTGCTTGGGTTATTGGTATGTAATGATTATTTTAATTAACTTTGAACCATAAATAATTTAAAAAATGATTTCAACTATATTTTTAGGCGCATTTGGCCCTTGGCAAATTGCTGCCCTAGTGATTTTAGCCTTATTGTTATTCGGTGGTAAAAAAATTCCTGAGCTGATGAGAGGTTTGGGTTCGGGAATTAAAGAATTCAAAGATGCAACCAAAGAAGACGAAAAATCAGAGAAAAAAGAGGAAATTAATAATCCTAATCTTTAAATTTTTCTCGTATGCACTTGTTCAATAAATTAAGCTTTATTTTTTTTGCCGCTTTATTGATTTACGGGTGCGAAAAAAAATCGAATCAAGAGCAAGAATCTTCGTACCGGCCTGATTCTAGTGGCCCTATTAACTTGGTTTCCGTTTTTTCGGATCCTCTTTTATATGACAAGCTAGAGCCAGGCTTAAATGATACTTTGCTCTTTGGTAAAGTTTTTCCAGGCTTATATTACCCCCCTGAAGTGATGTTCGCTACTCGCCCATTTAGTATGGGTGTTTTTGATAATTTTAAACGGACACGCTTAGTTTTAAAAATAGAAAAAGGTGCTCCTAAAATTGAACTATCAAAAGATAAATACGCTAAACCTCAAGGCTTTGTAAATGTTTCTGGTGAGTCTAACGAACAAATTCTTGAGTTACTTTATCAAAACCAAGACTCAATTTTAGACCTTTATCGCTGGGCAGACCGTACATTTTTATTGCAAGGTTTCAAAGAAAAAAGTAAATCAACCCCGCAACTGGAGAAATTAGGAATTAATCTACTAATCCCCAATGACTTTAAATTAGCTGAAGAAAATAAAAACTTTGTTTGGTTTAGAAAAGATGAAGTCAACACCGTGCATAACAGGACTGCTAACAATAATATTGTAAACCATAGTTCTAACGATATTTTGAATATTTTAGTTTATAAAGTTCCTTTCAAAAAATCTGATTTAGAGCTGCTGGATTTAATTAAAATTAGAGATAGTGTCAATGCTAAATACACCAAGGGAGCCCGTGAACCAGAATATCAGTACATTGGTGTAGACTCTATCAAATTATTGGTTTCAGACTTTATACAAACCGAGCCCGAGCCTGTTTTACGCGATTTTTTTGACTTCAAATTAATTCAGAATCAAAATAAGCAAAAAACTTATGAAAGCCAAGGTTGGTGGTCTATGTCACTATCTCAGATGGGCGGTCCATATACGACCAAGGTCATCTTAGACACAGAAAATCAGGAACTCTACATCGCTGATGCAATTCTATTTGCGCCGCTCAATCAAGGAAAAAGCAAAAAAAGAGATTACCTTACGCAAATGGAAGGTTTATTCACTACTTTTAAAATTCTGAAATGAAATTAACTGAAAAAGCTTGGAGAATTTTTGAGCAATGCATCGCAGACTATCATCAAACAGATAGTGTCAATGCTAAAATTCAAAATCCGTATGACTCTTCATCTTTCGAGCATTTATTGTATCGAAAAAACTGGATAGACACAGTCCAATGGCATTTGGAAGATATTATCCGAGAGCCCAAAATCAATCCTGAAGAAGCTTTGAGAATAAAGCGTTGGATTGATCAATCTAACCAAGAAAGAACAGATACCGTAGAGTACATAGACAGTTGGTTTCTAAATAAATATAAGAATGTGAGTTTGCTTCCCAATGCTAAAATTAATACCGAAAGTCCTGCTTGGGCAATGGATCGGTTTTCTATTTTAGCCTTGAAAATTTATCATATGAAAGAGGAGGCAGAACGAGACGATGCTTCTGCTGAACATCAAGCGAAATCTGCTGAGAAACTCCATGTTTTGTACGAACAAAAACAGGATTTATCTACCGCCATAGAAGAACTTTTAGCTGACTTAGCCAGCGGATATAAAAAAATGAAAGTTTATAAACAAATGAAAATGTACAACGATGAAGAGCTCAACCCTGTTCTGTACAAGAAAAAATAAATTTTTATAATAAAAACTTAAAAACCCCTGAGATATTTTATAAATTTTTAAAAGCTTTTAAAATTTCTTCAATGGGTTCCGCTCCTACAGAAATTCGCAACAAATTCGGGTTCAAATCGTTTTTTTCTAAATAATCAATACCTGCTTCCGTTTGCAACAAATCGTAATGCGCTAAATAAACGTACGCCATTGCCAGCGTAAACTCGGTGCCTAAGCTTGGTCCCTTCGCAAATGGCAACATATCGTAATACGCCCGAATATTCCCCTTAAAAACAAGCCCCAATAGTGGCACCCCAGGGATGCTGGTTTTTGCAATTTTCTTATAATTCTCTCGTGATTTACCTTCTTGAACGGCATAAATTTTAGCTGTAAAATCTTGCTTTTTCAAAAATTCATAGAGCTGGTGTGCATTTTCAGCTGCTTGCTTCACTCGATTTTCATAACCTGAAATTTCAAATGCCAACCGCTCTACATCTCGCTGATACGGCAAAATCAAAAAATCTTCTGATGTTTGTAAAAAAGCTTTTCCTCTCTCAAAACTTGGGTTAACAATCACGGCTCCCATCAGCACATCTGCATTGCCAGAGGCAAATTTTGTTAAACTTTCTACCGCCACATCACAATACGGTAAAACATCAACTAAATAAGGCGTCCCAAGCGTAGAATCTACAATTAATGGGAGATGATATTTCAAACAAAGTTCTCTCAGCCACGGCAAATCTACGCATTGCAACGACGGATTGGTAATTACCTCCGTTACCACGCAACTCAGATTTTGGTAATTGTTCTCCAAATAATTTTCCAGGGCATTTTTATCATGAGCATTTAGCTGCACATAACACTCAGAATCATAGTTTTGTATGATTTCTTGAGAATCCAAATAAAGCCAACCCAGCTGTACAATTTTCCCATTTTTAGATTTATTTTGAAGTCTTAAAATAGTTTCTATTGCTGCAAAAACAGCATTAGTCCCACTATTGGCCAATAATACATCGCTAGGCTTGCAGCCATAAGCCTTTGCCAAACTATTTTTAATTTTATTAGGTGCATTTTCTGTTATAATTTCTTCTTCAAACCGATTTCCAATCCAATTTTTGTCATACAAAAGATCTTCTGCCCTTCTGGAACTTACAATTGCACCAATGTTTCGAATAATTTTTTTTAAGGCTTTAAAAATTTTATCTTTTTTATCGATTTTCACAAAAAATAATCCCCATTTTTCTGAATAATCTAGCGGCTGAAGAATTTTATTTTCTATAATTTTTAAAATACGCTCATTAGGCAAAACAAAAATTTCAAATTCTGGTGAAATGACATTTTCTTCTCTAAACTTTAGAATAATTTGTTTCACAAAACCATTCACAAAAAAACGTGGATAGCCACTTCTCATTTGCTGGAGCAACGCTGGTTTTTCTTCCTCGTAATCAATAATATCTTGAAAAAATGGCAAAGAAACCGAAACCGCATGCGGATTGTCTTGCGGAATAAATTCACCTGTTGGTATCAATGGGAAATAATTCATTATCAATTTTTTAAGGCTTGTAAAATATCTTCTTTTAAATCATCGGGATGCTCCAATCCTACCGAAAAGCGGATGGTTTTATTTGAAAAATCATTTTCTGCACCCGCACTTGGTTTTTTAGAGGCGTGGCTCATCAATGATGGAATTTCCATGCGAGAATCTGACGTGCCAAAGCTTACTTTTTGCCCGATGAATCGAGTATTTTTCATCAAAATATGTGCTCGTTGCTCACTTTCCATTTCAAAAGTCAATACTGCTGGTGTGTATTTCATTTGCCGTTTCGCCAGTTCAAACTGCGGATGCTCAGGGCTTCCCACAAATCTCAGGTTTGAAATCTGTGAAATTTCATTCAAAAATTGATAAATTATTCCAGCATTTTCAGCTTGTTTTTCTATACGAGTCACCAGCGTCGAAAGTCCCAAAGAGGTTATAAAAACGTCCATCGGAGACTGTGCTCTCCCCTGTGCATTGCAGTAATATTGTACTTTTTCATTCCACGCTTCCTCTTTGCTCACCAAAACACCTGCCGTAATGCTACCGTGCCCAGAGACGTATTTAGTCGTAGAAAAAACTGAAAAATCAGCGCCCAAACTCAAGGGTTTTTGCGAGGCAAATGTCGCCATGCTGTTATCTACGGCAAACAATGCGCCGTGTTTATGGCAAATCAAAGCAATCGCTTCTAAGTCCAAGACTTTCAGCCCAGGATTTGTCGGTGACTCACACAAGACCAATTTAACTTTATTTTCTTTCAAATGTTTTTCTAAATTTTCTAAATCAGAAAGGTCTAAAAAAGTTGTGTGAATTTTATTTTTTTCAGCCAAAACGCTCAACAGGCGAAACGTTCCACCATAGCAATCTTTTTCTACAATGATTTTTTCGCCGTGCGCTAAAACGCTTTCAAACAGCAACGCTACCGCTGCCAAACCTGTATTGGTGCAGCACGCACCGTTGCCTTCTTCTGCAAGGGCGAAAATTCGCTCAAGCGCTTGTCTTGTCGGATTTCCAGAACGTGAATAATCAAAAATTTCATCGCCATATTGTTTGCTCAAATCAAATGTAGCCGTGTTATAAATCGGTAAATGCGTGGCGGCATAAGGGTCTTTGATGCCCGAATGTGCCGTGATATTTGCCAAAAGCGTTTCTAACTTCATGCTCCCAAAATTCGGAATAAATTCATCTATTTTCATTGTTTTTTTAATATTTTTTTAAGGCTTAAAAAATTTTCTAGGGGGAAAATCATTAGATAATGCTTTTTTTATTTATTTTTAAAATTCAAACTTTAACGTTAAATTTTTTTATGTCGCTAAAACCGCTTCAAAAGCAAGTCGATGAGTGGATTCAGTCTCATGGGGTTCGTTATTTTAACGAGTTAACTAATATGGCTCAACTCACTGAAGAAGTCGGCGAAGTTGCCCGCATCATTGCTCGCCGCTATGGGGAACAATCAGAGAAAGAATCTGATAAAAACAAAGATTTAGGCGAAGAGTTAGCCGACGTCATCTTTGTGGCTATTTGCTTAGCAAACCAAACTGGTGTGGACTTGGAGGCTGCTTTTCAGAAAAAAATAGAGGCTAAAACGAAAAGAGACCACAATAGGCATCAAAACAATCCTAAACTGAAATAATGTTGCACCTCTCTCACCCCAGTGCCGTCATTCACGGAGAAATAAATATCTCTGGGTCTAAAAGTGAAAGCAATCGTGGATTGATTTTGCAAAAACTTTTCCCACAAATTAGATTGGAAAATTTGTCTAATGCTGATGATACGTTGCTGCTAGAAAAGGCTTTAGATTCAGATTCAGGCGAGATTGATATTCACCACGCTGGCACGGCCATGCGATTTTTGACAGCTTATTTTGCACTTTGTCAGGGAAAAAAAATTATTCTAAAAGGTTCCGAACGGATGCACCAACGCCCTGTTTACCCGCTCGTAGAAGCGCTACGAGAGCAGGGAGCGAAGATAGATTATCTGGAAAATGAAAAATTTCCTCCGCTACAAATTCAAGGGCAGCGTTTGAGCCCATCTAATTTCAGCATCCCAGGAAATATTAGCAGCCAATACATTACTGCTCTGATGTTGGTCGCAAGTCGATTTGCTAAGCCTTGTAAAATTTCTTTCACAACTGAGCTCACATCCCGCCCGTACTTGGAAATGACAGCAGCTCTTTTAGAAAAAATTGGTGTAAGGGTAAACTTTGAACCAAATGGCGTTACCATTTATCCTACTCACGTTTTGCCCATAAATTTAAAAATCGAATCAGATTGGAGCTCAGCATCTTACTGGTTTTCAATGGTTGCTCTTGCAGAGAAAGCTGAGGTTAAGCTTCTTCATTATTTCCCCAACAGCCGCCAAGGCGATGCAGCCACTGGGAAAATATACCAACTCTATTTTGGCGTAGAAATGGAAGCTTCAGAAAATTTTATAAGCCTTAAAAAAATTCCTCACTTTCAGCCACCCAAAAATTTTGAACTAGATTTGAATGCTACTCCTGATATTGCCCAAACCATCGCTGTAACGGCAGCTGCAATGAAAATTAAAACGAAGCTAACGGGGCTTCACACGCTCAAAATTAAGGAAACTGATCGCTTAGCCGCATTGCAATCTGAACTTCAAAAATTTGGCGTGGAAACAAAAATTACCGACGATTCTTTTGAAATACTTTCTTTTTCTCAAGGCTTGAAAAATCCTGTAATAGAAACCTATAATGACCACCGAATGGCAATGTGTTTTGCTCCATGGGCATTGCGAGAGAAAATTTCAATCGCAGACCCCATGGTCGTGACTAAAAGTTACCCTAATTTTTATGAAGATTTAGAAAAAGTCGGTTTTATCATCAATCTATGAAAAAAAATCTTTTTTTTTGAAAATAAGATTATTATTCCAGCCCAAAAGTTCATAAAATTACAATTGAGTGAAAAGCACCTTCTCAAGCATGGCTATGGCGGTGAAAACGGCTAAAAACATTGCCTCTACGGATTTGAAGAAACGGGGCTTTTTCAAAAAAACAAATTAAAATATTAGTTTATTTTTTTGATAAGGAATAATTTTTGTTTGTCATTCAAAAAAACAATTTCAAACATGAAAACAATATTTTCTAGTCTTATTTTCTTTAGTTTCCTATGGCTAACGTCCTGTGGTTCAGTAAGTGTTTCTTCTGATTTTGATAGAAATGCCGACTTCAGCCAGTACAAAACTTTTGCTTACCACCAAGAGGGTTTGGAAAAATTAGAAATGAATAGTTTAGACAAAAAACGTGTCGTGACTGCCATTGGCAAAAATCTAGCAGCCAAAGGTTTTACCCCTGTGCAAGATGCAAATGCTGCTGATTTAATTGTGAGTATTTCTGCCGCTAACAAGAATAGAGTAGTTGTAGACCGTTGGTATGACCCGTGGTTTTTCTATGGGCCATTTTGGCAAAACCCCATGCAAACGAGAAATTACCGCGAGGGCACCTTAGTGATTGATTTAGTGGATGCTAAGCAGAATACGCTAGTGTGGCAAGGCATTGGAACGGGAATCAATTTAGACCGATTGGAGGAAAAATCGGTGGTGGTTCCCAAGGCGGTAGATGAAATTTTAGCAAAATTTCCTCCTAAAAAATAATTTTCTACGGTTTGAAAAAATCCGTTGAATTGACAGATTTTTTATCTTCAAACACTGAAATCATTTTTTCTTATGAATAAAAATTTAGATGAAATCAAAAAAGAATTAACCGAAGAAATTAAAAGTTTCGCTGGAGAAATTGCTCATGTGAATTCTTTCAATGGCTTACTGTTACAAGAAATTAAATTGCGAAGTTGGTATGAAAAATTTATTGTCGTAAAATATTTAGACAGAAAAAGAATTTTGGGTGCTGATTTGGATTTACCAACAGACTTGCCTCTTTCTCTGCCAAAGGAAATTCTCGATGAAGAAGATACACCTGTTTTTCATCAACTTCAAGAGCAGACAGAGGATGTTTCTCAGCGAGATTTAGAAGTTCCTCAGCCAGAGTCAAATTCAGTTCTTAGCCCTATTCGATTGGATTTGAATGATAAAATTGCTTTTAGAGCACAGCTTTTTAAAGGAGATGGCGAGTCTTTGGATTTGGTACTAAAAACGCTCAATAGAATTAATGATTTGCCTTCTTCTCTAACTTATCTGAAGGAGCTGAAAAATGAGATGGGCTGGGGAAACTCTGATGATGAATACTTGGAGCGACTAAGGGAGTTAATCGTCAAAAGATTTCACTAGGAAAATGGGAAAATTATTTTTAGTCCCTACACCAATTGGAAATTTGGCTGATATGACATTTCGTGGTGTTGAAGTGTTGAAATCGGTGGATTTTATCTTAGCTGAAGATACCAGAAACAGTGCTAAACTTCTGCAACATTATGAGGTTTCTACGCCGATGTACGCTCACCATGCACATAATGAACATCAGCATACCCCAGAAATCATCAAACAGCTGAAAGAAGGGAAAAGTTTTGCGCTGATAACTGATGCTGGGACTCCGGGAATTTCTGACCCAGGATTTCTTTTGCTGAGAAATTGTATAGAAAATGAAATTGAGACGGAAGTTTTGCCTGGGGCTACAGCTTTTGTCCCAGCTTTGATCCAATCGGCATTGCCCAATCATGATTTTTATTTTTGTGGTTTTTTGCCAGTGAAAAAAGGAAGACAAACCCGACTTAACCAATTAAGAGAATTGAAATCAACTTTGATTTTCTATGAATCTCCGCACAAAATTGAGAAAACGTTGGGTGATTTCGTAGAACATTTTGGTCGTGAACGCCAAGCTTGTCTCAGTCGGGAGATTTCTAAAAAATTTGAAGAACACCTGCGTGGGACTCTCGGAGAACTATTGGGAATCGTGAAGAATACTAAATTGAAAGGTGAAATGGTGTTGAGCGTAGAAGGTGTTAAATAATTTTTGAAAGTTGAAGAATTTATTTAGACTTGTTTTAAGTTTTTATGACATTCATTTTTAGTCATTTATTTTATTTTTCTCAAAATTTTCTAAGCCTTTAAAAATTTCTATTAAATTAAATAAATTTTCTTTCCCATAAATTCCCTGTATCTTTACAAAATATGTCTAAACGCTGGGTTCTAAAATCTAAATCTTCATCCGATCAACTTCGGAAACTCCAAACTGAGCTTCATATAGAAGAAAATTTAGCACTTTTGTTATCACAGCGCGGGATTGATGATTTTGATTCTGCTAAGAAGTTTTTCCGCCCAAGTTTAGATGATTTGCATGACCCTTTCTTGATGAAAGACATGCAAAGTGCTGTAGAAAGAATAGAAAAAGCCATAAATCAAAGTGAAAACATCATGGTGTATGGTGACTACGATGTGGATGGCACCACCGCTGTTTCTTTGGTTTACCTTTATTTAAAACAAATTTACTCCAATTTAACTTTTTATATTCCTGATCGCTACAAAGAGGGTTATGGCGTTTCTAAGGATGGAATTGACTTTGCTGCTGATAATAATATTCATCTAATTATTTCGTTAGATTGTGGCATTAAAGCCAATGAGCAGGTGGAATATGCTCGCCAAAAAAATATTGATTTCATCATAGCAGACCATCATTTGCCTGGGGAAAACTTGCCTCGTGCCGTTGCTGTGTTAGATGCTAAACGGAAAGACTGTTCTTACCCATACAAAGAACTAAGCGGATGTGGTGTTGGGTTTAAACTCACTCAAGCTTTGAATACAAAATTTCATCTTGATAAAAAGTTTCTGTATGCTTTGTTAGATTTAGTCGCTGTTTCCATCGCTGCCGATATTGTCCCCATCACTGGTGAAAATCGTGTTTTGGCTACCTATGGCTTGAAGGTTTTGAACAAAAAACCTCGCTTGGGACTAGCCATGCTTTTACCTCAAGAAAAGAAGGGTAATATTAATATTTCTGATATTGTTTTTGGTATTGCCCCCAAAATCAATGCTGCGGGTAGAATTCACCACGCGACCGATGCCGTGAAATTATTGACTTGTGAAAACAGCTTGACTGCGAGAAAATATGTAAGTCAAATTAATAAACTAAATACTCAACGAAAGAATATTGACCATAGTATTACAGACGAAGCCTTGGCTTTGCTCGGCAAAGAGACGGAAAAAAAGAATACAAATATTGTCTATCAACCGCATTGGCATAAAGGTGTGATTGGCATAGTTGCTTCTCGGCTTACAGAAACTTATTACCGCCCGACGGTAGTTTTCACAAAAGGAGAAGACAATAAGCTGGTAGCATCTGTTCGTTCCATTAAAGGTTTTGATGTTTATGAAGCCTTAGAGGAATGCTCTGATTTGTTTGAGCGTTTTGGCGGGCATATGTATGCGGCAGGTTTTTCTATGAAAGAAGTTCATTTGCCTGAATTTCGGCGAAAATTTGAAAAAGCTGTGAGTAAAAAAATTAATAGCCATCAGAAGAATCCCTCTATCGAAATTGATACTGAAATTAGTTTCAAAGAAATTACCCCTAAATTTTTACGAATTCTTCATCAATTTCAGCCTTATGGCCCCGAAAATTTAAACCCTTTATTTTTAACCCAAAATGCTCTTTTTGCTGGTTATGGAAAAAGGTTAGGGAAAAACGGAGAGCATTTGAAGTGTAATCTATTTTCAATGGATTCCAAGCAGATTTTCTCTGCAATTGCGTTTAATATGGGAGAGCTTTTGCCTCGCATCAAAGAAGAGCTTTTTGATATTGTCTATAGCATAGAGGAAAATCATTGGCAAGGAAAAACGTATACACAACTAAATATTAAAGACTTACGATTTCACAATTAATTTTTTATCTTTTAATGATAATGGTGGTCATGTTGAAAATCCAAACAATCTTCATACATCAGCATAATTTCCTTTTCGCTCATTTTTTGGATTGCTTGCTCAGCCTCTTTTTTAGTTTTAAAGTTTTCCATGGCTTTTTGAAGTCCGCATTCACAAATTTCTTTACTTCCTTCGGCTCCATTTGATGCCTGAATGCAGTCCTTTATGAACTTTTGCTGCTCTGAGTCTTTCCAAGATTCTTCTTTACAACTTGTGATAAAGACTAAACCTAAAATGTAGAATATTATTTTCTTCATCTTCTTATTTCTATTAAATTTTTTAAGCCTTAAAAAAAATCCACTTCTCTATGCAAAGAAATGGATTTTTTAGAATAAATTAAATTTTATATTCTACTCAGCAACTTCAGGACTGGCTTTTACACCTGCATAACTGACATTGAAGGCTTGTGAATAGCTTAATTGTTCTTTTATGGCTTGTACGTAACCTACTTTTGCATTTTTATCAATCGTAAGTTGCGTTATCAATCCGTATTCCATTAAATCCTGTCCACTTCTTTTGCTATTTTCATCTCCAATCCAGGCTCGTATATCATTGATTTGCGCTGGCTTATCATTTAGTAACAATAGGAAATCTTGAGGGTATTGGGATTTATTCTTCGGAACTCCTAAATAAAGATATGCAATCATATCTCTTTTCATGATTTTATTCATTGCACTTGCTTTGGGCATTTCTATTTTGATGAACTCATCATAACTAGATTGTCTAATGCTCGTAGCAATCATGAAGAAAAACAAAAGCATAAAGATAATATCTGGAAGTGCTGCAGTTGATGGCTGCGGTAAATCACCTGTTTTGTTGTCTTTAAATTTTCCACTCATAATTTTGAAATTTATTGTGATGCATCTGTCGGTTTAGGTTCAGCAATGATTTTAGGATATTTTGAATTAGCATCTTGAATGATTGCATTATCACCTTCCGTTTTACTTTTCGATGAATTAGGTACAACCGTTGCCCAATCTCTATTGTAAGCTCTTTTCACATAAGCGGCTTTTAAGTCCTCATAAGCAGCTTCTATCTCGCCTTGTAATGCCATGTAATCTTCCCAGTTGGTTCCTTTATCAAATTTGATGGAGACTACCGCCTGTTCTGGGTGAAGAGACAATCTAGGGTCTCTGTTTCCTTGGCAGTAATTACATGGTTGACCTCCAGCATTTGTTCCACCACCATTATCTACGTGTTTTTTTACAAGCTCTTTAACTTCTATAATGTTAATTTGCCTTACCACATCAGGGTCTTCCTTATAAAGAATTTGCCCGAATGCATTTGCTACAAACTCAATGGCATTTCTTTGATCAACTTCAATTGGCTGAGTATTGACGTGATTCAAATCTGGCAGTTGCCTTTGAATCCCTTCAGACTTCTCCATAGAAGATGCAATAAGAAAGAACGTTAATAGCAAGAACGCAATATCCGCCATTGAACTTGCATTAATTTCTGGTAATTTTTTTTGTGCCATTGCTTTTAATTCTTTAAGATTTAAATAATCCTATTACGGTATCATAGACCATATACAAAATAGCGATGATTAACAAAGTCAATGTCGCTATGATGCCAGTTCCTATTAATTTTGAAGTCATTCCGCCATCAAAAACTTCTCCTGTGCCAAATACAATATCTTCACTTCCTGAAAATATAAATCCTATCACAAGAGCGACCAAAACTGCTCCAAATACTCTAATAGCTTCGCCCATGTGTGTTGGATGTTTTATAACATCAACTACTTTGTAAACTACAAAAAGTAAAAAAGCAATAAATAAAGCTATTAAAGTAATCCAAATAATCATGCTTACAGCCCCTTTATTAGGGTCCCATACCACTTCTGGGTCTAGAGAGCCAGGCGTGGCTATTACATACACTCCACTTGCTGCTGCAAGAAAAGCGAATATGTATAAAAGGATATTTCCTATTGATTTCATTTTGTCATTTTTTTTGATTCGTTCTCTTATTTTCTGTATCTAACTAAGATATCCATTATGCTGATAGAAGCGTCTTCCATTTTGTTAACGATACTATCTACCTTAGCTGTAAGATAGTTATAGAAAATTTGAAGGATAATTGCTACAACCAAACCTGCCAATGTAGTTAACAAAGCTACTTGAATGTTACCTGCCATGTCTTGCGCTTGCACCGATCCACTCTTAGCGATGTCTTGGAACGCCATTACCATACCAACTACTGTTCCCATGAAACCAAGCATCGGGGCAATAGCGATGAATAGTCCAATCCAAGAAAGGTTTCTCTCCAATCGGCCTACTTCTACACCTCCGTAGCCTACAACGGAACGTTCTACGTCATCAAAAGGTTGATTATCACCAACTCTAGTCAATGCCTGATATGCGATAGAAGCAACAGGACCTTTTCTATCTCTCGCCACGTCTTTTGCGCTTTCAATGCCTCCATTATTCAAAGCCTCTTCGATTTCGTTTAATAATTTATCTGTGTTCACATCCGCAGAATTCAAATATAGCATTCTCTCTATAGCGAAAGCCAAACCTAAAATTAAACAGATCAAAGGAAGTGTCATCCAAAAAGGACCTCCCATTACGAAAAATTCCTTCAATAAATAAATAGGTCCACCGCTGGACTCCGTTGTCCCAACCACATCTGTTGTTTCTTGTAAAATGGTTGAAAATGTTGCCGCATTCGCTTGAACTGTAGTTAATGCAATTCCGGCCATAGCTAAAAGTGAAAATTGTTTTTTCATATGCTAAAATTTAATTCTAAAATTTATTTAGTTAACTAATTTATTTTTTCCTTTTCTTGCGGAGAAGAAGGGATTCGAACCCTCGATCCGCTTTCGCGGAAACACGCTTTCCAGGCGTGCGCCTTAAACCACTCGGCCACCTCTCCCTTTATTCATTTTCTTCTTTGCCTATGCGATTTCATTCTGCCAAATTAAACAAAATTATTTAGTTTGAAAAATTTTAATCTATTCAAAACACTCTCCAAATAAATTTTTTGTAAAATCCAACTTGAAATTAGTATGATTTTCTGCCTTTGCTAGCAAATGCATTGATTTAACTAGTGCCGCCTCTGTGGTCATGTTTTTCCCGCTTATAGCACCGATTTGCTGCCATTTTTTGCTACTCCCATACTTTCCTAAACTCACGCTTCCACCAACGCATTGACTCAAAATGATAATGTACATTCCTTTATTTATCTTTTTTTCTAAAGCCTTAAAAAATTTTGGGTAATTAAATATGTTTCCACTTCCGTAAGCTTCTACCAGCAGACATTGAATCTTTGAACTTTCCAACAAGTGCAATAAAATTTCTTCTTGCATTCCTGGGAAAATTTTAATCAACATCACTTGGCTAGACATGTCTCTGTAGTATTTTAATTCTTGACTCGGTTTTTTTTTCAGCAACAGGTGTTCATTCACCTCCATTGTAATTCCAGACTCGCCCAAGGGCGGAAAGTTGGGAGAATCAAAAGCATCAAAATGATTGGCATTAATTTTTGTCGCTCGGTTGGCTCTATACAATTTATATTCAAAATAAATGGCAACCTCTTGAATCTGCGATTCACCCAATTCATTTTTCAGTGATGCGAAGTAGATAGAGCTGATTAAATTCTCTTTAGCATCCGTCCTCAAATCCCCCACTGGTAATTGTGAGCCCGTCAAGATGATAGGTTTCGTTAAATTCTGTAGCATAAAACTCAAAGCAGAGCCAGTATATGCCATCGTGTCTGTGCCGTGCAATACCACAAAACCATCATAGCCTTGGTACTCAGCAAAAATTTTATCAGCGATTTTCTGCCAATACTCTACATTCATCTCCGAGCTATCGATGATTTGCTCAAACTCAAAAATGGTGATTTTTACTGGAATTTGCTTCAGCTCTGGAATATGTTGCGCAATGTTATTGAAATTGAAGGGCTCTAGCGCTCCCGTCTCAAAATTCCTGCTCATCCCGATGGTTCCTCCCGTGTAAATTAATAATATTTTAGATTTCTCTGTCCTTTGCACACCTCAATATTAAAAAATTTTACATTAATTTTAGGTTAAATTTTTTAAGGCTTGAAAAAATAATTTGTGGCATGATATTTTCCCATTTACTACTAATATAAATTAAAAATTTGAATTTTATGGGATTTTTTTCATTCATTAAAGATACTGGCTCAAAATTATTCGGGACAGAGGATAGTGCAGAGCAAAAAGCACAAAAGGTGAAAGAACATTTAAGTCAATACAACTTTGATTTATCTAGCGTTAACCTCAATGTTGATGGAGATACCGTTACTCTAAGCGGAAAAGCTAAAAATATTGATGAGAAACAAAGAATCCTTGCAACAGCTGGTAACGTAGAGGGAATTACTCATGTGAAAGATGATTTAACTTTAACTGAGCCTTTAAAAATTGAAATTCCAGATATCCAAAAAACTATGTATACAGTGAAATCTGGGGATACTTTGTCTAAAATTAGCAAAGAGGTTTACGGCGATGCAAATCAATACAATAAAATCTTTGAAGCAAACCGCCCAATGCTCTCTGATCCTGATAAAATTTACCCTGGTCAGGTGTTGTATATTCCTCAAGCTTAATTTTTTAAGCCTTATTAAAATACCGTAGCAGAATTACTCTCGTTCTGCTTTTTTTATTTCTAAAAAAACTTTAAAAATTCATGAAATTATATGACGACAAAAATTTATAAAATCAACGGTATGCAATGTACTGGCTGTGCTGATAGCATTGTAGAAAATATCAAAAAAATAGAAAATGTAGCCGATGCTAATGTCGATTTTGATTCTAAATCCATGAGTATTACTGGCTCTCCTGAAGAAGAGGTGATTCAAAAAGTGGTGGAAGCTTTAGGCTATTCGCTCCAAAACTAAGCGGCTGCTTGAGTTTTAACAAAATATTTATATTTGTACAGACGTTTATTTTTTAATTTTAAGAACTTTATAGCATGAAAACAGCTTTAATTAGCGTTTCAGACAAAACCAATATTGAGTATTTTGCTCAGAAATTAATTGAAAACAACTACCGCTTGCTTTCCACTGGTGGAACTTATCATCATTTGAAAAAAGGTGGCTTAGACGTGACGGAAGTTGCTGAAATCACTGGGTTTCCTGAAATTCTAGACGGACGCGTAAAAACTTTGCACCCTCACATTCATGGTGGGATTTTGGCAAGACGCTCAAAACCAGATGATTTAACTAAATTACAAGAACTAGGTATTGGCACGATAGATTTAGTCGTAGTAAATCTTTATCCGTTTTTTGAAAATGCTGATAAAAATTTAACCGATAGTGATTTAGCTGAATTTATCGACATTGGTGGACCTACCATGTTGCGCTCGGCGGCAAAATCTTATTTTGACGTTGCTGTCGTGACGGATTTAAACGACTACGGCAAAATTATTCAAGAATTAGAAGAAACAAAAGAAATTTCGTTCACCACAAGAAAGACCTTAGCGGGGAAAGTTTTTAATCTAACTTCTGCTTACGATGCAGCTATCGCAAAAAAATTACTGAACGAAGATTTCCCAGAATATTTCAATCTTTCTTATAAAAAACATTCTGTTTTGCGCTATGGAGAAAATCCCCACCAGTCTGCGGCTTATTACACTGCGACTACAGGCGGCGGCTCATTAAAGGATTTTGAGCAAATTCAGGGTAAAGAGTTATCTTTTAATAATTTGAGGGATTTCGACTTGGCTTGGAATGTAGTCAGAAGCTTTAACCACACAGCTTGTTGCGCTGTGAAACACAGTACGCCTTGTGGTGTTGCTTTAGATGAAAATTTACTAAAGGCTTACAAAAAAGCACATGATGCTGACCCAATCTCTATTTTTGGTGGAATTGTGGCTTTTAACCGAAAAGTGACCAAAGAAGTTGCAGAGAAGTGCAACGAAATTTTCTTGGAAATTGTTGTGGCGCCAGATTTTGAAAAAGGAGCTCTCGATGAATTTTCTAAAAAGAAAAATCTAAGGCTTATAAAAATTCGAAATTTTGAGCAGACCAAAACCAGCATCATCCCAGTAGATGGTGGATTGCTGGTTCAAGATAAAGACCTTGCTTTCACACAACAATTTGACCTAGTGACCGATAGAAAACCAACACCTCAACAACTGGAGGATTTAAAGTTTGCCTTGCAAGTCATCAAAAACGTGAAAAGCAATGCCATTGTAGTGGCAAATCAACTGCAAACCTTGGGCATTGGCACAGGGCAGACCAATAGAATCTGGGCAGCACAACAAGCCATCAATAGAGCAAAAGAAAAGCGCGAAGACGGTTTAGTTTTGGCATCAGATGCGTTTTTCCCCTTCCCAGATGTGGTAGAATATGCAGCAGAACAGGGCGTAGAAGCTATTATTCAGCCTGGAGGAAGTTTGAATGACCCTAAAGTCATCGAGAAAGCAAATGAACTGAATATTGCGATGGTAGTTACAGGAATGAGACATTTTTTACATTAAGATTTAAATTTAGAAAAACATATGCGAGTATTAATTATTGGCTCTGGCGGGCGTGAGCATGCCATCGGTTGGAAAATCAAAAAAGATAACCCCGATGCTGAGTTATTCTTCTCTCCTGGGAATGGAGGAACAAAAGATTTAGGCGAAAACGAAGAACTTGTTTCAATAGAAGAAGCAAAAAATTTTGCAAAATCTCAAGGTATTGGCTTGACTATCGTTGGACCTGAAGCTGAGCTAGTAGAAGGCATTGTAGATGTTTTCAAAAATGCTGGTTTAAAAATTTTTGGCCCGAATCAAAAATCAGCTAAATTGGAGGGGAGCAAAGCCTTCTCCAAAGAATTTATGACGAAATACGGCATCAAAACAGCCGAATCAAAAACTTTTCGGCATTTTATCGATGCACAAAAACACATTGAAAATTTAGAGGAGTTCCCAGTCGTCATCAAGGCCAGCGGATTGGCTGCGGGGAAAGGTGTCGTCATCGCTGAAGATAAATTCATGGCAGAATCTACCATTCGTAAAATCATGGTCGATGGTGAGTTTGGTGATGCTGGCAAAGAGATCGTGATAGAAACTTTCCTAAAGGGTTTTGAATGTTCTATTCTTTCCATTTTTAATGGGTCTACAATTACACCCTTCATTACAGCAAAAGATCATAAAAAAATTAATGAAGAGGATAAAGGCTTGAACACTGGTGGAATGGGCGTTGTAGCTCCTAATCCAAGTTTCACTGAGGCTCATATGCAAGATTTCATAAAAAATATTCTTATCCCTACTCAAAAAGGTTTGATAGAAGAAAAAATGAAATTTGCTGGAGTTATTTTCTTTGGATTAATGGTCACAGAAAATGGTGTTTACCTTTTAGAATACAATATGCGCTTCGGCGACCCTGAAGCCGAAGCTCTGCTTCCTTTGCTCAAAAATAATTTACTAGAAGTCATTAAAGATTCTATCGCAGGAAAAGAATTAAAACTAGAATGGGAAGATCAACATTCTTGCTGCGTGGTAATGGCCAGTGGCGGCTACCCAGGAAATTATGAAAAAGGATTTCAAATCAGAGGTTTAGAGAATGTAGAAGCACCATTATTTCTTGCCGGAGTCAAGCAAACTAATGGAAAATATTACACCGATGGCGGCCGCGTACTCAATGTGGTAGGTTTAGGAAAAGATTTAGAAGAAGCTCGAAATATCGCCTACAAAAATATTCAAAAAATTAATTTCGACTTTGAGTACTATCGTGAAGATATTGGTAAATCTATATAAATGCTAAGGAAATTCATCAAAGGGATTCTCATCATTCTCATTCTCCCATGGGTTTATGGAATTCTTTTAAATTTCATTTACCCGCCTGTTACCATTACACAAATCAGTAATCTACTGGCGGGTTATTCTTTAAGGCGCAACGATCTCTCTTCTGAAGAAATCCCGAACTATGCACGCTGGGCTTTGGTAGCTGCTGAAGACCAAAACTTTGCACAACACAAGGGCTTTGATTTCGATAGTATGAAAAAGGCTTTTGAAAACAACCAAAAGGGTAAAAAATTACGCGGTGGTAGCACCATCAGTCAGCAAACGGCAAAAAACATCTTTGCATGGCAAGGAAGAACTTATTTGAGGAAAGCAGTAGAAGCCTATGCGACATTTATTTTGGAAACTGTAACCTCAAAAAAAAGAATTCTAGATTTATACCTCAACTCTGTAGAAATGGGAAAAGGCGTTTATGGTATTGAAGCAGCGGCTCAATATTATTTTAAAAAAGAAGCCAATCAACTGACTGATTTAGAGATTTCTAAAATTATAGCGGCTCTGCCTAGCCCAAAAAGATATAATGTCAATCCTGCGAGTAGCTATATCAACAAACGAGCTTCTTGGATTCAAAGAAATGTAAGAAATTTGAAAGGCAATACTGAGTTAAAAAAGATTTTAGAATGAAATATTTGCTTTTTTTTCTAAGCCTTATATTTTTTTTTAGCTGTAAAAATATACCTGAAAAGAGCCCAAAAGATTTTGCAATTCAGCGCAAGTTTTGGGGGAACAAATCAAGCCAATTTTAGCTAGCCAATTTACCCTTCAAATTACCGATAAGGCGGAAGTGAAAAACATCGAATGGCAGAACCAGAAGATTGGTTTACCCTTTGACCAAATGGCTTTTTCTTCTATCGCCATTCCTTTGCCCAATGAGCCAGTAGGCGTAAAAGACCAATGGAAAAAAGAAATAAATGTGAACGGCATCACTACTGAAATGGTGTTTGAAGTTGAAGAAATTACGCCCAACGAGGTGAAAATAAACCTTCACGGCAAAGAAAAAGCAAAGGAATCAACTAAACTTGATGGCTACTATGTCTTAGATAGAAAAACCAGTTTTACTAAGTCTGGCAAAATCAATATTTATTTAAAAAAAGAAAAGCAAATGCAAATCATTTTTAAAGCTTTATAAAAAAATTTAAAGGCTTAAAAAATCGGGCTAAAAGCAAATCTCGTTTGGCAATACACCACGAGTTAATTTTTCCTTTTATATAGCGGGACTGTGCTGCAAGCCTCTCCGTACATCAAAGATTTTACGTAGGGCTGAATTTTTTGCACTAAATCCAAATATCGCTCTTGCTGAATCTTTAATTTATTACATCCTTTGATTATAACACGTTCATTTTTAAATCTTTGAGGATCTAAATTTTCAATTAAAAATTTTAGAACCTCATTCAGCGGGTCTAAATTCTCTTTGTGAGTGAAAACAACTTTCTTTGCCACTGGCTGAAGGTAAGTTAGCGGTAAAAGAAAAGCCCAACCAGGTAGGATGGCATCTGCAGAGCAATACAAATGTACGAATTTGCCCCGAAAATCATTCCAACAAAAACCTTTCAGCTCTTCTCTAAAGTTCTTTTCCTTCAGTAGAACATCTTCCAACAAAAAATTTTTTAAATCAAAATCAGCCCATTCCGCTTCTTCTCGTCGGTATAATTCTTCTAAGTCAATCGTTATCAGCCCACTATTAGCAACACGGTTTTTTATTTCCATTTCACGAAAAATTTTTTAAGGCTTAGAAAAAATATTCAACCGCCCGCAGTACATTGGTAAAAAAGTTGCCTAAAAACACTCCCCCCCTTATTTTATTCAACTGATTTTCAATTAAATAAAATAAAAAAGCAACTCTGGGAGAAAGTTACAAAAAAGTTTTGAATGAATTACGCTCAAATTCAGAAAATGATGATTTTTATTTTAAAAGAAATTTTACGTAGCTTAAAATCAATTCAATAACTCATAATAAATTTGTGTTTCAATGGGACTTAAATAATCTAGTAATAAATCTTGCCTGAGAATGTAAGAAATGTGTGATTTTTTATGAAAAGTTATTTTTAGATTAATCTTTTTAATCAAAAAAAATTATATTAGCCCGATTTTTAAAATTTCAAATTATGGAAACAAATAACTGGCTTAAAGCTTTTGACCGCCCATTGACTATTGCGGGCCCTTGCAGTGCTGAAAGCGAGGCTCAAATGTTGGAAATCGCAAGAAGTTTACCAAAAGATAAAGTAGAAGTTTTCAGAGCTGGAATTTGGAAACCGAGGACAAAACCTAATTGTTTTGAAGGCGTCGGTGCGATTGGGCTCAACTGGTTGTCTAAAGTTAGAGATGAGTTTGGCTACAAAATCTCAACAGAAATTGCGAATGCTAATCACGCCAAATTGGCTTTGGAATATGATGTAGACATATTGTGGATTGGTGCGAGAACTACGGTAAATCCCTTTCAAATTCAAGAGATTGCAGAGGCTTTACGTGATACTGATAAAATTGTTTTGGTCAAAAATCCTATAAATCCTGATTTAGAGTTATGGATTGGTGCTTTGGAACGACTCAACGGGCAAGGTATCAAGAACTTAGGTGTGATTCATCGTGGTTTCTCCACTTACAAAAAAGATAAATACCGAAATCAGCCCCAATGGCAAATCCCATTGGATTTAAAAAATCGTTTACCTGAAATTCCTATTATTTGCGACCCTTCGCACATTGCTGGCAATCGAGAGCTAATTCACGAGATTTCGCAAAAGGCGATGAATTTTGGCTTCGAAGGTTTGATGATAGAAACTCACGTAAATCCTGATGAAGCATGGAGTGATGCTCAGCAACAAATTACCCCCGAGCGTTTAGATGAAATTTTAAAGGCTTTAAAAATTCGAGAGGAAAACGACCCTGATAAAGATTTTCACGTTCAGCTAGAGAGTTTGAGAAATCAAATTGATGATACCGATACGCGAATTCTTGATATGCTCTATGAGCGAATGGATATTTCTAAAAACATCGGTATGCTGAAAAAAGAGCATAATGTAACGGTTTTTCAACCAAAACGTTGGCAAAACATTCAAAAACAAATTTTAGAAAAAGCAAGTAAACATGGCCTTTCTGAGGAGTTTGTAAATCGTTTCTTGACGGCGGTTCACCAAGAATCTATTAAAATTCAAAACCAAATCATGGGCGAAAATTAATTGATGAGAGGATTAGTTACAAAATCGACTGGCAGTTGGTATCAAATTCAGGCTGAAAATGGCCAAAAATATGAAGCCAGAATTCGAGGGAAATTCCGCTTAAGTAATATCAAACACACCAATCCTATTGTTGTGGGTGATTTCGTTGATTTTGAATTAGATAAAGATAATATTGCCGTGATTACTAATATCCAAAAAAGGCAAAATTACATCATTCGTAAATCTGTGAATTTATCTAAAAAAACCCACATCATTGCCAGCAATGTTGAGCTTGCGGTTCTCTTGGCTACCGTCAACCATCCTCGCACTTCTACGGGATTCATCGACCGATTTTTGATCACAGCAGAGGCGTATCATATTCCTGTTTTGATTGTTTTTAACAAATTAGATTTATATACCGAGAAAGACTTGGAAATTTTTAAAGCCTTGGAAAATTTGTACGAATCTATTGGCTATGAAGTTTTGGCCGTTTCTGCCAAAAAAAATAAAGGCTTAGAAAATTTAAAGGAATTTCTAAAGGACAAAACAAGCGTTTTCAGTGGGCACTCTGGGGTTGGGAAGAGCACTTTGGTGAATCAGCTTCATCCTGATTTGAATTTAAAAACCAAAGACATCAGCAATTTTAATAAAAAAGGACAACACACCACTACTTTTGCACAATTATTCTCTTGGCCTTTTGGTGGAAACATTATCGACACCCCTGGCATTAAAGAACTTGGTTTAGTAGACTTTAAAAAAGAAGAAATTCAAGATTATTTCCCTGAAATCTTTGAGCGAAAATCTGATTGTAAATTTCATAATTGTCTTCATACCACCGAGCCACAATGTGCTATAAAAAATGCTGTTGAATTAGGTGAAATTGAAGCATCGAGATATGATAGTTATTTAACTTTTTTGGAAGAAGCTAAAGAGCATGAGAACGATTATTCAAAGAGTTAAACACGCTAGCGTAGCGGTGGCGGGAGATACCATTGGTGAGATTTCGGCGGGATTATTGATTTTGGTTGGGTTTGAATCAAAGGAAACTCAAGAAGATTTTGACTGGATGATAAAAAAAATCACTCAGCTCAGAATCTTTAATGATGAAAATGGGATGATGAATCTTTCTGTTCAAGAAATCGGCGGTGAAGTGCTGATTGTAAGCCAATTCACACTGCACGCCAATTGCAAAAAGGGCAATAGACCGTCTTATATTCGCGCAGCTAAACCCGATGCCGCGATTTCGTATTATCAAAAACTAATTACTGAAATGGAATCTGCTTTGGGGAAAACTGTGCAAACAGGAAAATTTGGTGCAGATATGCAAGTGGAATTACTAAATGATGGTCCGGTAACAATTATTCTAGATTCTAAACAAAAAGATTTTTAAATCTAACTAATCAGCAAAACAAATAAATATTTAACTTTCCACCAAGTTAAACCTCTCTTTTTTTAATAAAACTGATAATTGTCTTTTATAATTATCCGTATTAATTTCCTTTGTCCCTTGACTGTGTAGATTCACTTCAAAACCTTCGTCCAAAGCATCTAAAATGGTATAATAAACACAAAAATCGGCTGCCAAACCTACTACGTCTATACTCATCACGTTTTGTGCTTTTAGGTATTCGGCCAAATGGGTAGATTTCTGATGGTGATTGTCGTAAAAAGCCGAATAACTATCGACTTCAGGGTTCATACCTTTTCTAAAAATGGCTGCCACTTGAGGAATTTCTAAAGCCTTAGAAAATTCTGCTCCTTCTGTTCCTTGCACACAATGGTCTGGCCAGAGGATTTCTGTATTTCCTTGCCATGCTATGCTTTCAAAAGCTTTTTTACCCACATGCTGAGATGCAAAACTTTTGTGCTGCCGTGGGTGCCAGTCTTGTGTGGCTACAACCAAATCATAATCACTCACTATGCGATTGATGTACGGTATGATTTCATCACCTCCAGCAACTGCTAAAGCTCCGCCAGGCAAAAAATCATTCTGAATATCAATGATTAATAGGGTTTTCATTAATTGAAAATTAGATTGTAAATGTCATTCCCGAAGATGAAAATCATCAGGCCGATTAAAATCACAGCTCCTACCATTTGCATGATTTCCATAAATTTATCACTTGGTTTGTGCCCCGTAACCATTTCATAAATGGTAAATAGTGCGTGCCCGCCATCTAAACCCGGAATTGGCAAAATATTGACAAAAGCCAACCATGCCGAGAGTAGAGCTGTAAATGACCAAAAGAAAGTCCAATCCCAAGTTGTTGGCATGGCTCGTGCAATGCCAATCGGGCCAGATAAATATTTGGTCGCTTCTCCTTCCAATTTCCAAAGCATCCCGATGGATTGCACTTGGCTGGTAATCGTAGCAAAAGTTTTTTCTACGCCTTTGCCAATGGATTCAAAGAAGTTGAATTCTCTGATGTCAATAATATTATCCATTTTCATTGCTGGGGAAAATCCGATTTTACCCTCTGCATTTACTCGAATATCTACTGTTTTTGATTGATTCCCACTTTCTACCTGCAGTTGAATATTCTGATTTTTGTGTGTAGAAATTTCTTTTACAACACCACTCCATCCGTTGACAGGTTTTCCATTAATTGCTTTTATTACATTACCTTTAGCTAAATCAGATTTTGATGCAGGTAAATTCGGTAAAATTGAATCAACAAAGATCTGAACGTTTGGCGTAAAATACTGTCCTTTAGCTTCCAGCATCTCCACTTGGTCTTGCTTTTTGATGGGCAGATGCACTATTTCATTACCTCTCTTCACTTCCAATGTTCCGCCGTCGATCAAAGCTTTCATGCTAATTTTTGCTAAGTCATCATATCTCTCTCCATTCACCCCCACGGGAGTATCACCAGGCAGCATGCCCAAATCTAGCTGAGCGCTATCTACTACCACTCCATTTTCTAATTTATTAACGTTTACAAAGTTTTCTCCATTCGTAAAAGTTAGAATCGAAAAAATAAGAATGGCTAAAATTAAATTGACAAAAATCCCCGCCAACATGATGATTAACCGCTGCCATGCTGGCTTAGAACGGAACTCCCAAGGTTGTGGGGGAGATTTCATTTGTTCCTTGTCCATGCTCTCGTCTATCATCCCAGCAATCTTCACATACCCGCCGAGCGGCAACCAGCCAATCCCATAAACGGTGTCTCCGATTTTTTTCTTAAACAGCGCAAATGAAACGTCAAAAAACAAAAAAAAACGCTCTACTTTGGTCTTAAAAAATCTTGCCGCAGCAAAATGACCTCCCTCGTGTAAAATAACTATAATCGACAATATAAGAATCAGCTGTATAGCCTTAATCAATCCGTCCATAAAATTCAGAAATGTATTTAAACCTGCAAAAGTAGTAATTTTATAAAAATTTTTTTAAGGCTTAAAAAATTTATGTTCAAAATCCGTTCAAAAAAACATAATTTAGATTAAATTAAAATTACTATATTTGTAATTAAAGTAAAACGTATTGTCACATTTATCTGATTTAAAAAAAGGCGAAAAAGCAAGAATTATTGGCTTCACGACAGACAATATTCCTGCTAAGTTAATGGAATTAGGTTTGATGCCAGGTGCAGAAGTGGAGTATAAATGTGCTGCTCCGTTCAATGGCCCGATTTGCATCAAACTTTGCCAAAACCACTGTAAACTTGCCCTTAGAAAATCAGAAGCGCAGCAATTGTTGATAGAAAAAGTAATCTAAATCATGGCGCCAAAAATAGCACTGATTGGAAACCCCAATGTAGGGAAATCTACTCTATTTAATTACATCACTGGTCTAAAACAAAGAGTCGGGAATTACCCTGGCACCACGGTAGAAAAACGAATAGCCAAAATTAAAGTTAAGGGCAAAGATTTCACTATTTATGACTTCCCAGGAACCTATTCATTATACCCTAAATCGGCTGATGAGGAGATTGTTTTTGATGTTTTAAGCCAACCTCAACACCCTGATTTTCCTGATAAAGTTGTGGTAATTGGTAGCCCGAGTAACCTGAAACGAAGTTTGGTTCTTTATCAGCAAGTGAGAGATATGGGATTGCCTGTGATTTTTGCCCTCAACATGGTAGACCAAGCTGCGGCAAAGAATATTAAAATTCAAGAAAAAGAGATTGAGCTTTTCACTGGAGAAAAATTAATTCAAACCGCTGCACGTAGCGGGAAAGGTGTTGATGAGCTTTTGGCTAGATTCTCAAGGGATTTCCCCGTTTTTCAAGAAAATTATGAAATTCCAGCCAATTATGCTCCTGCTGTTCAGGAAATTAAAGGAAAATTAAATTTAACCCGAGATTATATCGCTTGGCAAATTTTAGCCCAAGGGAGAAATTCTTTTTTAGCAGTTCAAGATTTTAGTTTTCTAAAAACTTTGCAGGAAAAACATAAAATTATCTCTGCTCGACTGCAAGTAAAGGAAACTATTGATAGAAACGAGCTCCTTGACCCTATTGTCAATAAATCTATTATCTCGCCCAAAAGTGACAAACCAGATTTGAATGAAAAATTAGATCAAATTTTTACACACCCCGTCCTAGGTTATGTCATCTTTTTTTGTATTTTAATTTTAGCATTTCAAGCCATTTATTCTTGGGCCGAACTCCCAATGAATTACATCGATGGGCTTTTTGCTTTCTTCCAAAATGAAATCGGAACATTATTAGGTGATAGCCCCTTAGCTCAGCTAATTTCCAATGGATTAATCCCTGGCATTGGGGGTGTAGTCATCTTCATTCCACAAATCTTTATCTTAATTTTATTTCTTTTAATTTTGGAAGAATCGGGCTACATGAGCCGAGTGGTTTTCTTGATGGATAAATGGATGAAACCATTTGGCCTAAGCGGAAAATCAGTGGTACCATTGATGTCTGGTGCAGCCTGTGCCATCCCAGGAATCATGGCAGCCCGTAATATCGAAAACACAAAAGAACGACTCATTACGATTTTGGTAACACCTTTTATGACGTGCTCAGCTCGGTTGCCAATCTACGCCATTTTAATTGCTCTGGTAATACCTAAAACCAAAATTGGTTTTTTTAACCTGCAAGGTTTAGTTTTGATGGGACTTTATTTGCTTGGTATCATTGCAGCTTTGCTTTTTGCTTTTGTTTTGAAAAAAAGGATTTCTTCACCTTACAAAAGTTACTTGGTCATGGAAATGCCTGACTATAAAATCCCTCACTGGAAGAATATTTGGCTAGGGCTAATTGAAAAAGTCTCTGCATTTGTCTTCGGTGCAGGTAAAATAATTTTATCAGTCAGTATACTTCTATGGGCAATGGGCTCTTGGGGATTTTCCGAAACTTATCAAAACGCTGAACAAATTGTTGAGGTTCAAGCAACTCAAAATGCTTGGAACGAAACTGAGAAAGAACATCACTTAGAGTCTTTAAAATTAGAACATTCTCTGCTAGGGAATATAGGGCATTTTATAGAGCCTTTTTTTAAACCATTGGGTTACGATTGGAAAATCAGCATTGGCGTTTTATCTTCTTTCACGGCTCGTGAGGTTTTTGTAGGGACAATGGCTACAATTTACAGTTTGGGCTCAGAAACTGAGGATGAAAACACCATTATTCAGCGGATGAAAGCAGAAAAACGCCCTGATGGAACGCCCGTTTTCTCTTTAGCAACAGGTGTTTCACTCATGGTCTTTTATGCTTTTGCCATGCAATGCCTCAGCACCTTGGCAATTGTACAAAGAGAAACACGCACCTGGAAATGGCCACTAACCCAGTTTGTAATGATGTCTTCTTTTGCTTATCTTATGGCTTATTTAAGCTATCAATTTTTTAGTTAATTAGCTCCTCTTAAAAACAAGAAAAACATTGATACTCAAAAAACTGAATCGCTAAAAAAGTTGTTCAACATTTCAAGAAGTCGTGGGATACAATATCAATATAACGCCTGCAACTATGGGGCATTTAACTCGATAATGAATAAATAGAAATCATTCTTTTAACACTTTCTATCAAAATCTTATTCTCATATTATTCTCAACTTTGAAAAGTCAATTTGAAGAGATATTTTTAAAAGCATGGAATAACTACTCTGGTGAGTAGCAAAAACAAGATGAGATGTGGTCGTTTACAATTCCTGTAGCCTGCAAAAAAGCATAAACCGTTGTGCTCCCCACAAATTTAAATCCTCTTTTTTTTAAGGCTTTAGAAATTTCATCAGAAAGCGGCGTATTTGCAGGAATTTCATCTCCCCTCTCCCAATGATTTTTGACAACTTCCCCTTCGGTGAAACCCCAAATAAATTTAGAGAAACTACCAAATTCACTTTGAATTTCAATGAATTTTTGAGCATTGTTGATTGCTGCTCTGATTTTCCCTTCGTGGCGAATAATACCTTTGTTTTGCATCAACTCGCTCACTTTTTCTTCAGAATAATGAGCTATTTTTTCATAATCAAACGCATCAAAAGCCTGCCTGAAATGCTCTCTTTTTTTCAAAATAGTCAACCAATTCAACCCCGCTTGGAAACATTCTAGCACCAAAAACTCAAAAAACGTATGCTCATCTTTTACTGGGACGCCCCACTCGTGGTCATGATATTGAATGTACAAGGCGTCTTCCGTTACCCAATGGCATCTTTTTTTCAAGGGTTTAAAATTTTATTCGATTTTCTAAAGGCTTAGAAAATTTAGTATTATTTTCAACCTCCCAGCCGTAAATTTTAGCTAATAAATAAATCTCTTCTAAGTTTTCAAACAACTGCTCTTGAGCTTGTCTGCTCAGTTCAGTATAGTCAATTTTCTTCTCCACAGCCAAGATAGCACGTTTTTTTATGGCATTTAGTTCTTCTTTACTAAACTGATTGAGCTTGCTCTGTTTCATTTCAAAAAAATCAACATCGGGAAAAGTTTCTAGCTTCAAATCAGGAATTTCATTAATGATGATTTTCTGATTGATTGAATCCATTTCAATCTTCATTGCCGATAAATCATAGCTTGCCTGCACACGCAAATCAACTTTCAAAAGCAAATTCTTATCAAAAGAAATTAAATTCCCCAAGTAAGAATTACTGCTTTTGTGCGAGTAAAAATTGGCATAATTTTGCTCAGCAACCACCAATTTATTCAGTCGCTGAATCCCATAAGCGATGGTAGAAGAAGCTTCTGCCACGTTTTGCTTTTTTTGATTCCCAAAAATAAAGTAAGCCACGCCAACGCCGATAAGGAATATGATAATATATTTAATGTAACGTATCATCAGTCTGCGTAATGAGGTGTTTGCGGATTCCCGTTTACGATGTCTTGAATATCTTGCTCGAGTGAATGGATAGGGCTCTCGACGATACGTGCAACCTCTTTCCCGTTTTGATGAAAAATAAATGTAGGAACGTGCGTGATTTTTTTACCTTTTTCTGCTTCTAGCCCCGTTTCTTTCTTTCGATTAACGGCGTAGAGTTTCACCTTTTTGGCGGGATAATCGGCCGTTTCAAGAATTTTGAAAAAAGCAGGAACTTCGCGGTGGCTGTCTGTACACCAAGTGCCCATAAAGACTTCAATATCATATTTTTTTAAAGCCTTTTTAAAATTTTGAATCAAGTCTTCATTCAGCTCGTGGTAGCGGTGATTTTCGGCATACCAAGGCGCAAAATCTTTTAATTGCTCTTTTGAAACCTGCCCGACAAGCATTCCATCGATTTCTTTTGAAGTAAATTTGTGCGCTTGTTTTTGTGTTTTTTTGACTGATTGGCAATTCCAAAGAGAAAAAGTGACAAGGGCTAAAGTAAGCGAGGCGAGAGAAAATCGCAGAAATTTATTTTTTTTCATAAGGCTTAAAAAATCTTTGTTCAATTGAAGATTTCAAATTTAATTCCAAATTTATGAATTAGAAAAAAATAGAAACCCTCGATGAAAAAAATTTATCGAGGTTTTGTTGGTGAATTTTTTAAGGCTTAAAAAAATTTAAGCAAATAAAAGCACTAGCATACTCGCCGTGACGATACGGGCGATGGTCACCAGCGGATAAATCTGTGCATAACTTTGTATCGGGATATCACTGTCTAGATAATTGGTGCTAAAAGAAAGTGCCGCTGGGTCGGTATAAGCGCCGCTCATGATTCCTGCCAGCTGCAAGAAGTTGATTTTTAGGAAAAATCGACCTACGATGACCATGGTGAACAGCGGAATCAATGTGATGGCAGAACCGTAGAGTAGGAAAGTCCAGCCGTTGAATTCGATAAAGTTGTCATAGAAACCATCGCCTGCATGCACTCCTACCGCAGCAAAAAATAGTGCGATACCTAAATCTTTCATGAAGTGAATGGCGCCATTGTTAATATAAGAATGAATAAATTTAATGCCTCCGTAGCGGGAAATGAGTAACGCAACAATCAGCGGACCAGCGGCGAAGCCTAATTTTAAAGGAACGGGTAAGCTTGGGATGGCTATTGGGATAGAGCCTAAAACGATTCCTAAGAATAATCCTCCAAAGAGTGATAAAAAGTCAGGTTCTACTAATTTTTTCTCTTGATTGCCGATGATTTTACCTGCTTCGTTGATGGCATCTTCTTTCCCGATGACTTTCAAAACATCGCCGTAATAAAGCTCTAAACTTGGGCGAGGTAAAATTTCTCTTCCTGCACGGAAGACGCGCGTGATTTTCAAATCATACGTATTGTAAAGGTCAAGTTGAGAAAGCTTTTTGTGAACTGCTTTGGGATTGGTCACGTATATTTTTTTGTCAACAATTTCAGAGTCACTTTCAATGAAAGAATCAGAAGAAAGACGTCCAACTTTTTGGATGAAATTACTTAAATCCTCTTCTTTCCCCTCAAGCATCAAAACATCTCGGAGGCTTAGTTTTGTGTCGAGCATCGGGGCTACAACTTCTTTTTGCCCACTACGCTTGATGCGAGAAACAATAATTCCTTCGCCAAATTCTTTTTGTAAATCTTCAATGCTTTTGCCCAAGTAAGCCTCGTTGGTTACCCTCATTTTTCTAGGAATCAAAGGATTCTCACAATTGATTTTTGACATTCTAAAGAGACGCATCTCTTTTACGGTTTCAATTTTTAGTAATACTTTCACTAAGATAATACTGCCGATAATACCAAAAACGCCCAGTGGGTAAGTAATAGCATAGCCAATCGCAGGGTCGTCAAAAGTTCGGTCTGGGAAAGAATCTTTAAGCTCCGCTATCGTGTTTTTAGCGGCTCCGAGCCCAGGCGTATTGGTGACAGACCCACTCATGATTCCCACCATGTTTTCAATAGAAAGTCCAGTGGTAAGGTATAGAATATAAGTGATTATACCAGATAAAAATACGGTAGAAACGGCCAAAATATTAAATTTTAAACCTTCACTTTTAAATGAAGAAAAGAAAGATGGCCCTACCTGAATACCAATTCCATAGACGAAAAGAATCAAACCAAAATCTCGGATGAAATCTAAAATGGATTCTTCTATCCGATAGCCCAAATGCCCCAAAAATAGACCAGTGAACATAACGGCAGAAATTCCAAATGTAATTTTACCAAATTTTAATCGACCTAAGAAAACGCCAGTGCCTATGGCCAGCATGATGGTGATGAGCGATTGCCCGATAGAGGGATTTTCTACAGGGAATAGCAGTGAGATTAGCCAATCAAACATTCTTTTTATTTTAATGAATTCAAGTGCAAATTTAGGTGAAGTTTGTGCAAGAATATATTAAAATAAGCTGAATTATGTTATGAAAATTTAATTTTCATTTCAGTATAAATTTTTTAAAGGCTTAGAAAAAATGAGATGATGTAAAATTTGAGTGACGAATAAGATAATTTTAACCATAGAACTTAAAAACTTTTTTGGTTTCTTGAGTTTTCAACCTATATTTGCAATCGATTTTATAAAAATGAATAAAGAAATTATAGTCAAAGAATCGGCAAGAATGTTTTATGAAGCAGGGTTTAAGACGGTGACAATGGATAACGTTGCAAACCAACTGGCTATTTCTAAAAAAACGCTTTATGAAGTTTTTGGGAGTAAAGAACAGTTGATTTCAGAAGTTTTGGAAGATGAGTTTGAAGCGATTCAAAATCAATTTCAGCAGATTCAAGCGCAGGATTTGAGTGCGATAGAGGAGCTAATGTTGCTGAGAAAGTATATCGCTCAAAAATTTAATGGCAGACAGTACCAAGCGTGTACATTCCAATTGCAGCGGTATTATGGGCAACTGTACCGAAAGATTTTTATTGCTCAAAATCATAAAATCGTTGAAGAATTAGCTCAAAATTTCCAAAAAGGATTGATGCAAAACATTTACCGAAAGGAAGTTGTGCCACGTGTTTATGCTAAGCTTTTTTTGGAACTTCAAAATTCAATTAAAACTGGTTTGGAATTGAACAAAGAGGTGGATGCGCAGTATAGTTTTGCTGATATTCATTCAGATATTTTCATAAGAGGGATTTTATCTTCGAAGGGCTTAGAAAAATATAAACAATTAATTCAAGACAAATGATAAAAACATTGAAAATCGTTTTTTTACTGATATTTTCAGTTCATTTTGCGCAAGAAAAACCTTTAAGGTTTTCTTTGCAGGAAGCCATTGATTATACATTAACGCATAATTATGATTTGCTTATAGCCGCCAATAATATTGAAAAAGCTCAAAAGAAAATATGGGAAAACACGGCCATCGGGTTACCACAAATTAACGGGAATGTAGATTATAATTATAACATAAATCGCCCGTTAATCTTCTTGGGTGATACGTTAAAATTTGAAGCTGGGCAGCAAAAGACTTTAGCTGCCAACGTTCAGGCATCTCAATTACTGTTCAGTGGCTCTTATCTTGTGGGGTTGCAATCTGCAAAGGCTTTTAAGCAAATTTCTGTCATGAGTAAAGAAAAAGCAGAATCGGAATTAAAGCAAGCCGTTATAAATGCTTATGCTGCGGTAATTATTGCTGGCGAAAATTTAAAGATTTTAGAAAAAAACGTGAAAACAGGTGAAAAAAATCTTCATGATATCAAAGAAATCTATAAAGCTGGTCTAGGAGAGGAACAAGCCGTAGACCAAATGAGCTATAATCTGTTGAGTTTGAAGTCAGCAAAAGATTATGCGACAAGACAAAGGGAAAACGCATTGAATTCTTTAAAGTTCATTATGGGGCTGAATCAAAATAAAGCTGCCGTTCTTACGACTTCACTAGAAGAAATCATTCAAGAAGACTTAATAGAAATTCATGAGAATAAAGGTTTTAACCTGAAAAATCACATCGATTATCGTTTGGCAAAGCATCAAGTAACGCTCAATGAGCTGCAAGTAAAACACCAAAAATCAATGGCTTTGCCAACGCTCAGCACCTTTTTGCAACATTCCCATAATTGGTCTACCAATGATGCGAGCCTTTTCAATGGGTTTGGAAATCATTATCCTTCTACCATCTGGGGGCTAAGATTAGAAGTTCCTATTTTTAGTTCATTGCAAAGAAGGGCTAAAACACAACAGGCTAAATTTGAATTGGAAAACGCAGAAATTGAGCGAACTAAAACGGAGCAAAAACTTATACAAGAGGTTAAAAATGCTTATTTGAATTATGAAAATGCATTGGAACGCTACCAAATCAATCGCCAAAGAGTGGAGCTGACAAGAAAAATATTCGGAAAAGAACAAATTAAATATTTTGAAGGTTTGTCTTCTAATATGGATTTGACTAATACTGAATTTCAAATGTATGAGGCAGAAAACGAATACATTTCATCAGCCCTAGAGTTAATTACAACTAAAACAGCACTATACCAAGCTTTAGGAAAATACTAGATAAATCAAAATCAAAAAAATGAAAAAAATAGCCATCATATTTTTAGCCATCTTTGCAATGTCTTGTAAAAATAAGCAGGAAAAATCTTTAGATGAATTAATGAACAGCAAAGATATTAATGCTTTAAAAATTAAACAAACGAACCTTCAAGAGCAATCTGATAGCTTGCAGAACTTAGCGGCAAGAATTGCTGAAAAGATTGCAGAATTGGACCCCCAAGCATCTAAATTAGTGAAGTTTCAAATAGCAAAAGACACGTTATATAATCACTTTATAAAACTACAAGCCAATATTGAAACAGACCAAGATGTGAGTGTGACTCCTGAATTTGGTGGTGTTTTGAGGCTTTTGGTGAAAGAGGGACAATATGTGCGAAGCGGGCAACTCATTGCTACGATTTCAGACGGTGGCTTGAGCGAGCAAGTCAATCAAGCTAAAATTCAAGTAGACCAAGCAAAAGCTCAATTGCAACAGGCTGAGATTCAGAGGGATTTGGCGAAAACCACTTTTGAGAAACAACAAAGTCTTTGGAATCAAAAAATTGGTTCTGAAATGCAGTTCCTACAAGCAAAAACGAATTATGAAACGACTCAAAAACAAGTCTTAGCCGCTAAGCAACAAGTCTCAGCTGCTCAGCGTGGTGTTTCTGGCGCTGAATCACAATTGGCGAAAACTAGACTCAAGGCTCCATTCAGTGGAAGAGTAGAACGAGTTATTACACAAAACGGGCAAGCTGTGGCTCCAGGCACGCCAATCATTCGTTTGGTGAACCCCGCTGGTGTGAAAGCCGTAGCCAATGTCCCTGAAAATTATTTAACTGCTATTCAGGTAGGAACAAAGGCTATTATTCATTTACCTTCTATTGATAAAACCTTAGAATCTCAAGTTCGCTTAGTAAGCTCTTCGATTAACCCTGCTAACCGAACTTTTCAAGTGCAAGTTCCTGTGCCAGATAAAGATGGTTTGGTGAAACCAAACTTGAATGCAGAATTGCAATTAAATGACTACACAGCAGAAAAAGCGATTGTAGTAGCTGAAACCGTTATCTATGAGGACGCTCAAGGTAAATTTGTTTATGTAGCAGAAAATGTAAATGGTAAAGAAGGTCTCGCAAAAAAATATTATGTAGAAACTGGAGAGGTTTCTAACGGAATGATTGAAATTATTTCTGGCATCAGCGATGGGCAAATATTAATCACAGAAGCTCCTGCTAAATTGAAAGAAGGAGATAAAGTCGAATTATCAAACGTAAAATAATATGAATCTGAACAATCCAGTCCCAGTGGAACAGGAATCAGACAAAAGTTTCTCGATTTCCACATGGGCGATTCAAAATAAAATCACGGTTTATGTGATTATCGCCATCATTACTATTGGCGGGCTCTTAGCTTTTACTTCGATGCCGAGAGAATCTTTCCCTGAGGTAATTGAAAATAAAGTGTACATTTCTTCTGTATACCCTGGGAATACAGCAGAAGATGTAGAAAAATTCATCACCGAACCTATTGAAGAGGAGCTGAGAGGGGTTTCTGGAATCAAAGATATTCAGTCAATCTCATTCAATGATTATGGAATGACTATCGTTGAATTTTCTGACGATGTAACTTTAGAGGAAGCTAAAAATGATGTGAAAGACAAAGTAGACATGGTAAAAGCTGATGCTAATTGGCCTACGATGGATACTGGAGCAAAAGTAGAGCCGAATGTTTTTGATCTAAATATCGCTGAAGAATTCCCCATTGCAAACATAAATATCACAGGAAATTACACACTACAGCAACTGAAAGATTTTGCCGAAAAACTTCAAGATGATTTTGAGTCCTTACAAGCCATCAAGGAAGCGCCGATTCGTGGCGTGAACGACAAAGAAGTAGAGGTAGCGCTAGATGTGTATAAAATGGCTGCTGCGCAAGTTAGCTTTAATGATATTGCACAGTCTATTTCTGGCGACAACAAAACAATTTCTGGTGGGAATATCATCAATCAAGATCAGCGGTTAAACATTCGTGTAGTAGGTGAGATTATATCTCCTGATGATTTGAAATTAATTGCCGTGAAAGAAACTGGTGGAGTCACTTATCTAGGTGATATTGCCGAAATCAATTTTAGAGAAAAAGATAAAACCACTTACGCCCGCGAATCTGGTGAGCCTGTAATTATGATGGACATCAAAAAACGGAGTGGCGAGAACATGATTGATGCAGTGAATGAGGTACAGGCATTAATAGACCATGCCAAAATGGACTATCTACCTGCAGACGTGAAAGTTACAGTTACCAACAATCAAGCTCCTAAGACAGAAAATCAAGTCAAAGATTTAATTAATAATATCGTTTTTGGGGTAATTTTGGTTGTGGGCGTATTATTATTTTTCTTAGGCTTAAGAAATGCCAGCTTTGTAGGGATGGCGATACCTCTTTCTATGCTGATGTCTCTGATGGTTCTGAACTTCATGGGCGTAAGTTTAAATACCATGGTGCTTTTTGGCCTAGTAATGGGGCTTGGGATGTTGGTAGACAACGGAATCGTAGTTGTAGAAAACGTCTATACATTAATGAACTCTGGCTATTCCAGAAAAGAAGCCGCAAAGCAAGGTGTGGGCGAAATCGCTTGGCCAATTATTGCCTCTACAGCAACCACGTTGGCCGCCTTTTTCCCCTTAGCTTTGTGGCCAGGCACCATGGGTAAATTTATGATGGTTTTCCCGATGACACTTTCAGTAGTACTAGGTTCGTCCTTATTTGTAGCATTGATTATCAATTCCATGATGACTTCAGAATTTATGCACACCGAAGCCGAAGATAAATCAGAGCCAAATAAAAGAAAAATGATTATTTCTACAGCCATTTTAGGCGGGTTGGGCATTCTTTTAGTCCTTTCAGGTTATGTTTTTAATGTCACAATTCTTCGAATTTTTGGGAACTTAGGTATTTTCTTCGCTATCATGATTTGGGTGTATGAATATATATTATACCCACAGAGTATTTGGTTTCAAGAGAAAGGATTACCTTGGTTAGAAGACAAATACCGTGATTTTTTGCATTGGGCTTTAAAGCGTAAAAACCCCGTTTGGCTCATGGTAGGAATGCTGCTCTTATTTATTTTAAGCATTTTTTTGTTGGGAGTAACACAACCTAAAGTTTTATTTTTCCCAGAGAACGACCCCAATCAAATCATGGTCTATGTAGAATACCCCGAGGGAACCGATATTGAAAAAACCAATCAGCTCACCAAAGAAATTGAAGCTCAGGTAGCTGAAGTGGTAGATGATTATGTTGTGAAAAAAGATGGAGAAGACTACAACTTCATGGTGGAATCAAATGTCTCTCAAGTAGGTGAAGGAGCTGGAAATCCGCAAACAGATGCTGGGTCTTCAGCTGAAATTCCACACAAAGGGAAAATCACTCTGTCTTTGAGAGAATATAAATTCAGACACGGAGTAGATAGTAATGAAGTCTTAGAAAAAATCCGTAAAGCCGTTCGCGGGCATGCAGGAGCCTCTGTGACGGTGGAAAAAAATGAAGTGGGGCCGCCCGCTGGTTACCCAATAAATTTAGAAATTCGAGGTAAAGACTACCAAGCAATGATGGACGAAGCCGAAAAAATGCTTGTATTTATTGAGCAATCTGGCGTGCAAGGACTGGAAGAATTGAAAATAGATATCTCCAGAGATATTCCAGAGATGAAAGTAGAAGTTAACCGTCAGTTAGCTGGTTCCATGGGAGTTACAAACCAAATGGTAGGCGGAACTTTGCGTCAGTCAATCTATGGCTACGAAGTTTCTCGCTACCGCCCTGCTGGAGACGATGACGATTACCCGATTAATATTCGATTAAACAAAAAACAACGTTATGATGAGAATATCGTGTTTAATCAGCCTTTGACGTTTAGAAATCCAAATAATGGGCAAATTATGCAAATTCCCATTTCTGCCATTGTTACAAAAACCCCAGAAAAGCAATTCAATAAAATCAAAAGACAAGATTTTGAACGCACAATTACGATTTATTCCAATGTCTTGGGAGGGTACAACCCAACAGAAACTGTAAATAAAATCAAAGAAAAATTAACGCATGCGGGGTATACACTTCCTAAAGGAATGAGCTATAAATTCACAGGAGAACAGGAAAAACAGGCAGAAAACATGAATTTCTTGATGACCGCACTTCTAATTGCCATTGCTGGAATTGTATTGATTATCGTCACACAATTTAACTCAATTTCTAAACCTTTTATCATCATGCTAACGGTATTGCTAAGCTTTATTGGTGTATTTTTAGGCCTGATTGTGAGTGGTGATGATTTTGTGATTATGATGACTATGATGGGAATTATTTCATTGGCAGGAATTGTGGTAAACAACGCCATTGTCTTGATTGATTTCACGCAATTGCTTATCAATCGAAAGAAAAAACGATTGAACATTCCAGAAAATGTAATGTTGCCGATTGCTGACATGAAAGATTCCATCGTGAATGGTGGAGCATCACGCCTGCGGCCAGTTCTTTTAACGGCCATTACCACAGTTTTAGGCTTGGTTCCATTAGCCACTGGGTTAAACATTGACTTTGAAGGTTTACTAAGCAATTACAATCCAGATATTTACATGGGCGGAGATAACGTCTTGTTCTGGGGGCCATTGGCGAAAACAGTCATCTATGGGTTGGTTTTTGCAACTTTTTTAACCTTGGTGGTCGTTCCCGTATTACAATATCTAATTAATCGATTGAAATTTAGAGTTCGCTATGGTAAAAATGCAGAGAAATACCCGAACTAATTTTTTTTAAGGCTTAAAAAATCCGTAGAGGAATCTGCGGATTTTTTTTTCATTAATTGATTATTTGAAAAAAAATAGACTTTTGATAATTAAAAAAACATAAAATATTATGAATAATAAATAAAAAGCTTTAGAAATTAACGCCATCAAGCAAAAAGCATAAAGGGAAGTGGATTTTGAGGATTTTCTAAGCCTTAAAAAAAATCAAGATTTTTTTGTTGATTTTGGAGTACAACCACAACCTTTTTCACAAGAACTCTTTCCTGGTTTTAGTAAGGGTAGAAGTAACTTTCGAAATAAGTAAACCAAAGCGATAAGAATTAAAATTCCAACGAAAATATATTGCAAAATCATAATTAGCTTCATTAAAAGTTTTCTTTAATTATATTCAAAATTGAAATTAATGTGAATAAAATTTTTGAAGTTGATGTAGATAAAGCGTGAAAAAATGCTTTTTATTTACCCTATTCTTGTCAAATTAAATGCCATATTTGAATAATTTGATGTGAATGTTTTTTTAAATTAATTCTATTCCTTTTCCCTATTCTTTTTCCAAAAATGAATGATTTTGCTTGTTTCACAAGCTTGCTAATTGAAAAATTATGGTTTGAAAATCTATAATTGCTGTAATAATTGCTCTGGAGTAAAGTAGCCGTTGAGCGTATTGAGGATTTTGCCATCAGATGATAAAATAACCATTGATGGAAATGCGGTTTTGCCTTGTAACAAATGGTAAGCCAATAGATTAATCCCAGAGCGGCCTGATTTGATGAATTTAAAATCTTGCCCTCTAAAGTTGATGATGTCTTTGTGCTCGGCGTCTAATTTTACGGGAATATAGTTTTCTGAAATGTGCTTTACTACGTTAGTGTCTTTGAAGGTTTTAGCGTCTAATTTAGCACACCAGCCACACCAGTCGGTATAGATGTCGATGAACATCGGTTTGTTGGGGTTTTCTTTTTGAGCTTTTTCTGCTTGTTCAATGGTAAGCCAGTTGATTTCTTGAGCTTTAATTTGTATTGAAATGAATAATAATATGATAAGGGGTAGTATTCTCA
Source organism: Candidatus Ornithobacterium hominis (assembly GCF_951229915.1). Classification (GTDB taxonomy): domain Bacteria; phylum Bacteroidota; class Bacteroidia; order Flavobacteriales; family Weeksellaceae; genus Ornithobacterium; species Ornithobacterium hominis. The sequence continues at coordinate 101,079 of NZ_OX579588.1, read as the reverse complement.
TTATTTAATAATTTTTACAAATTTAATTTTTAAAGCTTTAAAAAAAAATAGTTTGGGAATTTTTATTACTTCACTCCGTGCATTAATCTTTTTAGCACTGGGTGTAATAGTAATGCCAAAATTCCTATAATTACTGGAATAAAAGTGAAAATCAAGAAAAAAGTAGAAATATCATATTTATTGGTGATATCATCTATCATTTCGCCTAATTTACCAGAAGTTTTGTTGCCAATGGCTAATGCCAAATACCAAACTCCAAACATAAAAGAAATCATGCGTGCTGGTACTAATTTGCTTACATATGACAAGCCAACTGGTTGCACACATAATTCACCTAAGGTATGAAGTAAATAAGCCATAATCAGCCATATAAAACTCACTGATGCTGTTTTTGCTCCCTGTGGTATGTCCCTAGAACCGAAGGCCAAAAAGGCAAACCCTGCCCCTAATAAAAATAAACCAATTGCGTATTTGCCTGCAAGCGATGGGTTGTATTTGCTCTCCCACCATTTAGACATCAGCGGGGCAAAAAGAATGATGAAAAGTGAATTTAAAATTAAAAACCACGTGGCTGGAATCTCAATTTCGTTGTCTTTCTTTTGAATGACTTGGGCGGTGAGAATTTGTGGTAGTTCGGTTACTTTTTCATTATCAATGAGTTTAAAGTTTTTGTTATTTTTGTCTACATCTACTACATAAACTTCTTGCCCATTGCTTAAATCTTGTGTGGTTCTGATGACGGTGTTTTCTGTATTGGGAATGGAAATTTCATAGGAAAAGGTATTGAATCCGTAATAAATTTTCCAAAAAATAAGTCCCCAAATGATGATGAAACAAAAAGTCAAAATCAGATTGGAGGCTAAATAATTTTGGTACGTTTTTCTGAATAAAAGGTATAAAACATAAGAAATAATCGCTACTGGGACAACGGTAATGATGATGTCTAAAATATTGAAAATATAAGCTGCATTGCCAGATAATACTCGATTGGTGTAATCTTTGGCAAAAATACTCATAGAGCCTCCTGCTTGTTCAAAACAGGCCCAAAAGAAAATAATAAAGAATGCAATAAATATAATAGCAAACATCCGATCTCGAGTAACTTTGCCGTAACGTAGAGTCCTTATGATGAGGAGGATGGTAAAAATAATTAAGGCTGTAATGATGATATGACTGGAGAAGTCATTCCCGCCAAATTCTAACAGATTGTAATCCGTAATTTTACTTAGTGGGTCATTGATTACCCACGTAAGACCCGTTATGGCAACGAAACTGATTAAAATTTTGTCGATGAAAGTGAAGGGGTTTCTACTCTCTAAAATTTTTATATGATTTTCATCTTCTACTTCATTATCATGTTCAGTTGGTTTTAGACCGACTTCTCCAAAAATTTGATGTGCTAAAATAAATTGCAATAAGCCGAGAAGCATAAAAATACCAGCCAGACCAAAGCCCCAAGACCAACCTAAATTTTCGCCCAAATAACCGCAAAGCATGATACCTAAAAAAGCTCCAGCATTCACGCCCATGTAGAATATGGTGTATGCCCCATCTTTTTTCTCTGGATGTTTTTCGTATAAAACAGAGATAAATGAAGTCATATTTGGTTTAAAAAAACCTGTACCAATGACCAATAAGAATAAGCCTAAATACAGAAAAACTTTGTGCGTTTCTATTGCCATGGCTGCATGACCCAAAGTCATAATTACTGCACCAATGATGATGGCTTTTCGATAACCCAAATATTTATCGGCCAATTGCCCACCAATAATAGGCGTTAAATACAATAAGGCTAAATAAGTTCCATACAGTGCTAGGGCATTTTCTCGTGGCCAATCCCAGCCGCCAATACCTACTGCACTGACCAAGAATAGAACCAAGAGAGCTCGCATCCCGTAGAAAGAGAAGCGTTCCCACATTTCTGTAAAAAACAATACAAACAATCCTGCAGGGTGTCCTAAGATTTGACTTTCTTTACTGAAAAATGAATGATTTGTATTACTCATATTTTTTTAAGGCTTAAAAAAAATTAAACTTCAGTATTAAGTGTGTCTCTTTTTTCTTTTGGTCTGATGACTACACGGTCATAAATACTCAAAGCAACAATCGTTATTAAGCCAATTCCCACAATTACATACCAGATTTTATTTGGGCTGTAATTGTCCCATAGCATTTGTGTAACTTCCCAGTGATTCATTCCCAGTTTTTGTTCTGCCATGGCATAATATTCGTTTTTGGTAAAACTGTCTGAAACTTCTGGCATTGCAATATTTCTTTTGGCTAATTCTTTCTGAAGTAAACCAAACTTGTCTGACCACGCTTCGTAAAGATTTCCAGAAATAAATTGGGTTAAAAAATTCCCTGCTGCGACGGGGAGAAAATATGTTCCTTGGTATAAAGCTTCTTTTCCTTTCGGAGAAATTAATGCGATGAATGATGAAAAGGTAGGGTTGGTCGCCATCTCACCGATGGCGAAAATTACGGTTCCCACGATGGTGAACATTACATTATTGGTATAAAAAGTTAAGCCGATACCAATGGCTGCAATTAAAAATCCACGAATCATAGCGCTTACATGGCGCATTTTGGTTACAAAAAATGAAACCCCCATTTGTAAAAACACAATCATTAAAGCATCTATATTGGTAAACCATTCAGCTTTGATTTGTCCATTTTCTGTTAATGTTTTGCCTAAAAAAGGTAAATTTTGGTTTATCCAATCACTGATATTTGCAGAATTAACCCAATCGGTAATGAAATTGGGTAAGGTATAAAACAACTGGTTGAACATCGTCCAGAAACCAATCATCAGTATCAATAAAACCGTGAGGCGGGTATCTTTTAAGGCTTCCCAAATTTTATTGAGAGAATTTGTAATTTCCTTCCCGATGGGTTCTTTCTCATATTTCTCTCTCTCAGGTTCTTTAAAGAAAATCCAAAGTACTATTAGATTAATAGCGATGACCACGGCCGCTTGAATGAAAATAATTTTCCAGCCAAACGTAGTTCTCAGATAAGAAGAAGAAGCTGGCCCGATGAATCCACCGATATTCACCATCATATAAAAAATCCCAAAGCCTAGAGTCCCGTTGGATTTATTGGTAGATTTTGTGACAATTCCAGATGCTACTGGTTTGAAAAATGCCGCGCCCAAAGCTACTAAAAGGAATACCAAATACATGCCCCAGTAGGTGTCTACAGTACCCATGAGGTAGTAACCTAAAATCATGGTTAAATAAGCGATAGTAAGTGAAATTTTATACCCAATTCTATCTGCAATGACTCCAAAAAAGAGTGGTAAAAAATACAAAATAGCTGTGATTTGCCCCATGATGCTTCCTTTCTGAATGTGACTAAAACCTAAGCCCCCTTCATCTTTACTTGCAACAAGATACAAGGCTAGTAGGGTGAAGACTCCATACCAAGCCCAACGCTCCATAAGCTCCATGAAACTGGCTACCCAAAAAGTAGGGTTGAACGATTTCACCGTTTCGCTGAATGATTTTTTATTCTCTGTCATAAATCTATTTATAATTATACTTCAAGCATTGCTTAATAATATCTTGCAAAAATGATTAAATTCTTGTAACTATTTAACTCCGTGCATCAATTTTTGGATGGGCTTATTCAATAAAATAATTACCACTGCCAGCCCTAAAAGTACATACCCAATGGTTGAAAAAACCTCTATGTAATTTGCTAAGCCTTCTGCTGCACTTGCTGTTCCTTCCCCTGCATGTCCGCCTGTGATTGCAGCAATTTTACCGCCTAAATAATTTGCAATGGCAAAACTCAGAAACCACGCTCCCATAGCTGTTCCCGCAATGTTTTTAGGTGAAAGCTTGGTTACCATAGATAAGCCAATCGGTGATAAAAACAATTCACCTGTTGTGTGTAATAAATATAATACAATCAAGGTCAATAATGGCACTTGGTAATCACTATTCACAAACTGCAAGCCTATGATGGTGACTAAGAAGCCTAATGCTAATTGAATGACACCAAAAGCAAACTTCAATGGAATGCTTGGATTTCTCCCAATTTCTGAAAGTTTTACCCACATTACAGAAAAAATAGAACCAAATGTGATGATGAAAAATGGATTGAAAAATTGAGTCATAGAAGCGGGCATTTCCCAACCGAAAATATTTCTATCTACATTTCTATCAGCAAATAAAGTTAAAGAAGTTCCTGCTTGTTCAAAACACGCCCAAAAAGCGATATTGATGACCATGAAAATAATCAAGGCAATCATTCGGTCTTTCCAAATTTTAACGTTATTTTCTGCATCTGCTTTTATTCCAGCTCTTACCATAGATATTACAATCAAGATAAATAGCGAGATAAGGATGTAATCCATCCAGCTGTTTTGTAAAATCAAGAAATAGCAAACTGGAATTAGTAGCAATGATGCGATAACGACCAATTGTGCTTTAGTTAATATTCCACCAAGCTTTTCTTTCCCTTCGGGAGTGATTTCTAAGCCCTCTGCCGCGGCAAAACTTTTCCGCCCAGACCAGAAAATAAATAGCCCCAAAAGCATCCCCAAACCTGCTAAAGCAAAGCCGTATTTAAACCCATAAGTCTCACCAATATAGGCAATTAAAGTTGTAGCGATCAACGCCCCGATATTGATGCCGATGTAGAAGATAGTAAACCCCGAATCTCTCCTCGGGTCATCATCTTCATACAATTTGCCCACAATGGTAGAGATATTAGCTTTAAAGTATCCGTTACCTACAATCAAAGCGCCCATCCCAATTAGTAGAAAATGTTCTGTTCCGCCTAAAATGAGAAATTCACCAATAGCCATCAAAATAGCCCCCAAGAGAACAGCGTTTTTGTAACCTAAATACTTATCGGCCATCTGTCCTCCCAAAATAGGTGCGGCATAAACTAAACCTGTGTAAGCTCCATAAATCAAAGCTGCTTCAGCATCGCCTTTCATCAAAGATTTGACTAAATATAACGTCAATAAAACACGCATACCATAGTAGCAAACGCGTTCCCACATCTCAGAAAAAAAGAGAGTCATCAGCCCATTGGGGTGTCCTTTGGCTATTCCAAAATTATTCATATTCGTAAATTTTATTGTCCATTCCTAATAATTCCCTTGTGTAAAAAAATTAAAAATTTTTTAAGCCTTAAAAAAAAATTAATAAATGCTAACAAATATATGATTAAAAAATGAATCACTTTGTTAATTTATTTATAGATTTACTACCTTTGCAAGATAATTCAATTTTTTAGCAAAATGAAAAAATTACTATTTTTAGCAATAACATCCTTATTATTAATCAGTTGTAATTCAGATGACGAAATTGGGAACGTCGTTAATCGTTGTGAGTTCCCTACCACTTATTCTCATTTTTATGATTCACAAAAGTTTAAATTCGATAAAGTTTCCAACCAATTGGTGAAATCTGTAGGGGAAAACACGGTTTTTGAAATAAAAACAGTTCCGCCAACCTGCCCTTCTAAGACTATCGGCGACATAAAATACGACTTAGAGCAGAACACCTACCGCATTCTCTTTCAAATTCCTAACAACTTAACTCAAGTTAACTGGTCTGGCGAGGAATTAGAAAAAGCTACGCCTATTCTAGAAGTGATTAATAAAGATAAAAAAGTCATTGCCCACTACTTAATGAATGATCCTAAAAATTACATTAAGGCGACAAAAAAAAGAAACGAATGGAATGTTTCTTATTCTCTGAAATATAAAACCGAAAGATTTAATTTTGAATCCGAGAATTCAAATGTTACTTTCACTCAAAAAAGAAAATAATATAAAAACTCCTTGTGCTTTTTAAAATAATTTAAACTTTAAAAAATAATAATTCTGAAATAAGTTTTGCTGATATACTGCACAGTTGTAAAAATTTAATACTTCTGCGATCATATGTTATATGTATCAATTGTAAATTTTGGTATAGAAATTGTGAGTGTTGAAATCGATTAAATTAAATTAAAATGAAAAATTTAGCAATTGTAATTTTAACGGCAATTTTCTTTTTTACAGGAATTAATGCAAATGCCCAGGAATCAATCATTACTAAAGAAAGATTACCTCAAAAGGCTCAGAAATTCATCTCAGATAATTACTCAAAAAGCACGGTAGATTATGTGGTGATGGATAAAGAGTTTCTTTCTGTTGATTATAAAGTAAGATTTACGGATGGTTCAGAAATTGAATTTAACTCAGACGGCGAATGGGTAGAAGTTGATGGGAAAAGATCGCCTATTTCAACAGGATTTATAGCCAAAGGTATCCTCAGTTATGTGAAACAAAACTTCCCCAATGCTCAAATCATAAAAATTGAAAAAAGCCGTTTGGGAAAACAGGAAGTGAAACTTTCAAACGGAATGGAACTTGAATTTAATAGCAAAGGGAAATTCATAAGATTTGATTGATTAACATTACATTTTCATTGCAAATATGTGATTTATTAAGTGTTTTTTAAACTGCAAAAGCCCTGATTTTTAGGGCTTTTGTTTTTTTCTTTTTTTAACAGATTTTTTAATTCGTTCTCAGTCAATTAATAATATTGTATTCTGTTCATCAATATAAGTTGATAATCATTCTTCATTAATTTCTCTATGGAATTTAAGAATAATAAAGCATTTTTTGTATGTTTATTCTTTAAATCATAAGACTGGTAATGGTATCAGGTTAATAATTCAAACTTAAGTTAATTGATAGAAGACATTTGATTAAATGTTGACGCAAGATTAGAGTCTTACTGTCTCGTTTACAAAAGTATTTTTTGATTTTATTTAAAACCAGAAAATAATTCAATTGGCTTATTTAATTAAAAAAAGACTCTTTCGTGGTCACAGAGATGAAAGCACATCATTTTGGTGTGCTTTTTTATTTAAAAATTTTTTAAGGCTTTAAAAATTTTAAAGATAAAATTTAAATAAGCCTTTTTAGAAAAATTAAAAATCCCCAGTTTCAAAAACTAAAACCAGGGATTTTATGAGAACTTAATTAAGATTTTTATTGATAAAATTTAATTGGCATAAATAAATTCTACTCCTACTATCGTAACAATCTCACGTGTACCAGTGTGACTTAAGAAATCGGAGAATCTTATTCTGTCTACTTCTATAGGTTCTGAGAATTTAATATAAAGATCCTCTTGATCATAGTCAGAATCTATAAAAACACCTTGCTCCACATATTCATCATCATCCCCATTAGCAGATTCTATTTTCACTTGTTTTAATGAATATCTTCGATAAGAATCATCATCGTTACTATAATAAGTTAACAATTTAATTCCTATGATTTCATCTGGTCCTGGAATTTTTGCAATTAAGATGTCATTTCCTGAATTGGTATACCATACTGCATTTCCATCGTTTAACTTATCTAAATTATTTCTGTTATTAGGAGAGCTAAAGGTGATTTCTGAATTAGAATAAGTACCTTCAATTTCAGTTTTAGTATCGCTATTATCGATATTATTCCCATCAGGAAGTCTTTGTATAAGAAGATTTACTTCAAGCATAAATCTATCGTTCCCAGCTAAATGCTTAACTTCGGAATCTTCAAATACGGGCTTTAAAGGCAACGTATATAAGCCCTTTTCTAGGGTTTTAAAAATCTCTTCTTTGAAGTTGATTGTAATTTTGTTTTGTTTTTGGTTTAATTCAAATTTATTATTGTAATTCAATTCATAAGCGTCACTAGGTAAAGCCTTTAAACCTTTTGATGATAGCCACTCATTGTCAATTTCTAAACTATAAGGCAGTTCTTTTTCTGCTTCTTTATTCAGGAAAATATCAAACGAAATGTTTTCCAAATCTTGAATTTCAACACTATTTTTTTTGACTTTCTTTTTTATAGATTGATTACTAGATGTTTCTGTAAAAAAAGCATACGTGTCTAATAAATTAACAGGTGGGGGGTTGTTTCTTTCTCCTTTGGTTGGTTTTTCAGGTGTATATGAGCCGTCAAATCGGTCGACGACAATTTCATCATCATTACAGCTGTTATTGATAGCCAATGTAGGTAATAATGCGATGCAAGCGTATTTTAATATATTTTTTTTCATTGTTTATAGATTTTTAGTTAGGGAAATATAAATTCATTATCAAAACTTAATAAGTCTTTATCTCCTGTAAATATTACTTCGTAATTTCCTTTGGTTTTTGTAGCAACATTCTCAAATTGTGTTTCTTCGTTTAGTGGCATATATATCACCAATCCCTCGGCAGATGGGTCTGCAAAGTAAGTAGTGCTATTGATTTCTGATAGAGATAGAGCTCTGTCCCAGAAACGCAATTCTCTCATATAGCCATCAAAAGTTGTACTAGCAAAAGCAAAGCCTGTTGACCAATCAATTTTACCTGTCCACGGTCCGCTATATGCTAATTTACCATTTACATATTGCTTGAAGTAGGGAATATTATTAATCATTTCAAAAACAATAGCGAAGTGATACCATTTGTTGGTTTCAAATTTAAAACTATCAAATTCTGGCTGATTGTAGCCCACTTTTCCACCTGCAGTGGTAAATAAAGTTAGTCTTGCACCATACATAATTTGGTAAAGATTCCCTCCCTTTGAGGCGTTGGGCCAAACTAAGCCAGCACTCTCGTTCATTTGAGCAAATCTCACGGAGAATTGTGCTGTCCAATTCTCATAATCAACTGCTTTAGACACATCTTTCAGCCTAATTCTAATATCTCTATGGGCACCTGCTCTTTTTGCCCTTAAAACGCTGGATTTAAACTCTCTGTCTAGTAGCAAAAGTCCTGTTTTAGCAATTTGAGTATTAACATAGCCGTCTGATGAAGCCTCTGTCAAAGCAATGGGAATGGCATATTGTGTAGAAACGGGTAGCTTCTTTCCTTGTGCATCTACCATCTCGCCAACCTCAACTTTGATGTTCCTACCAAAATCATTTTTATCTAAATGAAGGGTCAAAGATTTTCCTTTCTCACCTGTTTTGGTATTGATGAGGTTAAAAGCATTGGCGGGCAGCATTTGATATTTAGAATTGTTTTTCTTGTTATAAGCATCCAAAACTTCTTGTGGCGTTTCTACTTTGAGAAAAGCCGAGCCTTTGCTCAGGTTTGAGATTCTGGGCGTAAAGCTGGTAGAACCACCATTGTCTTTTACCGAGAATCGTACAGCGTCTGTATTCTGTAACTCATCAATATAGGCAACGCTAACTTTAGCGTCTTGGGGAGATGGAAGTTCATCTTGACAAGCCATTGCACTAAAGAAAAGTGCAATGGCTAAAAGATTTATTTTTAAGTTTATGATTTTCTTCATTGTTACAAATTTTTAAGGGAAGGTTTCTATTGAATTAAAATCAGTGTTACCACTGTTTGCGCCACTACCTAATTTGTAAGTGTAAAGACCTTTGGTTTTTGTTGCTACATTTTCAAATTTAGTAACATCATTCAAAGGCATATAAAGTACTAGATTTTCATCATCAGGATTTGCAAAATAGAGCGTACTATTGATTTCAGATTCTGTCAAAGCTTTGTTCCAAAGTCTAAGTTCTCTAATGTAGCCGCTGAAACTACTGTTTCCCATATAGACATAACCCCAGTCTTCAATTTTCCCAGTCCATGGGCCGCTATAAGCTAATTTACCATTGAGGTATAAACGGAAGTATGGAATTTCATTTTCTACCTTAAATGAGATGGAAAGATGATACCATTTATTAGGTTCGAATTTAAATTCTTCAAACTCAGGCTGATTTAGTCCAACTTTTCCTCCTGCGGTAGTAAATAAGGTCAAACCATTGCCGTATAGAGTTTGGTAGAAACTCCCGTTTGAGGTTCTAGAATTAGGATACAGTAAACCTGTATTTTCTCTAATTCTTCCATTTCCATTATCGTCTATTTTGAAAGAAATTTGAGCAGTAAAGTCACTAAACTTTATGTCATTAGCTTCATCTATCATATAAGCTCCAAGTCTTCCTTTAAGACGCAAAACCCCTGTAGTAAATTCTCGGTCTAAAATAAGAATACCTGTTCTAGAATCTGAAGTTTTAATATACCGATCTGCAGAAGCGCTTGATAAAGCTACAGGGACTGCATAGCTATCAGCTACGGGTAATTTGTTCCCTTCTTTATCTAGCATATCCCCAACCTCTACACGAATATTGGCTCCAAAATCATTATTCTCTAAATTCACTTTGAGTGACTTTCCTTTTTCACCTGTTTTGGTATTCACTAAATTATAGACATGCTCAGGAAGCATTTTATAATTTGCATTATTTTTAGCGTTGTAGTCGTCTAAAACTTTTTGAGAGGCTTCTATTATGATGTAAGCTTCTCCATTACTCAGCTGTGAAATTCTAGGCGTAAGGCTGGTAGACCCACCGTTGTCATTTACAGAGAATCTTATTGTTTCTTTATTCTGAAACTCATCTATGTAAGCCACTGTAGCTTTAGCATCTTGGGGTGAAGGGAGATCATCCTGACAAGCCATCACACTATAAAATAGTGCGAAGACCAAGGAATATATTATATTATTTATCATCTTCATTCTTAAAAATTTTTAGGGTAAGAAATTATTGTAAATATCTCTTGGGTTAAGAATTCTGATTACCTTTCGAGTATATTTATAATTAGCCTCTTGTTCTAATTCTATATGATAGGCTGCCCAGCCACCATAGCCGTTTCGTTTCACAAAATGAGCTTTTTGTTCTGCACAAGATAAACCATTTACTTGATGGCAAACTCCACCTTTGGCTCCTGCTTTCTCAAATTCATCACTGAATAAATGTTTGCTTTTGTCATAATCTTTTATCATAGGCATATGGTTTCTATATTGTTCAGATACCCTATTATAGTTTTGCTCTACAAAATAATCGAAATATTCGCCGTGCTCTGGGAATCTCCTTGCCATATCATCTAACTCACCGTCAAACATGAATAAAGTTCCAGTTCCTCTCGGGTTATAATCTGTGGTTTGTTTGGGGCCAAAGTTTTTGGCCATTTCTTCGATGAATATTTTTGCTGGAGCAGCACTGTTTCTACCTTCTCCTGATTCGTTTTCACAATCGAAATATAAATTACCACAGCCACTATGGTTACCTACATGAGGTTCCCAATCGATATCATAACCGTTGAAGTTATGTTTTTTGATGAAATCGGTCAATTCAATAGCGTATTGTTTAGCTTTTTCTAAGTTATTTTTGTCTTTATGACGTTCATTAAAGCCTTCAACAGTGCCAGGTAGACCAAGTCCTGCAGTGCCTGTTTGCCAACATAAAACAACACGGATTCCTTTAACTTCTTGTGCGTACTTCAAATCAGCCCATTTGGCACTACCTTCTTCAAAAGGCGTTGTCCCTCCCCAAATGGCTACAACATCAACACTGTCTGGTAAACTAGCCAGTTGAGTTTTAGGAATTCCTTCTGTAGCACTCCATCCGCCAAACCAACCGTAAACGATAGGGTGGTCAGATTTTTTATAAGCTCTAATATTTTCCCAGTACTTATCGTACATTTTTGCTATACGCTCATTATAAGCTTTTGTGTCTTCATCTTCTTGTTTTTGAAGGTTTCTTTCTTCTGCCCATTTTTTCATATCACGCGCTCTTAATTGAGCTAAAATGGCAGGTTGTTCTTTTTCGATATCAATTTTCTCTGTTTCAGTCCAATCACTACAGCTGAAAAACAGAAAAGGTAAAATGAATAATATTAAATATTTCGCTTTCATATATATTATTTTAATTAGTTAATATTTGGGTTTTTATCCCACCAAAGTCTAGTCGCTGAATTGTCAGGGCCATTTAATAAAGCTCCTGCTTTAGCAACGTTTTCTGTGTTTTGAATTTTCTCAGATTGAGGGAAAGGAAATCTTCTAACTCCTTGGTTAGAACCGTTTCCAGTAAGAACTCCTTGGTTAGTTTTATTTTCAAAAACAAGAATTTGCTTAGGATACCCCGTTCTTCTCCACTCAGACCAAGCTTCTTGCCCATCAGGGAAAATAGCTAAATATTTTTGAGTAATAATTTGCTCTAAATGTTGCTCTCGAGTACTTGCAGAGCTCCATTTTTTGCTAGTACCACTTGGTCTTGGTGCATTGTAGGCAGAGTTGAGGGGATCTTCAAATGAAGCTGGGAAGGCATCTCTTGTCAAGTAATCACCTAAAGCTACGCCATTCTCTTGGAATGAAGTCTTAATCCCTTGGTTGTAGAATTCCTCTGCATTTCCACCGATTAACCCGTAAAGGGCTGCTTCAGCTTTTAGAAAATAAGTTTCAGAAGCTTTGAACCAATATACAGGTGTTTCTGATTCTATATTTGGAAGAGAAAAGCCATTGTGTGCTTTTACATTATTTGGCATTGGAATTCCAGTTCGTAATGCAAAATAATCATTTTGATTATTAATACTTCCTTTTCTGAAATAAGAAGCAATTCTCGGGTCATTGAAGCCTTTGAGATAAGTTTGGATGGTAGCTCCCATTCGAGTGTCATTATAGCCATCCGAAATTAGTTTTAGTGAATTATCATATTCAAAGTTTCCTTCAGACTTTAGCATTGCAATGTCAGCCACGTTTTCGATAAGGCCACCAGGGTTAGTAATTGCTTTGTTCGCATATTCTCTTGCTAAACTTTCATCAGCGTATCTCACACGCATGGCTAATCTAAGCATCAATGAGTTTCCTAATTTCATCCATTTATTCACATCACCGTGGTAAACACCATCATAATTTTTTAGTAGGGTGCTTTGATTATTAGCATAGATATTCAATGTTTCTATAGCTTCTTGTAATTCTTTGAAAAATGAACGGTAGATAACTTCTTGTGAATCATAAGGGACTAAAAATGAACCAGAACCGACTTTACTGTATGGTAAAGGCCCAAACATATCAGTCGTTTTATGTAATCCCATAATCTTGATGATTTGAGCGATGGAATATGTGCTTTGATTTACAATGTCTTTTTTCTCGAAAGTCACATTCCCGTCTTGGTCTTTTTTGACCTCGTGGGTTTGTTGTCTAATTTGAAACCAAGGGTTAACAATATTTCTATACATGGTAGTGTAAGTGTAATCTACCCATCCTACAATCATGTAGTAAGTGGTAAAGTTATTCCCGTTGTTAAATTTATTAAGGGTTGGAGAAAAATACCCTGCCCAACTATCAGAAGCTAAGTTTAAAGTGACCTGATATTCGTTAATTCTGTCAGTACCTTCTCCTCGCCCTCTTGTAGGGATGATTCTTTTTTGGAAATCAGTGAAATAGCCTCCAGAAGCAACGCCATCATAGTCTATTTCTTTTTCGGTAGGTCTTAATTTATTTCTGTTGATTTCTTCAAAGTCACCTAAACAGGCTGAAATTGAAAATAATGCTAAAAACAAGAAAAGACCAGTAATTTTTGATATGTTATAATATTTTGTTTTCATTTTTATTTTTTTTAAAAATCTATTTTAGCGTTAATACCAAAACTTCTTAAACTTGGGGTCATAAAAAATTCTGTACTTCTATAAGTCCCAGTAGAAGCTGTTGACTGAGGATCAAATGGAGCTTTGTTGTAGATCATCCATAAATTTCTGCCCACTAGAGATATAGTTAACTTATTGATAACATTGTTGAATAAATCTCCTTTAAAAGCATAGCCTAAACTAGCTTCTTGCAATCTCACGTTGGTAGCATCATAAGTATAATAACCCATTAACTCTTCTCCTCCAATTGTGCTATAATATTTTTCTGCATCGTATGTATGTCCATCAATGGTAACACCTCCTTTGTCTCTAGCCTCAGCCGTTGCTTTAGAAACTCCATAAGCATCTAGCACAGCTTGTGTCCCAGAATTTACGATTCCTCCAAAGTTACCTGTCACTACAAAACTTAAATTAAATCCTTTATATCCAAATTGGTTGTTCCAACCCATTGTGAAATCGGGAGTTGATTTCCCAATTTTAATTCGTTGTTTTCTATCTACTTCAAAGAGTCCTGAATTTCCCTCAATTAATTTGCCATTAGCGTCTCTTCTCAAGATTCCTTCAGTATAAATATCTCCCATGCTTCCACCTTCTTTGATGAGAGCTCCATTGATGTAAAGTTCTGTTAAATCAAACTTTGAACCATCCACAGGGTTGGTGTAGCCTCTGACTAACTCTTTGATTAAGTTAACGTTTCTAGTGTATGTGAAGTTGGTAAACCAGCTAAAATCATTCCAAGACTGGTCTAGGCCTAGAGCTAACTCTATACCTTCGTTTTGAACATTCCCTGCTTGAACATAGAAGCCTGAATATCCTGATGACGGCGGTAATGAGCTAAGAAAAGTCTGGTTATATGTATTAGAACGATATAAAGTCAAGTCAAAGTTTAATTTATTTTTAAACATTTTCAATTCTAAACCACCTTCATAAGATTTTGTACGTTCTGCTTTAAAATCTGGGAACGGGTAAGTAGATCTTGGCGTCAAACCTGCCGAAGGAGACAAATCATAGGTTATTGTACCTGGCGTTATACCTAATTGTGTGATAGGCGAACCCACTTCTGTATAGGAACCTCTAACTTTCAAAAATGAAATTACTTTTGGTAAATCAAGCATTTTAGAAACGATACTCGACAAACCAACGCTTGGATAGAAAATAGATGGTTCTTTTGAATTAACTAATTGAGAAGCCCAGTCATTTCTACCAGTTAAAGTTAAATAAAGCATATTTTTATAACCTAATTCTGCACTACCAAACAATGCAATATTTCTAGTTTGCCTGTGGCTTTGCCCGCCAACACCGCTCTTTTTGGGGTCTAAATTGGCAGCTGAAAATAAATTAGGAATCAAATTGAGAGAACCTCCGATGCCTATACTTTCGCCTACGCGGTCATCATAACTAGTACCAATGTTGGCGACCAAATTAAAATCGTTAATTTTTTTGTTAACATTAAGCATTAAATCTGCATAGGTTTGAATATTTTTTTCTTCACTAGCAGAGTAATAACCTTTGTCTGAATTGGTAAATAATTTATCTGTAGAAGCATAATATTTTCTCTCAATTTTATTATAAATATTATCTACACGCACACGCCCAGTAATATTAATCCAGTCAGCAAAATCATATTTTAAACTAGAATTAAACATGTATCTATTTTTATGACTTTGTGTCAATTCGCGGTTTACAATCCAATATGGGTTTTCTGCTGTGAATAGTTTTCTTTTCACATTATAAGGCCAATATACCTCATTAATCCCCCTTGCAGGGTTGTACCTTTCATAAGCTTTGATAGTATTAAAATCATCACCCCTAGGGAAAAGATACAAAGAAGTCAATGGGTTAAAATACCCTCCTTCAGAAATCATATTTTGATCTCCTTGCATAATGTAGCTCCCACTCACATCAAGATGTAATTTATTATCTAAGAAATTAGCAGTATTTCTTGCAGTGAAATTACGTCGATAATAGCCATTATTTGGAATAATACCCTCTGCAGTCGTAGTAGCAACAGAGAAATAAGTTTGGTTCTTTTCTGTACCCACAGACAAGCTTGCAGAGTAAGTTTGATTCATCCCCGTTTGGAAAAAGTCTTTTGGATCAAACGTAGAAGGAGTCGCCAATTTCTCTCCCCAGCTTCTATCTGAACCTGGTGCATTACCATACGTATTTTGGAACTCGGGCAAAATAAAAGGACGATAAAACTCTGTTGTAGAAGAAAGATTTAACTTCATACGCCCATCTTTACCTTTTTTAGTAGTAATCAAAATAACACCATTTGCTGCCGATGCACCGTAAAGTGCCGCTGCTGAAGGACCAGTCAACACAGAGATGCTCTCAATATCTTCTGGGTTAAAATCCGATATACTTTCCCCCCCACCTTGACTGGCAAATCGACCACTAGCTGCTCGAGAAGGATTAATCATCGGCATACCATCAACTACATAAAGCACATTATTATCCCCTACCAAAGATTTTGCCCCACGCATGACTACCTTAGTAGCACCACCGATACCCGCTGAACTTTGATTGATTTGAACCCCCGCAACTTTACCTGTGAGCGTGTTCATGAAGTTAGCATCTTTAACCCTAGTCAACTCCTCACTCTTGATTTCCTGTACGTTATAGCTCAAAGCCCTTTCCTCTCTTTTAATCCCCAAGGCTGTAACCACTAATGTACTCAAATCAACTTGGTTGCCCGTCCCGTAGATGCTCTCTCCAAATAGATCAGAAACATACATTTCCCCATTAGCTAACTCTACGTTCAGCGTATAGTTTTCCATTAAATAATCTGCAATATCTTCAATAGAAGAATTACTGAAAGAAACTTGTTCTATCTGGAAGTCCTTCAGATCCGCAACATTAAAGTTAATTTTGACATCGGTTTGCTCCTGCAGAGAACTTAAAAATTCCGCTAAAGACACAGGAGCACTAATTTCATAATTGATGTTCCTTTCATTCACTTGCCCATAGCCTGGCGTTTGGCACACTAAGAAGGCAAGCATTAAAGTCATACATGTTTTTTTCATCGATTAAAAAATTTTTATTTTTCGACAATAATTTTAATAATTTCCCATAAAAATAGGTTAAATAAAATTAATCTGAAAATAAACTTCAATTTAAGTGTAAATTTTTAGTGTTAAATATATCATGTGCGAACATTCAAGTTAATTTATTACCTTTATGGATTTTTGCAAAGGCTTTAAAAATCCTTAAGTGTTTTCAGAAAAAAAGAGAATTTTTTAAGCCTTTAAAAATTTTTTAAAAGAAAAAATCACATTAAATTAGCTTGCTTAAATGTGATAAAGATGGAATATTTATCATCTTGATAATCTCAAAATCATGACAAAAAATAAATTCAATCCTATCAGTTGGGTACCAACGCTTTACTTCGCTATGGGTTTGCCGTTTGTGGTATTGAACATGGTAAGCGTACTGATGTTTAAAGGCTTAGGAAATTCGGATAGAGAAATTGCTTTTTGGACGAGTTTAATCATGCTCCCATGGACGCTCAAGCCTCTTTGGAGTCCTTTTTTAGAACTGTACAAAAACAAAAAGTTTTTTGTTGTTTTAACACAATTGATGGGAGGCCTTATTTTCGGTTTGGTGGCCTTATCTTTATACACTAATTATTATTTTGCCATTTCTATTGCACTGATGTTTTTAATTGCCTTTAGCGGAGCTACGCATGACATCGCAGCAGATGGAGTGTATATAAGCTCTCTAGACAACGAAGCGCAAGCAAAATACATCGGTTGGCAAGGTGCTTTCTACAATTTGGCTAAAGTCATTGCCACAGGTGGGCTGGTTTACTTTGCAGGCTATTTAATCGAGCAAATCGGTGCCGTAAATGCCTGGGCTGTTATTATATCAATCTGTTCGCTACTGTTAGCAGGCTTAGGCTTCTATCACATCAAATTTTTGCCTGGCGGGGAAAAATCAAATGAAACAGGCTCTTGGCAAGAAGCAATGCAGCGTTTGGGTGATGTTTTAAAAAGTTTTTTCTTAAAAAAACACATTTGGATTTATATCGCTTTCATTATTCTTTATCGTTTTGCAGAGGGATATGCCATCAAAATTGTTCCCTTGTTTCTAAAAGCAGATGTAGCACTGGGCGGGCTGGGACTGACCGAAAAAGAAATCGGCTTATACTATGGCACGTTCGGGGCGGTGGCGTTTCTTTTAGGCTCGGTATTGGGCGGCTATTACATTAGTTACAGAAAAGGACTAAGTAGAGCACTTTTCACCTTATGCTGTGCTTTCAACTTGCCCTTTATTGTCTATTTACTATTAGCCGTATATCAGCCATCCAGTGGCTTTTGGGTAAGCGCAGCCATTATTACAGAATATTTTGGCTATGGATTTGGCTTTGTGGGGCTCATGCTATTTATGATGCAGCAAATAGCCCCTGGCCCACATCAGATGTCACATTACGCCTTTGCTACGGGAATTATGAACTTGGGGGTAATGATTCCTGGGATGATGAGTGGCTACCTCAGTGATTGGTTGGGCTATCAAGGATTTTTCATTTGGGTTTTGGTTGCCACCATTCCTGCATTTTTAATCACTTACCTCGTCCCTTTTACATATCCAGATAAAATAGAATCAAAATAAAAAATTTAATAAATATGAGCCAAAAAGTACAAATACCTTGGGAAAATAGACCCGAAAACTCATCAGAAGTGATGTGGCGAAGTCAAAACAATCCAATTATCAGTCGTTACAGTATCCCATCGTCCAATAGTATCTTCAACAGTGCTGTCGTTCCGTTTGAAGATGGATTTGCTGGCGTATTCCGTTGCGACAACAAAGCCGTTCAAATGAATATTTTTGCTGGATTTAGCAAAGACGGGAAAAATTGGAAAATCAACCACGAGCCGATTCAGATGAAAGCAGGAAACACATCAATGATAGACTCTGACTATAAATATGATCCACGAGTTGTATACATAGAAGACCGCTACTGGGTCACTTGGTGCAACGGCTACCACGGGCCAACCATCGGTATAGCTTACACCTTTGATTTTAAAGAATTTTTCCAGTGTGAGAATGCCTTTCTACCATTTAACAGGAACGGCGTACTTTTCCCACAAAAAATTGACGGCAAATATGCCATGCTAAGCCGCCCGAGTGATAATGGGCACACACCATTTGGCGATATTTACATCAGCTTCAGCCCTGATATGAAATATTGGGGAGAACACCGTTGCTTGATGAAAGTTGCTCCGTTTGACCAAAGTGCTTGGCAATGCACCAAGATTGGAGCAGGCACCGTCCCATATCTGACGAAGGAAGGATGGCTTATGTTCTATCACGGCGTCATCAATACTTGCAACGGATTTCGCTACTCGATGGGAGCTGCAATTTTAGACGAAGCAGACCCAACGAAAGTTTTATACCGTACCAAGCCTTATTTATTAGCCCCAGCAGCACCGTATGAATTGGCAGGAGATGTGCCCAATGTGGTGTTCCCCTGTGCCGCTTTGTTTAACGATGAAAAAGACCAAGTTGCCGTATATTATGGGGCAGCAGATACATCTGTTGCTATGGCTTTTGGGCACATTTCAGAGATTTTAGAATTTATAAAAAACAATAGTTTATAAGAAATTTTTTAAGCCTTAAAAAAATCTTGTTTCCATCTCAGGAGGCAAGATTTTTTTATTTAAATAAAATCTAAGCCTTAAAAAAATATAATAATACCCGTGCGCATTACTAGGCGAAATTTGTTTTTAAGACCATCAATATTTCTTTTAAAATAAATTATCATTTTCTGAAATTGTGCTTAATTCCTTCAAAACCATTCCACTTAAATTATCACAGTTTATTTCCCTCATAATCAAGAGATAAAAGCTCAACAAGCCTTCGAAACTAATTCTCAAATTTCACCTTTTCTTTTCATCACTTTTGCAGCGTAGCTACAGATAGGTTTTGGAGTTAATCCTTTCTCTTTCGCAAATTTGATTCCCTCCTCTACAATATTCTTACCCACATTTTTGCCGCGATGCTGAGGTTCTACAAAGACGTAATCAATGTAGAGCGAGCCTATGCCCTCGTGATAATCTAGATAGCCAAGGCTTTCTTCGTTTTGGAACAATTCAATTTTTCGGCAGCTGTGTTTTACAATATAATCGCTCATTCTTTATTTTTGATTTATAGAACGCAAAATTTTAGCCAAAAATTTTTAAAGGCTTAAAAAAATTAATCAAAATTCATCTTTTTTATTGAAAGCTAAAAAATATCAGATTTCACTTTTACATGAATTTTAAGTAAATTTATAACTTAATTTGAAACAATATATCTTTATGGAATTCCGAATTGAAAAAGACACTTTAGGTGAGATAAAGGTACCTAAAAATCAAAAATGGGGAGCTCAAACCGAACGCAGTAGAAATAACTTTAAAATCGGGCCAGCAGCATCAATGCCGTTAGACATCATCTATGGCTTTGCTTATCTTAAAAAAGCTGCCGCTTATGCCAATGCAGAGCTAGGCGTTTTAAGCGAAGAAAAAAGGGATTTAATTGCTCAGGTTTGTGATGAGATTTTAGACGGGAAGTTGGATGATGAATTTCCTTTGGTGATTTGGCAGACGGGCTCTGGCACTCAATCAAATATGAATGTGAATGAGGTGATTGCCAATCGGGCACACGAAATCGCAGGTAAAACCATAGGTGAAGGTGAAAAAACTTTACTACCGAATGATGATGTGAATAAATCTCAATCATCTAACGATACTTTCCCTACGGGAATGCATATCGCTGTTTATAAAAAAATAGCAGAAGTCACCACCCCTGGTGTAGAAAAATTAAGGGACGCACTACAGGCGAAAGCAAATGAGTTCAAAAATATTGTGAAAATCGGGCGTACGCACTTGATGGATGCTACACCGCTGACTTTGGGGCAAGAGTTTTCAGGCTATGCTAGCCAATTGACTCATGGGTTGAGGGCTTTGGAGAATACTTTAAATCACCTGTCTGAACTGGCATTGGGTGGGACGGCCGTAGGTACAGGCCTCAATACGCCTAAAGGCTATGATGTGAAGGTAGCGGAATATATTGCCCAATTTACGGGTTTGCCGTTTAAAACCGCAGAAAACAAGTTTGAAGCATTGGCGGCGCATGATGCGATTGTAGAAACGCACGGGGCTTTGAAGCAAATCGCTGTTTCGTTAAATAAAATTGCTAACGATATCCGAATGATGGCTTCTGGGCCACGCTCGGGGATTGGTGAAATTATCATCCCATCAAACGAACCAGGGTCATCCATCATGCCTGGTAAGGTGAATCCGACTCAGTCTGAGGCTTTGACGATGGTAGCCGCGCAAGTGATGGGAAATGATGTAGCAATTACCATCGGTGGAACACAAGGACATTATGAGTTGAACGTCTTCAAACCTATGATGGCAGCCAACGCTTTGCAAAGTGCAGAATTAATTGGTGATGCCTGTGTTTCTTTTACTGAAAATTGTGTGAATGGCATTGAAGCTAATGAGCAAAGAATTCAAGAGTTGGTTGACAATTCATTGATGCTGGTAACGGCACTAAATACTAAAATTGGATATTACAAAGCAGCCGAAATCGCTCAGACGGCACACAAAAATGGTACAACGCTGAAAGAGGAAGCGGTGAATTTAGGTTACGTCTCGGCAGAAGATTTTGATGAATGGGTGAAACCAGAAGATATGGTAGGCGAAATAAAATAATTTTCTAAGCCTTAAAAAATTAAGCCTGCAAATTTATTTTTTGCAGGTTTTTTTAATGAAATTCATCAGGGTAAAATGAAGATTGTCGCTAAGTTGCAAAAGAGTTTTGCCTTGTAAAATAATGGCTTAGATTTTAAATTTTCTAAGCCTTAAAAAATTTTTAGGAAGCGAGGATTTGCACGACTTCCAAGTCAAATTCTTTGCAAGCGGAGAGTAGATGATCAAATACATCAGACTGGATTTTCTCGTACTCTACCCAAGCGGAAGTATTGGTGAAACAAAAAATCTCCAAAGGCAAGCCTTGTGGTGTGGCTTCTAGCTGACGAACCATCAAAAAATCATCTGCCGAGTGTGAAATATTGGGGTTGTCTAGCAAATAGCATTTGGTGTATTCTCGGAAAACGCCAATGTTGGTCAAGTTAATTCCATTGACAATATTATTGGGATTATAGCCCCGAGATTGATTGTATTCTCTCAATTCAACTTGGCGTTTAGAGATGTAAGCTTCAATCAAGTTGATTTGTTTAAACCGCTCAAGCATCTCTGGCGTACAAAATTTAAAAGATTTGACATTGAATAAGATAGCGCGTTTGATGCGGCGAGTTTTGCTATGAACCATTGGCTCAAAGTTTCTGACTTCCGTGGAAATCAAATCATACGTGGGTACGGAAGAAATTGTCTTATCAAAATTGAGAATTTTGGCTGAAACTAAGTTGATTTCTTTAATCTTTCCCTCAATGCTATATTTAGGAATACTTACCCAGTCTCCTACCTTTACCATTTGTGTAGAAGCAATTTGAATGCCCGATACAAAACCTAAAATGGTGTCTCTGAAGACTAAAATCAGAATCGCAGTCAAGGCTCCCATTGTTCCTAAAATTTCGGTATAGCCAATGTTAAACATAATGGAAATGAAGGCTAAAACACCAAAGAATGTGGTAATGATTTTTATTAATTGACTAAATGAGCGTACAGCCACAGTTCGGTAATTGTTCTCATCTACAGACACCTCTGATACGGCGTCGGCAATCCGATTAAACATCTGAATGAAAACCATAATCAAAAGCACATAAAATGTGCGGTCTAAAAAAGTAACAACTCCAGGTAAGGGGTAAAACACATAGGGCATCAGTACACGAGCAATCGCAATGGAAAAAAAGTGAATTATAGAGTTGAAAACACGATTGTCATAAAATGCAACGCTCCACTTTGAGTTTGTGAGGTTGATGAGTTTTTTGATGAAATAGAGAAAAATTTTCTTCAGAATGACGTCAATCAAATATAAAGCTGCGACTAAAAAAATAATTCCTGCAACAATCATTGCTACATTTGCCCAAACACCATCTACGTTAGCAAAAATGTAGTTTTTGACTTCATCGGTGATGCCATTACGATAAGCATGTGCTATTTTTGTTTTATACCATTCCATGTTTACAAATTAACTAAAAATTGTAACTTTAAACAATGGAAATAACGATTAGTCTAATTTTTATGATTTTAGGCGTATTAGGAGCGATTCTACCACTGTTGCCTGGTTTAGTTTTTTCATTTTCAGGTCTTTTTTTGCTTGTTTATCAAGATGTTATAGAACTGCATCCCGTTTGGTTGATAATAATAGCTCTGTGGGTTGTTTTTTTGAAAATCATCGATTACCTATTACCAGCTTATACGACTAAAAAATTTGGAGGCAGTAAATACGCTATTTGGGGAAGCAGTATCGGATTAATTATCGGAATCATTTTCTCCCCATTAGGCTTTGTGAGCATCATTATATGCCCGTTTTTAGGAGCATTCATAGCAGAATATATTCAGAGAAGAGAGATGAAAAACGCACTTAAAGCCGCACTGGGCTCATTTGCAGGATTTTTACTCAGCAATGGGCTGAATTTGTTTACCGCCATTGGCTTATTAGCACTTGCAATCTACAAGCTTTGGGATACCCCTGCATTTAAAGCCTTATTTTAATAAAAAATAATAAGGCTTAGAAAATCTATTTTTTTTAAGCCTTAAAAAAATTTACTGTAAAAACGAGATGAATTATTTGATTTGAATGCCCTTCTCCTCAGATAATTCTATGCGAACATCTTTTTCTGGATTAAATCCATTCTCGAATTGATTTTTTTCAATCAAAACATTCTTTACCTTCTCAAAGAAGAAACGATGTTTATTCCAATGGAACGGTTCAAACTCACCACTGTGAGTAATAACATTATTGCGGAAAACAATTCCGTCGGTTGATTTTGCGTATAAAATTGGCTGATCAAAAGTCTCAAAAGTATTATTTTCAATCACAATTCCTGAATGGAAAAACTTCTCTTGCCCCTCTAAATTAGGAATTTCAGGGTAAATAGAAATAATCGCATTGGTGAACTGGTAATTGCTTGTCAATGCATTGATAAACTGGTTGTTCCGTATTACAACCTCTCGGCAGGCGCCCGTCTCGTACCAGCCATTGCTATCGCCACAGAGCAGAATCGCTGTGCCGTGTGTGTGGTCAAAAACATTGTTTTCGCAAATCACTTTTTTGGGCGTACTAAATAGCGCGCCACGAGCCCTATTGTTTCTGATGACATTATTAGAAAAAATTACTTCAGGCGTCCAAGTTAAATTCTCTACACTAAATTTCCCTTTTTCATTGATTACTTTTGGGATTTCATTCTCAAAAGTAATTTCAAAAACTTTAGCACCAAAAGCTCTCGGTTGGTCAACGGCATAGATAGAAGCAATTTTGGTCGTAAAGTTACCCCCCAACAATTCCATTTTTTCTGACTCTAGAAACTGAACCTCATCACCCTTTTCGCCCCACACAAAACCCCAAGCCTGGGGGTGCATATACTGTGCCTGTATAGTTTTGGCATCGAGTCTTTTTATGATTTTCAAATAAGTGCCGTGTACGTTTATAGCGTCATCGGCCATGCCTTCATACAAACCATTTTTAGAAACTATAACACCTTTGCACGCAGAGAAATGTGTTGCATCAGCTTGTGTGGTAAAATAGCGCGGGTCGTCTTTTCCTTTCAAAGCAACACTAAATCCATCAAGGAAAATGTTTTCGCTCATCTGCGCAAGAAGCCCCATGCCTTCAGCATAGTGGAGCTGAATATTATCGACGGCAGTATTCTTGCTTTGGCTAATGAAAATCCCTGGTGTTGGACGCTTGTGCGAACGTAGCGCAAAACGCTCGCCCACACTCGTCAGGGGAATTTGATACCAACCTTTGATACGCAATTGATTGGGCGAAATTTCCTCGATTTCTTTAGGATTAAAAGCCACATCACTGCGCTGATAAGCCAAGCGGCGATCGGCACGAAAGGGCATCGCTTGGAACAAATTCAACTCATAGCTTTCACCAGTTCTGTAGAATTTATGATTTTCAATTACATGATTATTTTCTGGGAAAACAGAAGCGGTTACCTCGCCCTTGTTTTCATCTACAGCTAAAATCGTCAACTGGCGAAACGCAGGATTCTCAAAGTCGATAGAAAAATTTTGCAATGAAATATTCTCTCCTTTGATGATAGAAAAAGGAATCATTCGCCCGTGGAAAATAAATTCAGAACCTTGCCCATCAATCGTTATATTTTCTAAATTTTCAAGCGCGAAGGCCACATTTTTAGGATTCAGTTGATCGTGGTTAGAAATGTAATATTCTTTAGTAAAAGAACCTGTCGCATAGAAGTCATAACGCCCCTTGGGGAAGATAACTTTTACTCTCTCATCTGCAGGAATCTTCTGAAGAGAATCAATCAATTTTTTTGCAAAAATAGAAGCATTTTTTTTGCTATTAGGTTGAATTCCAAAAGTTTCAAAAGAAATAATCCTTTCCTCTCTAGGTGATGAAACATTGGAGCGGCAACCTAAAATAAGTAGAAATGGCAGAAGAAATACCAATGAATGCAATCTCATAATTCCTGATTTAAAAAAATGAATAATCTGTACCTTAAAGATACACTTTTTTTCAGTTTTTTCTTTATCTATAAAATTTTTAAAGCCTTAAAAAAAATGATATAAAAAAGATAAAAGCTTGTAGAATTTAAGCAGATTAGGCCAAAAAGTTTATTTTTGTAGGAATAAAATTTTTGTGGAATGAAAAAAATATTGTTGACGCTGGCAATGAGTACATTGACTTATGGCATAGCGCAAGATAATTTAATCAGTGCAGTGGCTCAAAACCAAACAGAAAATGCAGGGTTTGTGTTCACTCCAGTGATTAATTTAGAAAGAATGGAAGTGAAAGACCAAGGAAGCAGCGGAACTTGCTGGAGCTACGCAGGAGCGTCTTTTTTGGAAAGTGAAATGGTGAGAATGGGTAAGCCCCCAGTCGATTTATCAGAGATTTTCACTGCGAGAAACACTTATGTAGAAAAGGCTAAACAATATGTGCGTATGCACGGAAACTTAGATTATGGTGATGGCGGCGAATTGCATGACATCATCAATATTTATGCTAAATACGGAATCGTTCCGCAGTACATTTATTCAGGTTTAAATTACGGAACAGAAAGAAATGATTTTGAAGAAATGCAATCGGCACTCAAAGGATTTTTGGAAGGCTTGGTAAAAAGAGAACAAATCAAGAAATTGACTCCAAATTGGGAATCCGCCTTCAAAGCAGCTCTCGATGCTTATTTGGGCAAAGTACCCGAAACATTTATGTATAATAATAAAAAATATTCGCCTAAATCTTTTGCTAAAGAAGTGGTAGGCATCAATCCTGATGATTATATAGAAATGCTGTCTTATGAGCATGAACCAAAATATACAAATGTATTCATGGCCGTGCCAGATAACTGGAGCTTTGACCACGCTTATAATGTGGAAATGACTGATTTTGTGAAAACAATAGATAATGCGTTGAAAAAAGGATATACCGTAGCTTGGGCTGCAGATGTTTCTGAGCCTTACTTTAGCTGGAGAAATGGTGTAGCCTATGTCCCAGAGCAAAATACAGATAAACTGAGCCAAGAGGAACGTTCAAATTTATTTAGAAATCCGCCAACGAAGGAAAGAGAAATCACCCCAGCGATGAGGCAATTGGCGTTTGATAATTATGAAACGACAGATGATCATGCAATGCATATCGTTGGTTTGGCAAAAGACCAAAACGGGAGAGAATATTATATCGTAAAAAATTCTTGGGGCGTAAACAATGACTATGATGGCTATTTATACGTTACCAAAGCTTATGTAGCTTATAAAACAACGGCAATTTTATTAAACAAAGGTGGCGTTCCGCCTAGTATTTTGAAGAATTACCGCAAGTAAATTTACTTTTTGAAATAAAACGCAAAAGGCAGTCTTTTTCATTAAAAAAAAGACTGCCTTTTTTGATAAAAGATTTTCTGGTTTTAAACTTTTTTGAAATTTTGGATTAAAATGCCTAAGCCAAAGGCTAAAAATGAGGGCAAAAGCCAACCTAAATCATAGGCGGACAAAGGCAAAACACTGTTGAACAATGTCGTAAATCTAGGGGAAATTTCATGAGAAGCCAATACGGTAATCAAGGAAATGAAAGCTGTAACCAAAATCGCTAATAAATAAGGAAATGGTGACATCACTTTTTTCCCGAAGATTAATAAAGTTAAAATCAAAACAAAAACAATCGGGTAAATAAATGAAAGAATAGTAATGGCATAGGATATTATTTCGTCTACACTATTGATGGACAAAATCCCAGAAATAATACAAGTTATAGTAACGCCAATACTGTATTTAATTTTCCCGTTAGAAATGTCTTCACAAAAGCTTCCCATGGCAGAAGTAAGCGCAATAGCTGTCGTTAAACAAGCGGAAGAAATCGCTATGGAAATTACCAGCGTACCGCTTTTACCCAAAATGCCGTGTGAAATCTGTAGAAGCAATTCTGTTCTTGAAATTTCATCATCAGCAGAAAATCCTGCATGTGAGCCTAAGAAAACCAATCCACCATAAATTAAAAGTAAGGCAATCATCGAGATAAAGCCAGCATTTATCGTGATTTGAAATCTTTCTTTGGGTTGTTGAAATCCTTTTTGAATTGCTGCGTTGATGATGATTCCTGCAAAAATTACCGCAGCCAAAACGTCCAATGTTTGGTAACCTTCATAAAACCCCAACAAATAGGCATCTAACCAAGATTGGTGAGAATCAAGCGAACCTTTATCAGCATCTGTTATTCCTAAAACAATCAAAATGCCCAAACTCAGCATCAGAAAAGGCGTTAGGTAGTTTCCAATAATATCAATAATTTTTGATTTTGAAACAGATAAAGCCAATACAGTGGCAAAGAATATGCTAGCAAACAAGCTGGCATTGAACTGGGGCATAAGTGGCATAATGCCAATCTCAAACGTTGTGGAAGCCGTCCTAGGAATAGCTATTAGCGGGCCAATGCAGAGCATAATCAGTACGCTCAAAACTGTAATTAATACAGGATTGATTCTTTTTCCTAAATCTTGGAATTTTTTACCAAAAGAGGCAATCGTAATGACGCCTAAAAACGGAGCTAAAATCCCAGTTGTAAAGAACCCTAAAATCGCAGCCCACCATGCGTTGCCTGCTTTCAACCCAATAAATGGTGGCAAAATCAGGTTTCCTGCACCAAAAAACATGGCAAACAAGGCGAATCCTAAAGTAAGCCTGATACGAAATTTATTTTTCATGAAAAACTAAAGCAAAGTATGCCTAAATGTAAAGATATTTAACGTTTAATCTAACAAATTTCTTTAATCTTTTAAATCAAAATCTCATTTGCCATTTTTTAAAAGACTCCAAAACTTCTTGCAGAACTTCTTTTGATTGGTTTTCAATCAAATCAAAAATGGCTAAACATTTATTCTAATACAATTTCTCGCTCACTTGATTTCACAAAACCAATTTTGTAAGCATTCTCTCCAGCTGCCTCTAAAGCTTGCAGCGCTTTTGCTTCTTTATCTTTACTTACAATCACTACCATCCCCACGCCCATATTGAACGTCCCAAACATTTCTTCTTCAGCAATACCAGCTCTTTTTTGCAATTCTTGCATAATTTTCGGCGTTTTGATGCTTGATTTATGAATCTCTACTCCCAAACCTTTCGGTAAAATTCTCGGGATATTTTCAATCAAACCCCCGCCGGTAATATGTGCTATTCCATTTACACATACTTGTTTTCTCAACTCGTCAATAGCGTTTTGGTAAAGTTTCGTCGGAATCAAAAGCGTTTCATACAAAGGCTTCCCTTCCCATTCTTCTTGAAGATTTGTAAAAACTTTTCTTACTAAAGAAAAGCCATTACTATGGAATCCGCTCGAGGCTAAAGCAAGAACGACATCGCCTTCTTTGATTTTTTGCCCATCGATGATTTCATCTTTCTCTACCGCACCAACACAAAATCCAGCGACGTCATAATCGCCGATTTGGTACATACCAGGCATTTCAGCTGTTTCCCCACCAATCAAGGCACAACTTGTTTCTTTACAAGCTTTTACAATCCCGCTCACAATTTCAGCAGCCACATCGCTATCTAATTTTCCGCAAGCTAAATAATCTAAAAAAAATAAAGGTTTGGCTCCGTGGCACAGTATATCGTTGGCACACATCGCAAAGCAATCTATGCCCACGGTGTCGTATTTTTGCACATCAAGCGCAATTCTCAATTTGGTTCCTACGCCGTCGGTTCCGCTGACAAGAACTGGGTTTTTGTAATCGCCCAGCTCATAAAAAGCTCCAAAAGAACCAATCCCATTGAGCACATTTTTGCTATGCGTAGAGGCTACGTCGTCTTTGATTTTATGAACGGTTTGGTAACCTTCTTCTTTATCTACTCCAGCTACTTTGTATGTTGACATTTTTTTTAAGGCTTAAAAAAATTAATTTAAAACTTTCTGTAATCGGTTGTAAACTTCTATATATGCTTCACTTACTTCTCCCAAATCTCTTCTGAATCTGTCTTTGTCTAGTTTTTTCCCTGTATCTTTATCCCACAAGCGGCACGTATCAGGGCTGATTTCATCGGCTAAAATGATTTTTCCATCTTTATTTTTGCCAAATTCAATTTTGAAGTCAGCTAAGATTAGATCTGCCTTTAAGAACAAATCTTTTAACAATTCATTAATTTTATCAGTCAGTTGGTACATTTCTTTTAATTCCTCGTGAGTCGCTGCATTCAACAAAACGGCGTGAAAATCATTGATGAGCGGGTCGCCCAATTCGTCTTTTTTGTAGCAAATATCAAAAACTGTCTCGGGGCATTGCGCGCCTTCTTCTAAACCTAAACGCTTTGCCATAGATCCTGCAACGTAATTTCTCACCACCATTTCTAGCGGAACAATACTGACTTTTTCTACTAATTGCTCTCGCTCATTTAGCGTCTCGATGTAATGCGTTGGGATTTCATTTTTCTCTAAATATTGAAAAATAAGTGTTGTAATTTTATTGTTCATTTCTCCTTTAGATTCCACAGAACCTTTTTTCTGAGCATTGAATGCTGTAGCATCGTCTTTATAATAAACAATGACTTTATTTTCTTCTGAAGTTGCGTAAATTTTCTTCGCTTTACCTTCGTATAAAAAATCTTTTTTTTCCATATTTTTTAAGCCTTAAAAAATTTTAATTTGAAATTTTTAATATGCGCGATCTTCTTTTCCTTCGTAGTAATTAATAAACGCTTTGTTTGATATTCTATTTCCTCCTCTGGTTGGGTAGTTACCTGTGAAATACCAGTCTCCCAAGTTTTTGGGGCAAGCCTTGTGCAGATTTTCTACCCTTTGGTAAATGATTTGAATTTCTGCATTGATGCTTGGCCCGGTTAACATTTCTGATATTTTGGCAGAAATTTCTTCATCAGTAAATGTTGCATAAAATTCCTGCACATGATTCTTTATATTTATTTCATTTGAAGCAACATCTTTTTTGCATTTTTCATATACTTCTTCTATGATGTATTCTGTGCCTCGTTCACGGTGCAATTGTTCTGCCGCTTTGAATGCAATAAGCTGGTCGAGTCTTGCCATATCTATCCCATAGCAGTCAATATATCTGATTTGCGGTGCCGAAGAAATCACAATGATTTTCTTTGGATTGAGGCGATCTAAAATTCGAATAATGCTGTTTCGTAAAGTTGTTCCTCTCACAATACTGTCATCGATAATGACTAAATTATCCGTCGGGAGAATCACACCATAAGTCACATCATACACGTGTGCTACCATATCATCGCGAGAATTGTCTTGCGTTATAAATGTACGCAATTTTGCATCTTTTATGGCTATTTTTTCTGAACGCAACTTAGTCGATAAAATTTCTTTGATTCGCAGGTCTGTCATATCCTCTTTTTCCTGCATTATCATTTTAGATTTCTCTTTGTTCAGCTCGTCGTTGGCAGCTTCTAGCATCCCAAAATAACTTGCTTCTGCCGTGTTTGGAATGTAAGAAAAAACTGTGTTGTGAATATCATTATCTATGGCTTCCATCACTTGGTCGATGAGCAAACGACCAAGTTCTTTTCGTTCTTCATAAATCTCAGCATCACTGCCACGAGAGAAATAAATACGCTCAAAAGAACAAGCTTTTTTCTCCAGAGGTTCCAAAATTTGATGAAATTTAACTTCACCATAATGTTTTATCACAATCGCTTCGCCAGGGTTTAATTCCTTCACGCTATTGAGCGGAACATTGAAAACCGTCTGAATCACAGGTCTTTCGCTTGCTACTATGGCAATCTCATCATCTACGTAATAATAAGCTGGGCGTATTCCCGCTGGGTCACGTAAAACGAAACTATCGCCATGCCCAAACATCCCCGCCATGGCATAGCCTCCATCCCAGTTCTTAGCCGATTTCTCCAGAATTTTAGAAACGCTAATGCGATTAGCAATCTCGGCAGAAGCTTCTTTTTTAGTGAAGCCATCTTTTTTTAAATCATAATAAAGTTCTGTGACTTGCTCATCTAAGAAATGTCCAATCTTCTCCATCACCGTCACGGTATCTGCTTTAGCTTTTGGGTGCTGACCTAGATCAATCAAATTCTGAAACTGCTCATCTACATTCGTCAGGTTAAAGTTCCCTGCGACTAGTAAATTCCGAGCTTTCCAGTTATTTTGCCTCAGAAAAGGATGAACGCTTTCCAGTGAATTTTCGCCATAAGTCCCGTAGCGGACATGCCCCAAGAATACTTCTGCGATAAAGGGAGCTTCTTTTTTCAACTCATCCAAATTCTTTAGAAGATCAGGATTTAGGTCAACTCTTCTTTTTATACTTTGGTTAACACTTGAGAATAAATCTTTGATAGGACTTTCTGCATTTGACCGAGCACGGCTGATGTATCTTTCGCCTGGTTGCATCCCCAGTTTTATACTTGCCACGCCCGCACCGTCTTGCCCCCTATTGTGTTGCTTCTCAAGCATTAAATACATTTTGTCAATACCATAAAAGGCATTCCCATATTTTTCTTTGTAATAAGAAAGAGGCTTTAATAAGCGGAGAAGTGCTATCCCGCATTCATGTTTTAAAAAATCACTCATGAAATCTGTTTGTGCAGAAGTTTTTATTCTAAATTCTAAACATTAAGGTACAAATTTCCGAAATTTTTTTGGAGTGCTAAAATTTGATTTTCTTAAAAATTTTTATTCTAGTTAGCTAAACACTCCTAACTAATTTAATTTCAATGTTTTAATGCTTTAATGAAACCACTACTGGCACTACATTTACTGAAAAAACCGCCTTAGTTGTAAGGCGGCTCATTGCTATTTTTTTATTCTAAATTTTCTAAGGCTTCTAAAAAATCTACTTTATAAATTATTTTTTTGCATCCTCAAAGTTTTTTGCCACTTGATCCCAGTTTACAACATTCCAAAATGCTGAAACGTAGTCTGGTCTCTTGTTTTGGTAATTTAAATAATATGCATGCTCCCAAACATCGATGCCTAAAATCGGAGTTCCACCACAGCCATTGGGCATCAACGGATTATCCTGATTTGCCGTATTGCAAACCATCAATTCCTTTCCGTCCATCACGCAAAGCCAAGCCCAACCTGAGCCGAATTGTCCTTTTGCCTTCTCTTCAAAAGCTTCTATAAATTTCTCAAACGAACCAAAAGCATCCTCTATCGCTTTCAGCAACTCGCCTTCTGGCTTTCCGCCACCATTGGGAGATAAAATTTCCCAAAAAAGTGAATGATTATAGAATCCCCCACCATTATTTCTCACCGCATCTTTTTCAAAACCTTGCACCAAGATTTCTTCTATCGATTTCCCTTCCAGTTCGGTGCCCTCTATGGCTGCATTTAATTTATCGGTGTAACCTCCATGATGTTTATCGTGGTGGATTTCCATCGTTTTCGCATCAATGTACGGTTCTAAAGCGTCAAAAGCATAGTTTAATTTTGGTAAGTCAAAAGCCATATTATTTTATTTTTTAAAATTTAACTTGTATATTTCTCTTTGAAATCCTGCTATAGTGAGTATACAAATTAAATGCCATGATTTAAATCATAAAATTTTTTAAGGCTTAAAAAAATATGCTTAGTAAAATCAATCCAGCAAACATTCTATTCATCGATATCGAGACTGTGCCGCAAGTTTGGGGTTTTGAAAACTTGCCAAGTGTTGCCAAAGATTTATTTGATCAAAAAACTCATTGGAAGCAAAATCTTCATGAGAAATCGGTAGAAGAAATTTATAACGAAACTGCTGGTGTTTTAGCTGAATTTGGGAAGATTGTTTGCATCTCATGCGGCATCATAACTCCTGAAGCTCAATTTCGGGTCAAAAGTTTCTACGGCGAAGATGAGAGAAAAATTCTCTCCGATTTTTGTGATTTGCTCCATACACATTTTAGCAAAAATAAATCCTTGCTCTGTGCACATAACGGGAAAGAGTTTGATTTTCCATTTATTGCTAGGCGTTTAATCATTCACGGAATTTCTTTGCCCAGGATTTTACAAATTCAAGGTAAAAAACCTTGGGAAATTCAGCATTTAGACACTTTAGAATTGTGGAAATTCGGAGATTATAAACATTACACTTCAGTCCATTTGTTGGCGCATGTTTTGAATATTCCTTCACCAAAAGATGATATTTGTGGTGCCGATGTAGCACAAGTTTATTATCAGGAAAAAAACATAAATCGTATCAAACGCTATTGTGAGAAAGATGTTTTGGCGGTAGCGCAAATCTTTAGACGTTTTAGGAATGAGGAACTTTTAAACTTAGAATAATGAATTTAGAAGAATACCAAAAAAAAGCCATCAGCAAGCAGCCCGAGCATGAAAAATTCTTGAATTGGCTCAAGCGCAACAAACCCAAGAACTTAGACCGCATTGCTGAAGAAAAACACGATGAAGTTTTTGCCAAAATCGATTGCCTTTCTTGTGGCAACTGCTGCAGAACTACCGGGCCGCTCATCACGGCGCAGGATGTGAAAAAAATGGCAAAAGCTGTGAACTTGAGCGAAAAAGATTTTGAGGCAACTTATCTAAAGATAGATGAAGACGGTGATATGGTTTTTCAATCTATGCCATGCCCGTTTTTGGGTGAAGATAATTATTGTTTCATCTATGAAAATCGCCCAAAAGCTTGCCGAGAATTCCCCCACACCGACCGAAGAAAATTATACCAAATCAATCACTTAACGATAAAAAATACGGTAATTTGCCCTGCTGCATATCAAATTGTAGAGGAGCTGAAAGAATTTTATTCTTAATTTTTTTAAGGCTTATAAAATTTTAGGAATAAAATTCTTCTAGAGCTTTCTTTTTTACCACCCTCCGCTGGCGCCTCCACCGCCGAAGCCACCGCCTCCGAATCCACCAAATCCGCCTCCGCCGAAGCTTCCACCCCTGCTGCTCCCGAAGCCACCTGCTCTTGGGATCCAAACAGAACGTCCAAAGTCGGTGAAAATGACATCTCTACTACTTCTCTTCTTTCCATTTCCGCCTCCTCCGCGGTGATTTCTAAATATGAAATAGAGAAAAAGAATTATAAATAAAATAATTATAATGGAGTTGAAACCGTCTTCATTTTGGGGGCTTCCATTTCCTTCTTCTACAAATTTTCCTTCTAGGATATTGATAATTGCATCCGTTCCTTTATCAAGTCCTGCGTAATAATTTCCTTGCTTAAATTTAGGGATGATGTAGTTATAAATAATTCGACGGCTCATGGCATCGGTCATGAATTCTTCTAGCCCGTAGCCGTTTTGAATGGAGATTCTACGCTCTTGTTGACTGACTAAAATAATGAGCCCATTGTCTTTTCCCTTTTGCCCTATGCCCCATTTATGTGCCCAATTTGCGGCTAATTGATTTTCGTCTTCGCCTTGGAGACTTTTGATAAAGACAATGATAATTTGAGTAGAGGTTTCTCTTTCATAATCAATTAGTTTCTGATTAAGGCGTTGTTTTTCTTCTGAATTGAGTAGAATGCTCTCCGAGTAATCAAAAATCAAACTTTGGTCGCTGGTCGGTTTTTCTGGAATATCGTATTGCCCCCAAAGGCTGATGCTTGAAAAAATAAAGACAAAAAGTGATAAAATTTTATTCGCCA
This sequence comes from Candidatus Ornithobacterium hominis, assembly GCF_951229915.1. Lineage (GTDB taxonomy): Bacteria > Bacteroidota > Bacteroidia > Flavobacteriales > Weeksellaceae > Ornithobacterium > Ornithobacterium hominis. Next base: position 66,455 of record NZ_OX579588.1, on the reverse strand, counting down.
TAGCTGATTTCATCGGGTAGCTCATTTCTATCATCAGATTGATATGGGAAATGTTTTTTAAGTCTTTCACCCACATCCAAAATTCCATTAATTAAACCTTCTTTCATCTGCCCTTTTATAAAGAATTCTTGCATTTTATCTTTGGTCTTTTCCCAAAAGTTTTCTTCTACTTTTTGGTTGATGCCTTCATCTCCATAGATGGCAAAGCTTCTTGACCCTAGCGACAAGTGAATCAACACGGCATTTCGTTCTTTTGTTTGATGCATTCGGAGCTCGTTAAAAACAGCTTTAGCTTTTTCTAAAGCATCTTTATCCGCTTCTCTGCTAATGTGTAAGCGTATTTCACCACTAGTGAGGTTTTCTGCCTCACCAATGGCTAAAATAATTTCTTTTTCTTCTGCGGTCGAGAACAAAAGCTCTGGAGATTTTTCTGCGTTTTTATCAGGCATTAGCTTTAACTTAGCCTTTATTGAATTCATCTCGAACACTTGGCGCTACTTCCGCTCCGCTTACAGAAGAGAATGGAGCTTTTGGGCTGAATCCAAAAATATTTGCCAGGAGATTATTGGGGACTTTACGAACTTTGTTATTGTATTGATTTACAGCTTCATTGTAACGTGTTCTAGAAACGTTAATGCGATTTTCTGTGCCCTCAATTTGTGCATTTAAATCACGAAATTGCTCTGTTGCTGTCAATTGCGGATAATTTTCTTGCAAGAAATTCATTCGCCCCAAAAAGGATTGATTTAACTCATTCTGAGCTTGTTGGAATTTTTGAATATTTTCTGGTGTTAATTCATTTGCCGTCAAATTAATCGACGAAGCTTTGGCTCTAGCCTCTATCACATCAGTCAAAGTTCCTCGCTCAAATTCTGCTGCATTTTCTACTGTTGCTACCAAATTCCCAATCAAATCATATCTTCTTTGGTAATCTGCTTCCACATTTGCCCAAGCACGCGCTACGTTCTCATCTTCACTTACCAGCTTGTTATAAACACCTGAACCCCAAATAAGTGCTAAAACGGCAATCGCCGCAATTACTACACCTATTCCTAAACATCCTTTATTCATAATTTTATTTTTTTTTAGAAAAAAGCACCTCAATCAGAAATTGAAATGGCTTTGATTTTTATAATGTTTTAGATTAAAAGTTTTTCCCGATTTTGAAACTTATTTTGCTAGAAATCGCATATCCTCCATCAACGTCATTGCAGAGTTTTTTTATATTTTCATCTCTCACCAATGAAAACAGTTCTTTTACTTCTGCTCTCACAAATCAATTATTTTGCAATTGACATTCATATTCTAAGTCAGAAATTAATAACATGTTGTAATATTTTTTAGGAACGTAAGAAACGTCTTTATAATTTTTTGAAACTTGATTTCCATTTTGAATAATTTTCTCTGAACCTTTTCAGTAAACAATGCTTTGCTAATTATATCCTAAAGATACATTGAAGGTTAAAATGGAGAAAATTAATAATAAAATGTTTCTTTTCATGTTATTCACTATTTAAAATAACGTTCAAAAATAAAAAATCATCTATTCTGTTAAATATGATTTTTATCATTAAAAATTTTACCTGCCAAAATCCTCACTTTTTATAAAATTCAATATGTTGGCTAATGGCATCAGAGCATACGGGGCAAAATCCATCTGCCTCGTTAGATTTCATTCGGCAATCTTGCACAGGGCTGTAAACTCCTTTTGCTGTGTATCCACCGCCTTCAAAAACACCTACTTCATTACTGTATTTTTTTGCTCTAGGCGTTGGGATAGGTGTAGTTCTTTTAATTTTATCTCTCCATTTTTTATCAAAATCAACTAAGGTCGTTAAGTTCGGTTCCCAAGGCTCTACATCTAGCGGATAATATTCTGAACCTCCAAAAGACGCATCATAATATTCATCTCCCAAACCTACGAATCCATGCCCAAACTCGTGTACAAAAACTTTGTCAGATAATTCATGATCAGATGATACTAAATTCATTACATTATAAAATCCACCACCACCATATCGGCTGGTATTTACCAAAACATAAATTTGATCATAGGGAATATTAGCTGCGATATCGGCAATTTTGAAATTGGAAAATGTCGTCAAATATCTTGGCTCGCCAAAAGTATAAAATTTAGAATTTAATAAAGTGTTCTTATACACATTTTCGCCAGGAATGTCCGTGCCAGATTCTTCCGAAGGACTTTTTATGGCAATAATATTGAAATCTTTTTGATGCTGCGTAAACGGAGGAATCGTGAACATATAATTTACCAATCTTTCGGTATCTTTTATAAATTTTGGCATTTCTTCTTCCGTATATCCCTCAGGAATGATGACAATATCTACTTTATTTTTTGCCAGCCCATTTTGTTGAATAATATGAGTGGGGTATAATTTTGGCTTTTCTCTGATAATCGTAAAATCATTAGGGTCAATATTTTGATTCATGACAGTTTCAAACCGACCTTTTTTATTTCTTTTTTGAATTTCAATCATGATTTCATGCTTCGGAAAAGGTATCTGAATAGAATTTTCAAAAGCTTTTTGAATGGATTTAGCTTCGTCTGTCGCTTGCCATTCTTGAAAAATCGGGCTAAATCCTTTAGAGAAAATTAATCTTTGCGTTGCTTTATCATACGCCAAAATTTTGAACTCGCCATAATCTGGGGAAAACAGCTGAGACGATGTGCCACCGCCATAGTACGGCTCTTTTTTCAGTTGATGAATAATAGCATTTTCTGATTTGTGACTACCATAAATCAAGAAATCTATCCGTAAACTTTCTTTTTGGAAGTAATCTTCGTAATTAACATTTTGAGCTGATAGAAAGCTGAAAATTAAAGTTAAAAAGAAGGAATTAAGCCATTTTTTCATTCTATATTTAGATTAAAGTTTTTTCAAAATAAAATTTGTTATTTTTTCGTATAAATGCCTTCGGGTGTTTCCGCCATAGATACCATGATTTTTGTCAGGATATAGCATATACTCAAAATCTTTATTGGCTTGAATCAGCGCTTCTGCAAACTGCATTGCATTCTGCACATGCACGTTATCATCTGCCGTTCCGTGAATCAGCATGAAATTTCCTTTCATTAAATCTGCATAATGAATTGGCGAATTTTTGTCATATCCATCAGGATTTTCTTGTGGCGTTTGCAAAAATCTTTCGGTATAAATCGTATCATAAAAACGCCAATTGGTAACAGGAGCCACTGCGATGCCTGTTTTGAAAATATCGGCACCTTTGGTCATCGCCAGCGACGTCATATAACCTCCAAAACTCCAGCCAAACATCCCGATTCGGTTTTCGTCTATATAATCCAAATTTCCAAAATATTTTGCTGCAGCCATTTGGTCTTCAATTTCATAATGACCTAAATTTTTGTACGTAATTTTCTTAAAATCAGAACCTTTACCGCCAGTTCCACGATTGTCTACACAAACTACAATGTAGCCATGATTTGCCAAAACTTGAAACCACCAGAAATTAAACCCACCATGATTGTACAGCACCTGCTGCGAACCTGGGCCACCGTATAAATACATGAAAAGTGGGTATTTTTTGTTCGGGTCAAAATCTTTTGGTTTAATCATATAGGTATTCAACTTTGTTCCGTTCACTTCAATTTCTTCGTAAATTTTCGGCTGAGGTTGCTTCAAATCCCAATAATTTTGAGCCGTTTGGTTATCCTCCAAAATTGATAATCTTGCTCCATTTTTTCCACTATTTAAAGTATAAACAGGCACTCGATTTGCTGCGTCATTCGATAAAATAAAATACGCAAATGATTTGCTGAACGTTGCATTGTTTACCCCTTTTTGGTTAGCCAAAGTAATTTTCTTTTTGCCGTTTAATCCCACCGAATAGACTCCGCGGTAAATGCTTCCTGGTTCGGTGGACTGGAAGTAAACTCGTTTATTTTCAGGGCTATAGCCATAAAACTCTGTAACTTCCCAATTCCCTTTAGTGATTTGATTTAGCAATTTCCCATTATCTGCATAGTGATACAAATGGCGAAATCCATCTCTTTCAGAACTCCAAATGAAACTATTATCAGCTAAAAATTCCAGCGTTAAATGATCGGTTTCAATCCAAGCTTTATCCGTTTCGGTAAATAATTTTTCCTTGTTTAAATTTTGCGTGTTTACCATCCAGAAATCCACATGATTCTGATGACGATTAGAAACCAAAACAGCTAAATCATTTGTTTTTTTACTAAACTGGATTTTTGGCACATAAAAATCTTGATAGTCAGATAAATCAATATTTTTTAAGGCTTTAGAATTTAAATCAAAAATATGAACAGACGCCACGGCATTCTTCTCACCAGCTTTTGGGTATTTAAACTTTAATTCGCTGGGGTACAGGTTTTTACCATAAATATCTACATTCATTTCTGGCACTTCACTTTCATCTAAACGAATGAATGCAATTTGATTGCTGGTGGCGTTCCAATCAAAGGCTCGAACGAAACCAAACTCTTCCTCATACACCCAATCGGTAACTCCATTGATGATTTTATTTTTCTCGCCATCGCTCGTAATTTGCGTTATTTCCCCATCGGCTAAATTCTGAAGATATAGATTGTTTTCAAACACAAAAGCCACTTTTTCTCCATCGGGTGAAAGCGTGGGCTCTTGGATTTTTTTACCCTCAAAAACCAAAGTTTCCGTTTGATTTTTCATGTTATAAAGCGTGTAAATCGCTTTTTTGGAATGTCGAAAAATAGCTTCAGGTTCTGTTTCTAAAATCAAAAAAGACTCATCATTATTGAAGAAGTAATTGGCATAATTCCCAGATTTAATGGTTTCCACCTTTTGGAAGGTTTTGTACGAATATTTATCAATTCCTATATCAGACATTACGGTGTAATGTTCGCCATCATTCATAGAAATTCCACCCTGAATCCCTTGTGGATAATACTGATATTGAAACAATTCATTCAGAGTGAACTCTTGAGCGTAAAAAAAACTCATTACATTCAAAATCAGAAGGGGAAATATTTTTTTCATCGTTATTTTCTTTCTAAAAAATCAAATATAAGCATTTCATTATTCATTTCGCCAAAGTTTGATTTACTGGGCATTAGAACGTGATAGATTGATTTTTACTAAAAATTTTTTAAGGCTTTAAAAATTTAATCAATAAGTGCAACCTTTGGAAAAAGGAAGCCAGTGAAATCTTTGCTGCCTTGTTAGGCTATATTTTCCAGAAAAATATGATTTTAATCTAATTACTGAAAAATATGTGGAAAACGAACTCAATTTTTAGAAACTCAAAAATCAAAAGACTCTTTTGACGTGCTAAGCATCAGTCCCAGGGCAAAGAATTCATGTGATTTCATGAGACTCTTTTTTGTGGATAAAACGTATCAAATGAATTCCTAAGTCGAGAAAAATAATTTTGCTGTTCCCGTTTCTTTCAATTTGCAAAGCCGCTTGGTTTAACTCCTCAATTATTAATGAAATATTCTCGCTGTGTACAAATTTGGAGAAATTACCCCATTTGAAATTATTCAAACTCAATGGCTGATAAACTAATTCTCCTGCGGCATAATTTTCTAGCAAAGCTTGTCTGAAAACTTCAATGCAGAATTGAATGAATTGTTTTTGTTTTTCTCGGCTATAATTAGCTAATTCTAACGACCAATCACTGATTTGTAGTAAAACCGAAGCGTCTTTTTTTGCTTTAAATGCATTTCGTACCCAATCAATCAGCAAAATTTCAAAATCTTGGGTATCGTGATTGAGATTTTGTAAAGCCAGCCGAACGTCGCCGTGGGATTTGTGTGCAATAAAGTGTGCCTTTTTCTCATCTACCTCATAGGTCTTGATTAAAATATCAGCCACCGCCTCATCACTCAAGCGTGGAACCTGAATCAACTGGCATCGAGATAAAATAGTGGGTAACATTTTGTCAGCATTTTCAGTCACCAAGATGAAATGCGTCTGTGCAGGTGGCTCTTCAATTAACTTCAGTAGCTTATTTGCGGTAGAAACATTCATGTGCTCGGCAAGCCAAATCAGCATAATCTTTTTACCCCCTTCATAACTTCTCAGGTTGAGCTTACTGATGATATTTATAGATTCATCTACGCTGATGAAAAGTTGCTTTTTTTCTGCTTCCAAAAAATCCATCCAATCGATTAGTGTACCGAAAGGCTGAGATGTGAAAAAAGTTTTCCATTCTTTGCCAAAATCATCTGAAATGGAATTTTTTTTCATTTTCGGAAAAGGGTAACTGAAGTGATAATCAGCGTGTTGCAATGTGTCTACTTTGTGTGTACACTTCTTATCCTCTGGCGAGCAGAGCAAGCCTTTTGCAACCCAATGCGCCAAAGCCAAAGTGCCATAGCCAGACTTTCCGTTTAGAATGATTGCGTGGCTCAGCTTATGATTGCCAATAGCATTGGTTAATTGTTTTTTTAAATCCGAATGTAAATTTTCCATGCGGTGAATGCAACGTTTTTTTAAAGCTTTATTTAAATTTTTTTTTAAGGCTTAAAAAATTTATTCTCTCATGGCTAAAAAAGCATTGATTAAACCCTTGGTAGAGCTATCTTGCGAAGAAATCTTTTCATTACCATTGAGCTGGGGGAGAATACTTTTAGCCAACTGTTTTCCTAATTCGACTCCCCATTGGTCAAAACTGAAAATATTCCAAATGATACCTTGCACAAAGATTTTGTGTTCATACAATGCAATTAATTGCCCCAAAACGTTCGGTGTTAATTTTTGGTACAAGAAAGAGTTCGTTGGGCGATTGCCTTCAAAAATTTTAAAAGGCTTTAAAAATTCCATTTCCGCTGTTGTTTTCTTTTCTTTTTCTAAATCTTCCATCACTTCAGCTTCTGTTTTGCCAAAAGCTAAAGCCTTGGTTTGTGCGAAAAAGTTAGCCAATAATTTTGCCTGATGGTCTCCCAACGAGTTGTTAGATACTGCCCCAGCAATAAAATCTGCTGGAATCAATTTTGTGCCTTGATGAATCAGCTGATAAAAAGCGTGTTGCCCGTTGGTTCCTGGTTCGCCCCAGATGATGGGGCCGGTTTGGTAATCAACTGGTGCTCCATTTCTGTCTACAGACTTTCCGTTGGACTCCATATCGCCTTGTTGTAAGTAAGCCGCGAAGCGATGCAAATACTGCTCGTAAGGTAAAATGGCGTAAGATTCTGCTCCAAAAAAATTATTGTACCAAATCCCGATAAGCCCCATCAAAACAGGAATATTCTTTTCAAAATCAGTGTGCTGAAAATGTTGGTCGATTTCATAAGCTCCTTTTAGTAGTTTCTCAAAATTCTCGTAGCCCACGGCTAGCGAAATGCTGAGCCCAATTGCGCTCCAGAGCGAGTAGCGGCCACCGACCCAATCCCAAAATTCAAACATGTTTTCTTCGGCAATTCCAAAATCGGTCACGCCTTTTTGGTTTGTTGAAAGGGCTACAAAATGCTTAGCAACATCAGCTTGGGTTGCATCAGAATTTAAAAACCAATTTTTGGCACTTTGCGCATTGGTCATCGTTTCTTGCGTGGTAAAGGTTTTGGAAGCGATGATAAAAAGCGTTGTCTCTGGGTTTAATTTTTTTAAAGTTTCGGTGATATGCGTTCCATCTATATTAGAAACAAAATGAGCGTTTAGCCTAGTTTTGTAAGCCTTCAGGGCTTCTACCACCATCACAGGGCCTAAGTCCGAGCCACCAATGCCAATGTTTACGATATCCGTGATTTCTTTTCCTGTAAAGCCTTTATGTTTTCCTGAAATGACTTGTTGCGTGAATTTCTTCATTTGAGCACGAACTCTCTCAACTTGAGGAACGACATTTTCCCCCTCCACCGTTACAGCACGTTCCCCGAAGTAGCGTAAAGCCGTATGTAAAACTGCTCGGTTTTCGGTTTGATTGATGTGCTGTCCACCAAACATTGCATCAATGGCAGGCTTAAGCTCACATTCGTTGGCTAAATCAATCAAAAGCTGGAGCGTTTTTTCGTCCAAACGATTTTTGGAATAATCAAATAATATTTCATTCAATTGGATATGAAATTTATCAAAACGATTTTTATCTTCATTAAACCAATCGCGGAGATGTTTATTTTTAATACTTTGAAAATGATTTTCGAGTTTATTCCAAGCTTGAGTGTGTGTCGGGTTAATATTTTGCATGATTTTTTTAGGCTTAAAAAATTTTTTTTAAATAAATTTCATTCAAATATAAAGGTAATCAACTATGCGCAAAATAAATAATTATTGAGCTAAAATCCCTGCTCTTTTTAGCAAAGCGTTGATATCGGGTTCTTTCCCACGGAATTCAATGTATAATTTCATGGGGTCTACCGTTCCGCCAGCGCTCAGGAGGCGATGAAATTTTTGAGCTGTTTCGGTATCAAAAATGCCATTCTCTTTGAATAATTCAAAAGCATCCGCATCCAAAACTTCTGCCCATTTATAGCTGTAATAGCCAGAGGAATAGCCTCCTTGGAAAATGTGTGCAAAAGAAGTGCTCATGTTTGTTCCGCTAATTTTGGGGTAAACTTGTGTTGCTTCAAAAGCTTGATTTTCGTAAACATCAACATCGTCAATAGAACTTGGGTCTGTAGCATGCCAAGCCATATCCAATTTCCCGAAACTGATTTGCCGAACGGTCTGGTAAGCTTCCATGAACTGAGCTGATGCCGTAATTTTATCGACCAATTCTATGGGGATCATTTCTTTGGTTTGGTAATGTTTGGCGAAAAGTGCTAAAGCCTCTGGCTCGTAGCAGAAATTTTCCATAAATTGTGAGGGGAGCTCCACAAAATCCCAATAGACATTGGTGCCTGCCAGCGATTCATATTGGGTTTTAGCAAGCAAAGCATGAAGCGCGTGCCCAAACTCATGGAAAAGTGTTGTGACTTCATCAAAGGTCAATAAACTTGGTTCATTTTTAGTTGGTTTAGTGAAGTTACAAACGATAGAAATTTGAGGGATTTTATGCAAATTATTTACAAAAGAGCCATCACGGAAAGAAGTCATCCAAGCTCCTGCGCGCTTGCCTACTCGTGGGAAGAAATCGGCGTAAAAAATGCCGATGCATTCTTGTGCTTTGTTTTTAACTTCAAAAACTTTCACATCGGGGTGGTAAACTTCAATCTTATTATTCGGAACAAATGAAATTCCGTATAATTTTTGAGCAATGGTGAAAGCTCCTTCGGTCACTTGATTTAATTCAAAGTAAGGTTTCAGCTCTTCGTCGCTCAAGTCAAAGCGTTGCTTTTTTAGTTTCTCAACGTAGAAAGCATGGTCCCAGGGCATTAAATCTTCGATGCCATCTATTCCTTTTGCAAAATCGGCTAAGTTTTCAATTTCCTTTTTTGCCAAAGGATAAGCTTTTTTGAGCAATTCAGCCAAGAAATCATTTACTTTCTCTTTAGATTTAGCCATTCGCTCATCTAAAACGAAATCCGCATGCGTTTCAAATCCCAATAATTTAGCTCGTTGAAAACGCAACTGAACGATTTTTTTGATGATTTCTGTATTATTTTTATCATTATTTTGGAAGGCTTTAACTCCGTTTGCTCGGTAAATTTGTTCTCTCAATTTACGATTTCTTGCAAACTTCAAGAAGCTGAGGTAGCTCGGCATTTGCAGTGTGAAAACCCAACCGCTCAAATTTCGACTTTCCGCTTCTTCTTTAGCCGTTTCTAGAGCGAAATCGGGCAAACCTTCTAAATCAGATTTATTTGTTATATGTAGTTGGTAATCATTGGTTTCTGCCAATAAATTTTGCCCGAACTGAAGGCTCAGCATAGCCAATTCTTTGCTTATTGTTCTCAGTTTTTCTTTATTCTCGCTAGACAATAAAGCTCCATTTTTTTTAAAATTTTTATAGCTTTTTTCCAGTAGCATTTGAGCTTCGTTGTTCAAGCTCAAGCTTTCTTTTTCCTCAAAAACTTTTTTTACTCGGGCAAAAAGCTGCTCGTTGAGCAAAACATCATTACTGAAATCAGACAAAATTGGCGAAATTTCTTGTGCGATTTGCTGAATTTCATCATTGGTTTCTGCTGAATTTAAATTGAAAAAAATTGAACTGATTCTGCTTAAAGCTTCTCCACTCAATGCTAATGCTTCTATCGTGTTTTCAAAAGTGGGTTCAGCTTGATTTTCAGCAATATTTTTGATCTCTAGCCTTGCGTTTTTAATAGCGCGTAGAAAAGCGGGTTTGAAGTCTTTAGTCTCAAAAGCTGAAAAAGGAGGAGTCTGGTATGGTGTAGAGAAAGGTTGGTTTAATAATGGGTTCATATTTTTAAAGGCTTAAAAATTTTTGGAATAAAATTTAACAAAGCAAAAGTCTATAAAAATAAAATTACTTCAAAAAAAATCAAAAAGATTTCGGCAACGTAAAGGAGCTTTTTTTGGCAAAACTTTTTTGCAATCATAACTTTATTTCTTGAAGCTTTCTGCTTTTAAAAAATAGTGAAAAAACAGTCATTAAAAAATTTTTTTAAGCCTTAAAAAAAAAGTAAATTTAGCATTGATATGATGAATATAGAAGATACCTTAGCCAAGAGAGGCTACCTCAACAAGGAAATACCTGAAGGTCTTGACCTGAGAAAGGAAATCAATCGGCTGAAAGAAGAAAAAAATGCAGTGATTTTAGCTCATTACTACCAAACTGCAGAAATTCAGGAACTCTCAGATTTTTTGGGGGATTCTCTTCAGCTAGCTAGGGCGGCGCAGGGAACTGATGCGGAGATTATCGTATTCTGTGGAGTTCACTTTATGGCAGAGGCGGCTAAAATAATCAATCCAACCAAAAAGGTTCTACTTCCTGATTTATTGGCTGGTTGTTCCTTAGCGGATGCTTGCTCTGGCGAGGCTTTGATGGAGTTTAAAAATCAACACCCTGGCGCTGTGGTGGTGACTTACATCAATTGTGATGCTGGGACTAAAGCGGTGAGTGATTACATTGTGACTTCATCTAATGCAGAGCATATCATTGCCCAAATTCCAAAAGAACAAAAAATTATTTTTGCTCCTGATAAGAATTTAGGGGCTTACTTGAGTAAAAAAACGGGTAGAGATATGATTCTCTGGGATGGGAGTTGTATTGTTCATGAGGCTTTTTCATTAGAGAGGATTGCTCAGCAGTTGGCAGAAAACCCAGGGGCAAAACTCATCGCTCATCCTGAGAGCGAACCGCCAGTATTAGAAGCTGCTTCATTTATTGGGTCAACATCTGCATTGCTTGATTTCGTTGAAAAAGATGCTGCAGAAACCTTTGTTGTAGCTACTGAAGAAGGGATTTTGCATGAGATGAAAAAAAGAGCACCTGAAAAAAAGTTAATACCAGCATTTCCAGAAGATTATTCCTGCCAGTGTAGTGAGTGTATGTATATGAAAAGAAATACTATAGAGAAACTTTACCTCTGCCTTAATTATGAGAAACCAGAAATTATAATGGAAGAAGAGTTGAGAGTTCAAGCTTTAGAGCCTATTGAAAGAATGCTGAAAATGAGCGAAAAAATTAAATGATGACAGATGTTTTAGTCATTGGCTCTGGGATTTCTGGGTTGACTTATGCCCTTAAAGTTGCACAAGCCTTACCTGAAACGAAGATTACTATCGTGACGAAAGGCAATAAAGATGAGTCTAATACCAAATATGCACAAGGTGGAGTAGCTATTGTTTCTGATTTTGATAAAGATAGTTTTGAAAAACATATTGAAGATACAATGCGTGCTGGCGATTATATGAATGAAAGAAGTGTTGTGGAAATGGTCATTCGCCAAGGGCCAGAGCGATTTAAGGAATTGGTAGAGTGGGGCGCAAGGTTTGATGCTAATGATAAAGGAACTTATGATTTGGGAAAAGAAGGCGGCCACACAGAGAATCGAGTGGTTCACCACAAAGACATCACTGGCTATGAAATTGAACGAAGCCTCTTGGCTATGATTGAAATCACGCCTAATATTGAATTACTACCTCATCATTACGTCATTGACTTAATTACAGAACATCACCTTCTACAGCAGGAACTAAATATAGATGATATAAATTGTTTTGGTGCTTATGTTTTAGATATTCATACCAAAAAGATTAAAAAAATGACTGCTAAAGTGACCCTTTTAGCAACGGGAGGCTTAGGGCACGTTTATAAAAATACAACCAACCCTATCATCGCAACAGGAGATGGAATTGGATTAGTGTATAGGGCCAAAGGTAAAATTAGTAACATGGCCTTTGTTCAATTTCACCCCACGGCGCTTTATGATGATAAAGATGGGCGATTGTTTTTAATTTCTGAAGCGGTGAGAGGCTTTGGTGCAAAACTTCGTACGATGAGCGGAGAAGAATTTATGCATTTTTATGACGAAAGAGAAGAGCTGGCATCTCGCGATATTGTATCGCGGGCGATTGATGATATAATGAAAAAAACAGGGGCTGAGTACGTGGGCTTAGACTGCAGGCATTTAGACCAAGAAAAATTTTTAAACTATTTCCCCAATATTTTTCAAGCCTGCATAGAAAGAGGAATAAATCCGTTTGAAGAGTTAGTTCCCGTAGTGCCGGCACAACATTATTTATGTGGAGGAATTGATGTAGATAAAGATGGAGCTACTAGCATTCACAATTTATTTAGCGTTGGGGAATGTACCAATACGGGTTTACACGGGGCAAACCGTTTAGCTTCGAATTCTTTACTAGAAGCACTGGTTTTTGCACATAATGCAGCGAAAGCAAGTATAATAAAGTTAAAACAAAAGAATTTTGATTTAGGAAAAATTACTGCCGTTCCAGATTGGAACCCTGCTGGAGCTAGCATCCCTGATGAGCTAGTAGTATTAAAGTTTCTTCGGGAAGAACTTCAGTCGATAATGAGTGATTTAGTCGGTATAGTAAGGTCTGATTTCCGATTGAAATTAGCTTTGGAAAAAGAAGAACAAATCTATAAATCTGTGAAGAAAATTTATAAATTTTCAGTGCTCTCTCCACAGCTTTCAGAGCTAAGAAATTTAGTCAGCTGTGCTTATCTTATTATTACAGATAGCCTTAGGCAGAAAGAAAATAGAGGAGCTTTTTATAATAAAAATTTAAATCAATGAGACCAGAATACGTTTCAAATCAAGCCTTAAGTCATTTCATCAAAGAAGCTTTAGCCGAAGACATCGGGAGAGGAGATTACTCTACCCTTGCCATTATGAGCGAAGAAGTAAAAAACCAAGCTCAGCTTTTAGTAAAAGATGAAGGAATCATCGCAGGCGTAGAGTTAGCAGAATATATATTTAAATTCTTTGACTCTTCAGTTCGTTTTGAAAAATTGATAAATGACGGCTCTTTTATAAAAAAAGGTGATGTTGCATTCATTGTAGAAGGTTCAGCGAAAAGCATACTTCCCGTAGAGCGATTAGTTTTAAATTGTATGCAGCGGATGAGCGGAATTGCGACACTCACTAATTTTATGCAAGAGAAAATCAAGCATACAAAAACTAAACTTCTAGATACTAGAAAAACAACCCCCAATTTTAGAGTCTGTGAAAAATGGGCTGTAAAAATAGGAGGAGGAGAAAATCACCGTTTTGGTTTATTTGATATGATTATGCTCAAAGACAATCATGTTGATTTTGCAGGAGGCATTGTTCCTGCAATTCAAAGAGCAAAAGAATATTTGAAACAAAACAAATTAAACCTAAAAATTGAAATTGAAACTAGAAATTTAAAAGAAGTCAAAGAGGCTTTAACTCAAAACCCTGATCGTATTATGCTAGACAATTTTAATATAGAGCAAACCAAGGAAGCCGTTGATAGAATTGGAGGAAGAATAGAAATAGAATCTTCGGGAGGGATTACAATAGAAAATTTAGTAAGTTATGCAGAAACAGGCGTTGATTACATTTCCTCTGGTGCATTGATTTATTCTGCGAGAAGTCTAGATTTAAGTTTAAAGGTAATTTAGAAAAAAAATTAGATGTTTAAATTAAGCCCGATACTGAAATTTTCTCTGATTTGGAAGCCAGCAAACACATCATCATCATACACGGCTTGTATGGTAAAATTGGTAGACACAAACTTATTTATTTTATATCGAGTGTTGAATGTGTAGTCAACATCAAAGTTTTTAGGGTTAGATAAATAGTTGGAATATAGAGCTAAACGATTTTCAATAGACCATCTTTTTTTAAAAAGTTCGAGTTTGTAATAAAGTGAAGCATTAAACCCTAAATGATGAATAGAAGAATTACCAGCAGGGATGCCAAAAACTTCAGTTTCATCGCTATTAATGAATTTTTTCTCTTGATTATTGTATTTATAAACAGGCGAAATGATGGAAACCAAACGCCAAGTTACGGGGGCTAAGTTGATGTATAAGTTATTATTTCTTCGCCACATGATACCAGCTCCTGTCGTTAGAAAAGAGGGGGACATAAATCCTGAAATTCTGTAGTCTTTTTTTTCGTCTCGTTTATAGTCGTAAGAATTGGAGAATTGTGTTCTAAAGTTAGCAAAATAAGAATAAGAAAGATGAGGGTTGATGATTTTCCCGTAGATGGAGTTGACTTCCAAGCGATCTAGAGATTTCTGAAGACCTTCGCCGTAGAGTTTGCTCAAGCCATATTGCAAGTAAACTTGGTTGTCCCACAGGTTTTTACGGTATTGGTAGTAAATCCGCTGGTTGAGTTGTACATTAAGGTCTAAGCGGCTGTTATTATTTTGCACCCAATTCTCGTAGTGTGTTTGGCCAAAGTTTAGGCGTAGATTCCCATCACGTCGCCAGCCAAGAATAGTATCTGTAGTTGTTATTTTAAAATTTAAATTCCTGAGTTCGTTATACACATTAGAAATTTGCCCGTGACTTTCTACAAAAGATAAAAGACAAAAAATAAAAAAAATATAGCGAACGGCCCACATCTCCCTTATAGATTTACATTTATACCTAGCCCAAAGACTTCTCTAATTTGAAAACCCGAAAAGGCATCATCGTCATAAATCGTCTGCACGCTTAGATTGGTAGATAAATATTTATTGATTTTGAAAATAAGATTCATCGTATAGTCTAAATCTACATTTTTTGGATTTTCTAAATAATTAGAGTAGAGCGATAAAATATTTTCCATTGTGATGTTTTCCATCAGACTGGCTTTGTAATAGCCAGCAGCATAGAAACCTAACTCATAGCGATAAGATTTACCAGGATCAACTCCGTAAGTTTCGATTACATTTGAAGAAACGGCCTCTTTTTTACCATCTCCATCTAAATCAGTGTAAGTGAAAACCTCTCCGCTAAGAAATGTAACTTTACTAGTCAACGGAGCTAAATTAAAGTGAAAATTTTGACTTTTTCTCCACAGCAACCCTGGGCCAAAAGTTAAATATGCTGGCTTGAATAGACCAGAAGTCCGAAAACCTCTGTCTTCATCTAAATCGTAATGATAACCGTTGACAAACTGAGTTTTAAAATTCATAAATAGCGAGTAACTCCAGTTTTCAAAAGCTTTTTCCCCTAAGATGGAATTGATTTCTAAGCGGTCATCAGTTTTTCTGAGTCCCTTACTTTCTGTAGAAGACAAACCATAGCTTCCTTGCAGCAAGTTATCCCAAGTCCAAGAACCTTTTTTGTAATAGAAATTGTACTGTGCGTTTAAATTCCCAGCAATGCTATTTTCACCACCAGCTACCCAATTGCTAAATGCAGATTGGTTTAAAAGCAAATTGACTTGCCCAAAGTTTTTCCAGCCATCAAGCGTATCTTTTTCACGAATTTTAGTCCTCTCCAGTTCAGATTTTACTGTATTGAGTTGCGCGAAGCTAATTCCAAAAGTTACGAGAATTAAAGCAAGGGAAAATTTAAATCGTCTCTTCATTATTTTGATATTCATTACACCATTTTTCTAAAATTTCTACAAACTCGTCTGAATCATTCAAACATGGAATATAAGTGAAACTTTCCCCTCCATTTTTCAAAAATTCTTCTTTGCCTTCCATGGCTAATTCTTCTAACGTTTCTAAACAATCTGAAACAAAAGCTGGTGCCACGACAGCAATATTTTTAGTTCCCTTTTGGGGGAAGTTCTCTAAAGTCTCATCCGTATAAGGCTTTAGCCAAGGGTCGCTCCCTAGGCGTGACTGAAAACTCTGCATGACTTTTTTGCTAGGTAAGTTCAACGCCTCACGCACCAGCTCTGTTGTTTTATAGCATTGGTGGCGGTAGCAAGTGGCGTGCGAAGGATTCTCATCTTTGAAGCAGCATTTGCCAATCTCGCAAGTATTGGAGCGATCTGTTTTGTAGATATGTCTCTCTGGAATCCCGTGGTAAGAGAACAAGAGCTTATCAAAAGCCTGAGGCAAATTTTTCTCAATACTTTGTGCCAAGGTTTGAATGTAATCGGGGTGATTATAAAAAGGCGGAAGAAAAGAAATTTTTAAAGCCTTAAAAAATTTTTCTTTAATTTCTAGCGTTTTATCCACCACAGTTTCCGTTGTGCTCATAGCATACTGTGGGTACAAAGGAATCACAAAAACACTTTCACACCCCAGCTGTTGAAGCTCAGTCAATCCCTCCTTTATTGATGGATTCCCGTAGCGCATACCAATGGCGACAGGCATGTCTAGTTTTGCCTGTAACTTTTGCTGTAAACGCTCGGTCAAAACAATGAGCGGAGAGCCTTCTTCCCACCAAATTTTTCTGTAAGCTTCTGCTGATTTTTTGGGGCGAAAGGGCAGAATAAATAAATTCAAAATAATATTTCTCACAAACCAAACATCGATGACTTTAGGGTCTGATAAAAATTCACGCAAATAGCGCCGGACGTCTTTGGTTTTAGTAGAGTCTGGAGAGCCTAAGTTGATAAGTAAAACACCTTTTTTCATTACCTGCAAAGATAAAATTAATAATCATATTTATCTTGCCATCTCGATTTTAGTACTTGGCGATCTTGCTCCTCACGTTTATTATTTCCAGGTTCATAGAATTTTTGTCCCGAAATTTCCTTAGGCAAATATTCTTGCCGTGCAAAATTACCTTTAAACTGATGTGCGTATTGATAATCTTTCCCATAATCGAGCTCCTTCATCAGTTTTGTTGGGGCATTGCGCAGATGCAAAGGCACGGCTAAATCCCCAGTTTCTTTCACTATCTGTTGAGCTTGATTGATCGCCCTGTAGCAACTATTACTCTTAGGCGAATTAGCCAAATAAATTGCACATTGAGATAAAATGATTCGTGCCTCGGGGTAGCCAATCGTATTCACGGCTTGAAAAGCATTATTGGCCAACATCAGCGCATTGGGGTTAGCGTTTCCTATGTCCTCGGAAGCCAAAATAATCAGTCGGCGAGCGATAAACTTTAAATCTTCACCCCCTTCCAACATTCGTGCAAGCCAGTAAACGGCAGCATTGGGATCGCTGCCGCGGATGGATTTGATAAAAGCCGAAATAATATCATAATGCTGCTCGCCAGATTTATCATATTTAGTAACATTTTGTTGAATGATTTGCGATACCAGTTCATTAGTGATGATGACCTCCTCATCATTACGAAAACTGGCAGTTACAATCTCCAACCCATTCAAGGCTTTGCGGGCATCTCCACCAGAGTAGCGCAACAAAGCATCAGTTTCTTTCAGTTGAATTTTTTTAAGGCTTAAAAAATTATCCTGCTCTATTGCACGATTTAGAAGCTTGATTAAATCACTCTTTTCAAGACTTTTTAAAATATAAATTTGGCATCGAGAAAGCAAAGCTGGCACAACCTCAAAGCTAGGATTCTCAGTCGTCGCACCAATGAGCGTTATATAGCCTTTCTCTACCGCAGAGAGCAAAGAGTCTTGTTGTCCTTTGTTAAATCGGTGAATTTCATCGATGAAGAGTATTGGATTTTTTTCTCCACTGAAAAGTGTTTGTTTCTTTGCTTTCTCTATAATATCACGCACATCTTTCACCCCAGCATTAATGGCACTGAGGGTAAAAAAGGAGCGTCCAGAAACTTCAGCTAATAGTTGAGCTAAAGTTGTTTTTCCTGTTCCTGGTGGGCCCCAAAAAATCATGGAAGAAAGCAGTCCGTTTTCTACCATTAAACGGATAGGAGCGTTCTGACCCAAAAGATGCTTTTGGTTAATATATTCGTCGAGGATTTTGGGGCGCATGCGCTCAGCAAGTGGCGGAATCATGATTTTTTGTAGTTTATTGATTTTCTTTATCTTGTAGGAACGGATTCATTTCGTTTTCGATATTTTTGCGCAAATTCATGAGCTTTAGAGCATATTCAGCTTTTTCTTTTTCTTCTTGAGTTTGAGGTTCCCAGTGTGGAACTTTTTGTGATTTCCCATTTTCATCTACAGCTACGAAAACAATGACACAGTGTGTTTTCTTTTCAAAATTTTGAGCAGTAACTTTCTTTGAATAAACATCAATGGCGATGTGCATACTTGAGAATCCCGTATAAATGATTTCTGCATTGAGCCGAACGATATCACCAATCAAGATCGGTTTATAAAATCGAATGCCACCTACATATACGGTCACCGCATAAGACTCTGCCCACGTACTGGCACACGAATAGCCAACTTGGTCTATCCATTTCATTACAGCGCCGCCATGAACTTTCCCCCCGTAGTTGACATCGGTTGGTTCGCTCAAAAACTGAAATTCTATTTTATGCTGTTTTTTCATGATTATTTTTTCCAGAAAAAAGGTGTAAATAAAATCAATATAGTGAAAATTTCTAATCGCCCAATGAGCATTAAAAAACTGCAAAACCACTTGCCGATGGCAGACATTTCAGAAAAATTGTTAACAGGGCTATACTTCCCCAGCCCTGGGCCCACATTACCAAGCGTGCTGGCCGCAACTCCCATTGATGAGAAAAATTCATTTGAAATATTTTCGTCGGTAAAATCAATAAAGGTTAAAATAATTGTAGCTGCCATAAAAATGACAATATAGGCAATGAAAAAAGCCATGACATGGAAAATGACTTTCTTATCTAGAGTTTTCCCGCCCAACCGAACTGGGATTATGGCATGGGGATGAACTAAGCGTTTAAATTCATACCAACTATTTTTGATAAGAATAATGTGGCGGATAATTTTTACGCCTCCTGAAGTGGAACCAGCTGATCCCCCAACAAACATTAGTGTAAAGTAAACTGCCGTGAGGAAAGGCGCCCACTGTGTGAAATCTGCTGAGACAAATCCTGTGGTGGTAATGATGGATAATATGGTGAATAAAGAGTGACGAAAAGAGGGTTCCCAGCCAAAAATTTTGTTCCCGTACTCATCGATATTGACTCCAGGATGAACAACAGAAGTTAATTCTAAATCGGTGTAATAATGAACAATTAAAGTTGAAATAATAGTGAGTATTATGACAATGCCGCTATAGTGTAAAAATTCAGCGTCACTGAATATTTTTTTGAATTTTCTTTTAAAGAGGAAATAAATTAAAATGAAATTCATGCCTGAAAAAAACATGAATACACAGATGATATATTGAATAAGTGGAAGGTGATTCCAATAAGCGATACTAGCATTTTTAGTAGAGAAACCTCCCGATGCAATCGTGGAAAAAGAATGGTTGACTGCATCAAAAAGATTCATGCCTGCAGCAAAAAGCAAAACAATCTGTAGGCAGGTTAAGATAACATATAGTAACCACAAACGCTTAGCTGTATCGGTAATGCGAGGGTGAATTTTATCGGCCGTTATTCCAGGTGCTTCAGCGATAAAAAGCTGCATTCCACCGATGCCAAGTAGGGGTAAAATTGCCAAGGTGAGAACGATGATTCCCATTCCACCGAGCCAATGTGTCATGCTTCGCCATAGCAAAAGACCCTTGGGCATGATTTCAATATCATTCAAAGTACTGGCACCAGTCGTGGAATAGCCTGACATTACCTCAAAAAAAGCATTGGTCAAGTTGATCGTGTTAATTTCTAAAACTTGGGTAGATAAAAACTCAGCACTCAATAAGTAAGGTAGCGTGCCAAATAAAGCCATCGTTACCCAACCTAAACTTACAATCAAGTAACCTTCTCTCTTTCCGATATCTTTTTTAGCATTTTTAAAAGTAAAAAATGTAGCACAGCCAAGCAAACCCGTAATCAATGCCGCAGAAAGCATCCCTTTGAAGCTAGCCTCATTATAGTACAAATTGACTGGAACGCAGCTTAGCATAAAAAGAGCATTGACAATCAAGAGAATGCCTAGCATTCTGAAGATAATGGGGAAATTTATTTTTTTGAAAAAAGGCATAGTAGATCTAAGAAAAGAGATATTCAACTTTTTTGATGGCTTCTAATCTTGAGAAGATCACCACACGGTCGTGCGGAAGGATGACAAAGTCTTTTTGAGGAATAATCCCTTGAAATTTTCTAATAATGCCTCCAATAATTGCTTCTCTTGGGAAGTTTACCTCCTGTATAGTTTTGTTAGCAATTTTTGAATTTTCTTTTACGCGAAACTCTAAAACTTCGGCGGGGAAATCAAAAATATTCATCACATCCAGTACTTTTCCTTTTCTTACATGTTTAAATACCGAATTGGCGGCCATTAGTTTTTTATTGATAAATCCATCAATGCCAATATCTTGCCCCAAATGTAGATACTCGGTGTTTTCTACCAAAGCGATGGTTTTTTTTACACCTTTAGATTTTGCCATCAGACAAGCCATGATATTGGTTTCTGACCTTCCCGTAACGGCCACAAAGGCATCCAGTTCAGAAATGCCTTCTTCTTCTAGAAGGTCTGTATCTCGCCCATCACCGTGAATGATTAGCACATCGTCAAACTGATCCGCTAAATCTTCAGCTTTAGCAAAATCTCGTTCGATGATTTTGATATTATGCTTGTGCTGGCGTAGAATTTGGACTGTTTTTTTCCCTATTCGCCCACCGCCCAAAATCATAACGTCTGAAAGATCTTCATTTTTTTTCCCCAGATATTCATAAATACTATTGCGGGCGTCTTCTAGGGCTATAAAGTAAACATGGTCGCCTTCTCTGTAAACAGTGTCTCCCCGCGGGATAATACTTTTTGTTTCACCATCATTAGAACGAATGATAAAAATGGGAATAAAGTTAATCCTATCTCCAAATCGCTGGGCAATACCCCTCACACTATGGTCTATGAACTTAGATTTTCTTTCTAAAAAAACGCCAAATAAATTCAATGCACCACTACCAAAAGAATGCATCTCATTGAAGACAGATTCCTCAATTAAATTAGCAATCTCATTGGCCGCTAACTCTTCAGGCGAAATGAGCATATCTATACCCGCTCGCTGTAGGTTTAACGTATTTTTTCGCTCCAAAAATTCAGGATTAGTTACACGAGCGACAACCTTTTTTGCCCCCAACTTTTTGGCGATAAGCGATGCCATTAAATTAGTATTTTGCAGTTGTGTTACAGCGATAAAGATATCAGCTTCTTCTATATTTATTTCTTCCATCAGCTGAAAAGAAGCGGCATCTCCACGATAAGTCATAACGTCAAGTAATCCTTCGATTTTTTGCAGTTTTTCTTTATCTGTATCTATAACTACAATATCTTGAGACTCATTGGCTAATAATTTAGCAATGTGAAACCCAACTTCACCAGCACCGGCAATGATTATTCTCATAACGAATGTGATAGCTCAAGCTACGAATGTAATTAATTATTTATAAACTGCCCCTTATGCATTTGGAAAATAAAATGGAAAACTTACTCATGGAATTGCAATAATGAATATTATCAATTTGATTTTCAATAAATTAAATATACGAGTGATTTCATGCAAAATTATTTTGAAACACTGAATTAGAAAACAAAATTTTTGGCTAAAAATTTTATAAGGCTTATAAAAATTCAATAGCTTGGCTAAATTTGTCTTTTAAAAAACTTATCAATAATGTTAAAGCAAACTTGATTTAAATGCACAGCGGCTTTATAAGCTATCTGATTCTTCTTTTTGTCCCATGAACATTAAATAAGCCTTTAGAAAATCATCAATACTCCCGTTCATTACACCATCCACATCAGATGTTTCTTCACCTGTGCGCACATCTTTTACTAGTTTGTACGGATGCATCACGTAATTTCTAATTTGGCTACCCCATTCGATGCTTTTTTTGTTCGCTTCAATCTCACTACGAGCCGCCATTCTTTTTTCCAATTCGATTTTATAAAGCTCTGATTTTAGCATTTGCATAGCTCTCTCTCGGTTGGCTAACTGAGACCTTTCTACCTGACACACCACAACGATGCCTGTAGGCTTGTGTGTCAACTGGACTTTAGTTTCCACCTTATTGACGTTCTGTCCACCAGCGCCGCCAGAACGAGATGTCTGCATTTCAATATCATTGGGATTCACTTCAATTTCTATCGTATCATCCACCAAAGGGTAAACGTAGACTGAAACAAAGCTCGTGTGTCTTTTGGCATTGGAGTCAAACGGAGATATTCGCACCAAGCGATGCACACCGTTTTCACCTTTTAAATAGCCAAAAGCAAACTCCCCTTCGATTTCTAAAGTCACAGTTTTCACGCCAGCCACATCACCATCTTGGTAATTGAGTTCTTTAACTTTGTAGCCATTTTTTTCTGCCCACATAAGGTACATACGCATCAGCATACTAGCCCAGTCGCAACTCTCAGTACCGCCAGCACCAGCTGTGATTTGTAGAACAGCACTCATCTCATCTCCCTCCTCAGACAGCATATTTCTAAACTCAATTTTCTCTAGCAAATCGGTTGCTTTTTGGTACTGCTCATCAATTTCTTCTTCAGAACCCTCTCCCATTTCTTTATAAAATTCATACAAAACATCCAAATCATTGGTTGCCCTTTGAACTTGCTCAAAGTCTTGAACCCAATTTTTCTTGGTTTGGAGCTGTTTTAGATGAAGTTGAGCAGCTTTTGGGTCATCCCAAAACGCTGGCGAAGCTGCCTTTTCCTCGTCATTAGTAATTTCAATTTTTTTCTGTTCGATTTCTAAATAATGGTGGAGATTCTCTACACGCTCTTTCAAATCTTGCAAATTCTCATTCTGAATCATAAATCAAAGATATAAAAACTTTATCTTGCATAAGTGCGGTGGCCGTCTAAATCTTCACCCGTCTGTGATTCTATAAACATAAAGAAATTGAAAAGTTTCCACTCAAACTCCAATCCGTATTTTATCGACGGGCGATAGTCAATATGAACCTCATAAACATTGGGATTAAACCTCATCGGTTGTGAATGACGGTAGTTCCATTCATTAACCAAGCGAATGTTTTTGGAGTGTAAAAATTCTTCTGAATAATAATTCATGGGCAAAGCTCTAGTATTTAAAAAAACACCATAGCTGGGGTCTAAAACAATTACATCATACTCCCCGTCTTCATCAGGTTCTAAATGTAATGTTTTTTGCTCACGTTGATTCTCTTTTGCGTTTTTCATACCTGCGCAAGAGTATAGGAATAGAAAACTAAAGCTCAGAATAAAAAATTTCATGGAAAAATCAAGAGCAATTTACGTGCCTTATCATTTCTTTAATATAAAAAAACACAGCTACTACGCTGTGCTTTATTAAATTATATTTTTTTAAGGCTTATTTTTTTTCGTATAAAATTTCAACATCAGGCTGCTCGCTAAACTTTTTGCGTCTTATTTCGTCGGGGTTGCTATCTTTATTAATTCTTTCAAAACGCTCTGCAATACCAAAAGGCAGCCAATAAGGCAAAATGGAGATTAAAAAAGTTAAACACCAAAATCCCGCCATTGCGGTGGCTAAAAAGAATAAAAAGCCTAGAAACTGATCCATCTTAAAACGATTTTAGGCCGTAAAATTACAAATTTAAATGAAAAACACAATTTTTTTTAAGGCTTAAAAAATTTTTTCATCAAGATTTTTCTAAAGCTTTAAAAAATTCTTATCTATGCAAGACCTAAAATAACTATTCTTATTTCAGGCCAAAAATAGCCATCAAATTCATGAAATTAATCATTCTTTCGCGCAGCGAATTTATTTATTCTACGGCACGTCTTCTAGAAGAAGCGGAGTACCGAAATCACGATGTAGAAGTTATAGACCCTTTGCAATGTAAAATGGTCATGAGGAAAAATAACCCGCAGATTTTGGTTTATGGCGAGAAACTGGAGAAAGTAGACGCCGTTTTGCCACGCATTGGCAGTACTATAACGCACTATGGGTCTGCGGTGATACGTCAATTTGAAATGATGAATACATTCACTACACTTGGAAGCAACGCGCTGCTGAGAAGCCGAGACAAGCTAAGGACGATGCAGCTTCTATCGCGCGAAGGGATAGATTTTCCTCGCACATTCTATTACAGTAGCGAGGCAGGCATCGAAACCGAGGAGATTTTGGAATTAATAGGGGGCTACCCTATTGTGGTGAAGGTGCTGGAGGGAACGCAAGGCCTCGGCGTGATGCTTTTAGACTCTAAAATGGCAGCTGTTTCTGTGCTGGAAGCCTTACATAGTTTGAAGGCAAAGTTTCTGATTCAAGAGTACATCAAAGAGGCTAAAGGTAGTGATATTCGTATAATAGTGGCTGGCAATAAAGTCATCGCAACCATGAAGAGAGAGGGCAAAGAGGGTGATTTCCGCTCCAATATTCACCGAGGAGGTATGGGCTCTCAAGTGGCTTTATCTTACAAAGAAGAAACGCAAGCTCTGCGAGCGTGCCGAGCCTTGGGGTTGCAAATAGCTGGCGTTGACCTTATTCGGTCAAGTCGGGGGCCTCTGATTTTGGAAGTTAATTCTTCGCCAGGTTTAGAAGGCATCGAAGCTGCTACGGGTAGAAATATTGCAGAAGAAATGATTCAGTTTATTGAATATCAAGTTTCGAAAGAAAACTATAGAAAAAACAAGTACAAAGGTTGACTTGTTTAAATTTTAATCAAAAAAATACGCTAAACAGCATTGAAACAGACCCTAAGGGAAAGGTTATGAAAGTTTTAGAAACAGAAATTCCAAAAGGCAAAGAAAGCGTTGTTTACCTAAAGGTTGCTAATCTGCCTACCCGCACAGAGATCGATATACCAGTATTTATTTATCGGTCGCACCAGCCAGGGCCTTGTGTTTTATTTTCAGCTGGAATGCACGGTGATGAAATTAATGGCGTTGAGATTATTCGCCGCATATTAGATTGTAATTTAAATTTTGTAGAGAGAGGCACCACGATTTGTATTCCGATTATCAATGTCTACGGATTTTTGCATTTTTCTAGGAATGTGCCAGATGGCAAAGATGTTAATCGTTCCTTCCCTGGGTTTAAAGATGGCTCATTGGCATCTAAAGTAGCTTGGAATATCATGCACCATATTTTACCTCTCATTGATTTTGGGATAGACTTCCACACGGGGGGCGACCAAAGGGCAAATTATCCGCAAGTGAGAGGTGACTTTAGCGATACAAATGTTTTGGATTTGGCTCAAAAAACGCACGCACCCTTTTTGGTCAATTCTAGTTTGATTCATCGTTCATTTCGGCAGGCGGCTTACGATTTAGGCAAAAAGATTATTGTTTATGAAGGGGGCGAGAGTTTACGGTTTTCATACCATGCGATAGAAGAGGGCGTAATGTGTGCACAACATTTTCTGTACGAAAATCAAATGATTCCCCAAGCACCAAAAATCAAACATCAGTCAAAAACATTGACGAATAGAAGCTGGTACCGAGCGCCAGCATCGGGAATGTGGATTGCAGAGATTCACGAAGGCGATTTTGTGAACAAAAATCAATCTTTGGGCTATATTACGAGTCCATACGGGGATTTCATAGAGAAAGTTGTGGCAGAGGAAGACGGCTTCATTATTGGCTTAAACAAGCAGGCTGTGGTAAATAATGGAGAAGCTTTGATAAATTTAGGGAGCATTAGTTAAAAAAAATTAAAGCTTATATCTTTGTAAACTCAATAATTTATTGGCATGTCAAAAACTTATACAGTCACGGCGGCGTTACCCTACGCCAACGGGCCCATTCATATTGGCCACTTAGCGGGAGTTTATATTCCAGCAGACATTTACGTCAGGTATTTAAGAAGAAACGGAAAAGAAGTGTTGTTCGTTTGCGGGTCAGATGAGCACGGCGTTCCTGTGACGATACGCGCTAAAAAAGAAGGAGTCAGCGTGCAAGAAGTAGTCAATCGTTACCATGAACTCATTAAATCAACTTTTGAGAAGTTGGAGATTTCTTTCAATATTTATGACAGAACTTCCAGTGCACATCATCATCAAAATGCACAAGATTTTTTTTTAAGGCTAAATAAAAATAATGTTTTTTTAGAAAAACAAACCGAGCAGTTTTATGACGAAGAAGCAGGTGAATTCTTAGCCGATAGGTATATCATAGGTCAATGCCCCAACTGTGGCAACGAGAACGCATATGGCGACCAGTGCGAGAAATGCGGAAGTACACTGAGCCCAGAAGAGTTAATCAATCCTAAATCAGCTCTCAGTGGAGCAAAACCACAAAAAAGACTGACTAAAAACTGGTATTTGCCACTCAATGAATATGAAAGTTTTTTAAGAGAATGGGTTTTAGAAAATCATTCAAATGATTGGAAAGCAAACGTGACGGGGCAAGTGAAATCATGGCTAGACGACGGGCTAAAGCCACGCGCGATGACACGTGATTTAGACTGGGGGATTCCAGTCCCTTTAGATGAAGGCGCAGGCAAAGTCCTCTACGTGTGGTTTGATGCGCCGATTGGCTACATCAGCGCTACCCAAAAATGGGCAGACGAGCACGGGAAAGATTGGAAAAAATATTGGCAAAGCAATGAAACTGAATTGATTCACTTTATCGGGAAAGATAATATTGTGTTTCATTGCATCATTTTCCCAGTGATGCTCAAGGCTCATGGTGAATACATTTTACCAACGAATGTGCCTGCGAATGAATTTTTGAATTTAGAGAATGATAAGATTTCAACCTCTCGCAACTGGGCAGTTTGGGCACATGAATTTGTAGAAGACCTCCCTGGGAAACAAGATGTCTTACGTTATGTTTTGACAGCAAATTTACCTGAGAATAAAGACAATAATTTTACATGGAAAGATTTTCAACTGAAAAATAATTCAGAATTAGTTGGGATTTTGGGGAATTTTTTCAATCGTGTGATGGTCTTGATTCAAAAGTATTTTGACGGCAAAGTTCCTACGAAAACCAAAAACTACCCTGAGTTAGAAAATTTACACGATTTCCCTGAAGATATAGGACGTTACTTAGAAAATTTTGAATTTAGAAATGCGCTGAAAGAGTTGATGAATTTAGCCCGTTTGGGGAATCAATTCTTACAAAGTCAAGAGCCGTGGAAAAAAATTAAAACGGACGAAGAAGAGGTGAAAAACATCTTAGCAGCTTCGCTAGAAATCGCTGCAATGTTGGCACAATGCGCTGGCCCCTTCTTGCCCAATGCTTCCGAAAAAATGTTGCAGATGCTAGATCTTGAGGTTTTGTCATGGCAAGAGTTGAAAGAAAAAAGAAGTTTCTTTTCTGAAGCTCATTCGCTCGGGGAGGCTCAGCTTTTATTTGATAAAATTGAAGATGATACGGTAATAGCTCAGTTACAAAAATTAGAAAATACTAAAAAGAATAATCAGATGACGAATCCAAATGCCGAGGCTCAAAAAGAAGAAATTAATTTTGATGATTTTCAAAAAGTAGATTTGCGCGTCGGGACTATTTTAGAAGCGAAAGCCGTAGAAAAAGCTGACCGCCTGCTGGAGCTGAAAGTAGATACAGGATTGGATGTAAGAACCATCGTTTCAGGCATTGCAGAGAGTTTTTCTCCGCAAGAGGTGGTTGGCAAAAAATGTACGGTTTTGGTGAATTTGGCTCCAAGAAAAATTAAAGGAATTACCAGCCAAGGTATGCTTTTGTTTACTGAAAATAAAGATGGGAAATTGATTTTTGTAAACCCTGATAATGAGGTGCCAAATGGTGCTGGAATTGCATAAATTTTCTAAGGCTTAAAAAAAAGTAAGAATAGTGATTGATTGTTGATAATTAGTAAGTAATAAATGCGGTGAGGTTGGTAGAAAAAGTTATTCCTTAAAGATTGATTCTAAAATTTTTTAAGCCTTAAAAAAAATAAAATAATGTCTGAAGCTTATGATTTTGGCCGCCAAGCGGAAGCGTTCGTGGCAGCAAAATACGAAAAAAATGATTATCAAATTCTTGAGCGGAATTGGATTTTTCGTCCAGCAGAAGTGGATATTATTGCTTTGAAAAATAATGTTTTAGCAATAGTTGAAGTTAAAGCTCGGCAAAGTAAGCAAAATGGTTTTGCTGAGGAAAGTGTGAACAAAAAGAAGCGCGCACTACTGGCGATGGCAGCAAATGAATATATCCTCCGTCATAATATGGATGTGGAATATCGATTTGATATAGCTGTCGTGACGAAAGGAAAAGATGGGTGGGTGGCAAAAATATTTGTAGATGCCTTTCAGGCACACGAATTTTGAACTTTACCTGCACGCTCAAGGTAAAAATAAAATTTAGCAGCTCTTTTTTGATTTTGTTGATAAAAAAAAGCGTTCCTACGAAAAGAAATAGAAATAAAACAATGTAGAGAAAAACAGTGTTGCTAAGGAATGAGTAAATAATATTGAAAGCGTCTCATTTTTGAGGCACTTTTTTTATTTTTATAAAAAAATATAAGGCTTAGAATTTTTTTCCCAAGCCTTTTTTTAATTTATTAACTATTTTTGACTATTATACCCAAATACTAAAGGGCTTATCTCAGCGCGGGATTAGCCGCTCTTTTTCTATCACTTTCGGTTAGTAAAATTTTTCTGAGACGAATAGACTGAGGCGTCACCTCCACATATTCATCCTTCTGAATGTATTCTAACGCTTCTTCTAGGCTAAACTTCACTGCAGGAGCAATCTTAGCTTTATCATCAGAGCCAGCAGCACGCACGTTAGATAACTTTTTAGTTTTGGTGATGTTTACCACCATATCATCAGCACGTGTATTTTCGCCAATGACCTGACCCTCGTAAATTTTCTCTCCTGGGTCTACAAAGAATGTCCCACGATCTTGTAATTTATCAAGTGAATAAGGAATAGCTTCGCCTGTTTCCATCGAAATCAAAGAGCCATTTTGCCGTCCAGGCACATCACCTTTCATTGGTTGATATTCCTTGAATCGGTGCGCCATAATCGCCTCACCCGCTGTCGCTGTCAAAAGTTGATTTCGAAGTCCTATGATTCCGCGAGAAGGAATTAAAAATTCACAAACCATACGCTCACCTTTATTTTCCATTGATAGAAGTTCACCTTTGCGTAAAGTCACAAATTCCACCGCTTTACCAGAAACTTCCTCGGGTAAATCAATCGTTAACTCTTCTATCGGCTCACATTTCACTCCATCAATTTCTTTGATGATAACCTGTGGCTGGCCAATTTGCAATTCGTAGCCCTCGCGGCGCATCGTCTCAATCAGCACTGAAAGGTGCATCACTCCCCGCCCAAAAACGATAAACTTATCTGCCGCTTCCGTTTGCTGCACACGCATGGCTAAGTTTTTTTCGAGCTCTTTATCCAAACGTTCACGGATATGCCTAGAAGTCACAAACTTACCTTCTTTCCCAAAAAACGGAGAGTCATTGATGGTGAAAAGCATACTCATCGTTGGTTCATCGATTGCAATAGTTTCCAAAGCTTCTGGATTTTCCGCATCGGCAATGGTGTCACCTATTTCAAAACCTTCTAACCCCACAACAGCACAGATGTCGCCTGCCTGCACGTCTTCCACTTTTACACGGCCCAATCCTGCAAAAATGTGTAATTCTTTAATTCTAGATTTTACAACACTACCATCTCTTTTGACCAAAGACACTGGCATGTTTTCCTTTAGAATCCCACGCTGAAGTCGCCCAATGGCAATTCGCCCAGTGAAATTGGAATAATCTAAGGATGTAATCAGCATTTGAGGAGATCCTTCTACATCCACTTTTGGTGCAGGGATATGCTCCACAACCATATCCAGCAATGGCTCGATAGAATCCGTTTGATTCTTCCAGTCCTCACTCATCCAATTTTGCTTCGCTGAGCCGTAAACAGTAGGGAAGTCCAGTTGCCACTCCTCAGCCCCCAATTCAAACATCAAGTCAAAAACTTTCTCATGAACTTCATCAGGCGTACAGTTTTCTTTGTCTACTTTGTTTACCACTACGATGGGTTTTAGCCCCAAATTAATCGCTTTTTGGAGTACAAATCGAGTCTGTGGCATAGGGCCCTCAAAGGCATCCACGAGTAATAAAACGCCATCAGCCATATTGAGTACGCGTTCCACTTCTCCACCAAAGTCGGCGTGTCCTGGAGTGTCTATAATATTGATTTTCGTTCCTTTATAATTGACAGAAACATTTTTAGAAACGATCGTAATACCACGCTCTCTTTCTAAATCATTGTTATCTAAAATTAATTCGCCAGAACTCTCATTGTTTCTAAAAAGCTCACAATGATGCATAATTTTGTCTACCAAAGTTGTTTTGCCGTGGTCAACGTGTGCGATGATGGCTATATTTCTAATTTCTTGCATATTTTATTTTTAAATGCGTGGCAAAAGTAATGTTTTTATAGAGAAGCAGTACTAAATATTTTTTAAGCCTTAGAAAATCTTCCAAAAAATAATCTATAAATCATATTCAAACCTTTAGCTTTGTTTTTCTAAATTTGAAAAAAAAATCACTTGTGAAGATTATCTCTTACAACGTCAATGGAATACGTGCTGCGATGAAAAAAGGATTACTCGATTGGCTGAAATCAACCGATGCTGATGTCTTTTGTGTACAAGAAACCAAAGCTGTGGAAGAGCAGGTCGATTTAGCAAAAATAGAGGAATTGGGCTACCACCATTATTGGAATTCTGCGATAAAAAGAGGCTATAGCGGTGTAGCTATTTTTAGCAAAAAAAAGCCGCTTCGCGTGGTGCGAGGTACGGGCTTTGACGCAATGGATGGCGAAGGAAGAGTTATTCGGGCAGATTTTGAAGACTTTAGTATTATTTCACTATATGTGCCGAGTGGAACGAATGTGAATCGATTAGACTTCAAAATGGAATTTTGCTATGAGTTTTCTAAATACATTCAAAATTTAAGGAAAGAAATCCCACACCTCATTATTTGTGGAGATTATAATATTTGTCATCACGCAATAGATATTCATGACCCTGTGCGTTTACAACACGTTTCAGGTTTCTTGCCAATGGAACGAGAATGGCTCAGCCACTTTATTGAATCGTGCGAGATGCTTGATAGCTTCAGAGAACTAAGCGATGAGCCGCATCAATACACTTGGTGGAGCTACCGTGCCAATGCTCGAAATAATAATAAAGGGTGGCGAATAGACTACCATATGATTTCTAAAGGCTTAAAAAATAGATTAGAAAGAAGCCTTATTTTACCTGAGGTAAGGCATTCAGATCATTGCCCTATTCTGCTGGAATTGAAATAAAAAATTCCTGCAATGGAGTATGGGGTTAATTTTCACGTTACGTAAATTTAATATTAAAACAAAATATTTTAATTCTAGAGACATGATTTACATCTGAGACACTGTAAATTAGGCAGTTAATTTTTATTGAAATTTTGTGTAAGATAATTTGCTATTTTTGTAGCTATATTAAGATAACGTATGGGATGTACAGGATGTGGGAACAGTGGTGGTTTACCAAAAGGA
This sequence comes from Candidatus Ornithobacterium hominis, assembly GCF_951229915.1. Lineage (GTDB taxonomy): Bacteria > Bacteroidota > Bacteroidia > Flavobacteriales > Weeksellaceae > Ornithobacterium > Ornithobacterium hominis. The sequence goes on along the minus strand of NZ_OX579588.1, from coordinate 34,807 downwards.
TGTAAAAACAACGGGCAATGCGGCACGAGTGGCTGTGGGAAGTTGCACGTTTTTGATTGGTTATCAGGTTTGGAGCAGCCTACAGAGGATTTGAAATTTCCTTATGTAGAAGTTCGTTTTAAAAATGAGAGAAAAGAGTTTTTCCATAATAAAAATAATATTCCGCTTCAGATCGGCGATGTAGTAGCAGTGGAGACAAACCCTGGGCATGATATCGGCATAGTTACCCTAAAGGGGGAACTGGTTAGAATTCAAATGCGAATCAAAAAAATAAATAAACCTGAGCGTTTGGCACAAATCTACCGAGTGGCGAACCAAAGGGATATTGATATATGGCAAGAAAATCGCCAAAAAGAATCGCAAATGATGCTGGATGCTAGGCGAATCGCTAGAGAAACAGGACTGGATATGAAAATATCTGACGTGGAATATCAGGGCGATGGGGGAAAAGCTACATTTTACTATACGAGTGAAGATAGAGTAGATTTTCGTCAATTAATTCGTGATTTTGCATCAGCGTTCAAATGCCGAATAGAAATGCGCCAAATTGGTTACCGACAGGAAGCCGCAAAATTAGGCGGAATAGGCTCTTGTGGGCGAGAACTTTGCTGCTCTACTTGGTTAACAGATTTTCGCTCTGTAAGCACCAATGCAGCGAGATACCAGCAGCTGTCAATCAATCCGCAAAAAATTGCAGGACAATGTGGTAAGTTGAAATGTTGTTTAAATTACGAATTAGATTCTTATTTAGACGCATTAAAAGATTTCCCCAAACCAGAAACACTAATTGAGAGTGAGCGAGGGAAAGCAAGCATTGTGAAGATAGATGTTTTCAAGAAAGAAATATGGCTCAGTTATATAAAATCAGATAATGTAACGTGGTATAAATTTGATTGTGATGAGGTGAATCAATTTGTTTCACGGAATAAAAAAGGGGAAAAAATAGAACCTCTAGAAGATTTACATAAAGATAAAAATGCGGGGGAAACAATCTTCAAAGATATAATTCAGGAGAATTCGCTCAATCGCTTTGAAACAAAAAAGAAGAAAAGAAATCAGAAGAGAAAAAATAAGAGTTTCCCCAAAAAAGGAAAGCAAATAAACTCTAAAAAACAGAAAAATGAGGATTAAAAAACTGATTTTCATAATTTTTGTTTTTTGTTTTTTTTCTTGCCAAAGTTGTGAAGAAAAGGAGAATTTCTATAAGAATAGTAAAAATATTAATTCTGAATGGATGCTAAATGATACCGTCAAATTTGAATTTTTGGGGAATCAAATGAGAAATCAGTATAATATCTTTTTTATTTTGAGAAATAATAATGAATATCCATATAGGAATATATATTTGTTAACAAAACTAAAGACCCCTAAAGGAGAAGAAAAAATAGATACACTAGAATACCAACTAGCTAAGGCTAGCGGAGAATGGCTGGGCGATGGGATGGGAGCTGTGAAACAGAATAAATTGGTGTATAAAAGTTCCATAGCATTTCGTGACTCTGGAGATTATCAAATTCAAATAATCCATGGGATGCGAGACGAAAAATTAAAAGGAATAGAAGGTGTAAGCTTACTGATAGATGAAATAAAAAAATGACAAATAATAAGAATAAAACCAAGAAGAAAAATCCATGGGTTTGGCGTTTGATTGCCTTATTTTGGGGTTTATTAATTGCCAGTGTTTTAGGTATCGCAGGGATTCTATATAGCGTTTCAGAAGGAATGCTGGGGCCGTTACCAGATGTAGAGCAACTGGAAAATCCAGATATTAATGTTGCTTCAGAAATCTATTCGTCAGATGGTATTTTGATGGATAAATTTGAGAAAGAACAGCGAATTCCTGTTAACTTTAAAGATATACCAGAGCATATGGTTAAGGCTTTATATGCAAGAGAAGATGTGCGTTTTAATGAGCATTCTGGCATCGATGGAGAAGCCGTTCTGAGAGCAGTTTTTGCTGGCGGACAGCAAGGGGGAGGCAGCACGATAACACAGCAATTAGCTAAGCAACTGTTTACCATCAAACGCTCTAAAGATAAATTAGAAGCAGTAAAGCAGAAGTTAAAAGAATGGGTGGTCGCAACACAGCTAGAGCAGCGCTATACCAAAGAGGAGATTATAGCGATGTACCTCAATAAATTTGACTTTATTTACAGAGCCAATGGGGTGGAAGCAGCGGCACAAACCTATTTTCAGAAAAATGTTCAAGATCTAGATGTGGATGAAGCTGCGATGCTAATTGCCATGCTAAAAAATCCTGTTTATTATAACCCTGTAGACCATCCTGAACGTGCTAAAAATGAAAGAAACATAGTCTTAAGACAAATGCTGAAATATGGCTTTCTAAATCCACAGGAGTTTGCCCAATACAGTGAAAGACCACTAGGAATCAACTTCAAAATGCTGAAAAGTAGCATTAAAGAAACGTACTCTGCTTACTTTAAATACACGATGCGAAAGGAGCTCGAAGATTATTTTGAGAAATTTGCAGACAAATTTGGTGTTCACTATGACTTATACCGTGATGGGTTAAAAATCTATACATCTATCGATTCTCGCATGCAAAAGATGGCCGAGCAGTCAATAAAAGAACATTTGGCCAATGAGCAAAAATTATTCTTCCAAGTTCAGAAAGGACGTTCTTTAGCTCCATTTTATGACATTTCTTCAGCCAAACGAAAAGAAATCCTAGAAGCAGCAATGCGCCGAACAGAAGTCTATAAAAACATGCATGCACAAGGAATTGATGAGGAAAAAATTCGTGAAGAGTTTTATAAACCAAGAGAATCTGTTCAGTTTTTCACATGGGAAGGAAAAGAATATAGAAAAAATAAATCTTGGATGGATAGCATTATTTACCATAAACATATCATAGAAGCAGGGCTGATGGCAATGAACCCAAAAGACGGGACCATCAAAGCCTGGGTAGGAGGCATTGATTGGGATTATTTCAAATATGACCATGTGAAACAAGCTCGTCGACAAGTCGGTTCTACATTCAAACCTTTTGTTTATGCCACTGCTATTCACCAAATGAACTACTCACCTTGCCATCAAGTATCTAATGAGAGATTCAAAAGCGGGAACTGGGAGCCCAAAAATGCCAATGGACGCTATGGTGGATCCCTTTCTCTGAGAGATGGCTTAGCACATTCTGTTAACGTGATTTCTGCAAGATTAATCTCAGAAAGTGGGCCTGAAGCCGTGATACAACTCGCTAAAGATTTAGGGATAAAATCTCCAATACCCAATAATCTTACAATAGCTCTAGGCTCCTCAGATATAACTTTGTATGAAATGGTAGGAGCTTTTAGCACCTTTGCAAACGGAGGAATTTACATCAAACCAGAATTTATTCTGTCTATCGAAGATAAAAATGGAAAAATCATTAAAGATTTTGAGCCAGAAACCAGAGAAGTATTAAGTGAAGAAGTTGCCTTTACCATGATAGATTTACTCGAGGGCGTCGTGGAAAAAGGAACAGCTTCTGGCGTGAGAAGATATGGTATAACAGGAGAAGTAGGTGGTAAGACTGGAACAACGAATGCTGGCTCAGACTCTTGGTACATCGGTCTTACTCCAAACTTGGTTACAGGCGTTTGGGTGGGGAATGAAGACCGTGCAGCTCACTTCCCTGGTTGGCACTCACAAGGAGCCAAAATGGCATTACCCATTTGGGCATATTTTATGCAAAAAGTCTATAAAGAAGGGAAAGAATTTGGCATTTCACAAAAAGATAAATTTGAAAAACCAGAGGGCATAGAGAGAAAATGGGATTGTAGCTCGGTAAATAGCGGATTTTATGACTTCGGAAATATTGGAAATTATCAACAACCTCAGAAAACTCAGTCAAGAGAGAAGTCAGTAAATGAAATCTTGTCCTCAAGCAATGATACGATTTCTTTTGAATAATAAATATTTAATAAGCCTTTAAAAATTTTGAAAAAATATTGTAAATTCATAAAACATTAGAGCAATACATACACATTTTCGTAGAGATGGACTAACTTCACCCATTGTACATTTGGAAAATCAAAATAAAAAAGTTGCTCATAAAATTATAAAAATTCGTACATTTATTTGAATATCATTCAATTCAGTAACTCAATAAATTTATATTCCAAAGAAATATTAATGAGCTAAAAATAAATCTCGTCTAGTAATGCACTACGGGTTAATTTCTTATTTTTGTACTTTTCAGTATTTAAACTTATACTCCATGAAAGATTTTTTAGCAGATTTACGTTGGCGAGGAATGATTCAAGACTGCACCCCAGGATTAGAAGAGCAACTCAAAAGCGAATCTACCAAAGCATACATTGGTTTTGACCCTACAGCCGATTCCCTGCACATCGGGAGTTTGGTTCCTATTATTTTGCTCATGCGTTTTCAACAGGCTGGTCATAAGCCAGTTGCACTTGTTGGCGGAGCTACAGGCATGATTGGTGACCCCACCGGAAAGTCTGACGAAAGAAACCTGCTAGACGAAGAAACTCTAGCTAAAAATGTGGCAGGGATTAAACGCGTTTTATCTCGCTTCATCAATTTTGAAAGCACAGCAGAGAATGCACCCGAACTCGTAAATAATTATGATTGGATGAAAGATTTTTCATTCATTGATTTTGCTCGAAACGTAGGAAAAAGAATCACAGTCAACTATATGATGTCCAAAGATTCAGTAAAAAAAAGACTCTCTAGCGATAGCGGTGTAGGAATGTCTTTCACCGAATTTACCTATCAACTGATTCAGGGCTATGATTTTTATCATCTCTACCAAGAGAAAGGCATCAAAATGCAAATGGGCGGTAGCGACCAGTGGGGGAATATGACGACGGGAACCGAACTTATCCGCCGAATGACCGAAGGTAAAACGGAGGCTTTTGCCTTGACTTGTCCGCTCGTGACCAAGGCTGACGGTTCTAAATTTGGAAAATCTGAAGGCGGAAATATTTGGCTTGATGCTGATAAAACAAGCGTTTATAAATTCTACCAATTTTGGCTAAACGTTGCAGATGAAGATGCCGAAAAATTCATGAAATATTACACTTTCTTAGACCAAGAAAGCATTCAAAAATTAGCTAACGCTCACCAAGAAGAACCACACAAAAGAATTTTGCAAAAAACGCTTGCAGAAGAAGTTACAAAACTTGTGCATGGCGAAGATGAACTCCATAAAGCTCAAAAAGCCAGCCAAATTCTCTTCGGGAACTCAACTTCTGCAGACCTAAAGCAATTGGACGAAACAAGCTTTTTGGCCGTGTTTGAAGGCGTCCCACAAAGTCAAATTTCTCGCAATGAACTGCAAGATGATTTCTTAGAAATCCTTTCAACTAAAACTGAATTTCTAAAATCAAAAGGTGAAGCGCGCCGAGCCATTGAGCAGAATTCTATTTCTGTCAATAAAGATAAAGTTGGAGAAGATTTTAGCTTGAGCGAAGAGAATTTAATCAACGGGAAATACATTCTCCTACAGCGAGGTAAGAAGAATTATTTTGTTTTAATCGTAGATTAATCCAAAATTATCTAAGCCTTAAAAAAATATTTAGAACCTGAAAATGAATAAGTTATACATCAAAGATTGGTTAGCATATCAGCCCTATACGAAAGAAGGAACAGCAGATATTTTTTACATGAATTTGGCAAATCAAATTCAAGAAAAGTTATTTGAAATCCGCTCGCAACATTTGATTTTAGAGCATTTAGAAACGGAAGACCTCCGAGATTTGGCTGTTTTTTTAACTTCTTATTTTGAAGATTTTATCTCACAAACAGAGATTTTTAAAGGCTTTAAAAATTTAAACCAAGATCTTTACGGTAAAAATTTACCCTTTTTTGAAGCTGAAAATTCTGCAGATGATATAAATTTAGATGATGTTCAATTTTTAGTTTGGTATTTTTTCAATTTACCCAAGCAAGATTTTTTGTTCAATCCCAAAAATGAAAGTTTTACTCAAATCGCTCAAGCTGTTTTTGAAATCTTAGATGAATCGTATGAATTTGCTCCAGAAAATACAGCGTTAAAAACTTATTTTAGTATAAAAGATGAACATAATTTTGATGAAGTACGTTATTTCTTTGATAAACTTTTGGTAAAAAGTTTCTTGCTCAAATACGATACAGCGGTTGATTTTCATTTCAAAAGTCAGCCATTGATGCAAGATTCCTCGCAAGCAGGTTTTCAGCGTTATAAAAGTTTCAGAGATTACTACACCATCAATCAAAAAACCAAACTTCTCGGCTTGCGCAGCTGCGAGTGGGCTGCCGCAATGAATGGTGAAAATGCTGAATTTTCTAAAGCCTTAAAAAATCTCTCAGAAAATCAACAGAATGTTTTTCGCTTCATTGAGCTGGACGGAAAAAATTTAAAAGTAGAGCATTTAGTTTCAGGCAAAATAGTAACTTTGGCGGGTGATAACTTTACTGAGGCAAAAAAATTGCCACCCAATGCTTTGTTTAGCGCTGGGATTTGCCGTTGGGAAGGGAAATATGTCATCACTGGGATTCTTTGGGTCAATACGTTTGATGAAAAAATTGCTGATGCGTATAGAAATCAATTTCCATCGGCACATCTATTTGAAACAGAAGTGGAAATTGAAAATCGAAAAAATCGTCTTGCTTGGGAGGAAAATTATTTTAAGCAACAGGCTTCGCATTCCTTTTTCCATTTAGCTGATGTTTCTTCAGCGATTGATTTCATCAATGATTTCTATGCTGAGGTAGAAAAACACCACGAGATTAACCAAGCGCAAGTTCAGCAAATGTTGCAGCAAGTTAATTTGAAAGAAAAAGTTCGTAATTTTTTAATTTTCTATAACGAGAAAGAAGGTTTAGAGTTTTATTTTAATCTTCCCGAAGGTTTAGAAATTGAAAATAATCCGTTTTTTATAGAAAAAAATGGTGATTTTCTACTGAAATTGATGATGAGCGAAGAAATTTCTGGAGAATTATTTAAGGCTTTGAAAAATAATTTCTCCTTTGATTCTGAATTAAATGCTTACAATCCGCAAGACCAAGATTTCTTGCTGAGATTCTTTAAACCTAATCGCCATCATCAGTAAATATTTTGCGATTTGTGCTAATTAGTTGATTGTGAAGTGGCTGTAAAGGGTAGATCTATTTTCTATTTATTCCAAAGCATTCACAAAATAATTCCACAAAGCAATAGAAGTAATGGAGAAGAAAAACTTTGCCAAAGTTGGATTAAATAAATCTTTGGCAAAGTTTTCCTGAAGTCTTGTTTTTTTCTAGCGTCTGAATTTCTCTAAAGGCTCTTCAAATCTAACCCGCCGTAGTTGCCGCTGCTCATCATTAGCAGAACAGCATCTTCTCTATTCAACTGAAATAAATATTCTTTTAAATCTTCAGGGTTAGTAAAAACTTGAATGCTTTCATCGCCAAAAGCTTGCTTGATTTCTGCTGGCGGGATGGGTTCTCGGCGTTTTATCCGCAAGGCATCTTCGCTATAATAAACAATTTTTTCATCTGCTGGGTCTAGCGCATTTTTGTACTGGTCTATAAAATCACGATTGAGCGAGCTGTAGGTATGCAATTCCTGGCAAGCAATGATTTTTTTGTCGGGGAATTGTTCTCTTACAGCTTTAGCCGTAGACTTTACTTTGCTGGGCGAATGTGCATAATCTTTGAATACGATTTTGCCGTTTTCTTCTTTGATTTTCTCTAATCTTTTTGCTGCTCCGCCAAAGCTTTGAATTGCATCGTAAAAATCCTCATCCATTATGCCTAGGTGATTACACAGCGTTCTAGCACCTTCTAAATTACTCAAATTATGCCGACCAAAAATTTTCAATGGAATCTCACCAAATGGTGTTTGCAAATAAGTTTTGCCATCTTTCACCGCATATTTTGGTGTTTTATATGGAATTTTACGAACTGGATTTTCACTCTGATTTATCACTTTCTGAACTTCAAAGTCCTCTGCATTGTAAATCAAAATGCCGCCATTGGTAATGCTAGCGACAAAGTCTCGAAATTGCTGCACGTAATTCTCAAACGTAGGGAAAACATTTATATGATCCCAAGCTATCCCGCTAATTAAGGCAATATTGGGCTGATAAAGTAGAAATTTAGGTCGTCTGTCGATGGTAGAAGAAAGGTACTCATCTCCTTCCATTATCATAAAATCGGCATCATCTTGCAGGCGAACCATCACATCAAATCCCTCTAGCTGTGCACCGACCATGTAATTCTCTTTCCTCTCGTGGTAGTGCAAAACATGCAAAATCATTGAGGTGATTGTTGTTTTCCCGTGCGAACCGCCAATGACTACACGCGTCTGATTTTTGGATTGCTCATAAAGAAATTCAGGATATGAATAAATCGGAATGTTTAATTCTTTAGCTCTCTGAAGCTCAGGATTATCTGCGTGGGCATGCATGCCAAGAATCACTGCATCTAAATCGGGGGTAATGTTTTCCTCAAACCAGCCTATTTCTTTAGGTGCAATGTTGCGCTGCTCGAGGCGAGATTTTGAGGGTTCAAACAAAGAATCATCAGAACCTGTGATTTTATATCCTTTTTCGTGGAGAGAAATGGCTAAATTATGCATCGCACTTCCTCCTATGGCAATAAAATGAATTTTTTTCATACACTATTATTTCAACCAAAAATAATGAATTTTATGAGGCTTCTAAAATGATTTTTTTAAGCCTTAAAAGATTTCTAAATTTAGTGAAAACTTAGAAAGAATAAGAATTTTAATTTAACAATAGTTTGTTACTCCTTTAAATTTATTTAAACTCTTATGGCACATCATTTGATTCACATATAGCAAAGTACACAGAATTAGTATTTTGTCCTCATGTGTTAGAATTTTGCTCCCGTTCCTTATGAACGGGAGTTTTTCTATTAAAAATTTTTGATGTAAGTCACCGCAGCATAATCCATTTTGCCAGGCATCGGCGGTGCTAACTTCCTTACTGTCAGTTCAATCTTCTGAATCGAAGAAAATTCCTCATGAATTTTGCACGCCATCCGATAACATAAATGCTCTAATAATTTCGCTTGAATTTTCATTTCTTCTAAAATAATAGCATTCAAATCAGCATAGCTAATGGTATTTTTTACCTCATCAGTTTTTGCTGCCATCTCGGCATTTGTCCACACTGCAACATCGATTTGATAGGTGGCTCCGATGATGTTTTCTTCGGGTAAAACGCCGTGATAAGCATAAACTTCTATATTTTTAATTTCTATTTTAAACATTTTTTTTTAAGGCTTAAAAAAATTCATCGAAATTTCATAAAATTCATCAGGCTTCTCGGCATGTAGCCAGTGGCCTGCTTGTTGGATTTGCTTGATTTCTGCTCTGGGAAAATAGCGATGAATCAATATTTCATCACCTTTCTCGATATAACTGGAGTTTTTCCCTCCCAAAAATAGTGTTTCCCCTTCAAATTTTTTATCAGGCAAGTTATGCCCTATCAATTCGTTGTAATTCTTACTCAAAGCATCAAGATTAAATCTTAGTTCATAGATTCCGTTCTTTTTCCGATTTAAACTTTTGAGTAAAAATTGTCTTACGGCGGCATTTTTTATCAAAGCTTTCAATTGGTCGTCGGCATCGCTGCGGCGTTCTATCTGAGAAAAATCAAGATTTTTCAAGGCTTTAATAATTTCTAAATGATGCGGCGCATAGGCTTTGGGAGCAATGTCAGCTACCAAGAGGTGCTTAAGCTTTGTGGGATGTTCTAGTGCAAAATACATGGCGGCTTTCCCCCCAAGCGAATGTCCTATTAAATCGACTGAATCAATCTTTTGGGCTTCGATATAATTTAGTAAGTCTTCTGCCATCAGCTCATGGCTCATCTCGGCAGAATGGAAACTGCGCCCGTGGTTTCTGGCGTCTAATAAATGAACGGTAAAGTTTTCTGCAAATCGATTGCCCAGCGTTCCCCAGTTGTCTAATTGCCCAAATAATCCGTGGAGAATCAGCAAATGTTTTTCGTTGCTGCCCACTATTTTGCTGAATAAAATATTATTGCTCATTTTTTGCATTTTTGTAGCCTAATTCAATTTTTCTCAAGTAGCGTTGGATGGTGTTTTCTAAACCTAAATACAAAGCTTCAGAAATCAGGGCATGTCCGATGGAGACTTCTGCCAAAAAGGGAATTTCTGAAATTAAATATTGAATATTATCCAAGCTCAAATCGTGACCAGCGTTTACCTCTAGGCCTGCTTCTTGAGCAAAAAGTGCGGTGGCTTTGTACATCTCTACCTCGGTTTTATCTCCTTGGGCATAGTGCGTGGCGAAGGATTCTGTGTAGAGTTCAATGCGGTCGGTGCCCGTGGCGGCGACTGACTCGATCAGTTCTGGACGGGGGTCAAGAAAGATACTAGTGCGGATTTTATTTCGCTTGAGTTCGGTGATGATTTCTGTTAAATAATCTTGGTGTTTCTCGGTGTCCCAGCCAGCATTAGAGGTTATGGCATTTTCGGCATCGGGCACCAGAGTCACTTGTGTGGGTTTTACCTCGAGTACCATTTTCATAAATTCATCAATGGGTTTTCCTTCGATGTTGAATTCTGTGGTGAGGACTTCTTTGAGCTCGTAAACATCTTGGTAACGAATGTGTCTTTCGTCAGGGCGTGGGTGTACGGTGATGCCTTGTGCTCCAAACTTTTCACAATTAAGTGCTGCTTCTATAACGTTGGGTTCATTGCCGCCGCGGGCGTTTCTAAGTGTTGCAATTTTGTTTATATTTACACTGAGTTTTGTTTTCATTCTAGATTTAGCTTTATGAGGTATTACTGCAAATTTCCTCAAATTTTTTAAGCCTTCAAAAATTTATTCTTTTTGGAGAGTTTTTTAATTTTTCTAAGGGTTTAAATAATTCACTTAACACTATTTAACGCAATACTTATTTAATTTCTTAGGTAATTTATTTAAAATTTCATGAAATTTGATTTGTTTAAACCTAAAATTTAATATGTCGTCTGCAGATCAAATCAAACAAACCGCAGAAAAAATTCAAATTATCAGTCAAGATTTTGATGAGCTTTCTCGCCAAATGAAATCTATCATCTTCGGGCAAGAAAAAATGGTTGAAAGTCTTTTGATTGGGCTTCTGAGCAATGGCCACATTTTATTGGAAGGCGTGCCAGGGTTGGCGAAAACTTTGGCTATAAAAACTTTGTCTGAAGGTGTGCATGGTAAGTTTTCTCGTATTCAATTCACGCCAGATCTTTTGCCTGCTGATGTGATTGGTACATTGATTTTTAATGCCAAAGAAAATGATTTCCAAATCAAGAAAGGTCCTATTTTTACTAATTTTCTACTGGCTGATGAAATTAACCGGGCTCCAGCTAAAGTACAATCGGCTCTACTGGAGGCAATGCAAGAAAAACAAGTTACAATAGGTGATGAGTCTTACCGATTGGTAGAGCCATTCCTTGTAATGGCAACGCAAAATCCTGTGGACCAAGAGGGTACATATCCGCTGCCAGAGGCACAAATGGATCGGTTTATGCTCAAAGCTGTAATTTCTTACCCCAACTATGAGGCTGAACGGCAAATTATGCGCAATAGCATCAATGAGAGTTTCCCTCGGATGAATGCCATCATCGATTCAGGGAAGATTTTGGCTGCGCGTACTTTGGTGAAAGAAATTTACATGGATGAAAAAATTGAACAATATATTCTGGATATCGTTGCTGCGACTCGCTATCCCAAAGATTTTCAGTTACCTGATTTGAGTGATTTCATTCGGTTTGGGACTTCGCCACGGGGAAGCATCAATTTAGCAAAAGCGGCACGGGCTCAAGCTTTTCTACAGCGTAGAGGTTTTGTGATTCCTGAAGATGTGCGTGCAGTGATAAAAGAGGTTCTACGCCATAGAATTGGAATTACCTACGAAGCTGAGGCTGAAAATGTGACGACAGATATGATTATTGATAAAATTACACAGCGTGTCGCTCTGCCTTAAACTCGAAATCCAGTTATAAATCTCCTGAAAAATGGATACCAAGGAATTGCTTAAAAAAGTTCGCCAAATTGAAATTAAGACGAAACGACGAACCAATAATTTGTTTTTGGGCGAATACCATAGTTCGTTTAAAGGAAGAGGCATGACTTTTTCTGAAGTTCGGCCTTACGCTATAGGCGATGATGTACGTAGTATTGATTGGAATAAAACAGCACAATATTCTCAACCTTATGTTAAAACTTTTGAAGAAGAAAGGGAATTATCTCTAATATTGCTGGTTGACATCAGCGCCAGCCAAAATTTTGGAACGCGTAAGCAATTAAAAAAAGAAACCGTAGCAGAGATTTGCGCAAGTTTAGCTTTCTCTGCCTTGGCAAATAATGATAAGGTGGGTTTAATTTTGTTTTCTGATGAAGTGGAATTGTTTTTACCTCCAGCAAAAGGTCGTTTTCATGCTTTGAGAATCATTCGGGAATTGATAGAATTTGAGCCTAAAAATGCTCAAACCAATTTAAATAAGGCTTTAAAATTTTTGCTCCAAACGCAAAAAAGAAAAAGTATTGTGTTTATTCTTTCTGATTTTACCGAAAATAATTATGCTAAAAGTCTAAATGCAGCTGCTCGCCAACATGATATTACTGGTATTCGCGTGTATGATGAAAAGGAAGAAATTTTGCCTGATATTGGCATCGTTCAGTTCAGAGATGTAGAAACGGGAGTCTTGCAAATTGTGAATACCAGCTCCAAAAGTGTGAGAAACCAACATAAAGTTTTTTATGAAAAAGTAAGAATTCAGTTTAAAAATAATTTTAATACAGCTGGTGCGGATTCTCTTTCTATCAAAACCGATGATGATTATATCAAAAAATTGTTACATTATTTTAAACATCACCACACCACATGATGAATTTTTTGGTAAAATTTTTTAAGGCTTTATTTTTTTTGGGCTTCTCTCTCGGATTGCTTCAAGCTCAAATTCAAACGCAGCTAGAGCCACAACAAATTCTGATAGGTGATACGGCTAGTTTGGCTATCACCATCACCACAGATGCTCGCCATCAAGTGAATTTACCACAGGTAGGCGATTCTCTCAATGATTATTTACTCATCACCAAAACAGATACAGACACGCTACAGCGTGGTAATAATCTTAATCTTATTCATCGGCTAACGCTCACAGGATTTGACTCTGGAAAATTTATTGTAAATTCCTTGCCAATTGCCATCAATGGTGATACAATTTATTCGGAAACACAATATTTAGAAATTATTGATATTCCAGTAGATACCATTCATCAGCAAATTTACCCCATCAAGCCTATTTTTGATGAAAATATCACGTGGTGGGAGAAAAATAAAAAATACCTGTGGTATATGGTCTTTGGCGGAATTATATTTCTAGTCATTCTTCTCGTTATCATTTTATATTTGCGAGAGTTGAGAAGAAAAAGATACAACGATAATATTATTTTGTCTCCGTATGAGGAAGCTATGCTTGCTTTAGATAAATTAGACCAGCAACAATATTTGAGGAATGAAAATTTTTATGCCTATTATTCTGATTTATCTTTCATCATTCGCCAGTATTTTGCACGTCGCTATGAATTTGAAGCTTTGGCTTTGCTCAAAGAAGATTTACCAGCGTATATGTTTTATCAAGAATTAATAAGCCAAGAGGAAAGTGAAAAATTAAAACAATTTTTGGCTGATGCAGATCAGGTAAAGTTTGCTAAAAAATCAATTGAAATAGAGAAAAGTGAAAATTACCGAGAGTGGATTGAAAAAATCATTCATCATACTCGCCCGATTGTAGAAGAAAAAGTACCAGATCATATTTAATTTAATAAAAAGATTTATGCAAAGCTTTGAGTTTGCCCAGCCGTGGTTTTTATTACTTTTATTAAGCATCCCGTTGTTTATTTTTTACCGACTGGCTAATAAAAATCGACTAACTAATGCTGTGAAAATGCCTTCACTCAAAAGTTTTCAGCAAACCTCTAGCTACTTAAAGCACGTTGATTCTTTTTTATTTAGCTTACGTATGTTGGCATTAGCACTCATGGTAATTGCTTTTGCTCGCCCTCGAAAAGTAGACATCAGTACGCAAGTGAAATCAACTGAAGGTGTAGACATTATGATGGTGGTAGATTTATCGCTAAGTATGCTGGCACGTGATTTAAAACCCAACCGAATTGCAGCTTTACAAAATGTAGCAACAACTTTTGTAAATCAAAGAATCAGCGACCGAATAGGCTTAGTCGTTTACTCAGGCGAGGCGGTAACAAAAGTTCCTTTAACTTCCGATAGGGGTGTGTTGACTCATCAATTGCTCAATTTGCAATTGGAAGAGCTAGAACCTGGCACAGCCATTGGCCTTGGCTTGGCTACTGCTATCAATCACCTAGAGCATAGTAAGGCAAAAAGTAAAGTCGTCTTGCTGATAACAGATGGTGGAGAAAGCCCAGTAGAATATGGGAATACTCAAATTTACATTAGCCCAGAAAACGCTGCAAAAATAGCCAAGGATAAAAACATAAAGGTTTACACCATTGGCATTGGAACAAAAGGTTACATCCCGCTACCATTGGGCTACGAAGACTGGCCTCAGTCACTTTTTCAATTAGATGAAAGTTTGCTGCAATACATTGCTCAGGAAACTAACGGGGCTTACTTTCGGGCGACAGACAATCAAAAATTAGAATCAATTTATAATGAAATTAATCAATTGGAAAAAACAGAAATCAATGAGATAAAATATTATAACTACACTGAGCATTTTCGCACTTTTTTGATTTGGGCGATTATCTTATTATTTATAGAAATTTTTTCTCGAACTTATTTTTTTAAATCTATAAACTAATGATGGCTATGGCGTGGGAAAAACCAATGTATGCACTGTTATTTATTGGAATTATAATTTTATCTTATTTTTTTTACCGATTAATCCATTGGCAAAAAAAAGCTTTGCAATCTTTTGCAGATACTCGCCTGAGAAATCAAATTTTTGAAGGAAAAGAAACAAATTTACCGAGGCTTAAATATATTTTTTTATTTCTTTCTCTGATTTTCGCCATTTTGGCAATGATGGGCCCCATGTGGGGCAAAGAAGAACAAGAAATAAAAAGAGAAGGCATCAGCTTAGTCATTGCTTTAGATTTATCTACCAGCATGAATGCGCAAGATATAGCCCCGAGCCGCTTAGAAAAATCAAAAAAGTTTATCACTACTTATTTAGATAAATTGGGCGGAGACAAAGTTGGTTTAGTTATTTTTGCTGGTGGAGCTTATAATGTTTCACCTTTGACTTCAGATTATAATGCTTTAAATAACTACATTGAAGGTTTTTCTACCCAACTGATTTGGAATCAAGGTACTGATTTTTCTAAAGCCTTAAAAAAAAGTATAGAAATTTTTGACACTTCTCCCAACACCAGTAAAGCTATTATCTTAATTAGTGATGGGGAAGACCACGAACCCGAAGTAGAAGCAGCCACCAAATTAGCTAAAGAAAATAAAATTCAAATCTTCAGCGTAGGGGTAGGCTCTAGCAATGCCGTTCCTATCCCGCTGAGAGATGACTACGGTGATTTCTATTATAAAGAAGATAAAAATGGAAATATGGTTTTAACAAGTTTTCATGAAACCAAATTGCGTTTCATTGCAGAAAAAACTGGTGGTAAATACCTGAAGTTAGAAAATATAGATAAAAGTGTAAATGATTTAAAATCAGAAATTAATAATTTAGAAAAAACTCAAAGCAACCAATATTTCATCTACAACAAAAAGCAACAATTTCAATGGTTTTTGGGCATTGCAATTTTATTTATATTTATATATACTTTAACATCAGATAAACTCAAGCTGAAATTCTAATGTATTATATTTGTGTTAGTTGAACTTAAAATATTTTGAGAGGTATAAATTTTTATTTTTTCCCCATTTATTTATTACTAAGCTCTTTTCTTTTTAGTCAATCCTTGGAAGAAAAAGAATTAATTGCTGAAGGGAATGAATTTTTCTCTCAACAAAAATGGGAACTGGCTCAGGCTAAGTATGCAAAAGCTTTGACTTTACGCCCTTCTTCGGTAAAGGCTAATTACAATATGGGCAATCTATTGTATGAGCAAAATTTATTTTCTAAAGCTCAGCCTTATTTTGAACGAGCTGCTCAAAATGCTCAGTCAGCTCAGCAGAAAGCACGTATTTTCCATAATTTAGGTAATACCTTTATGAGGTTAAAAAAATATAAAGAAGCTGAAAAAGCTTATAAAAATTCGCTATTGCAAAACCCAAAAGATAATGAAACACGCTATAATTTTGCACTGGCAAAAAAATTGCTAAACTTAAAGGAAAAACAAGAGAATAAAAATAAAGAAAACAAACCTGAGCCTTCAGATTTTGCCCTAAAAGTAAAAACTGAAGCTGATGAGGCTACACAAAATTTTGAATTTTCTAAGGCTTTAGAAATTATGCAAAAAGGTTTAGAAAAAGATTCTACGCTAAATCATTTTCAGGATTTTATGACTAAATTAAAAGAAATAACACTACTGGATTCCATCAAATGAGAGGTTTTTTTATTACATTTCTATTACTAATTTACACTGTAAATTCATTTGCACAAGATGCTAATGATTACTTTAATGAAAGTGCTGAATTTTACTTAAAAAATCAAAGCAAAACAGCTATATATCATTTAGAAAAAGGTTTAGAAAAATTCCCTTCTAATAAAAAATTAAAGGCTTTAAAAAATTTATTGGATCAAAAAGAACAAAATCAAAAAAAAGAAGACAAAAAAAATAATTCTGAGCAAAAAAATCAACAACCCGAGCAAGAAAATCCAAGTGAGAGCAATCAACAAGATGGAATCAACAAAGGAGAAAAAGGTGAAGGGAGTAGTAATGAACAATTGAACAGAGATGAAAATCAGTCGCAAAGAAATGCAAATGATGATTCGGGTAGAGAAAAATCTAACTACAATCATATTTTGAAAGCTTTGCAACAAAGGGAGAAAGAAATTCAACAGCGCCTCTTGCGTGGTAAAACAAGGGCTGAGGCTAAAAGAAATGAAAAAGATTGGTAATTGATTTGAAAAAGTATTTTTACATAGTATTAATTTTTGGTTTACAAATTTCTTTACTACAGGCTCAAATTCGAATTGAGGTGCAGCCTAGTAAAAAAATGGTAAATGTGGGTGATATTGTGGAAATTAATTTTACTATCAGTGCTCAGCAAAATTTTGATTTAGGACATTTAGAGTGGCCCAATGTAGAGAAAACGCGGTTTCTAGGCAATAGCAAGCAGACAAATTTTGTGAATAGAAATGGTGAAACTATCTTTCAGAAAATTGAAACGCTTGTGCTCAGGGCTGAGCAAGAAGGAAACATTTATATCCCACCTGTGAAGGTTGAAATCAACGGGAAAATTTACCGTAGCAATGAGCTGAATATTGAAGTTCAAAAATCAAAAAAAATCAACAATCCCAGCCAACAAAACCAAAGTATATTCTTGGCTGTAGAGCTATCAAACCAATCAGTCTACATCAATCAACCTGTGATTGCTACCGTGAAATTATATGCTTTTTCTTACGATGCACTACGTCGAAGAACTGAACTTAAAACGCCAGGGCTAAATGATTTCCAGGTGAAAAAAATTTCTAATTATACACAGCGAGATTTTAACCAAGAAACTGTGGGTAATCGTACTTATGTATCTGAAGAAGTCGGTCAATTTCAGCTCATTGCTCAAAAAGTTGGGGAATTAATTATTCCATCTTTTGAAGTGACATTGGCCATCCCAGTTGGTTTTCTAGATGAGAAATTGGTAGATGTGAGCTCTGATCCTGTGAAAATAAAAGTAAAGCAGTTACCAGAAAATTCACCCAAAAACTTTACTGGTGCAATAGGGAAATTTAAAATTAATACGTTTGCTGACAAAAAGTTTATAAAAACCAACGAATCTTTGCAATTTGAAATAGAAGTCATTGGTGAAGGAAATCTATCTATGCTACAAATGCCAGAATTAAATTTAAGCAAAGATTTAGAAGTTTATAAGCCTACACGCCATCAGAAATTTCAATCTACAACATCGGGTGAAAAAGGAAAATTAGTTTATACCTATCTAATTGTTCCTCAGTATGGAGGAGAATATACCATTCCTTCCATTTCATTTTCTTATTTTAATTTAGAAAATCAATCTTATGAAACTATTAATTCTGAACCCATTGACTTAGTGGTGGAGGGGGCAGCAAAACCTCAAATGCCGAAAGCTAATGAAGATGAAATTAATAAATATTCTGTAAATCAAATCAATTCTGAAGATTTAATGAATGAAAATTCTAATGCTCACGCAGTTGAAAAAGATAGTATTCTAAATATTAAAATCCCTGAAATTAGAAAAGAAGATTTGTCTAAAATTCAGAATAATTTAAAAAATTATTGGTACTATTGGCTTATCCCTAGCGGAGTTTTAATGTTTGCTTTCCTATGTTTTTTGCTAATAAAAAGCAAAAAAATCGAAAAAAAAGAAGATAAAAGAGCTTATATCAAAGAAGAATTGAAAATCTTTGATACATATGTGAAGGATAATAATTCTGAAAAATCAGTACAAAAAGCGGAAGCTATTTTAAACGAAATATCAGCGTATTTGGCTCAAGAAGATAAAATTCAAAAAATAGAAGTGAATCAAATTTTCAAAGGCTTAAAAAATAAAATTGATTTGTACCGCTATGCAGGCTCTACTTCTTCACTAAAACTGGCTGAATTGAAAAAAGATTTGCACTTTCTTGTTATGGAATCATTAAGATAAACTTTTAATTTTCTCAATTGTTGCAAAGATTATATTTTTGCAAGTCTAAATTAAAAAAAATTAAAAGTAATGAATTTTGATTTTGACCAAATTATATCCGTATCATTGGTTTTATTTGCTGTGATAGACATCATAGGGAGCATTCCTCTCATTGTAAGTCTGCGAGAAAAAGCTGGAGGGCATATTCAATCTGAAAAAGCAACCTTAGTCGCCACTTTTATGCTCATTCTCTTTCTATTCTTGGGTGAGAGAATTTTACTTTTATTTGGTTTAGATTCATCAACTTTTGCCGTTGCAGGTTCCATTGTACTTTTTACACTAGCTTTAGAGATGATTTTAGGCATTGAAATCAATAAATATACAGAACCCAAAACAGTATCTATCGTCCCTATAGCATTTCCTTTGATTGCTGGTGCAGGTTCACTCACCACAGTTTTATCTTTACGAGCCGCCTACCAGGTAGAGAACATCATTATAGGCATCATTGTCAATATGATTTTTGTCTATTTAATTCTTAAATTCGCCAATCTCATTACCAACTTTCTAGGTTCTGGCATCATTAGCGTGATGCAAAAAATATTTGGAATCATTCTATTAGCGATTTCTATCAAACTTTTCACTACAAATTTGAGTTTACTAATAGAAAAACTGTAAAATGAAGAAATTTAGTTTTTTTGTAAGTTTGTTTTTCCTAGCCTCATTGATTTTTTTTATAATAACCCTAAGTTTTGATAAACCATTGTTTTCCAAAGAAAATGACTTAAACTGGCTAGGCATTGGAGCATCAGTATGCGGATTTTTGACTGCATTCATTATTTATAAATTTCAGTCAGCTAACGATAATTTAGAAAAAAATAGATAATAATTTAGTTTTTATAAAAAAATTCTTATATTTGCCATCCAAAGTAAAAGGGTACCTTAGCTCAGTTGGTAGAGCAAAGGACTGAAAATCCTTGTGTCCCTGGTTCGATTCCTGGAGGTACCACTTTTCTACACCGATTCAATTTAATTTATTGAATCGGTTTTTTTATTTTTAAATTTTAATAAAAAAAGCTCAGATTTTTTACATCTGAGCTTTTCCTATATTTTTTTTAAAGGCTTAATAATAAAATTTAATTTTCCATTGCAGCAACACCAGGTAGTTTTTTACCCTCTAAACTTTCTAGCATAGCGCCACCACCTGTGGAGACGTAACTTACCTTATCTTCATAGTTAAATTGCTTCACAGCAGCTACAGAATCACCACCACCCACAAGAGAGAAAGCACCATTTTTAGTTGCATTTTCTATCGCATCAGCGATTGCTTTAGTTCCTTTAGCAAAATTTTCAAATTCAAAGACACCTACTGGCCCGTTCCAAAGAATTGTTTTTGATTCTTCTATAACTTTAGATAATTTCTCCAATGTCTCTGGCCCAACATCCAACCCCTGCCATCCATCTGGTATTTCATTGGCTTTTACTACTTTAGAGTCTGCACCATTATTAAAATCATCGGCAACTACAATATCTATCGGCAAATAAACTTTTACGTTTTCCTCTTCTGCCTTTTTCAAAATTTTAAGTGCCAAATCCGTTTTATCCTCTTCCACAATAGAATTTCCAATATTACCACCCTGTGCTTTTATAAAAGTGTAAGCCATCCCTCCACCGATGATCAAGTTATCCACCGCTGGTAAAATATTATCTATCACTGTAATTTTAGAAGAAACCTTAGCTCCACCCAAAATCGCAGTAACTGGTGAGTCACTGTTTTTCAATACTTTATCTATCGCTTCCAGCTCTTTTTGCATCAAGTAGCCAAAGCACTTATCTTTAAAATATTTAGCAATAACAGCTGTAGAAGCGTGTTCACGGTGAGCCGTACCAAAGGCATCATTGATGTAGAAATCGCCCAATTCCGCCAATTGCTTAGCAAAATTCTCTTCACCTTGCTCTTCTTCTTCTCTGAATCTTAAATTTTCTAGCATTAAAACACCCCCTGGTTTCAAGTTTTTAGCTTTTTCTTTAGCATCTTCACCCACAACGTCATCAGCCACCTCTACCACAACGCCAATCACATCAGAGACTTTATCTGCTATATGCTTCAAAGACATTTCTCCTACCTTTTTACCTTTTGGGCGCCCCAAATGTGTCATTAGAATTACACTTCCGCCGTCTTCCAAAACCTTTAAAATCGTAGGTTTAGCTGATTCAATTCTCGTTGTATCCGTTACTTTTAAGTCCTTATCTTGCGGAACATTGAAGTCTACACGAATCAAAACTTTTTTATCTTTAAAATTAAAATCGTTAAGTGTTTTCATAAACTTTTATATTGTTCAACAAATATAACCAAAAGGCTACAAAAATTGAACTTCTTTTCAAATGAAATTATTCAGCTTTAGAATAAGGAGTTTATTCACATCTATATTTATTATTTATTTGATTTTAAAAAATTTTAAAAAGAAAGTAATGAATATAATTGCGCTGTGAAGATGTTTAAAACTAATGGGCGAAATATTTTATTCAAAAATTTTTAAAAGCCTTATAAAATTTTAAGTATCTTGGAATGAGGTAATAAAAGAGGTTATCAACATTTCAACAATCGAAGAAGTTATCAAAATTTCTTTATAAATTAAAGAAAGAAAAAGTATTAAAAAAAGGTTTATAAATTTTTAAATCAACTGAAAACTTTTCTTGCGTAATTCATTGCTAGTTTTGTATTGGTAAATTTTTTAAATAAATCAAATGAATTTATGAGAATTTTTTAAGTTTAATTAAAATTATATTAACATTGAATTTTTATTAATAAGTATTTGAATTTTAATTATTTAAATTAATTTTACGAAATAAGCATGTTAAAAACTAAGATTATGATGAAAATAGCCATCGGTGCAGACCACGCAGGTTTTGAACTAAAGGAAGAAATTAAAGACTTATTAACAATAAAAGGTTTTGAAACAGAGGATTTTGGAACTTTTTCCACCGCAAGTGTTGATTACCCCGATTTCGCTCACCCTACTGCTGATGCTGTGGAAAAAGGAGATGCTGACTTAGGGATTTTGCTCTGTGGTTCTGGCAATGGAATTGCGATGGCCGCTAATAAGCATCAGAGCATTAGAGCGGCGATTTGCTGGGAAACTGAATTGGCAAAATTAGCGCGTCAACACAATGATGCAAATATTTTGGTATTGCCAGCTCGTTTTATTGAAAAAAGTGATGCTTTTGCCATTGTTGAAGCTTTTTTGGGTACAAAATTCGAAGGAGGAAGACACCAAAATAGAGTTGAAAAAATTGCTTGTATATAGAATTTTTTTAAGGCTTTTAAAATTTTTAATAAATAATTGATTTTCATTTAATTTACTTTAATCATAAATAATTAATTAAAATCATTCTAAATTTGTATAAATTCCATAGCATGAAAGATATTCAAGATATAGAAGATGTGAAACAAATGGTTGATTCCTTCTACGGGAAAATCCGAAAGGATGAGCTGCTTGGTCCTATTTTCAACGGATTGATACAGGATAGATGGGCAGAACATTTAGAAAAAATGTATGCTTTTTGGGAAACTGTTTTGCTAGATAATCATTCATACTACGGGAGTCCATTTGCCCCGCATGCCACGATGGATGTGCAAAAACATCATTTTGAACGTTGGGTAGAAATATTCAATGCTAATATGGATTCACTTTTTGCAGGTGAAATTGCAGATGAAGCTAAATGGAGAGCTGCAAAAATGGCTGAAATGTTTAATTATAAAATTCAATATATCAGAGAAAACAGATTGTAGAATGGATGCACCTGTAGTGAATTAATTATAAAAAAGTTACTCAAAATACTGAAATTTAATATATTGTATTGAATACCAAATGAATAAAAATAATGAGTAAGCTTGAAGTAAGTTAAAAATTAAAGTTCTCTTGTCTTTCGTAGCCCAAGTCTATTTTCAGGTCTTTGGCATCAGCAGCTTGAGTAGCCAATTGGTCAGCTAATTCATTCCAATGGTAGCCAGCGTGTCCTTTAACCCATTCCATTTTGACTTGATGTTTACGAAAATTCCTCAGAAATCTTTGCCATAAATCAGGGTTTTTCTTGCTTTTGTAGCCTGTTTTTTCCCAGTTAAAAACCCATCTTTTATTGACTGCATTACATACATATTTGGAGTCCGTAAAGATGGTAATATCCTGCTGTGGAGCTTTTAATTTTTCTAAGGCTACAATCGCTGCCAGTAATTCCATCCTATTATTGGTGGTTTTTCTAAAACCCATTGAAAATTCTTTCTTCACTCTTTTCTCAGGTGCAATTAGTACTACACCATAGCCTCCGCGGCCAGGGTTTCCTCGCGAGGAGCCATCTGTGTAAGCAAAAATTTTCATAAAAAAATTTAACGGATTAATTTATTTTTAAGAACCGCCATATGTATTGCCACCACAGCTGCTTCTACGCCTTTGTTTCCATGTTCTCCGCCAGAACGAGATAAGGATTGCTGCTCATTTTCATCTGTCAATACACAAAAAATTACGGGTGTATTCTGTTGAACATTCAGGTCTTTGATTCCTTGTGTAACGCCTTGGCATACGTAGTCGAAATGAGCGGTTTCTCCTCTGATGACACAACCAATCACAATAACGGCATCGCATTCTTCTGCAATGACTTTTGCTCCATAAATCAGCTCAAAACTGCCAGGGACTTCCACTATCATGATATTATCTATTTCTGCACCTAAATCAATCAATGTATCCACAGCGCCCTTTTGCAGAGCGTGGGTAATGTGTTTATTCCATTGGGAAACAACAATGCCAAACTTATAGGGTTTGGCATTGGCTACTTTCCCTTTGTCGTATTGTGATAAATTGGTTGTTGCCATTTATTTCTGAGCTGACTCAAATAATGCTGCCAAACGATCTAATTCATTATCTGGCGCATCATTGTATTTTTCTAAATATTCTTTTATCTTCCCATATGCCTTATCATTTGCTCCTATTTCGTGGGCCAATATGGCATATTTCTTAGTATAAATTCTTTCTAAAACTTGCAGATCTGAAGCCCTTATTGCTTTTTCATAAGCGGCTAAAGCTTCATCTTTTTTGCCTAATTGCACGTAGGTATCACCCGTTGCTCCTTCTTTTACTGCTTTGAGTGCTACTTCTGAAGTATTGAAGTTTTTAAAATTTTCTAAAGCTTCTTGGTAATTCCCTAGCTGGTAATTAGCTATTCCTGCTTTGTATTCCGCTATTTTGGCTAAATCTGTGCCCTTGTATTCATTTAAAATTTGATTGTACCCCATATAAGCTCCTGGGCTTCCGTTCAAGGCTAGTTGCATGCTGTCTTGCTCAAACATGGTGTCTGCTGTCACGATCTCATTCTGTGCTTCTTCATTTCTTGGGTCTACATAAAATTTGAGATAGGCAAAGTAACCAACTGCAGCTAAAATTAATGCTCCAAAAACAATGGCTAAAATCTTAGCATTTTTTTCTAAAAAATTTTCACTGCTTTGTGCTGTTTGCTCTAGTGATTCAAAAGCTTCTTCCGTAGCGTATTTATGTTCTTTTTTAGTGTTTTTTGTTGCCATAAAATTTGGTTGTAAACTGCAAAAATAATTTTTTTTGAGTAAAGAGTATCATTGAAAGAATAAAAATTATTTCAAAAATCTTCTTTTTTTCTTTATTCCAGTATTTTTTTTAAAGCCTTAAAAAAAATCGCCAAGGTTTATGTACTCTTGACGATTTATCTTTTCTTTTATAATTTATTTAAATTTTAAAATTCATAACCTACACTCACGTGAAATAACTTTGGGGTATTCTTGGTTTGGAATTTTAAATTTTGGTTTTTCACAAAGTCCGTTTGCCTATCACTCAATGGGAAGTCATAGCGTAAGTCTACATGAAATTTATGAAACTCTACGCCTGCACCCAGCTGTAAACCTATGGAGAAGTCATCTTTTTTGATGTCTGAAACATTTTTCCAGTCGATGTTGTCTTTGAAATAATAAGATAAAACGGGGCCGGCTTGTAGTTTAAATAGTTTTGCAAAAGTTGTCCCAACGCTTACTGGTATGTCAACTCTTTGATAGCGTACATCAAAAGATTCATTTGTTTCAGCTAAATATTTATTTTTATAAGTTACGTACAGGATTTCAGGTTCCACAAAAAATCCAGCTAATTTAAATTCTTTGAAAACGCCTATGTGGTATCCTACATTATTTTTCCCTTTCTGTTGATAAGCCGTATTCACTGATTTAAATATTCCTTCGTCATTATTGAAGGTTAAACCTGCTTTTACACCGATTTGTGCATGTGCTGCAGTGGTAAATACCAATAGTAGTAATAGAGTTATTTTTTTCATAGAGTCAAATTTATAATAAATTTATTATAAGGCTTAAAATTTTTTTATTTTTTTTCCTCTTTTTGCATTGCAGTTCTTACGTGTTGCATAAGATTTGAACTGTACACAAATTCTGAAACATCTTCGTGGTCTGTAAATACAATTTCTTCATTGGTGCCTTCCCAAGCTTTCAGGCCATCTTTTAAAAAAACGATTTTCTCACCAATTTCTATTACCGAATTCATATCATGTGAGTTGATGACGGTTGTGATGTTGTTCTCGTGAGTGATTTCGCTAATCAGATTATCGATAACGATGGCTGTTTCTGGGTCGAGCCCAGAGTTAGGCTCGTCACAAAATAGGTATTTGGGGCTGTTGACAATGGCTCGGGCGATGGCAACTCTTTTTTGCATTCCACCTGAAATTTCAGATGGTTTTTTCTTGAAAGCATCTTCCTCTATATTCACTCGCGTGAGGGCTTGGTGTACGCGATCTTTTTTTTCTGATGTGCTCATTTTTGTAAACATATCAAGTGGGAATTGAACGTTCTGCTCCACGTTTAGAAAGTCAAATAAAGCGCTGTATTGGAAAACGGTACCGATTTGTTCTCGTCGTTCTCGGTCGGCATCCGCATTTTTGCTATTATTTTCTAAGCCTTCAAAAATAATTTCTCCACTTGTAGGTTCAAACAAACCTAGCAAACATTTGAAAAACACTGTTTTCCCAGCGCCACTAGAGCCAATGATTAAACTCGTTTTCCCACTTTCAAATACAGTGTCTATTCCTTTTAAGACTTCTTTGTCTCCGAATGATTTTTTTAAATTTTTTACTTCTATCATAGCAGCATTTGTGTTAAGATTAGATTAGAAATAATTAAAACTATGCATGTCCAAACCACAGCGGTGGTGCTGGCTCTCCCAACTTCTAAGGAACCTCCTTTTACCGTATAGCCGAAGTAGGCTGGGATTGTGGCTATGATGAATGCAAAAACTTCCATTTTTATAAAACTATAGGTGTAAAACCATGTATCAAAGTTCATTTGTAAACCTTCAACAAAATCTACCGATGCCCATTGCCCCGTGAATATTCCGACCAAATAGCCGCCTAAAACGCTTGAGATAATCGAAAACATCAATAAAATAGGCCAGAAGATCAAGGCTGCAATAATTTTTGGTAAAATTAAAAATGTGGCGCTATTTACTCCCATGACTTCCAATGCATCTATTTGCTCTGTAACCCGCATTGTCCCAATACTGGATGCAATAAAAGAGCCTACTTTACCAGCTAAAATAATACAGATAATCGTGGATGAAAATTCTAATACAATGATGACTTTTGTTGCGTACCCGACATATGAATCAGGCACAGGAAATGCTGCTCCTTTGAAGTTTTGATACAGTTGTAAGGCCAACACGGCTCCCATAAATAGAGATAAAATTGCTACTAAACCTACTGAGTTCACGCCAAGATCATATAGTTCTCTGACTACAAGATTTTTATAAACCTTCCAGTTTTTTGGTCTTTTGAAAACGTCTGACATGACTTGAACGTAGTGACCAAGAAAAGTGAAAAATCTTTCTAATATTTTCATAATGCTAAATTAATTTATTTTTTCGTGCTCAGCTATTTTTTTTACTTTAAACTCATGGTTAAAAATATTTTATCAAATTATTTACCGATTGGGGCAGAGCAGTGGGTAGAAAAATGGTGTGCTGGGCACCGAGTTATCATCGAGATAAAATCTGCAAGAAAAAGAAAATTAGGGGATTATAGAAAAGAAAAGAGTTGTCATAAAATTTCTGTCAATCATGATTTAAATGAAAATTTATTCTTCTTGACCTTAACGCATGAAATTGCTCATTTGCTTTCTTTTGCTAAATATGGTAAAGAAATAAAGCCCCATGGGAGAGAATGGAAGTTTGTTTTTGGGAAATTGATTCATCAATCGCTAGAAGTTTACCCTAAAGATTTGCAACTTATTCTTTTAAATTTTGCTCAAAATCCAAAGGCTAATTTCTATGCTTATGCTCCTTTGGTCAGTTATTTTCATCATCAAAAGCATCCTGAGGCCTTGTTTTTAAAAGATTTAGAAGAAGGCTCTCTCTTTTTTCTGGAAGACAAAAAGTTCTTGAAAGGTGAAAAAAGAAAAATAAAATATATTTGCACCGAACAAATCAGTGGTAAGTCTTATATAATTGATGGCTTGGCTCTGGTGAAATTAATTGATAATGATGATTAAGTATCAAAATATTTATTGTGTAATCATGGCTGGTGGCGTAGGTAGTAGGTTTTGGCCCATGAGCACAACCAAAAGTCCTAAGCAATTTCACGATGTGCTGGGCGTAGGTAAAACTTTGATTCAACAAACCTATGAGCGATTGCTGAAGATTACGTCTTCTGATAAAATCTTTGTCATTACAGATCAGGATTATGTAAATTTGACTCAAGATCAACTGCCAGCGATTGATAGGAAGCAAATCATCGCCGAGCCGTTTGGGATGAATACTGCTCCTTGCTCTCTCTACTCAGCATTTAAAATTAAGCAATTGGATGAAAATGCTACTTTGCTCATCTGCCCGTCAGACCATTTAATTTTAGATACTGATGATTTTGTGAAAGATGCTAAACTGGGCTTAGCTTCTGCACAAGCCAATGATTTTCTTTACACGTTGGGCATTAACCCAACACGCCCTGATACTGGCTATGGTTACATTCAATTTATCGAAAATGGTGAAAAGATAAAATCTGTGAAAACCTTTACAGAAAAGCCTAATCTAAATATGGCTAAAAAATTTATGCAATCGGGTGATTTTCTATGGAATTCTGGAATTTTTATCTGGAAGGTTTCTTCTATTTTAAAAGCCTTTAAAAATTTCTTGCCAGATATGTACTCTTCTTTTCTATCGATTGAAGATAAAATGAATAGAGAGGACGAGTTTGAACAAGTTAAAAGAGTCTACCCAACTCTACATAAAATTAGTATTGATGTAGGAATTCTCGAGAAAGCTAAAAACGTGAAAGTCATAAAATCTAATTTTGGATGGAGCGATTTAGGAACCTGGGATGCCTTGTATGAAAGAGGCATGAAGGATGATAAAAAAAATGTTACCTTTGGTGAGCATGTTTTTTTCTACAATAGCCAAGGGAACATGATTTTTGCTAAAAAAAATAAAGCAGTAGTCATCGATGGTTTAGAAGACTATATAGTCGTAGATACCGCCAATGGATTGCTGATTACACCACTCAATAAGACCCAAGAGGTGAAAACTTATGTGAATGATTTGAGACTGAATAAAAAAAATAATTTCTTATAATTTATGTCAACATTCAAAGAAAATATAGAGACTGAAAAACCTTCATTTGGAAAACTTATATTTGATTTTTTCAAAGGGATATTCAATCTTTCAGATCAGGTAGATAAAACTCGAACTCGAGAAGAAGTTTTGGCCAACATTAGCTTCAAGGGTATGCCTGCTTTTATTTTGATGGCTTCTGTTTTTGTTGCTTCTATTGGGTTGAATGCCAATTCGGTAGCCGTAGTCATAGGGGCGATGTTAATTTCCCCTCTCATGGGGCCAATCATGGGGCTTGGCTATTCTGTTGCGGTGAATGATATAGATACGCTCAAGAAATCATTGACAAACTTTTTCATCATGGTAGGAATTGCTCTTATCACTTCCTATCTTTATTTTTTATTCGTTCCGCTCAAAACCTTAAACGAGCAATTAATTGGCCGCATAGAACCCACTTCTCTAGATGTTTTGATTGGAATTTCTGGCGGATTGGCTGGCATTGCTGCATTTAGCAGTAAAATAAAGAATTCTAACGTTATCGCTGGAGTAGCCATTGCTACTGCGCTGATGCCACCACTTTGCACCGCTGGCTATGGTTTTGCTATGGGCTCAGACTTGATTGGGTATAAGGACTACACAGGCATAGGAGCAGGGCTCAACGCATTATATTTATTTTTCATCAACTCTGTATTTATTGGAATTTCTACTTTTTTATACATTAAATTAAATAAATTCCCGTTAGCAAAATATCAAAATGCAGCCCAAGCAAGGAAAACTAATTTCATCATCATTATACTCTCTGTCATTACAATGTTGCCGAGTGCCTTTATTTTCTATGATATAATAAAAGAAGAATTTTATAAAGCCAAAGTCAAAGAATTTCTAAGAGAAGAGGTTTCCCCCATGTACCAAAATGGATTCTTAAATATAAATAACCCTATCTTGAGCGACAGAGATAGTTTACGCTTTATCACCATTTCTACATTGACCGAGAGAGTACCAGAAGAAGTCATCAAAAACTGGAATAAAGTCTTAAAGTCCAAATATCACTTACAAAATACCAAACTCATTGTACACCAAGGAGGCTATTCTGAAGACTTCTTAAGACAAAAAAGTCAAGATTTTATGGGTAGCATTTATCTAAACAATCAAAAAGAAATACGCAAGAAAGATTCTATCATTCTAGAGCTACAGCATCAAATTCAGAGACTAAATAGCGATAGCATTCCCTTCATCAGCGTTGCTAAAGAACTAAGAGCTCAATACCCTAACATCAAGAACTTTGGCTATGCTAATTTTAGCAAAACAAATTTTAAATCTAAAAATATTATCCCAACTTTTTTAATTCAATGGGATAATTCCAATAAGGCAAAAGCCCAAAGGGAAAAAAACGAAGACGAGAAAAGAATTCGTTCTTATCTCAGAACTCGTTTATCTTTAGACACTTTAGATATAGTACAATGATCTTGAATTTTTCTCACTTATTAAAATTTTTTAAGGCTTAAAAAAAACTAGGAAAAATCATCATTTATTGCCTTTCATTGCTTAAAAAATTTCTTTAACTTTCAAAAAAATTAAGCAATGACTGAATTTATTATTTTTGCGATGATTGTAGCTGTTTTTTGTGCAATAGTCATTTATCAACTAAACGTTTACAAAAATATCAACAAAGATTTCTAGAAAATATAAACCCTTTCAATTCAAGCAATTCTCTGTAGAGCAAAACGCCTCGGCTGCCAAAATCGGAACCGATGGCGTATTGCTAGGTGCTTGGTCTTTTTTAGAAGACTCTCCCACGCATATTTTAGACATTGGGAGTGGAACGGGAGTAATTAGCTTAATGCAAGCTCAAAAATTCAAAAAAGCTGAAATTCATGCTGCCGAAATTGAAATAAAAGCTTATAACGAAACAAAATTTAATTTTGAAGTTTCCCCTTGGGGAAATCGTTTAACTGCTTTAAATTGCAATTATTTAAGCCATTTTTTTAACTGTTTTTATGATTTAGTGTTAACTAATCCTCCTTTTTACAGTAATTCATTTTCTTCATCTTCAGGAAAAAGAAATTTTGCACGGCAAGAAAAATTTTTACCGTTTGAAGATTTATTTGAGAAGACAAGAAAAATAATTTCACCTAGAGGAAATTTTCAGCTTATCGTACCAGCAGTAGCCGAAGAAAAAATTTTAAATCTTGCTCAGAAAAATAATTTCCATTTAAATCGTATTTGCAGAGTCCAAGGAAGCCCATTTTCTCCCATCAAAAGGATTTTATTTTCTTTCTCAAAAATACCCAAGAAATTCTCAGAAGAAGTATTAATAATCGAAAAGGAGAGGGGGCTTTATACCGAAAATTATAAAGCTCTCACACAAGAATTTTATTTAAATTTTTAAAGGCTTAAAAATTTTTTATAAACCATTTTTTCATTTTTTTTTGCATAAAAAAATCACCTCTTTACGAGGTGATTTTACAATTTTATAAAAGGCTTCAGAAATTAATGCCTTATTGATTTTGAGCTTCCAATTCAGCTTCTTTTTTCATTTTCTCATTTGCAGTAATTGCAAACTCAACACGTCTGTTCCCAGCTCTTCCCTCAGCGGTATCGTTAGAGAATCTTGGTTCTTCTTTCCCCATACCTACAACTTTCAGTCGGCTGGATTTGATTCCTTTTTGATTTAAATAATCAGCTACCGATTTTGCTCTTTTTTCTGATAAAGGTTGATTATAGTTCTGTGAACCTACATTATCGGTGTGGCCAACAATCAAAATATTAGTTTCTGGATATTCTTGGAATATTTCCACAACTTTATTTAGGTTAGTCTTCGCATCTTCCGTCAAATCAGATTTATTATACTGGAAACGTACTTCTGATTTTTCATCCAAAATTACTTGGATTCCTTCCTCCGAACGTACAACTTCTGCTCCTGGCATAGCTTGTTCTATTTCTTCGGCTTGTTTATCCATTTTTTTACCAATAATGGCTCCAGCCGTTCCACCCACAGCACCGCCTAAAATAGCACCTAGAGCGCGGTTATTCTTCCCGAGTAGGGCTCCTAATCCTGCACCCGCTACGGCACCAATAGTTGCTCCTCGCTGAGATTTATTGGTGTTTTGCACCGCATCACATCCTGAGAATATAAGGGCTATTGCTACTAAAAAAGGTAAAATTTTAAAATTCATTTTTTTCATTGTTTTTTATTTTTTTGAAAAGTTAAATAATAAGGTTTCTTTTTGTCCGTTTACAGGAATTTCTTGTGAAAATACTGCATTAGATTCTGTGATGCTCACAACGCGCATTTTATATCCTGAGCGCACATTTTTTGCTTTCTCTCCATTAAGTTGTTTAAACCAAAAGTAAGGGACTCCGTTTTCCTCCGTCATATGCCAACTGATTTTATTTTCACCAGAAGGGCAAT
Source organism: Candidatus Ornithobacterium hominis (assembly GCF_951229915.1). GTDB lineage: Bacteria > Bacteroidota > Bacteroidia > Flavobacteriales > Weeksellaceae > Ornithobacterium > Ornithobacterium hominis. The sequence goes on along the minus strand of NZ_OX579588.1, from coordinate 3,053 downwards.
TTTCAGTTTGATTTAATTCATAAAAACCAGAACTATTATTAGCCACCAAGTGCCAAGAGCTCCCCTCAAAGCATTTTTTACTAGCTTGATTGAAAAGATTATTTATGGTTAATCCTTTGCTATTAGCCGTCACGCTAGTCAATTCCCAGTCTCCTCTCATGTCTTTTTCTGCCTGTTTAGCAACTTTAGCTGTATTACAAGCACCGAGAGTGAGTAGTGCAGATAGCCCGAGTAAATGTATTTTATTCATATTTCTATTGATTTAGTTTTAAAACATACAAAATTGAGGAATAATTTTGCGTCTTTAGAGCTTTTATATTAGAAAAAAATCCGACGCTCAATCCTCTTATTTTCCCCCATGCACTTGATTTCTTATACTGTTCTGATATTAAACTGACGTAGAAGGAATCAAAAAGCATCGGGTATCTCTTAACTATAATCATGCCAAATTGCTGAGCAAAATTTTCTACTGCATCTGGAGAGAAATGCCATTGGTGGCGTGGCACGTCATAAGCTGCCCAATAATTTTGATAAAATTGTGCATCAAAGCTTTTATAATTAGGTAGTGCTAATAACATTATTCCCTCAGGATTTAAATTATTTTTTAAGCCTTCAAAAATCTCCTCAAAATCGGGAATATGTTCCAAAACATGAAACAGCGTGATGGCGTCAAATTTCCCTGTGATTTCATCCAATAATTGATTTTTTTTATTTTTTTTCAGGAAATTTTCTTGCGCTTGTTTTCCTGGTTCAAATCCATAAGAATTAATTTTATTCTCTGCGAGAAAATGCACAAAATCTCCCTTCCCACACCCGTAGTCTAAAACAGAATTGAGCTGAGGAGCATGCTTGTTGAGTATTTTAAGTTTTTGTTTTTGATTGTATTTTTGAGCTATGGAATAAATTTTTTCAAAAGCATTTGATTTTTGATTTTGGTGAGAAATGTATTTCCCTTGGTAATATTTCTCAAGCTCCTCATTGCTCATTCGAGGATTTGTTTCCAATAAACCCGAATAAAGTTCACTCTTCACTATCTCAAACGATTCTTGTGAACTAAAATAATCTTTTAATTTTAAATAATGTTCCACGTGAAACTATCTACCTAAATGAACTAATAAAATACTAATATCTGAAGGAGAAACTCCACTAATTCGGCTAGCTTGTGCAATCGTATTGGGCTGAATTTTAGTCAACTTTTGCCGTCCTTCCATCGAGATGCTTTGTATGCTCATAAAATCAAAATCGTTAGGAATCTTGACGTATTCTAAGCGATTTAATTTCTCTGCGTTTTCTTTTTCTTTTTGAATGTAGCCCTCATACTTGATTTGAATTTCTGCCTGTTGTTTCACTTCTTCATTTAATTCATTTTCTTTATAATAATTTTTTAAAGCTTTTATTTTTTCAAAGTCATTTATTCCTAATTCTGGCCGCCTGAGAATCGGCTGCATTTTCATTTTTTGTGTAATTGGTGACCCCTTTTTTTCTTCTATAACAGGATTGATTTCAGTAGGGTCGATAGAGGTTTTTTCAATAAACGAAATCAACTCTTTTGCTTTTTCATATTTGCTAAGCATTTTCTTGTACCGCTGTTCTGATGCCAAACCAATAGCATATCCTATTGGCGTTAGCCGCTCATCTGCATTGTCTTGACGGAGAATAATTCTAAATTCTGCCCGAGACGTGAACATTCTGTAGGGCTCTTGGGTTCCTTTTGTAATCAAATCGTCGATTAAAACTCCGATGTAAGCCTCATTTCGAGATAAAATTAATTCTTTTTGATTTTTAACAGCCAATGCAGCATTGATGCCTGCCATCAAACCTTGGCAAGCCGCTTCTTCATAGCCCGTCGTTCCATTGATTTGCCCAGCAAAATAAAGTCCTTGCACCAATTTAGTCTCAAGAGTATGTTTCAGCTGCGTTGGCGGGAAATAATCGTATTCTATTGCATAACCTGGGCGGAATATTTTAGCTTTTTCTAATCCAGGAATTTCTCGTAAAGCCTTCGCTTGAACTTCTTCTGGCAAAGAAGTACTAAATCCATTGAGATAAATTTCAATTGTATTTTCACCTTCAGGTTCTACAAAAATTTGATGTCTATTTCTTTCTGCAAAACGATTTATTTTATCTTCTATCGAGGGGCAATATCTGGGTCCAATGCTTTCTATTGTCCCATTAAACATTGGTGAACGGTCAAACCCACTTCTTAAAATATCATGAACAGTATCGTTGGTATAAGTCATCCAGCAAGAGGTTTGATTTTCTAAATTTGAAGTATTGAGGTAACTAAATTTCTTGGGATTTTCATCACCAGGCTGTTCTATCATTTTAGAATAGTCTAACGAACGCCCGTCTAATCGGGGCGGAGTTCCTGTTTTCATTCTGCCACTTTCAAAGCCTAAATTCACTAATTGCTCTGTGATTCCTTTTGCAGATTTTTCTCCCATTCGTCCGCCACCACGTTGTTTTAATCCTACATGAATTAAGCCATTAAGGAATGTTCCGTTAGTTAAAATCACCTTTTTAGCCTTGATTATAACGCCCAAAGAAGTTACTACGCCAGCGATTTTACCTTTATTAAAATAGAGTTCTGAAACCATTTCTTGGTAAAAATCTAAATTATCGGTTTGTTCTAGAATTTGTCGCCATTTCTCAGCAAAGCGCATGCGGTCAGATTGTGCGCGTGGGCTCCACATCGCAGGGCCTTTTGATAGATTAAGCATTTTAAATTGAATCATGGTTTCGTCTGTCACAACCCCAGTGTACCCACCCAAAGCATCGATTTCACGCACAATTTGTCCTTTTGCAATCCCTCCAATCGCAGGATTGCAAGACATTTGACCTATCGTCTGCAAATTCATGGTAACCAGCAGGGTAGAAACCCCCAAATTTGCCGCCGCCGCTGCCGCTTCGCAACCCGCATGACCGCCGCCCACAACTATAACATCGTATTCGCTTAAAAACATATGAAAATTTTTACACGTTCCACGTGGAACATATGCAAAGATATGAATTATGATTTTTTTTAAGGCTTAAAAAAAATCTATGAAAATAAA